>JAXDGW010000039.1:0-44446 GCA_034664845.1 Thermoanaerobaculia bacterium | reverse complement strand
CCCCCTTCCGCTTTACACGTCGGAGGACGACGGGCTTTTTTCTACGCCATTCGCGCAACTTCGTCGAGTAAATGCACGACTTCCTCATCCGTCGTGTACGCCGCACAGCCGATGCGAACCACGCCGTCCGTGCAGCCGAGGCGCTCGATGCAGGTGACCGCGTAGAAATCGCCGTTGCTGGCGAAGAGGCCTTTCGATGCGAGCTGCCGCGCGATGTCATCGGGATGGATTCCGTCGATCGTGAACGAGAGCGTTGGAGTTCGCGGCTGTCCTGGCGGCGGACCGTAAACGCGCACTTTTGGCAGTGAATGCAAGCCGTCCCACAACATCCGCAGTTGCCTTTCGCCTCGCGCGTGCAACGCCGCGTACGCGCGTGCGAGGCGCTCACGGCGCGACCCCGCATCACCACCGATGGACGCAAGAAAATCGATTCGTCGCACCGATGCCTGCGATCGCTTCGTGGTTCTGCGTCCCTGTCTCGGCGCGGTCCGGCGAGTTGTCGGGAGCAGGGATCAGTTTCGGGAACGGCAGTACGTCGAGCAGTTCGCGGCGGGCGAAGAGAATGCCGGCGTGCGGGCCGTAGAACTTGTACGACGAGCACGCCAGGAAATCGCAGCCGATGGCCTGGACATCGATCAACGCGTGCGGCACGAGATGCACGGCGTCGACGAAGAAGAGCGCTCCGGCCTCACGTGCGATCGCGCCCACGCGTGCGAGGTCGTTGATCGTGCCGACCGCGTTCGAGGCCGCGCCAACCGCGATCAGCTTCGTTCGCGGCGAGACGAGCGACACCATGTGCTCATAGTCGAGCTGCGCGGTATCGAGAATCATCCGCGCCGTTTTCACGACGATTCCGCGATCGATTTCCAGCGCGCGCCACGGGGCGACGTTGCCGTGATGATCGAGCTCCGTGACGATCACCTCGTCGCCCGCTTGCCATGTCCGCCCGAGGGCTCGAGCGAGATGAAACGTGAGCGTGGTCATGTTCGCGCCGAATACGACCTCGGACGGCGAGCAGTTCAGAAGATCGCCAGCCGCCTCCCGTGAACGCGCGATGATCGCGTCAGTTTCTTCGCTGGTCGGATAGAGCCAGTGGGTGTTGGCGTTGTGATGAAAGAGGTAATCCGTCATCGCCTCGGCCACAACGCGCGGCACCTGCGTTCCGCCGGGAGCATCGAAGTAGGCAACGAGAGCTCCGTTGTGTTCGCGATCGAGCGCTGGAAAATGCTGGCGGATTTCGGCGACTGAGGCGATTGCAGCGAAAGGAGTATCCATGATCACGCGAGTGTCATTCCGAATCGGCGGAACCGCGGGGGCGGCGGGCGGCGGGAGCGGTGGAGCGCGATGAGGAATCCCCTGCGGCAACGCGACCATCGTCCAATAGCAGGGGATTCCTCGCCCCCCGCCGCCCCGCCCGCTCGGAATGACAGCAGAACCTAACATTCAATTCGACTTTCACTCGAGTATCTCCGCCTTATCCCCTTCTTCCGTCAGCCAGATCTTCCGGTCGCCGGCGCGGTTCTTCGCCAGCAGCATGTCGATCGTCGCATCCGCGCCATCTTCGGCCACGAGCACGAGTTGGACGAGGCGGCGCGTGTCGCGGTTCATCGTTGTTTCGCGGAGTTGGAGCGGATTCATTTCGCCGAGGCCTTTGAAGCGCTGGATGTTGACCTTGCCGCGGATGCCCTCGGCTTCGATGCGCTGCAGGATCCCGTCGCGCTCGTGGTCGTCGAGCGCGTAGTAGACGTTCTTGCCGACGTCAATGCGATACAGCGGCGGCATGGCCACGTGGATGCGGCCGTCGGTGACGAGCTTGCGGAAGTGACGGACGAAGAGCGCGGTGAGGAGCGTGGCGATGTGGGCGCCGTCGGAATCGGCGTCGGCGAGGATGCAGACCTTGCCGTAGCGCAGACCTTTCACATCGTCGGTGCCGGGATCGACGCCGAGGGCGACGGCGATGTCGTGGACTTCCTGCGAGGAAAGGACCTCGTTCGGATCGACCTCCCACGTGTTCAGGATCTTGCCGCGCAACGGCATGATGGCCTGGTACTCGCGGTCGCGGGCCTGCTTGGCGGAGCCGCCTGCAGAATCGCCTTCGACGAGGAAAAGCTCGGTGAGACTGAGATCGGTCGATGTGCAATCGGCGAGTTTTCCCGGTAGCGCCGGCCCGCTCGTCAGCTTCTTGCGCTCGACTTTCTTCCCTTGGCGCAGGCGCGTCATAGCCGAGGCGATGGCGACTTGGGCGATGCGCTCGGCGTCGGCGATGTTGTTGTTCAGCCAGATCGAGAACGCATCCTGCGCGACGCCAGAGACGAACGCCGACGCTTCACGCGATGACAAACGGTCCTTCGTCTGGCCGGTGAACTGAGGCTCGGTCATGCGCAGCGAAAGGATGTAGCTGCAGCGCGACCAGACGTCTTCGGGCGCGAGCTTCACGCCGCGCGGCAGCAGATTTCGCAACTCGCAGAACTCGCGAATGGCCTCGGTTAGCCCGGTACGAAATCCGTTGACGTGGGTACCGCCCTGCGCCGTCGGAATGAGATTCACGTACGACTCGGTGACGAGATCGCTGTCTTCCGGAAGCCAGACCACGGCCCAATCGACTTCCTCGTTCGATCCCTTGAACGTGCCGACGTACGGCATCTCCGGAATCGTCGTGAGGCCGGCCAGCTCCGACATCAGATACGCGGGAAGGCCGTTCTCGTAAAACCATTCTTCGTTGTCGGCGGCATCGTTCTCGTTGATGAAGCGAAGCCGCAGCCCGGGCGCGAGAACGGCCTTGGCGCGCATGACGTGCTTGAGGCGCGGCACGTTGATCTTCGGCGTGTCGAAGAATTTCTCGTCGGGCCAGAAACGGATAGTGGTGCCGGTGTTGCGCTTGCCGACCTGCCCGACAATCTTCAGCTCCTGCTTTTTCTTGCCGTCGCCGAAGACCATCAGGTATTCGTTGCCGTCGCGCCGGACCCGCACTTCGAGCTTCTTCGAAAGCGCGTTGACGACGGAGACGCCGACGCCGTGCAGTCCGCCGGAAAACCGGTAGCTCTTGTCGGAAAACTTCGCGCCGGCGTGCAGCCGCGTGAGGATGACTTCGACGCCGGTGACGCCTTCCTTCGCGTGGCGATCGACCGGCATGCCGCGGCCGTTGTCCGCGACGGTGACCGAGTTGTCGTCGTGAAGCGTGACGACGATCTCATTGCAGTGTCCCGCGATGGCCTCGTCGGCAGAGTTGTCGATGACTTCCTGCGCCAGATGGTTGGGCCGCTCGGTGGTGGTGTACATGCCGGGCCGCTTGCGCACCGGCTCGAGTCCTGTGAGGACTTCGATGGCAGAACTGTCGTAGGTAGTGGTCATAGGTTCGTGGTGATTCGTCCCGCTCCGCGCATCGCTCACTCACCCGCGCGGGACCTGGTGTGGATTCTAACGCAGCGCGGTTATGCACTGGGGAACGGTTCACGCGGAGACGCGGAGACGCGGAGAAAAAACCGCCTGCTCCGCCTCTCCGCGTCTCCGCGTGACCGATTCTTTACTTCACCGCGATCGATCTTGCCTGCTTCACATCCGTGATTCCGCGCATCGCTTTTTCCAGCGCGTCCTGCAGCAGCGTGCGCATGCCCTGCTGCATGGCAATCGTGCGGAGCTCATCGATCGGGGCGCGGCGCTGGACGGCGCGTTTTACATCGTCCGTGCCGGTCATCAGCTCGTGGACGCCCATGCGGCCTTTGTAGCCGGTGTTGTTGCAGGTCGCGCAGCCTTTCGGCTCGTAGAGCACGAAGTCGGGCGAGTACTTGATCCCCATCTCGGGGAAAAAGTCGCGGCCGTAGATCTCCATCAGCTCGTCGAACTCTTCCTCCGAGGGATGGTGCGGCTCTTTGCACTTTACGCAGAGCGTGCGGATGAGGCGCTGCGCCATCACGCCGAGGAGGGCGTCGGCGAAATTGAACGGATCGATGTTCATGTCCAGCAGACGCGAGATCGTCTCCGGCGCCGAATTCGTGTGCAGCGTGGAGAACACGAGGTGGCCGGTGAGCGACGCTTCGATGCCGATGGCCGCCGTCTCGTGGTCGCGCATTTCGCCGACCATGATCACGTCGGGATCGGCGCGCAGAAACGACCGCATGGCTGCGGCGAAGGTGAAGTCGATCTTCGGTTGCACCTGCACCTGACGCAGTCCCTTCTGCGTGATTTCGACCGGGTCTTCCGCCGTCCAGATCTTCGTATCCTCGGTATTAATCGATCCGAGCGCCGAATGGAGCGTCGTCGTTTTTCCTGAGCCGGTCGGCCCGACGACGAGACAAATCCCGTACGGCTTGGCCAGGATCTCTTTGAAGTTCTTGAGATTGCGGTCGCTGAATCCCATCTTTTCGATCGGCAGCGGTTTCGACGCGGCGAGGATGCGCATGACGACGTCCTCGTTGCCGTTCGTCGTCGGGATCGTGGCGACGCGGAGCTCGATCACGCCTTTCGACGACTTGAAGCGGATCTTGCCGTCCTGCGGTTTGCGGCGCTCGGAGATATCGAGCTTGGCCATGATTTTCAGACGCTGCACGAGTGCGTTGCGATGAGGGCCGGGGATTTCCATGAACTTGGCGCAGTCGCCATCGACACGGATGCGGATCAGGCAGGGAAGCTTCGATCCATTCGGCTCGATGTGAATGTCCGAGGCGCCCCGCTGCGCCGCTTCGAGAATCATCTTGTTGGCGAGCTTGACGATGCCGGAGTCGGTCTCGTCGATCTCATCCTTGTCCTTCTCTTCATCCTCGGCGCTTCCCTCCCCTTCCCCGAGCGAATCGAGAATCTTGTTCAGGTCTCCGCTGTCGGTTGCCGACTCTTCGCTCTCGCCGTACGACGCGCCGATGTAGGCCAGGATCTCGTGCTTCATGCCGACCCAGAAGTCGTAGCGCGGCGAGAGATTCATGGCCCGGATGCCGTCGAGACGCGTCAGGTCGTGCGGGTCGTCGACAGCGATGACGAGCCCTCCCATCCGCCGCTCGACGGGAGCGCAGCCGTACTTCTTCCACATGTCGGAGGGAACGCGGTCGCGAAACTCCTGCGGGATCGTCGCCACGCCGTCGTAGCTGAAAAAGCTGGTGCTGTAGAACGCGGCCAGCGATTTCCCCAGCTCGTCTTTCGGAACGTTGTGGTCCTCGATGAGCACTTTTTCGATCGTGGAGTTGTTCACGCGCGCGCTCGAGACCGCGGCTTCGATGTCCTTCTCCGAGATGATGCCTTTGTCGACGAGCGCTCCCAGCCGCGAGGGCTTGGTCTGGCGCGCGGCGCGATGCTGGTTGTAGAAGGCGATTCCGAGAATGCGGCCGATTTCTTCGGCGCCATCTTCGTCCATCGCGGTGAAGGCGACGCCGTGGCGTTTGTTGATGAGCTGCACGACGCCGAGGAGATATTTTTCGAAGAGGATGGGAACGGCAAGGACGGCCTTCGTGCGGAAGCCGGTCTGCTTGTCCCAGCGCTGATCGAAGCGGAGATTGGCGTGAAAGCGGGCCAGCTCCGCGGCATCGTAGGCGTCTTTGATGTTGATCGTTTTGCGCGCCAGCGCCGTGAAGCCGGCGATGGAGGAGAAGGATTTCGGGACGCGGATCTCTTTCGGAACGTCGCCAACTTTGGTCAGCGAGTAGAGCTCCTGATTCTTGGTGTCCATCGCATAGATGGTGAGGCGCTCGGCGTCCAGGAGCTCGAGGATCTTGTCCTTGAGCGTCATGAGAATGTGCGGAATCGACTCCGCCGCATTGATCTGGTTCGTGATTCCCGTCAGTTTCTTGCGGTACTCGAGCTCCCGCTCGAGCGAATTCGGCGCTGCCTGGACGGTCATGGTCTGGACTCTCCGATCGGTAAGTGGAAGAAAAGGATAGCGCAAAGAGGGTGGATTGCCTTTTACGGACGGGGTGATCGTAGCCGTGGTGTGCGGGGGTCTCGCCCGCGGACGGCGGGGCGTCTCGCCCGGACGTTTTGGGTGCGGCGGCGTTTTTTGGCGTTCAACGCGAACCATACCACCGGGGCGAGGACGCCCCGGTGGCCGCGGGCGAGACGCCCGCACTCCTCAGGAGATGTTTTTGTACTTTGCCGAGGGCGGTTCGTGGGATGGAATCGACGCGTACGAATCTTCGAGGGACCTTGAACGATGCGAGTTGTTCGCGGCAGCAGCGTTCGAGCGCCTCAGAATCGAAGGCATCCTCGGACGGATCGAGCGGGACGATGAACGCGACGGGCACTTCGCCGCGCAGCTCGTCCGGGACTCCGATGACGGCGGCTTCCGCTACGCCGGGCTGCTCGAGCAGGAGCTCTTCGATCTCGCGGGGATAGATGTTGAAGCCGCCGGAGATGATGAGATCGGATTTGCGGCCGAGGAGGGTGTAGTAGCCGTCGTCGGAGCGCGAGGCGAGATCGCCGGTGCGGAACCAGCCCTCGGTGAACGTCGCGGCGGTCGCGTCGGGGCGGCGCCAGTAACCGGCGAAAACGTTTGGGCCGCGCACGAGCAGCTCGCCCTCGTCGATGCGCACGGAGATTCCGGGCAGCGGGAAGCCGACGGTTCCGGCGCGGCGCTCGCCGATGTACGGATTGCTCATCGTCATAAATGTCTCGGTCATGCCGTAGCGCTCGAGAATCGCGTGGCCGAAGAGCTCACGGAATTGCTCGAACACGTTCGCGGGCAGCGGCGCGGAGCCGGAGACGAAGAGCCGCATGCGCTCGCCGATTTCGCGCGCGGCGTCGGCAGGCGTGTCGAGCAGACGCACGTACACGGTCGGGACGCCGAAGAAGAGCGATGGATAGAACTCGTTGAATTGATCGAGCGCGCTGCGGTGATCGAAACGTTCGAGCAAGCGCATCCGGCAGCCGCTGGCGAGCCAGCAGTGCAGTCCGTTGCCGAGGGCGTGGATGTGGAAGAGCGGGAGCGCGAGCAGGAAGCGGTCGCGATCGCTGATCTGCCACATGGTCAACAAGTTGACGGCGTTGGCGGCGAAGTTGTTGTGGGTCAGGACCGCGCCTTTCGACGCGCCGGTGGTACCCGAGGTGTAGATGATCGCGGCGGGAGTGTCGCCGTCGAGATCTACATTGGGCCTCTCGCTGCTTGCGTTTTCTGCTTCGTCGATCAGCGCCGGCAACTCGTTCTCGCTGATCACGAATCGCGGCTCGGCGTCGCCGGTGATGTGCGCAATCTCGCGGTCGCGGTAGAGGATGTTGATGGGGACGAAGATCACGCCGAGCTTGACGCAGGCGAGATAGATGTCGATCAGCTCGATGCGGTTGGCGAGATAGACGCCGAGGCGGTCGCCCTTCGCGAGGCCGCGGGCGCGGAGCGTATGCGCGAGGCGGTTGCTGCGCTGCTCCATCTCGCCGAACGTGAACTCCTCCCCTTCCCACTCCAGCGCGATCGCATCCCGTCGCGCGATGAGCGAGAGGTCGAAGAGGTTCAGGAGGTTCATGGAATCGCGATGATATCGACTGGAGAACCGGTTCACGCGGAGGCGCGGAGACGCGGGGCATGTCCTCCATCGCACGCTGCTTGCAGGCGACCTCAGCGTAGTGGCGAAACAAGAACGCAAAAGGGCTGGTGGAGCGGAGCTGATCGACGGCGGCATCGACTTTCGTGTCTGGGCGCCGGATCGCAAGACGGTCAGCGTGGTTTCCGAAGGCCGGGAATTCAATCTGCAGCGCGAAAGCGACGGACACTTTCGTGGGTTCATCGAGAACACGGGCGCCGGAACGCGCTATCGATTCCGCCTTGATGACGACGAGACGCTCTATCCCGATCCTGCCTCTCGCTTCCAGCCGGAGGGGCCGCATGGCGATTCCGAGGTCATCGATGCGGCGGGCTATCGATGGAGCGATGGCGAATGGCGCGGAGTCAATCCGCGTAGCCTCGTCATCTACGAGATGCACATCGGGACGTTCACCGCCGAGGGGACGTGGCGCGCCGCGATCGAACAGCTTGGCCCGTTGCGCGACATCGGCGTCAACCTCCTCGAAGTGATGCCGGTCCACGAGTTTCCCGGGCGTTTCGGCTGGGGATACGACGGCGTTGATCTTTGGGCACCTTCGCATCGTTACGGCCGGCCCGATGACTTCCGGGCATTCGTCGATGCCGCCCACGCCCTCGGGCTCGGCGTCATCCTCGACGTCGTCTACAACCACTTCGGTCCCGACGGCTGCTACTTGCGGCAGTTCACGAAGGACTACTTCACGAACAAGTACGTGAACGACTGGGGCGATTCAATCAACTTCGATGGGCCGGGTTCCGATGGAGTCCGCGAGCTCGTCTCGGAGAACGCGGCACTGTGGATCGACGAGTTTCATCTCGATGGGCTCCGTCTCGATGCCACGCAATCGATCAACGACGCGTCCGAGGAACACGTCCTCGCATTAATCGCGAAACGCGCACGCGCCGCGGCTGGCGATCGATCGATTTTCCTCGTCGCGGAGAATGAGCCGCAAGACGTCGCGCTCATCGATGACTACGGTCTCGACGCGTTGTGGAATGACGACTGGCACCACTCGGCGATGGTCGCGGCGACCGGGCGGCGCGAGGCCTACTACACCGACTACTTCGGCACGCCGCAGGAGTTTGTCTCGATGGCGCAGTTCGGTTTTCTTTACCAGGGCCAGCGATACTCGTGGCAGAAGGCGCGGCGCGGCACGCCCTCGCTGCACTTGCCGCCCGAACAGCTCGTCTGCTTCACGCAGAACCACGATCAGGTGGCGAACTCGGCGCGCGGCGAACGGCTGCAACAGTTGACGAGCCCCGGCCGCTTTCGCGCCCTGACCGCGCTCCTCCTCCTCGGCCCACACACGCCGATGCTTTTTCAGGGACAGGAGTTCGGCGCATCGGCTCCGTTCCTCTACTTTGCCGATCACAAACCCGAGCTGGCGAAGGCAGTGCGCAAAGGACGCCGCGAGTTTCTGGAGCAGTTCCCTTCGCTGCTGCAGATGCACGGCGACTTCGCGGCGCCGGAATCCGAGGAGACGTTTGCGCGATGCAAGCTCGATCATCGGGAGCGCGAGACGAATGTCGAGATCGTGGCCCTGCACCGCGATCTGTTGCGGCTGCGCGGCGGGATGACTGGCACGGTGCGCGGCGCGGTGATCGGCTCGGAAGCGTTCGTGCTCCGCTTCGACGACCGGCTTCTCATCGTCAACCTCGGCGATTCGTTGCAGCTCGATATCGTGCCTGAGCCTCTGCTCGCGCCGCCTGCGACGCAGCAGTGGCAGTTGCTCTGGTCGAGCGAATCGGGAGAGTACGGGGGTAAGGGGATGGCGCCCGTTGAAAGCGATGGAGTGTGGCGGATCCCGGCGAAGGCTGCGGTCGTACTCGGAGCCACCGTCCTGTCATCCTGAGCCGCCGAAGGACGGTCGAAGGACCCCCCGCGCTTGTGTCAGTCGGCCGGCGACAAACAAACCAGGCAGAAAGCGCAGGGGTCCTTCATCGTCCTCCGGCACTTCGTGTCCTTCGGCGATTCAGGATGACAGTTGTGGGCTCTACGCGGTCAGCAGTTTCCCCGGCCACGCCTCTTCGGCTTTGCGAATCCAGTGGCCGGTGCGAACCTCGGAGAGGCGGTCGGCGGTGGTGTCGAAGACGATCGTGTGGAGGTCCCCGCGATCGCGGAACTCGGCGCGGCTGAGCGCTTCGATGCGGCCGTCGGCGTGGCGGACGAAGACGCGGTTGGCGTCGAGGATCGAGACGCCGAGCTCCTGCTCGAACTGGCGGAGGAGGCCGAACATCCGATCGATGGAGCATCCCGAGGTTTCGCTGCGCTCGTCGATGGAGAGGGCGAGAAAACTGTTGAAAAGCAACTCGCGCGCGGAGGTCACGGGAACGCCGTGCGCCGCCCACTCATCGAGAAATTGATCGACTCGATCGAGAAGCGTTGCGCTTTGCGCGTCGTTGAGCGCGGGTGAGATGCCGAATAGCCAGGTGCGAGCCTGGCCGTCGAGTTGGCTGCTGTCGATTCGTGGCACGATATGCTCCGGTCTCGAAGAGTTCTTTCACACTTCCCACTTCATTCAACCATGAGCCTCGCAAAACTGATGCAACGCTTCAAAGGTGGCGTCTGTACTGACGATCGTCCGCCGCAGCAGCAGGATCCGTTGCGGCTGGCCACGGCTGCCGTGCTGCTGGACATCGGTTACGCCGACGGATCGCTGAGCGGCGAAGAGGATGAAGACCTCCTCACCTATCTCAAACGCGCCTTCACGCTCGACGACACGATGGCGCAGGAGCTGGTGAAGGCGGCCGGCGAGATCCGCTCGAAGTCGATCGATCACTATGCGCTGACGAACTTCATCCGCACCAGCGCGCCGCTGAACGACCGCATCGAGATCGTGAAGACGATGTGGCGGATTGCCTATGCCGATGGCCGGTTGACGGACTATGAGAACTATCTCGTCCGCAAACTTGCCGACCTCCTCGGGCTCGAGCATCACGTGATGATCGAGGCGAAGGTGAGCGTGTTGCGGGAGCTGGGGCTGGCGACGAGTTAGGCACATTCCTTTTTTTCTACGCGGTCTAGAGCATTCGGGGACCCGATCACCACAGAGACACAGAGAGCACTGAGATCATCACTGCAACTCAGTGATCTCTGCGTCTCTGTGGTTCATGGCTGTGAAAATGCGGAATAGACTCGCGCTGATGATTGAGAAACATCAAGTCGCCATCATCGGGGCGGGGCCGATTGGGCTGGAGCTGGCGGTTGCGTTCAAACAGTTCGGCATCGACTACGTTCAGATCGATGCAGGTCAGATCGGATCGACGATCGCCTGGTATCCGATCCAGATGTTGTTTCACTCCAGCTCCGAACGCCTCGGACTTGCCGGAGTACCGATTCAGACGTCGACGCAACAGAAGATCACGCGGGAGGAGTACCTCGCCTATCTCCGGGCGCTCGTCATGCAGTTCGGCTTGCGCGTGCGGTCGTACGAGCGCGTCACGCGTGCGAGCAGGCTTGCTGACGGTGGCTTCGAGCTGGTGACGCGGGCGGTGGACGGCGAGCATCGGTACGAAGTCGAGCATGTCGTCCTCGCTATCGGCGCCTTTCACGCGCCGCGGTTGCTAGACATCCCCGGCGAAGAGATGACGCACGTCAGCCACTACTTCCACGATCCGCACACGTACTTTGGCAAGAAGCTGCTCATCGTCGGCGGACGCAACTCCTCGGTCGAAGCGGCCGTCCGCTGCCAGCGCGCCGGCGCGGATGTGACGCTCAGTTATCGCCGCGACGATTTCGATCCGAAGGTTGTGAAGTTCTGGCTGCTGCCCGAGGTACGCGCGCAGATTCGCGATGGGCTCATTCGTTACTTGCCGCGCACGACTCCCATCGAGATCGGCAACGGTACGGCTGTTCTGGCGCCGGCCGATGAGCGCGGCGCCGCGATTCCGGGCGCGCCGCCAATCGAGATCGACGCTGATTTCGTTCTCTTGCTGACCGGCTACCGTCAGGATCCGACGTTGTTCGATCAACTTGGCGTCGAGCTGCGCGGCGACGATCGTCAGCCGGTTTACGATCCCGAGACGATGGAGACCAACATCCCCGGCGTCTTCGTCGCCGGCACCGCGGTTGCCGGCACTCCGCCGCGGAAGGTGACCGTGATCGTCGAGACGTGCCACGTGCACGTGCCGCGGATCCTCGCGGCGATTCAGGGACGGCGCGTGGCGTTGCCCGACGGGGCGGTGGATGACTAGATCGATTTGATTTGCGTTTAGTTCTTCATGATGTAAAGTAGTTTGCACCATGAGCGACCGCCCGTCAGTCTCCCGCCCTCTGCGCGTCAAACTCATTCTCCCGTCGCTGACCGAAGCAACGAGCCCCTACTGGCGCCCGGTCAAATACTCGCTCTTCCCGCCGCTGGGGCTGGCGACCATCGCTGCCTATTTGCGCGATGACGACGAGGCGATCATCGTCGATGAGCATGTCGAGACTCTGAGGCTCGACGACGCGCCGGATCTGGTTTTGATTCAGGTCTACATCACCAATGCGTACCGCGCCTATCGCATCGCCGATCACTATCGGTCCCGAGGATCCTTCGTAGCCCTCGGCGGGCTGCATGTGACGTCGTTGCCGGAGGAAGCGTCGGCGCACGCCGATGCGATCTTTCTCGGGCCCGGTGAGCAGACCGTTCCCCAGTTCCTCGAGGACTTCCGGCTCGGTCGCGCGAAGAAGGTGTACGCCTCCACGTTTGGCCGGACGCTCGATCGGATCCCGCCGATCCGCCGCGATCTCATCCGGCGCAGAAACTACCTCGTCCCGAATTCGATCGTCGTGACGCGCGGCTGTCCGCAGCACTGCGACTTCTGCTACAAGGACGCGTTCTTCGAGGGTGGGAAATCGTTTTACACGCAGCGGGTCGATGACGCGCTCTCCGAGATCTCGCGTCTTCCCGGCAGGCACCTCTACTTTCTCGACGATCACCTTCTCGGCGACAGGCGCTTTGCCGCCGCGCTCTTCGAAGGCATGCGCGGAATGAATCGCCTCTTTCAGGGAGCGGCGACCGTCGACTCCATCCTGCGTGGTGACCTGATCGAGCGCGCGGCGGAAGCGGGCTTGCGCAGCATCTTCGTCGGCTTCGAAACGCTCACTCCGGGCAACCTTCTGCGCAGCAACAAACGGCAGAACCTCGGCCGCGACTACAAGGCGGTCACCGACCGGCTCCACGCCCTCGGCATCATGATCAACGGCAGTTTCGTCTTCGGCATGGACGACGATGGTCACGATGTGTTCCGGCGCACCGTCGATTGGGCCATCGACCACGGCATCACCACCGCCACGTTCCACGTCCAAACTCCGTATCCCGGCACGCGGCTCTACGCGCAGATGGAAAAGGAAGGGCGCATTACCACGCGGAACTGGGACTTGTACGACACGCGCAACGTCGTCTACAGGCCGGAACGTTTGACACCGGCGGCGCTGAAAGAAGGTTATGACTTGGCGTATGACGAGTTCTATCGTTGGTCATCGATCGCAAAGGCGTCGCTGTCTCACGGATCGCTCAAGCATCAGGCCAAACACTTCTTCTATGCCTCGGGATGGAAAAAGTTCGAGCCGCTCTGGAACTTCATCATCCGCTCGCGCCAGCTCCGGCTGATGACGCCGATGCTCGAGGCGGTGCTTTCCAGAGTGACGAGCGATTCCATTCCGCCGTGTGGTGAACCTGCCGCGTCACTGCGTCAGCAAGGCGAACCCGATCATCTTGTAGAGCAGGCGAGCACCGACATTGGCGTCCCACTCGCTCGCGCCGGGTGACACTTCGCAGAGGTCGAGCCCGACGATGCGCTTCTTCGCGCGGACGATCGCACGCAGGATTCCGATCGCTTCGTTCCAGGAGAGTCCGCCCGGCACCGGCGTTCCGGTCGAAGGGCAGAGCGTTGGATCGAGGCCGTCGATGTCCCAGGAGAGATAGACGTCGTGCGGCAACGCGCCGACGATCTCGTCGGCGATCTCGGCCCACGTCGCACCTTCTTCCTTGCGCGCGGCGAGGTCGGAATCGAAGAACGTCACGATGCGCCCGCCCGAATTCTCGATCATGGCCGACTCGGCGTTGCTCAGATCGCGTACTCCGAACTGCACAAGTTTCGCGACACCATCGATCTTCGTCATGACGTTGTGAAAGATCGAGGCGTGCGACCATGTGAAGCCTTCGTACGAATCGCGCAGATCAGCATGAGCATCGAGATGGAGGATGCCGAGGCCGGGATATTTTTCGGCGTAGGCCTGCATCGCGCCGAACGGAACTGAGTGATCGCCGCCGAGGGTGACGGCCATCTTGCCGGCGTCGAGGAGCGCGCGCGTCTGCTCGTAAACCCACGCATTCACCAACTCCGAGATCGCATTCACCTCGGACGCCGCTTTGCGCGTGGCGGAATCGACAACGCCGCCTTTTTCGATGACCGCGGCCGCGATCTCTTTCGCTTTCCGGTTGCAGCGCTCGATCTTTTTCGGGAGGTCGAGCATGGCGATGCCCGCTTCGTAGGGACGGCCCGTGTCGCGATCGAAAAGGTCGACCTGCTTCGACGCTTCGAAAACTGCCTTCGGCCCGTTCGACGTGCCGCCGCCGTACGACGTGGTCGCTTCGTACGGAACCGGCACGACGACGACGCGCGCTTCGTCGGGAGTGAATGGCAAGCCGTAAATGCCGGCGCCCTCGGAGGCGGGCGCATCGGGATCGAACTTCATTTGGCGAGCATACAAGAAGGCTGAAAGGAGCTCGCGCCCCTTTCAGCCTTTTCTGATTGCGATTCGATGATTGAGCTACGGCGTCATGAAGATGTCCCACCACTTGTCCATCGTCTGGGCGAGTGCGCCGCGGGTGATGAGCCGCGCCGGTTGCCAGCTGTAAGTAACCGGCGAGCCTTCAATCTGCGAAGAATTGACGTAGCCGGTCATCAGGCCGAGGCTGTTCGCCACCACGATGTAGCCACGCGAGCCGGCGGGGATGTCCGCGTCATCGCTGAAGGTCGTCGCGGTGCTCATCGCGGCTTGCGCGTCGGCATCCTTGCCGAGGGAACGAACGAGCCATTTGGCGAGATCGGCACGGGAGACGGATCCGGCCGGCAGGAACGCCGAACCGTCGGCCGAAAACCCGCTGCCGCCGACAACGTTCGAGGAGTCGGTCATGACGCTGCCACCGAGCATGAAGGTGTCGCGCATCGGACCACCCGCGCTGGTGACTGCCTGAACGTACGGCTCCAGCGACTTGGGCACATCGGTGAATGTGAGCGGGTTGAGCTGGCTCTGGCGAATCCAACAGTCGGAGGCGAGCACCTGAGCCACTTCGCCGCGAGTGACGTTGGCGTCGGGCGCGAACGCCGTCGAGTTGACGCTGTCCATCAGCCGAAGCGTGATCGCTTTGCGGATGAAGGACGCATACGGCGATGAATTCGTGTCGTCGATTCCGGAGAACGTGCCGTAGTAGTTCGTGACGTTGAGGTAAAGCGTGTCGGGGATTCCGACGCCCGGCGTTCCCGTCGACTGGCCTTTCAATCCGTAGATTGTCGTGAACCAATCGCCTGCGGCAGGAGCGGCGAAGCCGAGGGAGGCCTGCAATCCGTAGACAGCCGCCAGAGCGTTCGAGCCGGTTGATGTCTGCGTTCCGCTCGGATCGGTAACGGCGAGGTTGAACGTATTGGCGGGATTGTCCCAGGTCAGGAAGACGTCGCTCTCGACGCCGTTTTGTCCGATGTTGTAGTGGTGGACAGCCGGAGCGGATGGGTCGTACGGCTGTGTCCATGACTCGCTGCTGCTCGTTCCGGTGAAGCTGGCGTTGTAGTTCTGATTGAGCACGGCGCCGTAAACCTTCGACGGATTTTTCACCGCATCGATGCCGGCCAGGACATTCAAGAAGCCGGCGCCGACCTGATGTTGGCCGTAGCCTGCCATCGGCGTCGCGGTTGCGACGATCGTCGATTTGATCGCGTCGGGAGTGAGAGTCGGATTCGCTTCGAGCAGAAGCGCGCAGGCGCCGGCGACGTGCGGCGTGGCCATCGACGTGCCGTCCATGCAGGCGTACCACGGCGTCTCGGCGGTGGTGAGACCGGTGCACTGCCCCGCTTGTCCCAGCGGCGTGGCGTTGGCTTTCGTCGATACGATCGCGACGCCGGGCGCGGTGATGGTGGGGTGATAGATCGGATCGCCCGGAATGCCGCGCGAGGAGAAGCCGGCTAGACGTCCCTGCTTGTCGGCCGCGGCGACGCCAATGACCCACGGCGCGTCGGCGTACGGATTCATCGTGTTGTTGCCGGAGCCTTCGTTGCCCGCCGCGAAGACGACTGTGATGCCGCGGTCGTGCAGAACTTTCGACGCGATGCTGACGGGATCTTCGGGATCGAACGGTCCCGTGGTTCCCCAGCTGTTGCTGACGACGCGGATGTTGTAGAGGTACTGGTGAGTGAGCACGTAGTCGAATCCTTCCAGCGCCCAAAGGATCGCGATCGCTTCACCGGTGCTGACGCCAATGAGGTCGGCGCCCGGAGCCACGCCCGCGTACTTGCCGCCGCTCTGCGTGCCGAGGCCGGCGATGGAGCCGGAAGCGTGCGTGCCGTGGCCGGAGGTGGAGTCGGAGTCAGGAAGGTTTTCGAGGTAAGTCGGCGGGACAACGCCGTCGAATGGCGAGCCGAGGCCGGCGCCGCCGATGACGACTTTGACGTTCTGCTTCACGTGAGTGCCGAAAGGAAGGTCGGGATGGGTGGCGTCGATGCCGCTATCAACGATCGCGACGCCGATTCCTCGGCCGGAGTAGCCGAACCCGGGCATGGTGCGCTGTTCCGAGGCGCCGATCAGGGCTGCTCCCTCATGGTTGAAGTAACGGAGTTGCTTGTTGAAGTAGACGGAACGGACGCGTGATCCGGCGGCGATCTGGCGGATCTGGTCTGAGGTTGCCCAGACTCCCACCATCGGCAGTTGACGAAGGGCCACTCCGTAACGGACGCCGAGGAGGCGCAGAGATGTCAGGTCTGCGGCGGTCGGCTGAGAGTTGTAGGTGACGACAGCGGGAAGAAGCTGGCCGGAGACCGACCCCAGTTTGGTCTGAAGCAGCGGGTCGATGACGGCCGCGTTGGCTGAAACAACAGTGAGGGCCAGAACGAGGGCGACGAGGGCGAACCGATTGATTTTGCTGAACATCGAAGCTTTTCTCCTTCTCTTTTGTCGTGCATCTCACGACGATGGCCATCCGAACTGCAATAGTAGTACCACTACCATTCGGGCGATTGACGGCCAGCCATTTGCAAAGCAAGGAAGACATGTTGACCAACGCTGGTAGTGGCACTACGATGCTTGCACCGATGCCTCTCGACACCGACACCACACACACGTCGCGCTCCCGTCTGCTCGAGGCCGGCAAGATGCTCTTTGCGCAGAATGGTTATGAGCAAACGGCCACCGCGGCCATCGCCCGCGCCGCCGGCTCGTCGGAGTCGCAGCTCATGCGCTACTACGGCGGGAAAGCGGGCCTGCTCGAAGCGATCTTCAATCAGGGCTGGCTGGTACTGAACCAGCGGATGCAGAGCCGGATCGCTGCCTCCTCCGACGCACACGAAGCCCTCGGCACCATCCTCGACACGATGATCGAAGTTTTCTCGGCCGATCCGGAGACGGCCTTTCTCTTCGTGTTCGAAGGCCGCCGCGTCCGCGCCGGTTCCGAGGTGGCGCTATCGCAGGGATTCACGGAGTTTCGGGAGTTGCTGCGGATGGTGGTGCGGCGCGGCCACCGCGACGGGACGCTGACCGACGGCTACAACGACGAGGCGCTCGCCATCGCCTTGATCGGAGCGGCCGAGGCGCTGCTGCGGGAGCGACTGATCGCGCGGCGCGCGAATCAACCCGATCCTTTCAATGATGAGGAGTTGCGGGCGGTGTTCCTGGCGCTGCTGGCGGGACTGTCAAAGCCTCGTCCGGCAATAGAAAACGCTGAAACGTCTTAGTCATCCATCGGATTCACCGGCGGCTTGTCCGACTTCTCCGCGCGCTGCAGCGCTTCCTTGAACCGCTCGTCGAGTAAACGGGCGCGGTCCTTCTGGCTGGCCATCTCGCGGTCGAACTTCTTCTCCATCTCGCTCTTCTGCGATTCCAGCCCCGCCACCATCGACTCGAGCGAACCGCCCGCCCGCTTCTCCTTCGCTTTGTGTAGGAGCACGTCGCCGGAGTTCCGGTCGATGATGATCGTGGCGTCGCAGCAGGGACAGATAATCTCGAAGTTCGTCGTCATAGCAAACCAGTCTAGCGGACGCCATCAAGCGCGAGAAATCCACCTCACTACGAAACTCTTCGTTGACATCCACGAAAAACTTCGTATGATTGCTCGCGTACAAGAGGAAACGACCATGACCGACCGGCAACCACCACGACCAACCGACTCCGAGTTAGCCATCCTGGGCGTGCTCTGGGAGCGCGGACCGAGCACCGTCCGCGACGTCCACGACGCACTCAACAAGGATGGCGCCACCGGCTACACCACTGTCCTCAAGATTCTGCAGATCATGACGGAGAAGGGTCTGGTCGTTCGCGACGAGACCGAGCGCGCGCATGTCTACGAGTCGCGCTACGGCGAACAAAAGACGCAGCGCCAGCTACTGGCCGATCTCGCCGAGCGCGCCTTCGGCGGATCTGCCACCAAACTCGTGATGCAGGCACTCTCCGGGCGCAAGGCAAGCGCGTCCGAGCTCACTGCCATTCGCGAACTGCTCGACACCCTGGAAGGAGAAGCGAAATGAACGGACTGGGCAATCTCTTCGGAACTCCTCTGGCGCAGGCAATCGGCTGGGCGCTGGTTCACCTTCTCTGGCAGGGTCTGCTCGTCGCGGCCATCCTTGCCGCAACGCTGGCGCTGCTCTCGAAACAGAGCGCGAACGTGCGGTATCTCGCTTCGTGCGGCGCGCTGATGCTGCTCGTAATCCTCGGCACCGCGACCGCGTATCGCTCGTACGACGCCGGCCGCGCGACCGTCGCCGGAAGCGGCAGCGAAACGAATGACGCCGCGTTGCTGGCCAGCCTCAAGGCACCGACGCGTGAGTCCAACGCTTTCGCCGACACCCGACAGCCGGCAGCCGATACCCGATTCAATCTCGCATCCTTCGCAAAAGCGCAGCTCCCGAAAGTCGTCCTCGCGTGGCTGATCGGAGTCCTCGTGCTCTCGATCCGGCTCCTCTTCGGCTGGCTTCGCGCGCACGCCATCGCCAAACGCAACGCGATCGACGCAGCGCCGGAATGGCAGCGCGCCGCGCATCGCCTGGCACACGCGCTCAAGCTCCGTCGCGCCGTGCAGCTTCTCGAATCCGCGGCCGTCGAAGTACCCACCGTGATCGGCTGGCTTCGTCCTGTCGTCCTCCTCCCCGCGGCCACACTCACCGGTCTCTCCACCGAACAGATGGAGATGATCCTCGCGCACGAGCTGGCCCACGTCCGCCGCAACGATTTCTTCGTCAACCTGATGCAGGCGGTCGTCGAGACGCTGCTCTTCTACCATCCGGCAGTGTGGTGGATCTCGAACCGCATCCGCGTGGAGCGCGAGCATTGCTGCGATGACGTTGCGGTTTCCGTTTCCGGCAACGCCCTTGTCTACGCCCGTGCATTGACCCGCCTCGAAGAGCTTCGCGTCGCCGACGCGCAGGCGTTCATCGCAGCCAATGGCGGATCGCTCATCGGCCGCATTCGCCGCCTGGCCGGCGCGCGCGCCGAATCGCCCAACGCACCGTCGCGTTTCGTCGCCGGCGCCGCGCTACTCACCGTTCTCATCGCGCTCATCGTCGCGCCGTCGCTCCCGCTGCGCGGTCAGCAGCAGAAAGCCGATCCGAAACCGACACCAAAGCCGCAGGCGTCGCAGAGCAGTGTCGAAGTGAAAGCGGAGACGGTCGAGTCGGATGACGACGGCGAAGACGTCAGCGACGATCAGACCGATCCGATGATTCCAGCGCTCGCTCCCCACGCCGCGATTGAAGGTGGCGTTGAAGGCGGAATCGAAGGCGGCGTTGAGGGTGGAGTCGCTGCGATCGCGCCTGCCACGCCGCGCGCTTTTCACTGGGAAGGCCGCCCCGCCATTGCATTCGCCCCGATGGCGCGTGCCTACGCTGCAACCACGCCGCGAATCGCAATCGCTCCGACGGTGCGCGCGGTCACCGCAGTCGCACCACGCATCGCCATGAGCGCACTGCCCGGATTCGCCTGGGCAGATGATTCCGAGACTCCGGAGCCTCCCGAGGCGCCGAGCGCTCCGGGCACGCCGCGGGCGGCTCGTGCACCGCGTCCGCCGCGTGAGCCCCGCGTGCGTCATCACATCGGCGAAGGTGGCAAGCTCACTATCGATGATCTGATCGAGCTCCGCGCCGCCGGCGTCACTCCCGCCTACATCGACACGATGCGCAACGCCGGCCTCGGCGAGCTCACTCTCGACGAGATCACGCAGATGAAAGCCGTCGGCGTCACGCCGGACTACATCAGCGAGCTTCGCAAATCGAGCATCAAGATCGACGGCGCACGCGGCGTCGTCGAGCTGCGGGCGATGGGCGTCACCGGCGACTACATCACCCAGATGAGAGCGGCCGGTTACGGCGATCTCAACACGCGCCAGCTCGTCGAGCTGCGCGCCATGGGCGTCTCGTCCGCGTACGTGAAGCAGCTCTCCGACGCAGGCTACAAGAACCTGTCGGCGAGGGATCTCGTCGAGCTCAAAGCGCAGGGCGTCAATCCCGATTTCATCAAGTCGCTGGCCGATGCCGGCTACACGAACCTCTCGGTGAAAGACCTCGTCCGGATGGCCGCGATGGGCGTCAACGCCGAGTTCATCCGCGATCTGGCGAAATACAAAGTGAAGTGACTTTGCGGTAGCGAGGTCTCGGGGTTGACGTGGTCGCGCGGTCGCGCGGCAGTGCGCCCCGAGACCGCGAGACCCCGAAACCGCGTTTCTTCATCAACCTCTAACGGGATGGCCCGATCGGGCGTCTCTTCTAGCGAAGGAGAACTCCTATGCGCCGCACACTAGCTCTTGCTCTTTTCTTTTTTCTCGCCGCATTCACCGCCCGCGCGTCCCAGCACGGCGCCTGGCACCTCACCAATAACGACGGAAGCCGCGACGACGGACGAGTGCAGCTCGATCTCTCCTCAGGAAACAACCATTGGGGTCACACGATGGACGCCAGCGCGTTCACCGGCCTGAACGCCGGGCAGATGAGCGCCGCCGCCGAGACGCCCGCCGATTTCCGGCTCGTGCGTGACGCCGGCACGATCCACTTCACCGGCACCTTCCTGAACGGCGAAGGCGTCGGCCGCTTCGCCTTCGCGCCAAACGCTTCCTACTCCGCGACCTTGCGCGGACTCGGCGTCGCCGCGAGCGATCTCGACGAGGAGAGGCTCTTCTCGCTGGCGCTGCACGACGTCTCGGCATCCTTCATTCGCGAGATGCAGTCCCTCGGCTATCGCGAGGATCTCGACCGCTACATCGCCTTCCGCATCCACGGCGCCTCGCCGCAATTCGTGCGCGACCTCAACGCCCTCGGCTACAAACCCGCCAGCGATCAGCTCGTCGCCTTCCGCATTCACGGCGTCTCCGCACAGTTCATCCGCGACATCCGCGCTCTCGGCTACCAACCCGACGGCGAGCAACTCGTGGCCTTCCGTATCCACGGCGTCAACGCCAGCGACGTCCGCGAGCTTCGCGCGCTCGGCTACAAACCGGGCGCCGATGAGCTGGTGACGTTCCGCATTCACGGCGTCTCGTCCGAATTCGTCCGCGGCATGAAAGACCTCGGCGTCCGCAATCTCGAGCCTGACAACCTCGTCGCGCTCCGCATTCACGGCGCCACCGTGGATTACGTCCGCGACCTGCGCTCGCTGGGCTATACAAACCTGAGCGCCGATCAACTCGTCGCCATGCGCATCCACGGCGTCTCCACACGTTTCATCCGCGACCTGAAAAACGCCGGCTACGCAAACATCCCGCCCGAGAAACTCGTCGATATGCGGATCCATGGGATCGATGCGGAGTTTGTTCGTAGCACGAAGTAGTGCATGGTTGCGGCGCTGACGACTCGCGGCGCGCTGGGCGCGCCGCGTTGTCGGTTGTCGGTTGATTGCGCTTCGCGCATTGTCGGTTTCAACGGCGCCTGAGCAGCGATTGGCCAACGCCGCCGGGGACGCTAAGAGGATAGCCAGCGGTGCGAGCGCTTTGGAACGCGGCGTTCCAGGGATGCTCGCCCGCCGGTGTCTTCTCACGCTGCCGGTTCCGATGGCGTCGGTGTTCCCGTCAATTGCCTCTGCGCCATCGCGGCCATGCCCATCAGGCCGCCCATTCCCATCGATTCGACGGCTGTCGACGGCACGATCATCATCGCGCCCTTCTCTTTCAGTCCTTCGTAGAGCATGTTCATGGCGCGGAGATGCAGCGCGGTCGGGTTGTCGTGATACGAGAGCGATGCGACCTGGAAGAGTTTGGCGATCTCCACTTCTGCTTCGCCGAGGATGATGCGGGCAGCTTTTTCGCGGGCGGCCTGCGCTTCGCGCGACATCGCATCCTGCAGCGCATCGGGAATGATCACGTCGCGCATCTCCACCGACTGCACGGTCACGCCCCACGGATTGCAGCGGCCGTCGATGAGCTCCTGAAGCTGATCTTCGATCTTCTCGCGGCCGCGCAGGAGATCGCCCAGCGAAGTGCGTCCGATGATGTCGCGCAGCGCAGTCTGTGCCGCCCAGCTCACGGCGTCCTGATACATCTGCACTTCCAGCGCGGCCTTCTCGGCGTCGTACACCATCCAGAAGAGAACGGCATCGACGTTGACCGGCACCGTGTCCGACGTCAGCGTCTGCTCCGCGGCGAAGCTGGTGGTGATGACGCGCTGGTCGATCCATGACGAGACGGAATCGACGAACGGCATGATCCAGAAGAGTCCCGGCCCGCGCAGTCCGATGAAACGTCCGAGGCGAAGGACGACCGCCTTCTCCCACTGCTTGGCAATCTTCGGCGATTGCATGAGGACGAGGCCGAGCAGAATGCCGCCGATGACCGGGAAAGGATTCTGCGTGGCGATGGTGACGGTTAGTCCGATGACGATCGGCAGGACCAGCACGGCGACGGCGACGATGTTGACGCGAGGTGCCTGCGGACGAACGCGCGGTTGGTTGACGGTGGCTGCTGCTGCGATGGGAAACATGGTTAGTTTTCTCCTTCCTTCAGTCGCCGCGCGATCTGCTGCATTGCTTCGCGCGGCGAATATCCGAGGGCTGCGGAATCCGTGAGGAAGCGGTCGATGTGCGCGGCCAGGTGACGCTCGCGATGTCCTGCGTGCGACGCCTTCGGCACCGACTCAGCGATGAATGTCCCGACTCCGCGCCGCGTCATGACGACGCCTTCGCGCTCGAGCGCGAGGTAGACCTTGGCCACCGTGTTGGCGTTGACGCGAAGGTCGACGGCGAGCTGGCGGACGGTCGGCAACTGGTCGCCGGGCCGCATCCGTCCCGTGGCGATGGCGACGCGAATGCCGCGCTCGAGTTGCGCGTAGATGGGCGTTCGGTCGTGAGCATCGATGGTGATCGGCGCAGCCATGCTGTCCTCTTGTACTACTAATTTAGTACATCTCGAACGAAAGTCAAGGGGCCTCGAAAGAAAGTCCTGCCGGCCGCGGCAACGCACTTGCACAGGCCCGCCGGACATGCGGATCGCACTGCTGTTCCTTTCCTTCTTTCTCATCACAACGACCGCCTTCGCGCAGGAGTGGCGCACCTGGCGGCGCGGGGCGCTGTTCGCGACGTACGTCACCGAGACCGGCCCGAGGACACCGCAGACTCGCCTCTTCTCGACGAACTGGTTCGAAGGGGGAGCGAGCCACGGCTTCGGCGCCAATGCAGCGATCGAATTCCGCGGGCGCGTCTCCCTCGAGCCGCTGACGGTTCCGCGCGAGGGGTACCCGCAGCTCCTGCAATACGTGTCGCCATCGAGCGGCGGTCCGCTGACCGATCGGATGCGTGCACAGGATCTTGTGCAGGAAGTAGCGATGCGTGCCTCGTGGCGCGCTCTCCGTCTCGATCTTGCGCCCGTCGGCGACCCGCCCCTCGGCGCAACGCCTTACGCGCAGCGAACATCATCGATCGACTTCGCGGAGGCGCCGTTCGCGTACGACGTGCAGGAATCGTTTCATCTCGCCACTCGTGTAATCGGCGCGGCGGCCGACACGAAAACGTTCGCGGTCGAAGGCGCGGTCTTTCACGCGTCGACGACTACCGGCCGGCACACCACGATCGCCGACGGCGGCATCGATTCGTGGAGCGGCCGGCTAACAATCCGTCCCGTCGAACATCTCGCAATCCAGGCCTCGCGCGGCTCCCTCGGCGACGCGCACCGCAACGTCACGTCCGCATCGGTCACGTACGAAGGCGCCGTCGTCGCTGCGTCCGCGATCTGGACGCAGCGCGATACCGACTCCGTCAACAAGTTGACTTCCTACGCGCTGGAGCTCTCGATGCGCCGCTCGCGCAACGCCCTATCGCTGCGCATCGAAGCTATCGACCGTCCCGCCGGAACGATTTATCCGACACTGCGGCGCACCGCCCACTTCACGATCGGGGACGTCGTCGAAGTCCTGCGCACGCGCCGTCTTCGCACCGGCATCGGTGTCAACATCGACTATCAGACCCAGACGCGCGAGTTGCAGGCAACGTACGGCCACAAGCCGCAGAGCATCTACACCTTCGTCCGCCTCCGGACGGAGTGAGAACCGAGTCAGCGTTCCCACCCCCGCTTGGCCTCCGCGAGTTTCTTGTCCGTAGCGCGCTGCAGGGCGCCCGTCTGCCGCGCAAGCTCCCGCATCTGCTCGAGCATCTGGAGGCGCTCCGCGGCCGTCGTACGGCTCCAGACCTTGCGATAGAAATCGCGCTGCTGCTCCCAGCCGCCGTGCCAGTCGGGACCCCAGTCGTCATCCATTGATCTTCTCCAGTTCCGCGATATCGCGCAGGTCTTCAGGACGCCAGATTGTGCAGGAGTCGAAAGACTCTTTCGAATGGAATCATCGGACCGTCTACTCGCCCAGCTTCGCCTTCAACTCGTGCAGTTCGGAGATCAACGTCTCGACTTGCTCCTCCAGCCGCTGCACCCGGACCGAGAGCGGCGCACCGGGAACCGCATGCTCGTCTTCCGCGGACGCAACCGGCTCGACGTACGCGCCGCCGAGGCGATGAATCCACCGCGTCTCCTTTTGTCCGGAACGGCGCGGAAGCTCGCGCAACAGAGCGTCGTCGCCGTGGCCGAGGCGCTGCAACATCGCTTCGACGTCATCGATCGTCTCGAAGGCGTGAAGGCGGTCGCTGCGTCCGCGCAACTCGCCGGGCGTTTGCGCGCCGCGAAGGAAGAGCAGCGCAAGAATGGCTTTCGCGGGACGATCGAGATGCCACGTCGTATCGAGGTTGTGGTCCCATCGCGTTGCGCGTCCGCCGAGAACTTTCCAGACGAGCTTCTCGTCCTGCAGGCGATCGAGCGAACGCTGGATGACGCTCTCCCCCACCTCCATCACCGGCTCGCGGTTCGATTTCTGATTGCACGCCGCGACGAGCGCATTGAGCGTCAGCGGGTAGTACTCGGGCGTGGCGAGCTGCTTCTCCATGAGACAGCCGAGGATGCGGATCTCGAGTGGATCGAGCTCGCGGGCAGGAAGGCGCCGCGGTTTGCGCTCGCCATCGAGAGTGGTGACGGAGTAGGACATTGGGTGAGTAGGTTAGTCGATTCGGGGAATCAGTAGATGAGTGGACGAGTGGATTCGTCGATTAGAGATCGCCAACCTCTTAGTCACTAGTCTACGGATCTACCAATCCGGATTTCTCAACAACCGAGCACCACAGAGACGCAGAGATCACCGAGTTGAAGGGATTACCTCTGTGCTCTCAGTGTCTCTGTGGTGCTAGGGGTCTCTTTTGGAAGGGGCCCAACAAACCGCGCCTCTCGCGCCGACGTCATCGTCCCCGCGTAATTGTCCACGCGCATCGCCACCTTCTCCGCCAGCGAGCGGAACGTCGTCATCTTGCCGCCGAAGATGTTGAGCAAGTTGCCGCGGCGCTCCAGGCGGTAATCGCGTCCGATCGCGCTCGGATTCGCGGCACGGCCAACAAGCGGACGGACGCCCGCAAACGTTGACGCCACATCGTCGGGGACGATCGGCTCGCGCAAGTAGCGGTTGAAGCGCGCGATCAGATAGTCGATCTCCTCATCCATCGCATGAACGTTTTCGAGCGACGTCCGGTGCATCACCTCGGTCGTACCGACCAGCGTCGTTCCCTTCCACGGCAGGACGAAGAAGATGCGCCGGTCGCTGATCGATTGCAGCAGCATCCCGACGTTCGTGATGCGCTGCTTCAACACGAGATGCGAGCCGCGCACGAGCGAGAGGCGATAGCGCGAGCGGATGCGATTCTCCGCGAGCAGCGCATTCATCCACGGACCGGCCGCGTTGACGACGAAGTCGAATCGCGATTCCTCCCCGCTCGCCGTGACGACGATCCACTCGTTTCCTTTGCGCCGCAGCGAGACCACGCGCGTCTCCTCGCGGATCGTCGCTCCTTCGCTGATCGCCGACGCCACCACGATCCGGGCAAGCGCGTAGTCATCGACCTGCGCGTCCCAGTAGCTGAATCCACTGCGCAGGCCGGCCGGCGTAAGCGGAACTCGGGCAATCAACTCCTCCGCGCTCATGGCCATGTGCGGGGCGATGTTGTGCCGGCCGGCCAGGAGATCGTAGAGCGCCAGCCCGGCGCGGAGCGTGAGCGCGCGCCGCGGACTGTCGTCATACACCGGCAGCAGGATCTCGACCGGCTTCACGATCTCCGGGAGGTTTCGCAGCAGCCAGCCGCGATCGCGCAACGACTCGCGCACGAGCGCAACATGCGCGTGCTCGAGGTAGCGCAGGCCGCCGTGGATCATCTTCGTCGTCGCCGACGACGTCTGCGCACCGCAACGCCCTTTCTCGAAAAGCGTGACGTCGTAGTCGCGGCGCGACAGCTCCCACGCCACGCCCGCGCCATTGATCCCGCCGCCGATTACCGCAACCCGCACGGTAGGAATCGTACCTTCGTTCCCGGTTTGGCGCACAGTTTGAAAAGCTCAGCCGTAGATGGCGATCGAGCTCCTCCAGCCGACCGAAGTTCCGAGCCCCGAACCGGCGGGAGATCTGGCCGTGATGCTCACCGGCGGCGGTGCGCGCGCCGCATACCAGGTCGGGCTCGTCAAGGGATTGGCGCGGCATTTCCCCAACCTCCGATTCCAGATCATCACCGGCGTTTCGGCCGGCGCGATCAACGCCATCTTTCTGGCCGCGCACGATGGCTCGCTTCGTGAGGCCGCCGATGCGCTTGCAAATCTCTGGCGGGAGCTGGAGTGCCGCCATGTGTTCCGCCCGAACTACGCCGCACTGCTTCCGTTCCGCACGGCCCTCAATGCCGTTCTGCCGCCAAGCATGTCGAAGCGCCCGCACGGGATGCTCAACGCAGGACCACTGGCCCAGACGCTTCGCGAGGCCTACCACTGCCCGGCGCGCAATCAACCGATCGCGGGAATCCAGCGCAATCTTGCCCGCGGCGAGCTCAAAGCCGTAGCGCTGCTCGGACTCGATTACACGACCGGCCAGAACGTTCGATGGACCCAGGGCCGGTCCGATCCCATCTTCGAAGGACCCAACCGCCGCACCGCGCCGACCGAGATCACCGTCGAGCATGTGCTTGCGTCGGCGGCGCTCCCGTTCGTCTTCCCCGCCGTGAAGATCGCCTCGCGCTGGTATGGCGACGGCGGCATCCGTCTCGCTGCCCCTCTCTCCAGCGCCGTCCACCTCGGCGCCACACGCATCCTGGCCATGTCCACCGGCTATCAGCGCACGCCCGATGAAGCGAACACGCCGGCCGTGCACGGCTATCCGCCCGCGGCGCAGATCATGGGACAGCTCATCAACGCCATCTTCCTCGACGTCATCGACGAGGATGTCAACCGCATGGAGCGGATGAACGAGATGATCGAGAAGCTCGATTCATCGCAGCGTAACGGCTTCAAGCCGGTCGACCTCCTGGTCCTGCGCCCCTCCGAAGACCTCGGCAAGATCGCCGGCGCGCACGAAAAGTACCTCCCCCGCAACCTCAAGCTCCTCACGCGCGCGCTGGGGACACGCGAGACGGAATCTCCCGACTTCATCTCGATGCTGATGTTCGAGCCACACTACACGACGGTGTTGATGGAGATCGGCGAGAACGACGTCGCGTCGCGTCTCGACGAGTTGAGCGCTTTCCTCGGCCAGCCGTCAGCAAGCGCGATCAGCGCCGTTTAGAGGCTCGCGAGGTCCGGCGGCCTCAGCCTTCCGCCGTCACGCTTCCATCTTTTTAGTTGCGTTCCCGCATGATTATTCGTACTCTCCAACCAGCCCCCGAAACCTCGGTTCTTCAGCTCGTCAACGTGTGCGTGTGTGTGGGATGACTTCGCTGGATGGAGAGTCGTACCCGGACACACTGTCCCTCTCCTAGGCCGAATGAAGCGGTGCCAGGAGAGTCCATGTTCAAGAACCGCAGCGTTGCAGTCCGGCTTCTTGCCGTCAGCATCATTGTCCTTGCAAGCGCCGGCCTCGCCAGCGCGGCCAGCTTCACGCCAGGGAACATCGTTGTTTATCGGGTTGACGGCGGAGGCGCGGCGCTCAATGCGAACGGTACTGCGGTCTTCCTCGACGAATACACAACCGCTGGCGTGCTCGTGCAATCGATCGCGATGCCGACCGCGGTTGCCGGCTCGAGGTTGGTTGCCGTCGGCAATTCAACGACTGAGGGGTTTCTCACCCGATCGCAAGACGGCCAATATCTGATCGTCCCCGGCTATGACGCCGCAGTGGCGGCGGTTACCCCTGCCGCCAGCACAACCATCCCTCGCGTGATCGGCCGCGTTGGTCCCAACGGCGTAGTCGACACGACGAGTTCCTACGTCGATGCGACCACACCTGGAAATCTCCGGTCTGCTACTTCGGTCGATGGGACGCGCTTCTGGACGAGCGGCTCCACGGTCGGCGCGCGAACAGTTGTGTTTGGCGCGACTACGAGTACGACCATCAGCACGACGAATCAAAACACCCGGAACATCGCGGTCTTCGGCAATCAGCTCTACATCGGTTCGGGCGCTGGCGCGGTGATTCGCATCGGCACCGTTGGCAGCGGCACACCCACTACCTCGGGGCAGACGATGGCGACGCTCCCTGGAGTGCCGGTGACGCCCACCGTCAACGGATTCTTCTTCGCGGATCTCGACGGCACTCCCGGCATCGACACTCTGTATTTTTGCGAGGAAACTGGCGGACAAGTTCAGAAATGGACGCTGTCCGGCGGAACATGGGCTCAGACCGGCAGCGTGGCGGTTGCCTCCGCCCGCGGTTTAGCGGGATCGGTCAGTGGAACCACAGCGACCCTCATCGCCACCGGCGGTGGATCAGGAACCCCGATCTTCTCCATCACTGACGCCAGCGGCTACAACGGCACGTTGTCCGGCACTGCGACGACGATCGTTGCCACCGCAGGAACCAACAAAGCGTTCCGCGGCGTCGCATTCGCACCCGTTACCGCCGTCCCCGCCCCCACCGTTTCCTCGATCGTTCGCGCGAGCACGAATCCGACCAATGCGGCATCGGTCAACTACACCGTCACCTTCAGCCAGTCGGTCACGGGCGTTGATGCCACGGACTTCACACTGACGACCAGCGGCATCGCCGGCGCGAGCGTCGGCACGGTTACCGGCGGCGGGACGACATGGACCGTTCCCGTCAACACCGGCGCGGGCACCGGAACACTTCGCCTCGATCTCATCGACAACGACTCGATCATCAATGGCAGCAGCACACCCCTCGGCGGCGCCGGCGCCGGCAACGGTAACTTCACAGCCGGCGAGGTCTACAACATCGACACGGTTCCGCCCACTGTGGCATCGATCGTCCGTGTCGGTGCAGCCACAACCAACGCGGCCAGCATCCAGTTCACCGCGACGTTCTCCGAGGCAGTCACCGGAGTCGATAGCGGAGACTTTGTGGTCAATGCGGCAGGCCCCGCGGGCGCCAGCATCTCCAACGTCACCGGCAGCGGCGCGGGCCCGTACACGATCACCGTCGGTACCGGCAGCGGCGACGGCACGATCCGCATCGACGTAAACGGGGCCACGGCCACCATCGCCGATGGCGTCGGCAATCCGCTCGTCGCAAACTTCACCACCGGCGACGTCACCACGATCGATAAGACCGCACCGACCGTAGTGTCGATCGTTCGCGTCAACGGTAGCCCCACCGCCGCGGCGACGGTCGACTACACCGTCACCTTCTCTGAGACAGTCCTCAACGTCGATACCGCGGACTTCACAGTCGTCGCCACCGGAGTCACCGGCACCGGCGTCACCAATGTCGCCGGCAGCGGCGCCACGCGCACGGTCACCGTCAGCACAGGAACTGGCTCGAGCGGAACGGTTCGTCTCGACGTCAACGCGCCGCCGACGATCACCGACGCGGTAGGCAACGCCGAGACCACGGGCTTCACCGGCGAGGTCTACAACATCGATCGCAACGCGCCGTCCGTCAGTTCGGTCGTTCGCGTCTCCGGAACGCCGACCAACGCAACTGCGGTCTCGTTCACCGTCACCTTCTCCAGCGACGTCACCGGCGTCGACAGCACGGACTTCCAGGTCACGCAGACCACGACCGGAGCAGCGGTCTCCACCGTCACCCCGGTCAACGGCTCGGTCTACACCGTTGCCGTCAACACCGGCAGCGGCGACGGAACGATCCGCCTCGACGTGCTGAACAACGGCTCGATCCAGAGCCCGACCGCAGTTCCGCTCACGGGCGGCACCTTCACCACCGGCGAGGTCTACACGATCGACAAGACTGCACCGACGATCTCGTCGATCGTCCGCGTCGAATCCGACCCGACCAAGCTGGCCACCGTTCACTTCACGGCCACGTTCAGCGAGAGCGTGACCGGAGTGTCCGCGTCGACATTCGCTCTTGCCGCGACCGGCCCAGCGGGCGCGTCGATCACCGGCGTCACCGGCAGCGGCACCACCTGGACCGTCACCGTCAACACCGGCAGCGGCGATGGCACGCTCGGATTGAATGCGGTCGCCGACGCGGCCGTACTCGATACCGCCGGCAACGCCTTCGCCACGCCGTTCACCGGTCAGCTCTTTACGATCGACAAGACCGCACCGACCGTGGTCTCGATCAACCGCGCGGACGCCAATCCCACCGCCGCGGCCAGCGTCAACTTCACCGTGATCTTCAGCGAGCCGGTCACCGGCGTCGATAGCGGCGACTTCAGCATCGCAGCGACCGGTCCCACGGGCACCTCGATCACCGGCGTCACAGGCAGCGGCACGACCTGGACCGTCACCGTCAACAGCGGCAGCGGCGACGGCACCCTCGGCCTCAATCTCACCGACAACGACTCGATCATTGACGCCGCCACGAACCCGCTCGGCGGTACAGGCGCGGGCAACGGCAACTTCACCGGCCAGACCTACACGGTCGATAAGAACGCACCAACGGTCGTCTCCATCAACCGCGTTGGCGGCGCGACGACAGCGTCACCGACCGTCAGCTGGACCGTGACGTTCTCCGAGTCCGTCACAGGCGTCGATGCCAGCGACTTTGCGCTCGCCCCAACGGGACTTACCGGCAGCTCGATCACCGGCGTGACCGGCAGCGGCACGACGTACACAGTCAGCGCCAACACCGGGACCGGCAGCGGAACGCTCGGACTCAACCTCGTCGACGACGACTCGATCGTCGAAACCAACGGATTGGGTACGGCCCTCGGCGGCAGCGGCGCGGGCAACGGTAACTTCACCGGCCAGGCCTTCAGCATCGACCACACCGCTCCGACGGTCGTCTCGATCAACCGCGCCGGATCGAGTCCGACGGCCGCCGCAACCGTGCAATTCACCGTTACCTTCAGCGAGTCCGTGACCGGCGTCGGTACCGCGGACTTTGCAGCGGTCGCAGCCGGCGTCTCGGGCGCATCGGTCACGAACGTTACCGGCAGCGGCGCGGTCTACACCGTCACGGCGAGCACCGGCACCGGCAGCGGCACCGTCGGGCTCAACCTCGTCGACGACGACACGATCATCGACGCGGTCAGCAACCCGCTCGGCGGCGCAGGAGCCGGCAACGGCAACTTCACCGGCGAGGTCTACACCGTGAACCGCGCACCGGCGAATCACGTCGTCATCAGCCAGATCTATGGCGGTGGCGGCAACGGCGGCGCGACGTACCGGAACGACTTCATCGAGCTGTTCAACCCAACGGGCGCAACGGTCAGCCTGGCGGGTTGGTCGGTGCAGTACTCCAGCGCCACAGGCTCGACCTGGCAGGTAACGAACCTGACCGGATCGATCGCACCAGGCCACTACTATCTCGTGCAGGAATCGTCGAACGCGGCGGTCGGTGCAGTACTGCCAACTCCCGACGCCAGCGCCAGCATCGCCATGGCCGCGGGCGCCGGAAAAGTAGCGCTGGTCAATCAGACCTCGGCATTGAGCGGCACGTGCCCGCTTGGAATCACCGTCATCGACTTCGTCGGCTACGGATCGACGGCCAACTGTTCTGAGAGCGCGCCGACCGGGACGCCGAGCGCCACGATCAGCGAATCGCGCATCGACAACGGCTGCACCGACACGGATCACAACAACACCGACTTCACCTCCGGCGCCGTGAACCCGCGCAACAGCGCGTCGCCGTCGTGGAGCTGCGGCGGCCTCGTCGGAAACGGCACAGCCACGCCGTCCACGGTTTCCGCGACCGCGACGACGCTGCTCACCGTCGCTGTCACACCGGGACAATCGCCGGCCAGCACCGGCATCACGGCCATCGCCAACCTCACGCCGATCGGCGGAAGCGCAACACAAACGCTCTACGACGACGGCACCAACGGCGACGTAACCATCGGCGACAACATCTTCTCGTTCAACGCCGTCGTCGGTGCGGCGACGAGCTCCGGATCGAAGACGCTCAACGTCGTCCTCTCCGATGCGCAGTCGCGTAGCGGTGCGGCCTCGATCACGCTCACCGTTCTCGGCGCGACCAACCCCTCGGGAAGCGGCAGCGCAACGCCGGCCAGCGTCGCTCCTACGCAGTCGTCGCTTCTCACAGTCTCCGTCACGCCGGGACAGAATCCGACATCGACCGGCATCACCGCCAGCGTCGATCTCACCTCGATCGGCGGCAGCGCATCACAGACGATGTTCGACAACGGCACCAACGGCGACGTCACGCCTGGTGACGGCACCTTCTCCTACAACGCCACCGTCGCGAATGGCACGTCACTCGGTGTCAAGTCTCTCGCCGTCACGCTGCTCGACGCGCAGGGCCGCTTCGGCTCGACCAGCATCTCGTTGACCGTGCAGTCCGCCACGGCGCCTGCCGCACCATTGAACCTCGTGGCAACGCCGGGCAACGCGCAGGTCTCACTCGCGTGGGGCACCTCCGCAGGTGCGACCGGCTACAACGTCTACCGCTCCACGACAAGCGGCGTTTACACCACTCCGCTCGCATCGAACGTGGCGACGAATAGCTATCTCGACACCACCGTCGCCAACGGCACCACCTACTACTACATCGTCAAAGCCACCAACGGCGAAGAGAGCGGACCGTCGAATGAAGCCTCGGCGCTTCCGGCAGCTCCGCAGCCGGCCGCGGGTGCCAAGATCTACTTCGTCGACATCGGCCAGGGCGCCGCGACGCTCATCGTCAGCCCGACCGGAAAGACGCTCCTCGTCGACGGCGGCCCGACCGGCCAGGGCAACGCCAAGATCGTTCCGCTGCTGGCAACCCTCGGCATCAACACGATCGACTACACGATCCTCACTCACTACCACATTGATCACGACGACGGCCTGCTCGAAGTCATCAACGCAGGCAAAGTCGCCGGCACCGCGTATGACAACGGCGACACCGCGCCGCTGATCCCGCCGAACTTCTCAACCAGTCCGACGAGCACGTACGGCACGTATGCCCGCTATCTCTCGGCAATCTCGTCGCATCCGTCAGTGACGCGTGTCCGCCCAGAGGATGTCGGCGGAACGCTCGCCGGCACCGTGATTGACCTCGGCGGCGGCATGAAGGCCACCATCCTCGAGCAGGGCGGCAAACTGCTCAGCGGCGGATCCGTCCCGATCGACAACAGCGATCTCAACACCGAGTCGATCTCCACCCTCATCGAGTACAACAACTTCGACTTCCTCGTCTCCGGCGACATGACCGGCGGCGGCTCGACGACTACCGCCAAAACGCCGGACGTCGAGACGTACGTTTCCCAGCTCGCAGGTGACGTCGACATCGTCGAGTACGACCACCACGGCTCGACGACCGCGAATAACCCACGGTTCCTCAAAGCGCTGAAGGCCGAGGCGGCGGTGGCGGAGATCGGATACACGAATACGTTCGGACACCCGAACCGCGAAACCGTCAACAAGTACCTCAACAAGCCGGTCACCAGCGGCGCCGCGTACGGCGGAACCGCGCTGCCGAATCCGGGCGCCGGACCGGTCTCGTATCAGACCGATCCAAGCCCCGCCGGCGATGACCGCGTCTCGCGTCAGGGCTACTCCGGCGCGGCTCCGGCCAACGCGGGCAACGGCACGATCCTGCTCAAGACCGACGGCACGACCAGCTTCACGATGGAGAGCTTCGAAGACGGCGGCGTGCGCCTCTCTCCCGCGCAGCACGCCTTCTCGCTCGACGCCACCAACCCGGGCGTCACCACCAACTTCCCGCCCTCGGTCATCCCGACGATCAATCCGGCTGTGCCTCTCAGCACCGACGCCGTGCTCGTCCAGGCGATGGTGAATGACAAGGAAGATCCGATCACTGGCGTCACACTCACCTACGCGCTCAACGGAGCCGCGCAGGCACCGGTGGCGATGAATCTCAACGCCGGATTCTACGAGGCCACGATCGCCGCGCAGCCCGACGGCACGCGCGTCGACTACACGGTGACCGGAACGGCCGGCGGCAAATCGACGGTGTTCTCCTCCGGCTACTTCGCAGGCATCACGCCGATCTCGTCGCTGCGCGTCCTCGACAGCCTCGGCGAGCCGCTCTACCTCGACTACGCCGCGCGCATCGCAGGCACCGCCACGTCGGACACGAACGTCTTCAGCGTCGGCACGAACGACGACTACATCCAGGACGCCACCGGCGGCATCAACATCTGGCGCACCTTGCAGCCGACCACACCTGCGATCCAGACGATCGCCAGCGGCAGCACGTACACCGTCGCCGGCCGCATCGGCGAGCTGGCCGGCCGCTTCCACCTCGAGACCACGCCGCCGTTCGCATCGGCCACCACGCCGTACGTCATCACGCAGACCGGCAGCGCCACGGTCACGCCGGCCGTTAAGACGATCGCGCAGATCATCGCCAATCCGGAGTCGCTCGAAGCGCAGCTCGTGCAGATCAACAACTGCACGATCACCTCCGGCACGATTCCCGGCTCGGCATCCGCCGACACCTTCCTCACCATCACCGACGGCACCGGCTCGTTCCAGATCAAGATCGACAAAGACACGAACATCCCGGGGATGACGACGCCAAGCGGCTCCTTCTCGGTAACCGGCATCATCCAGCAGGACGACTTCCTCCGCCCGTTCGACTCCGGCTACAACATCGCTCCGCGCAGCCGCGCTGACCTCGGCGGGAGCAATCCCTCCGGCCCGGGCCTCATCACCATCGCCGCGGCGCGCATCGACGTCGATGCCGGCGGCAACACTCCCGGCGACTACGTTCCCGACCTTCTCAACAGCACGGTGCACGTGCAGGGCGTCGTGACGTCGATCAACTTCCGCGCCAGCAACGGCAGCGGAATCGAGTACTACATTCAAGATCCGACCGCCGGCGTCGATCTCTTCAGCACGGCACAGACGCGCTCGTTCAACATCGGCGACAACCTCGACGTCATCGCCACGGTCAAGCAGTTCAATGGACTCACGGAGATCGATCCGGGCGCGACGACCACGAATCTGACTCTGCTCGCGCCAGGTACGCTCCCGGCGGTCACGCCGCAGCTGATCACCGGCTCGCAACTCGGCGACAGCGGCGTAGGCGAACCGCAGGAAGGATTGCTGGCGCGAATCAACAACATCACGCTGACCGCGCCTCCAGCCACATGGGTCGGCGGAACGAACTACACATTCACCGATGCCAGCGCCTCGTGCGGCACGTGCACGATCCGCATCAGCGCGTCGAGCAATCTCGTCGGTCAGGCACCTCCGGCCAGTCCGTTCTCGATCATCGGCGTCATCGGTCAGTTCGACAGCGCCGGTCCGTTCGACTCCGGCTACCAGATCTTCCCGCGCTCCACGAGCGACATCCTCCCGGCAGTGCCAGCGACCGCATCGATCTCCGCGACCGCAGGCACGCCGCAGTCGGCAACGGTCGGCAACGCCTTCGCAACGGCGATGCAGGCCACCGTGCGCGACGGCGGCAACGCGCTGATCAGCGGCGCGGGCGTTACGTTCACCGCGCCATCGAGCGGTGCCTCCGGAACCTTCAGCAACGGCACGACGAGCGCGTCGGTCATCACCGACGCCAGCGGCGTGGCAACGGCACCTGCGTTTACGGCGAACGCCACGGCCGGCTCGTATCTCATCACGGCGACAAGCGGCGCCTTCTCGACGACGTTCTCGCTGAGCAATCTCGCGCAGAGCGCGACGCACTTCTCGGTCAGCGCTCCGGCGACGGTCACCGCCGGCGTAGCGTTCAACGTCATCGTGACGGCACGCAACGCATCGAACGCGGTCGTCACCAACTACAACGGCACCGTGCACTTCAGCTCGGGCAGCAACGGATCGCTTCCCGCGGACTACACATTTGTCGCCGGCGACAACGGCGCGCATACCTTCTCCGCAACGTTGACTTCGACCGGCGCGCAGGTGCTCGACGCCGGCGACGGCTCGATCAGCGGCAGCGCAAATATCACGGTGAACGCTCCGCCTGCGACCCACTTCAGCATCTCGTCACCAGCCAACGTCACGAGCGGCACGCCGTTCAACGTCACTGTCACCGCGCTCGACGCGTCGAACGCGACGGTTACTGGCTACACCGGCACCGTCCACTTCACATCCAGCTCCGCCGGCACCTTGCCGTCTGACTACACCTTCACCGGCGGCGACAGCGGCGTGCACACATTCAGCGTCACGCTGACGTCCACCGGATCGCAGTCGGTCACGGCGACGGACACCGTCACGGCGTCGATCACCGGCAGCGCGAACACGACCGTCGCGGCGCCACCGGCAACACACTTCAGCGTCTCCGCGCCGGCGAACGTCACCAACGGCGTCGCCTTCAACGTCATCGTCACCGCGCTCGACGCCTCGAACGCCACGGTGCCGGGCTACACCGGAACCGTTCACTTCACTTCGAGCTCCGCGGGCACGCTGCCGTCCGACTACACCTTCACCGGCGCCGACAGCGGAGCGCATACGTTCAGCGTCACGCTCACGCAGAACGGGGCACGGACGATCACCGCGACCGACACCGTCACGGCCTCGATCACCGGCACCGCAAATACAACTGTGGTCCCCGCTCCGGCCACGCACTTCACCGTCACGGCTCCGGCCAACGTCACGTCAGGCTCGGCGTTCAACGTCACCGTTACCGCGCTCGACGCATCGAACGCCACGGTCACCGGCTACACCGGCACCGTCCACTTCACATCCAGCTCCGCCGGCACACTGCCGTCTGACTACACCTTCACCGGCGGCGACAGCGGCGTGCACACCTTCAGCGTCACGCTGACGTCGACCGGATCGCAGTCGGTTACCGCGACCGACACGGTCACGGCCTCGATCACCGGTAGCGCGAACACGACCGTCGCAGCGCCGCCGGCAACACACTTCAGCGTCTCCGCGCCGGCGAACGTCACCAACGGCGTCGCATTCAACGTCGTCGTCACCGCGCTCGACGCCTCGAACGCCACCGTCCCGGGTTACACCGGCACGGTCCACTTCACCTCAAGCTCCGCCGGCACCTTGCCGTCCGACTACACCTTCACCGGAGGCGACAGCGGCGCGCACACCTTCAGCGTCACGCTCACGCAGAACGGATCACGGACGATCACCGCCACCGACACGGTCACGGCCTCGATCACCGGCACCGCGAATACGACTGTTGTCCCCGCTCCGGCCACGCACTTCACCGTCACGGCTCCCGCCAACGTTACGAGCGGCACGGCGTTCAACGTCACCGTGACGGCGCTCGACGCGTCGAACGCGACCGTTACTGGCTACACCGGCACGGTTCACTTCACATCCAGCTCCGCCGGCACCTTGCCGTCTGACTACACGTTCGTCGGCGGCGACAACGGTGCGCACACCTTCAGCGTCACGCTGACGTCGACCGGATCGCAGTCGGTCACCGCGACCGACACGGTCACCGCATCGATCACCGGCAGCGCGAACACGACCGTCGCCGCGCCGCCGGCAACACACTTAAGCGTCTCCGCTCCAGCCAACGTCACCAACGGCGTCGCCTTCAACGTCGTCGTCACCGCGCTCGACGCCTCGAACGCGACGGTCCCGGGTTACACCGGCACGGTCCACTTTACGTCGAGCTCCACCGGTGCGCTGCCGGGCGACTACACCTTCACCGGAGGCGACAGCGGCGCGCACACCTTCAGCGTCACGCTCACGCAGAACGGATCACGGACGATCACGGCCACCGACACGGTCACGGCCTCGATCACCGGCACGGCGAATACGACCGTCCTCGCGGCACCAGCAACACACTTCAACGTCTCGGCACCGTCCTCGTACACGCCCGGCTCGCCGTTCAATGTCACCGTGACCGCGCTCGACGCGTCGAACGCCACCGTGACCGGCTACGCAGGAACCGTCCACTTCACAACGTCGGCGGGTTCGTCGACGTTGCCGGCGGACTACACGTTCGTCGCCGGCGATAACGGCGCGCACACGTTCAGCGTCACGCTCAACGCAGCCGGATCGCAGACCGTCACCGCAACCGATACGGTCAACGCATCGATCACCGGTTCCGCATCGACGACTGGCGCCTGTCCGCCGGTTGCGGCGCCGTCCGCCTCCAACAGCGGTCCCGCCTGCGCCGGCAGCCCGGTCAACCTCTTCGTCTCCGGCAGCGGCGCCACCTATTCGTGGACCGGACCGGGCGGCTTCACTTCGACGTTGCAGAACCCGACCGGCGTCACGCAGGCCGGCACCTACACGGTGACCGTAACCACCTCCGGAGCATGTGGCGGCAGCATCCAGGTCTCCACAACCGTCACCCTCAATGCGCTTCCGGCCGCCACGATCACGAACGGCGGAACGGCTTGCTCGCTGTCAGGCGGCAACAGCGCCAGCGTGGCGAACGCAGGAGCGGGTGCGGCCTACGCCTGGACGATCTCGAACGGCGTGATCAGCAGCGGCAACGGCACGCCGAACATCGTCTACGCCGCAGGCAGCAGCGGCAGCGTGCATCTTGCGGTGACCGTCACCAATGCCAGCAATTGCAGCGCGTCCTCCTCCGCCGATGTGGCCATCACGTCCGGCCCGACGATCAGCGTCCCCGCGGCCCTCACCTCGTGCGGCTCCGGAACGCTCAACATTCCGTACACGCTTACCGGCGCCGGACCGTGGACCGTGAAGTGGTCGGACAACCTCACGCAAACCGTAAGCTCGCCAACGTCGTCACGCACCATCACGGTATCGAGCTCGATGACATTGAGCGTGACCAGCGTGAGCGACTCCAGTTGCATCAACAGCAGCCCGGGCGCGTCGATCGCGATCACGGTGAATGGTGCTCCCACGATCACCACCCAGCCGTCCGGTCAGATCGTGAACCCCGGCAACAACGCAACGTTCACCGTGGCGGCCAGCGGCCAGAACCTGCACTATCAATGGTTCGTCCACCACGCGAATGGCGCGACACTCCCGGTCGGCACCGACTCGCCTTCGTACACCACGAACCCGGAAGGAAACGCCACGTGGTTCGTCCGCGTCTCTGGTCCGTGCGGCTCGGTCGACTCCGATTCCGTCACCGCCATGGTCACCACGCCGCGGCACCACCCCGTCCACTAACCTCACTGAAAGAATGCCGGCGCTCGATAAAGAGCGCCGGCATTCCGATTGCGGGCCGGTTCTTGCTTTACAATCAAACCGAGATGCCTGCAAGACGCCAGAAAGAATTCAACACAGCCTGCCAGGAAGAGGTCTACCGGCAGGTGAAGTCGTATCTCGACGAGCTCGTGGACGAGCATTTCGACGACGCCGAGCATTGCGACTTCTATCTCAAGTACGGCTCCACCGTGCTGGAGATCTCGATCGATCCGTATCAGGAAGACGATGCCGTCATCGAGGTGCTGGCCTTCTGCGTCCAGGGCATCGAGCCGTCATTCGAGCTGGGACAGGAACTGCTCAAGGTCAACGCTGAAGTGCCGCTCGGCGCGTTCAGCATGCTCGGCGAGAGCGTGTTTTTCTCGCACTCATTTCTCGGCCGCCGTCTCCGTCCCGAACAGCTCATCGCATCGCTCGACATCGTCGCCAACGTTTCCGACGAGTACGACGAGAAGCTCGTTGCCCGCTACGGCGGCGAGACGGCCATCGATTGTCTTCGCAGCGGCGGCGTCCGCTCTCCAGTCCAGTTCGCCGCACGAAAGGCGGAGAGTAATTGAGCCGGGCGGCATATCCCTTGCTCTTTCATGGCGATATGACCAGGCGCCGGACCACGGTTTTTGCGGCACTCCTCATCGTATGCACGTCTCTCCTTCGTTGCACCGGCGGTCAGGAGAGCAGCGCCGCCGAAGAACAAGCCCCGCGAAAGAATGGCCTCACGGCGTCATCACCGGAAGCGTCCGCCTCCTCGCAGCCGCCACAGGTTGATGCGAAGGCGACGCTGCGATCGATCAGCGGCGCCATCCCGATCTACGCCGGCGCGAAGTACCGCGACGATCTCACGCGCCGCGATTCCGTCATGATCAAGAATCAGTACGGCCCGAACGCCGAGGTGTACACCCTCGCTACTGACGACTCCTTCCCGCAGGTCTACCACTACTACACGACCTATCTGGCGCAGTTCCGGGCCTATCCCTCGCAGGCGCCCTATCCGGCCACGCAGACCTGGCGAACGCTCGAGATCCAGCTCAACCAGGCCATGCAGGATCCCTTCATTCCCGGCGACATGTTGAAACCGGGAGACCGCCAGGTCACGCTGCAGATCGCCGAGACCGAGGCAGAGCCGAAGACCGTGATTCGATACGTGATCACACCGCAGCCGGTTCAGGCTGCGCAGGTTCAACCTGCCCAGGCTCAGACTCCGAAGCCCGCTTCAACAAACGCCTTCGATCGGGAGTAGAACGCAGGACGGGCTGAAAGTCCGGCCTGCGACGATGACAATGTACCCGTGGCGCCGCATCGTGATTCCGACCGATTTCTCTACGGCGGCAGAGTGGTCATTCGATTCGGCGGTGCAGATGGCCGGGGCCACCGGTGCCGAGCTGATCATCCTCCACGTCCGCGCCACCCGCGCCTCCAACCCCGGCGAGCTCCGCTTTCCTGCCGACGATTCGCTCTACGAGTACGCCGAGCAGCATGAGCTGGAAAAGCTTCGCGACCACGCCCGCCGCGCCAACGCCACCGTTCGGACGCGCCTCGTCATCCAGCGGGCTCCGGATGCAGGCGCGGCGATCTGCCAGACGGCGCTCGACGAAGACGCCGACCTGATCGTCATCTCGACCCATGCGCGGCACCACGTCGCCCATCTCCTCATCGGATCGACAACGCTCAGCGTGCTTGGCGGAGCGCCGATCCCGGTGCTGGCCATCCGTTACGGCATCCCACGCCGCCGCGGGATGCAGCGCATCATCGTCCCCGTGCATTTGAAACAGCACTCGACGGCTGCGGCGGCGCTGGCAGCGTCCGTCGCGCATCGCGAGAAATCTGAGGTTCACCTGCTCCTGATCTGTGACGAGCCGGAACGGGCTGCCGCCGAAGGTCTGCTGGCCGAGATTTCGCGGGAGCTCTTCGATCCCGCGCAGGTCAAGTCCGTCGTGCTGCAGGGAAAGGACGTCGAGGCCGAACTGGCCCGCTACGCCCGGAGCGTCGACGCCGACGCGCTCTTCCTCAACGTCGGCGCGCAGGAGATCAGCTCTCTGAAGCAGGACATCATCCGCAAGATCGACACGCCCGTTCTGCTGGTGCCGGCGACGAATCCCTCATCCGCCTGAGCGCCCGGGCTGAAACCACCCAAAAACGTCCACAAAAACTTTTTTTCAGTGGTGGGTAGGGATTCGGCCGTCTCAAGACTCTCCCCTTATGACAGCAGGGTCATGAGACTAACCTCGATCAAACGAAGTGTCGCCGGCACGGAGCCGGCGACAGAGACCATTGTCCTCTCGAAACGACATGCTTCGTTCCTGGCGAAGATGTCGAACGAAATCAATCCCGCGATGCCGAAGGCGTTTGGATGGCCCCAGGCAATCCGCACGATTCTCGACCGGATCGAGCAGAGCAACATCGATCTCACTGCCGCAAGCAGCGAGTACGAGATCGCCCGGCTCGCCGCTGGCGAGCTTCGGTCGAAGAGCAGGAGGCGACCCGCGCCTAGTGCCTAACGCGAGCTTGGTTTCTTGGGCGTCTTCATCGGGGCGCCGGTCAGAAGCTCGACCAGCGTTCCGATCGAATCGGCCTCAGAAAGATCGACCCCGCTCTGAAACGCGGCTTCGATCAACCCGCGGATGATTTCCGCCCGGCTGATCGCCTTGCCATGTCTCAGACGAATGTCGATGGCCAGACGATCCAGGTACGCGACGTGCCGATCCAGAAGGACGACTGTAATCTTCGCCCATGGCTCGGTGTGAACGATAGGTCTACCTCGGTTGCTTTTTGCTGGTGTCACACGCTCTCCTTTTTCATGTTCATGGTCACATGAACAGTTATGGGAGACAGTCTAGGCTGTTCCCAACTCTAAGTCCATCCATATTGAATAACTGAACCGATTAATGCGATGATTCTGGCGCGAAGGGGAGTCGCACAGAAATCTTACGCGCAGTTGTGTCCCGAAACCAGCAAAACGTTCGTGATTTGGGCGTGATCCCGGTTTCAGCTCATAGCCCGCTTGTCGAACGCCCTCAGCCCCAGCGCCATAAAAAGCACGGTCAGGACGACCAGCGCGGCCAGAATCAGCACCAGCGGCATGTGAGGAACGCCTGGCGTCAGTGCCGCCCGCATCCCCTCGGCCACGTAAACGAGTGGGTTGATCAGCACAAGCCACTTCAGAATCGGCACGCGGGCAAGCCCGGCCCATGGGTAGTACGTGCAGCCGAACATGATCATCGGCGCGACGATCACGCTGAACATCAGCCCGATCTGCTGCGGAGCGATGCCGGTGCCGAGGTAAAGACCCATCGCCGAAAAGGCGGCGCCGCCGAGGATCGTGACGGCGAGCAAGAGCGGGGCATTGCGGAAACTGAGGCCGGGAATCGGTCCCATGATCAGACGCGCCACTGGAAGGACGAACAGCGCCGCCACGATTCCCTGCAGCACGCCGCCCACCACCTTCTCGACCGCCACGAGCTGAATCGGTACCGGTGAAAGGAGCCGGTCCTCGATCTCCTTCGTGAAGCCGAAGTCCTGCATCATCGGAAGGGCTACCGACTGGATCGCCGACAGCGCAAGACTCAGGGCCACCACGCCGGGGAGCATCGTCGTCGAATAGCCGCGCGGAATCAGTCCCATCCTCGGAAGGAGAAATCCGAAAACGATGACGAAGAGAATCGGCTGGAGCGCGGTCCGGACGAGAAAATACGGCAGCTCCCGCCGCGCCACGGTGAGATCGCGCAGGAGGATGGCCAGGAAAACGCGCGACGGCGCCACGGGGCCGAGGGGCTCGGAGGTCATGTCAGTTTCCTTCCTGTCAGCGAGATGAAGAGCGTCTCCAGGCTTGGCCGGGAGAGCTGGATGTCGCGCACGATCCGGCCGTTCGCTTCTCCCGCGTTGATCAGCGACGGGATCAGCTCGCCCCCTCGCTTGCTGAAAACGCGCAGCAGCGGCCCGCGCGCCTCGGCGTTCGATACTCCCTCCATCGCCCGCACCGCCTCCACCGCGATCGATGCATCGCCGTCGAATGTCACCTCCACGAGCGTATCGCCCGGGGCTTTTGCCTTGAGCGCCGCGGGCGTATCGAGTTCCAGCAACTTTCCCTGGTCGATGATCGCCAGCCGGCCGCAGAGCTGATCGGCCTCCTCCATGTAGTGCGTCGACATCACGATCGTCCTCCCCTGCCCGTGCAATTCGCGCAGGATCTCCCAGAGCGACAAGCGCGCCTGCGGATCGAGTCCGACGGTCGGCTCGTCGAGGAAAACGACGCGCGGATCGTGCGACAGAGCGCGGGCGATCATGAGGCGCTGCTGCTGTCCTCCAGAGAGTTGATTAACCTTCGCGTGCATCTTGTCGGCGATTCCGAAGCGCTCCAGCAACTCCGCGCCACGCCTCGCCGCCTCGGCACGTCCGATCCCGAAGTACGTCGCGTGAAACACGAGGTTCTCGATGACCGAGAGACTGCGGTCAGGATTCGGGCGTTGTGGAACGACTCCGATGCGCCGGCGGACTGCTGCCGGATCGGTCGTCACATTCGCCCCGGAGACGATCGCCTCGCCTGCCGTGATCCGGACACGCGTCGTCAGGATTCCGATGAGCGTCGTCTTCCCCGCTCCATTCGGGCCGAGGACGCCAAAGAACTCGCCGTCCGCAACGGTAAGGTCAAGCGCATCGATGGCCACGATCTCAGCTGGCTGCGATGCAGACGGCGCAGGCACGCCGCGCCGCTTCTTGATGACCGGCGCCGGATAGACCTTACGCAGTCCGCGTGTTTCGATGGCGTTCATGGGTTCTAGCTGTTAGCTCTTAGCTCTTGGCTATTAGCTGCTCACGAAGCATATCGCTGTCATTTCGAATCGGCGGAACCGCGGGG
>JAXDGW010000038.1:0-25587 GCA_034664845.1 Thermoanaerobaculia bacterium | reverse complement strand
CCCCCCCCCCACCCCAATGCCCACCCGTGAATCTCGCGCAGCACCGCATCCGCGCTCGGCTCGTCGATCGCGCCGTGGCACGGGTAGTCCCACGTCAGCGCGCGCAGTCCGGCGTCGCGCGGTGCGTCGGTCGCCTTCTCCTTCAGCAACCGGCCGAGGTGATAGATGAAGTGCAGCTCGCTGCGGGCGTCGCCGGGCGGATCGATCGCTTGCTCGCGCCATTGCAGAAGGCGCTGCGTGTTCGTGAACGTCCCCGCTTTCTCAACGTGCGACGCCGCAGGAAACAGGAAGACTTCCGTGTCGATCTCTTCGGTCCGCAGTTCCCCATTCGCGATCTCGGGCGAGTCGAGCCAGAACGTGGCCGTCTCGGTCTCGACGAGATCGCGCACGACGAGCCATTTCAATTTTGACAGCGCTTTTCGCTCGAGCCGTGCATTCGGCGCGCCGACAGCGGGGTTCTGGCCCATCACGAAGAGACCTTCCAGTTTGCCGTCGGCCATGTCGAGCCAGTAGCCGAAGTGCGAGTGATCGCCGGTCAGCCGCGGCAGCCACTCGAATCCGAAATCGTTTTCCTTCGTTGCCGCGTCGCCGTAGTACGCCTTGAGCAGCGACACGATGTATTTGTCGATGTTGTTCCACCAACCCGCCGGCGACTTGTGCGTCTTGATCCAGGCGGCCAGGTTGGTATCGTCGTCCGCGTTGTGCAGCGGCATCGGAAGGTAGCCGGGCAGGATGTCGTAAAGCGTGGGGATATCAGTCGAGCCCTGGATCGATGCGTGGCCGCGCAGCGCCATGATGCCGCCGCCGGGACGGCCGATGTTGCCGAGGAGGAGTTGCAGGATGGCCGCGGCGCGGATGATCTGCACGCCCGACGAGTGCTGCGTCCAGCCGACGGCGTAACAGATCGCGCCAGTCTTCTCGCGCCCCGATGCGCTCGTGAAGATGTCAGCGACTTCGAGGAAGCGCTCCGTTGGGATGCCGCAGTTCTGCTCCACCATCTCCGGCGTGTAGCGCGCGAAGTGGCGCTTCAGAACCTGGAAAACGCAACGCGGATGCTGCAACGTCGGATCGCGATGAGGGTCGCCGAGGTTCTGCGCTTCACCGCCGCGGTCCTTGCCGTGGCCACCTCTCTCCTCGCCCATGCCCGGCTGCGAGCCACCCGACTTCGCCTCGGCTCCTTCATAGAGCCACGTCTTCGAGTCGTACTGTTTCTTCTCCGGATCCCATCCGCTGAACAGCCCTCCGAGATCCTCGGTATCCCGAAAGTCCTCGCGCAGAATCGTCGCGGCGTTCGTGTAGGGAATGACGTAGTCGCGGAAGTAGCGGTCGTTGCTGATCGTGTAGTTGATCAGCGCGCCGAGAAAAACGATGTCGCTGCCGGCGCGGAGCGGGAGCCAGTAATCCGCCATGGCCGAGGTGCGGTTGAAGCGCGGATCGACGTGGATGATCGTCGCGCCGTTCTTCTCACGCGCTTCGATCACCCATTGAAATCCGACCGGATGATTCTCGGCCATCGACGAGCCCATGATGAGAATGGCGTCGGCGTTGGCCAGATCCTGCTGCGCGGTCGTTGCACCGCCCCGTCCCAGCGAAGTCCCCAGACCGGGGACGGTGGAGCTGTGTCATATCCGGGCCTGGTTGCTGATGCAAACCATGCCCAGACCTCCTGTGAATAGTTTTTTGATGAGGTAGTTTTCTTCGTTGTCGAGCGTGGCGCCGCCGAGGTGCGCCATGCCGGTGCACTGCATGACGGGCTTGCCGTCGAGCGTCTCCGTGAAGGTGCGGTTGCGCGTCTCCCACATCCGCCGCGCCACCATGCGCATGGCTTGATCGAGAGGAAGCTCGGTCCATTGTTTTGACCGCGCGGCGCGGTACTTCACCTTCGTGGCACGGCCGTCATGCGTAACGAGCTGATACGACGCCGAGCCTTTCGGACAGAGGTGACCGCGCGAAATCGGCGATTCCGGATCGCCTTCGATGGAAACGACCTTCCCCTCGCGATGGTAAACAAGTTGACCACATCCGACGCCGCAGTACGGGCAGATCGATCGCGCCACCTCGGCGCCCTCATTCTTCGGCCGAAGCGCATGCGTGGCATCGGACATCGACTCGACGCCTGTGCCGTCCGCGCCGGTTCTCAACTGGCGGATGAGCGGCCACTTCAGGAGGAGCTCGGCGAGCACGAGGGAAGTGTATGCAAAAACCGCCGCTTCCATTGTCAGACCTTGCGTTTGTGGTAGCGAGACTTACATTCATCCTTCATGCATGACCTCAGACCCACGATGGCGGGGGCGTTCATTGCCCTGTTGCCGTTGGCAATCCACGCGCAACCTAGGTTGGCGCCGCCGGCGAAACCGGAAGTCGTCAAGATTGGCATTTACGTTTTGCGGCTCAGCGACCTGAATCCGTCAACGCAGTCGTTTTCCGCCGACTTCTGGGTGTGGACCCTCTCGAGTGCTTCGTCGAATTCGTGTCCGATCAAGACGGTAGGGCTCGAAAATGCGAAACAGTTTTGGGCCAGCGAGCCGAAGGAAGAAATCGTCGGCGACAGACGGTGGGGATATCGCGAGTTTAATGCAACGATCGGCTATGACTGGGCCATGCACCGTTTTCCGTTCGATAAACATACGCTCGAAATCGCGGTCGGCGAGACGGATCACGACACACGGTCTATCACCTACGAGGCAGACAAAACCGACTCCGGCACCAGTCGGAATATCCAGCTGACGGACTGGGGACTGAAACCCGGACTGCTAACCACGGGAGGTTACCCATACGACAGCCGTTTCGGCGACATCACCGTGCCAATACCGAGGACGTATTGGGCAGAGGCTCACCTGACGATCCCGATCACCCGCAAAGATCGAGGCCTGTCCTTCTTCAAGCTGGTATTCACCGCGTACGTCGCGTTCGCGATCATGCTCCTTTCGTTTCTCATGGGAAAAGGCGAGTTCAGTTCGCGGATCAGTCTTCTCCTCGGCGCTCTTTTCGCGACTGTCGTGAGCATGCGCACGAGCGCCGCGGCGTTAGGAGACACTCCAAGATTCACGCTCGTCGAGCACATTCATCTGCTTGTCGTTGGCTATATTCTCTTCAGCGCCCTTGTGGCGCTACTGACGTACTACGCGGAAGAACAGAGGGCGACATCGCGACGAATCAACATTACCGTGGCCCTCACCACAACTGCTACGTTCATCGTCTGGAATCTTTATCTCCTCGCCAAGGCACTTCGCCTCTGACTGTGGACGCGCCATACAATCCGGCGCGTGAACGAAGCCGTACGCAAAGTACGCGTAAGCCGCATTCCGGGCGGCGGTGACGAAGATGCCGTCGTCGTCGAAGAGCCGCTGGAGATCCGCGTCGGCGACAAAGCCGTCTCCGTCACCTTGCGCACGCCCGGCGCCGATTTCGATCTCGCCGCCGGGTTCCTGTTCACGGAGTCGATTCTGCACAGCCCCGGCGAGATCGAATCGATCCGGCACTGGGGCTCGCCGAATATCGTTCGCGTGGCGTTGCACGACGGCGTTTCAATCGACATGCAGCGTCTGCAGCGGCACTTCTATGCAACGTCCTCGTGCGGCGTCTGCGGGAAGGCGTCGATCGATGCGTTGCGCGTGGCGGTTGCGCCGATCGAAGACGAGTTCGTCGTCGCATCGACGCTGCTGTTCTCGCTTCCGGATGTGCTGCGCAGCCAGCAGACAGCGTTCGACGCCACGGGCGCGATTCACGGCGCCGCGGCGTTCGGGCGCGACGGCGCGCTGCTCCGCGTCCGTGAAGACATCGGCCGCCACAACGCGGTTGACAAAGTCATCGGCTCGCTGTTTCTCGACGGCAAAAGCGCGGACATCCTCGTCGTCAGCGGACGCACGTCGTTCGAGATCGTGCAGAAGTGCGCGGTGGCCCGCATCCCGATCCTGGCCGCCGTCGGAGCGCCTTCGTCACTGGCGATCGAGCTCGCTCACGAGTTCGGCATCACCCTCCTCGGCTTCGTGCGCGACGGACGCGCGAACGTGTACGCGGGCGAGCGGCGGCTGGCCTGAACAGTTTCGCGCGAAGCGCTTTGGACTGCGGCAGCGCCAGCTGCCGCTTTGAATGACGAGCACTAAAGCGGTGGCTGGCGCCACCGCACTCCAAAGCGCTTCGCGCGAAATCTCTTTTCAGGCTGTCGCCGCGGAAACGTCGCTCGTCGCAGCCTTGGAGACGCAGCATGCCGCCGAGGTGCTGGCAGACTCCGGCAGGTTGTCTTCGAGGACGACGAAGACTTCCCACTCGTTGCCGTCGGGATCGCGGACCCATGTCTTGTCCTGCTTCGCGTAGCAGCAGCTCGTCTGCATTTCGTCGCGCGTCAGGAGGCCGACCCGCTCCCAGCGCAGGCGGGTGGCCAGAACGTCGTCGGTCGAGCCGACCTGGATGCCGAGGTGCGAGAGGGCGCCGGCGCCGGCGAGGTCCGGAATCTCGTTGAGCGCGAGATTCACCGGAGGGTTCTGCACGTCGAACTTCGCGTAGCCGGTGCGGACTTTCGACGGCTCGATGCCGAGCATGCGGCGGTAAAAATCGATGCTCGCTTCGACGTTGCGGACGTTGAGGGAAACGTGAACTTTGAGGGTCTGTACTTCGGAGCTGATGGTCATGTGACCTCCTTCATATGCGTGATGGCGAATATGAGTGAAGATAGGTCGGGCCTATACATTTGTCAATGCGAATGTGTGATGGAGAACGAAAAACTTGTCACGCGGAGGCGCGGAGGGGCGGAGAAAAGCGCTGCGATCCTTACACGTGAGCTTCCGTCTCGTACGCTGAACCGATCCGGCAGAGCTGATCGAGCGTCTCGGCGAAGAGGGCGAAGAGTTGTTCGAGGCGGGCCACATCCTTGATCACGCCCACCACCTGAAAATAGAGCTCATCGACGCCCTCGGGGAACTTCTTTCCGAACCAGCGATCGTCGTCTTTGACCTCGAAGTGGATCTCGGGTTGCGCGGCGATCAGCTCACGCAGTTTCGGGTCGGCGAAGAGTGCGCGGACTTTCCGCTCGTCATTTCCCTTGATGATGAAGGCCTCGTCGAATGTGGGATCGCCGATGCCGATGTCCTGCATGCCGAACCATTTCCCGATCTCGCTGAAGAAGCCTTTGCGGTAGATCGTGAAGCGGAACGAGTCGGGATTCACATACGGAGCGCGGAGCCGCGTGAAGACGACCGTCACCTTCCCGGTCGACACCGTGTAGTTGTCGAGCGTCACGACCCACGGCCCATGCTCGGCTTCGACCCGGTCGCTCTTGAAAAACCCGCCCTCGACGAAGCGGCCACCGATCGCCGCACTCAACTGCCGCCACACTTCTTCCCTGCTCGGCCCAAACCATTTGCGCAGCGTTCCCATGCGCCAATCGTATCGCGGGAGCGCCAGCATCCGCCGGAAGGAAAGAGGTTCAGTCCTCGGTTACCGCGAGCCAGACGGCGACTGGGGCCAGCGTCAGCCACACCGCGAGGGCGAGGAGCAGCGGCAAGCCAAATTGCGCAAGAGCCAGAGCACCTGACGACGCGAGCTCGTTCATGTGCGGGAGCTTGTCCCACAACCGCGGCACGAGCACGGCGAGGGCGATACCGAGGACGCCGGAGAAGACGGCGGCCTGCACGGCGATCACGGTGCGGCGGGCGACGCGCGTGGCGTCGCGGCGAGCGCGCAACTGCATCCGCCACCAGACGAGTCCGGACGGCGGAATGGGAGCGATGCGCGACGCGGCGTCGCGATCTGCGATCAACGCGCCGGCAACCTCGGTGATGTCGGCGCAGGCTGCGCATGTCGCCACGTGCGCGCGCAATGACACGTCGCATGCATCGGGCCATGCGCCGGACGTGACGGCGTGGACCGTCTCGATCTCGCGTTCGCAGTAGGGGCTATGCACGTTTTCCTCCGAGGTCGTGTCCGCGCAGGAGTGAGGCAAGCTTGCGGCGGGCGCGGTACAGCAAGGCTTTGACCGCGCCGGTGTTTACGCCGACGACCTGCGCGATCTCGTCGTGCGATGACCCGTGCGCGTAGGCCAGCCAGAGCATCTGCCGCTGCGTCGCGCCGAGTTGGGCCATGGCGCGCCCGAGGTCCATGCGTGCCTCGGCGCGGGAGGCGGTGGCGCCGTCGTCGCGGAGCTGATCGGAAGCGCTTTCGTCCGGGAGCTCCACGTCGTGACCATGGCGGTGCTTACGGGCGTTGTCGCGGACGAGATTCGTAGCGATGCGATAGAGGTAGTTGCGGCGGTGAGTCTCATCCTCATGAACGACGGCCGCGCGGAAGAAACGGTAGTAGGCCTCCTGCAACAGATCATCGGCAAGTTGCGCGTCGCCGCTGATTCGCCGCAGGTAAGCCCATACCGGCCGTGCCGTCCGTTCGTAAAAGGCCCGGAACGCATCCTCATCCATCGGCGTGGCGGTTGCCGTTTCCTCGACGCGCGAGCGGAGCCCGAGCTCGGACAAGGTCATGTCGACGCTGAATGGCATCTCATCAATGATAGTTCGTGATGGTGGCTACGCGCGCGCCGCATCATCGGCGGTAGCCGGAGGCGCCGGCAGGAGCCCGAGTCTTCGCGAAAGGAGAAACGAGACGATCGCCGAAAGCACGAATCCGATGCCGACCGAAATCATGAGCATGCCCAGTCCGGAAGTGACGGGCGCGACCTCGAGCGGCATCTGATTGCTAACGAACTGCATGCCGAAGCCGGCGGCCGCCAGGATGAGTCCGGCCTGGATCGACCAGAGGAATCGTCCGATCGGCGCGCTCACCGGCTGTACCGCTGCATCGAGCGCGATCGGACCACCTTCGAGAAAACGCCTGCCTGCCGGCGATTGCGCATACGCGATCATGTCTTCGCTCGTCGTCAGGCGGTCGATCAGCTTCGCATGAACCTCGGTCTGCACGTGCGACTGCCGGCTCCACCGGCGTTGCTGGATGAGCGTCTTCACCAGCCACGAGAGCGTGAGCGTGACAATGATGAATACGGTCATGGCGGCGAGGCCCGCGAGAATGTCGAGAGTGTGTTCGCGCTGCACGTCCCGCCGCGTGTCGGCGAAAGAGGAGACCGCGGGAAGAAAGTACTCTGGAGAGTGCGCGATCTCGGGGTGCGCAGCAACATAGGCGGCCAGACCGGGATACGACGCGAGATAGGCGGCGTTGTTGAAGAGCGATGGATCGAGGCGCAGGACCGCCGACACGGCGGGCGGATAGGTGCGCAGCAGCTCGTGGAACCTGTCGCGCGTCTCCCGGCTGTCGTAGTCATCGATGCTGGATGAGGTGGCAGTGGAAGTGGTGGTGGACGTTTTCGAGGCGACGGTAGATGTTGCCGGCACGGCCATCAGGAGCGGCGTGAGTGCCAGCAGGCAGGTGCCGAGGGCAAGTCGTAGGCGGTTCGTGGTCATGGTTTTGATCCTCATGACCGGGTATTACGCGGAGATCGGCATTCGGTGACGGGGGAGCAGAGACAAGAGTGTCTGTGCCACATAGAACCAGCTCCATGTGTTGACGGAGAGCCAAACACGAGCGTCCGCGCCACGGAGGCCGAATCAATGTGGCACAGACACTCTTGTCTGTGCTCCCACAAGTTAGAATCCGGACCTTGGAGGAAACGATGAAGAAATCGCTGATCGTGATCGCCGCCCTTTTGCTTCCTGCCGCCATCGCCTGCGCACAGGGACCAGCGCCAGCTCACGCCGAGCATGCAACGCCTCCCTCTTCCGGAGCTTCTGCGATGACCGGTGGCGAGTGGGCCAAAAAACATCTGGCAGACTCGCCGCGGCACCGCGAGTGGGTGAACGTGAAAGCCGGCAATCGCGTCGTCAGTTGCTTCGTCGTCTATCCCGAGGTGAAGAACAAAGCCGCGGCGGTGATCGTGATTCACGAGATCTTCGGCCTGACCGATTGGGCGCAGATGGAGGCCGACGAAGTTGCCGCAGCCGGTTACATCGCCATCGCGCCGGACCTGCTGTCAGGTATGGCTCCAAAAGGCGGCGGCACGGCCGAGATCGGCGATGCCAACGCGGCCGTGAAGGTGATCGGCACTCTCCCGCCGGATCAGATCACCGCTGATTTGAACGCCGTCGCTGATTACGTTTCGAAATTGCCAGCGGCAAGCGGCAAGGTTGCCGTCGCCGGATTCTGCTGGGGCGGCACGCAGTCGTTCCGCTTCGCGACGAATCGTCCCACCCTCTCCGCGGCGTACGTGTTCTACGGAACTGGACCGGAGTCACCCGAGGCAATCGCGGCGATCAAAGCGCCGGTCTATGGTTTCTATGCCGGCAACGACGCGCGCGTCGGAGCAACGATCCCGAAAACGACCGAGTTGATGAAGGCCGCCGGAAAAACATACGAGCCGGTCACGTACGACGGCGCAGGACACGGCTTCATGCGCGCGGGCGACGCTCCCCCGCCACCCGCGGACGCCGAGGCGAAGGTACGCGACGCGTATGCGGGCAACAAGAAGGCGCGCGACGACGCGTGGGCACGTTGGAAGGGGCTGTTGAAGAAGTTGTAAGGCTTCTCACGCGGAGACGCGGAGATGCGGAGGTTTGCTTTCTCCGCGTCTCCGCGTCTCCGCGTGAAACCGTTCCCCCCTACTTCCGACTCACTTCCACGCTCCCCGCGTATTTCGCAGGATCGAGCAGCTCCTTCGCATCCTTCTTGTCCTTCAGGTACGAATCCCAGAACATCAGTGAGATCGAGCGGATCGAGGCGAATGTGCCGCGGTCGACGAGTGGCAGGCCGCCGCGCGTCGACTGCTGCGTTTCGGGGTAGGTCTCCCGGCCGGTGCGCGGATCGACCATCGGCATCTGGCTGCGATTCGAATCGAATTGCTCGCCGAGCCCCGAGGCGATGCCGGTGAACGTCATGTGGTTCGCGCCGCGGATCAGCACGAAGAACTTGTCGCCGGGCGCCGCGTGGTCGTACCCGAGGCGGTGCCAGTCCGGACCTTCCGTATCGTTCGCGCCGTAGTCACGCGTGCCGGTCATGAACATCGCCGGAACATGAAGGTCCTTCCACGAATCGGCCGTCAGTCCGCGGTTCGCGGCAATGCCTTGCGGCGACATCGCCACGATCGCCTTCACCCGGGGATCGCCGAGAGCGAGCGGCGGATTGCTGAACGTCTTCGTCCCCGCCGTGAGCATCGCCGTGAACGCGCCATAGGAATGGCCTCCGACACCGATGCGGGCGTGGTCCATCTTGCCGGCCAGCTCCGGATAGCTCTTCTCCAGATCGTTGAGCGAATCGATGATGAGGGTGACGTCGCGGACGCGGTCGCGCCACTGCGGTTCGCGCTCCTTGTCCCAGATCGCCTCGGCCAGGTTCGTTTGCGGCCGTGCCTGCGCTTCCGCCTGCACACGCGCGCGATCCCGCCGGCTCGGATTTCGGTTGGTACGGTCATCGCGGCTCATCGCCAGAAGGTCTCGCATGGCATCGCCCAGCGCGCCGGCGTCCGCGTGCGACGGCCGGATGCAGACGTAGCCGTAGCTCGTCCAGTACGAGATCAACCCTTCATAGCCGTGGCTCGATCCGCCGTATCCGGGCGAGAAGATGATCACCGGAAACGGCGCCGCGCCGCGCGTCGGATACTCGATCGAAACCTCGAGATCTTTGTTGCGCGCGCTATCGTGGAGGATCGCGGCGGGAATCACGCCGACGGGTGATCCGCCCATGTCGCTTCCGTACGACGGCTGGAACGACGGCGGTTGCGCTGCTGGCGGCGTGCGCTGTTGCTGGGGAGATGCGCATCCCACCGCGGCAATCATTGCGAGGGACAGAACGAGTCGTTTCATCGGGCCTCCGTACGAACGAACGTACATCAACTTGCATGAATGCAAAATCAATGGGCGGCATTCTCACAGGAGCGTTACAGCCACCCTTTTTCGCGAGCGATGCGCGCGGCCTCGACGCGGTTTTGCGCGCCGAGCTTGCTGATGGCCTCGGACAGATAGTTCCGCACGGTCCCCTCGGAAAGGTGCAGCGCCTCAGCGATCTCGCCCGTTGCCTGTCCCTCGCCCGCCCGCCGCAGCACCTGCCGCTCGCGATCCGTCAGCGGCTCGCCCCACGCCTCGGCCGCCAACTCCGGATCGACCGCGCGTCCTCCGGCATGAACGCGACGAATCGCGTTGGCCAGTTGTTCGGCAGGCGAATCTTTCAGCAGATATCCCGACGCGCCCGCCTCGAGCGCGCGCCGCAGGTAGCCCGCTCGCGCAAACGTCGTGAGGATGACCGTTCGCGTCGGCAACGCCTCCTGCCGAAGAACCGCCGCAACTTCCAGCCCGGTCCGCCCCGGCATCTCGATGTCAGTCAGGAGCACATCGGGCCGATGCGTGCGCACGAGGTCGAGCGCTTCGTCGCCGTTGCGTGCGCGAGCAACGACTTCGATATCCGATTCGATTTCGAGCAGCGCCGACAACGCGCCGAGGAGCATGGCCTGATCCTCGGCGATGACGACGCGGATCATGCCGAGCGCTCGATCGCGCTGACGCCCTGCGGACCGCTCGCCAGCGGCAACGTCACCGTCAGCGTCGTTCCGCGCGAGCCGTCGCGCACGACGCGCCCGCCCATCGACGTGATCCGCTCCCGCATGCCGCTGATTCCCGCGCCGTCGGCGTGTGCGCCGCCGCGGCCATCGTCGGACACGATCATGCGAATCTCGCCATCGACGCGCCGAAGCTCGATCGTGCAGTGCGACGCGCCGGAGTGGCGGACGACGTTCGTCACGCTCTCACGCAACGCAAGCGCGAGGATCGCCTCCTGTCCCGGCGCGAGCGGTACCGGCTCGATCTTCTTCGTCAATGCAATCGACGCCGCGCGCAACATCTCCGCGGCGCCGTCGATCTCCTGCTGCAAGCCGGCGCGATAGCCACGAACGGCCTGGCGTACTTCGGAAAGCGCTTCGCGTGAAATGCGCTCGACATCGCGAATCTCGTCACGGGCGCGCATCGGATCGCGGTCGGCCAGCTTCGAGGCCAGCTCCGACTTGAGAATGATGAGCGACAGCGTGTGGCCCAGAACGTCGTGAAGATCGCGGGCGATCCGTTCGCGCTCAGCCACTTTCGCCAAGTGCTCGATCTCGTCCTGCGCCATCCGCAGCCTTGCGTGCGCGCGGGCGACCTGCGCGAAGTGGGCGTTCACCGCGCCGACGACGATCGTGAACACCGCGGCCCACCACCAGAGCAATGGACTCATTCCGATCAACGCCGCGTCAAGCAGCAAAACAACGAGTACCGCGCCGACGATCGCGAGCGCCCGCCGCATCCCACCCGCCGCTCCCGCGAACGATGCCGCGTAGATGAAGAACGCTCCCGCGCCGAGGTTCTGCGGGAGGAAGAGCACGCCGAGGAGAGTGAGCGCCGCGATGATCGGAAGGATGCGATTGCCGCGAGCCCGGTATCCGGCAAAGTAGAGGAGCAGGAACACCGCCATCGCTGCGATCGTCAGCGCGATCCAAAGCGGACTCGCCTTCGTGAGGAACGGGTAGACCGCGAAGGGAACGATGTAGATCAGCCAGACGTACTTGGTCCAGCCAACGTAATCGCGTTCTGCTTGCACCGGCATAGTTTAGGCTCGCTCGGTCGCGGAGACGTTCTACTTCAGGCGAACCTGATCGATCTCGAAGTCGGCCACGCCGTTGCCGGCGCCGCAGAAAAGAAACGCCTGGACGTCCTTACCGTCGACACTGAACGCGGACCACGGGACGGTGATCTCCGTCCAGTCCGCGCCGGCATGAACGTTGGTCATACGCGGGATCCGCCCCGCGCTGGCCGCGAAAAGCATCAGCCGGATGTCGACGTTGCCCTTCGCGTAGAACGAGAGCCCGCCCTTCGAGGAGACATCGAGAGGAGCCATCGGAGTCGCGCCGATGATGAGCATCGCACCGGCCCACGGGTACATGCTGCCCGCCTTTGTCTCGGCGTGGACGTGCAGCGATTTCGGAGTTCCGTTGGCGCCGCCGTCGATGACGTCCATCGAGGCGGTTGACGCACCACCCATCATCGAGTCTGTGGAGACCTGCCAGCCGAAACCGAACGCGGGTTTCGTCTCGCCGTTGTCGAAATTGCTGATCGTGCCGTCACCGATGAGCGCCGCGGCACTCACCGCGGAAACAGCCTCCACCTTCGGCTCAGGATGCCGGTCGAGTACGACTCCGTTTCTCCAGATCGCGGCGATGTTGCGCGTCGCCAGAATGTCCGAGGTCGGGTCGCCGTCGACGAGGAGAAGATCGGCGCGCAGACCGGCCGCGATGCGCCCGCGGTCGTTGAGCTTGAACTGTTTTGCGGGCGTCGCCGTGGCGGCCGTCAGCGCCTCCAGCGGCGTCAGTCCGGACTTGACGAGCAGCTCGAGCTCGCGATGCATGCTCGCTCCGTGCGATGTGCCCGGGTTGGGCGCGTCGGTCCCCGCGAGAATCGGGACACCCGCCGCCTTCAACTGACGCACGGCCTCGAATGCGTTGGCCATGTTCACGCTGGCGCCTGGCCTGGATGGGAAGGCCGCTTTGAGGTTCGTGATCTCGTCCGCACCGAGGTAGGGGCCGAGGTGCTTGTCGGTGATGAGCGAGGTTCCGCTGCCGACGCCGGTGGTGCTCTCGTTGACCGTGAGCGTCGGGACGACAAAGACGTGATGCGCTGCCGCGAGTTTCCCGAACGCAGCGTCGGGCGCCTTGTCCGCGAAGATGTGGACGAGGGCGTCGGCGCCGGCCTCGATCGAATCGCGTGCACCGCTGAGCGTGGAAACGTGGACGACGGCCAGCTTTCCGCGCTTGTGCGCCGCGGCGATCAGCACCGTCAGATCGCTCTTGGTCAGCGTCGGCAATTTCATTCCGTACGCCTCCCCCGTCTCCTCGATCAGCTTGATGTAGTCCGACCCCTCGGCGATCCGCGCATCGATGAACGCCTGCGCATCGTCGCCGGACTTGAACGTCGGGATCGGAAAGTACTCGCTGCCATGTCCGCCAGCGACCGTCACCAGCGTTCCCGCCGAGTAGATGTCGGCACGATTCGTCACCGGCCCTTTGTCCTGCTCCGCACGCAGCGCCTTGAGCGTGACGAGCGCCGTAAACATGTCGAGCTCCGTCGTGACGCCAAAGCGCAGCGCGCGCTCCAGGCTTCCCGGAAAGACGTGCGTATGCGAGTCGATCAAACCCGGCAGCAGCGTCTTCCCCTTGCCATCGATGATCGTAGCGCCAGCAGGAACCGCGACCTTCGTGCCGGCAGCGACGATCTTCGTCCCTTCGATCAAGACAGTCGCGTGCCGCACGACGCCGATGCCGTCGAACAACCTCACATCAGTAATCGCAGTCGGTTTCGTCTGCGCGGCGAGCACACTCGCGAACAACGACGCGCACAGAATCGTCAAGAGAGCTTTTTTCATTTCCGCAGTATCGGCCCGCGCGGCGCAGCGCAACATTGGAGAACATCACTACCTCGAGGTGACAATTGTCAGGTGGTCAGGATCAGAGACAGGAGAACAGAGATCAGAAATCAGAATTCAGAGATCAGAGATCGGGAAGCGGCGACCGGCCGCTACCCTTATCTCTTGTCTCAAATCGCCTGGCTCGATCTCAAACGTCCCTTTGAGCGTATTCACGACCTCGCCTACCGTGCACTCGTGTCCCACGCATTCCACGATCGCAGACTGAGGTTCGCGCTACCGCGAGCAGCGGCATCAGAGCTCCGCTGAACCGTTCCGCGCGACGTGCGGCGGCATCGCCCGTTACAGGATCTCACGCACCGTCTCCGGAGGCCGCCCCACCACCGCTTTCCCGCCGCGGACGACAATCGGCCGTTCGATGAGGATCGGATTCTCGGCCATCGCGCGCAGCACCTCATCGTCCGGCGTGGCGTCGCTGAGGCCGAGGGACTTGTACTGCGGCTCACCGCGCCGCACGATATCGATCGGACGAACGCCGAGCAGCCGCACGATCCGGCGTAGCTCAGCGATCGACAGGGGATCGTTCAGATACTCGCGAACCGGCAGCTCAACGCCGGCCTCGCGGACGAGCGCCAACTCCGCGCGGCTCTTGCTGCAGCGGGGATTGTGGAGGAAGAGGTCAGTCATGGGCGAAGGATAAACCGATGCGCACTCACATGGACTCGGGGCATCCCATCATGAGAAATTGTGCAGATGCGGGTGACGATCACAATCAGCGAAGACCTCCTTCGTGATGCGAAGGAAATGAGCGGCACGTCAGGCTATAGCGAGGCCATCGTCACATCGCTCGAAGACTACGTCGCGCTGCGAAAACGGCTCGCTATGCTCGAAGAGCTCTTCGATCACAAGACCCCGCATTCCAAAAAGGTCATCAAGGCCACGCGTCGCAAACGGCAATGGTCCTCGTAGACACAGTATCTGGATCGCTCTGTACCGCAAGCGGGAAGTGGCAATGGGGGCAAACGATCTGGATGCTGGTGGCGAGCAACGAGGCGGCCGTCAGGGGCCAGATCTGCGTCGAGTTTCTCGGCGTCTTTCGTAACGAGTCCATTCGCAGCCGGTACGAGGAGAAACTCCGCGCCTATCCGTTCCTGGAAACTACAAGAGAAGCCTATGAGCTGGCCGCTCGCCTGCTTGCCGCTCATTCTCGTCTTGGCGCCGGGGACGCCATCATCGCTGCTACTGCGATCACTTCCGATGCACTCCTGTGGACGGACGACCGCGATTTCCATGAGCTCGCGCCACACGGTCTGCGCTTATACATGTGATGACCAATCACCGCCTGACGCGAGATCGTGGCGCGGGCGATGCCGGAGCGCCCTCCCCTGCTGCCCGCGCCGCATCGCGGGGCGACCCGCCCCACTGGCGGCTCCAGGCGCGGCGCAGTTGCACGTCGGAGCCGAAGCCGGCGACTGCGGCGGCGCGCGTGACGGTCGCGCCGTATTCGAGTGATTGCCGGGCGCGCTCCAGCCGGATCAGGCGGAGGTAGTGCAACGGCGAGATTCCGGCGTGGTCGACGAACAACCGCAGCAGGTGGCGCTCGGCCGCGTGGCCAATGTCGGCCAGCGACGCCATATCCCAATCGCGCTGCGGCTCGGAGACGATCGCATCCTGGACGCGATGCACCGTCGGGTGGAGGTGGCGGCGGTGCATGTGAAACGGCGAAAGCTCGGTGTCGCGCGGCGAGCGCCGCAGGTACACCACCATATCCTCGGCGACGCTCGCCGCCAGCGCCTCACCACACTCCTCGGCGATGAGGTGCAGCGCGACGTCGATCCCCGCAGTGATGCCGGCGCTCGAGGCGATGGGACCATCCACCACGAAGACGCGATTCTCGATGACGTGTGCTCGCGGCTCCAGGGCCTGAAGCATCGATAACAGCTCGTGATGCGTGGTGCAGCGGCGCTTACCGAGGAGTCCGGCCCGCGCGGCGAGCAGCGTGCCCGAGCAGATGGTCAGCAAACGATGCGGCGACTTCGTATCGAGAAGCGCGTCATGCAGACGATCGCGCAACCATCGCGCGGCGGCCTCGATCTCCGGCGTCACACGCGTCACGTGAGCTGTCGGTTGACCGACCACCACGACCCAGGTGGGCGTGTCGAGCTGCGCCGGTAAGGGAACCAGATCGCCCAGCGTCAGTCCGACCGACGTCGAGAGAGTTGCCACTGGCCCCGCGAAGGCCAGACGAAAGCGTGGTGGCAGTCCGCGGAGCTCGCGATGCTGGTTGGCAAGGCGAAAGGCTTCCGCGGGACCGGCGATGTCGAGCAGCAGCGAATGCGGCACGATGACGAAGAGGACGTCGATGAGCTGGGCGGGCCGGTTCATGGAATTGAGGTCTGGCGGAATCACGATATCGCACGCTCGAGATGGATTTCGGCTTTGTTCATGGTTGGCCGGGAGCCCGGTTCACGCGGAGGCGCGGAGACGCGGAGAGGGGGAGATTGTTGACGATGCGGTGCAAACCTTCTTTGAGAGTCGCACCGCCGAAGTTGATGAGAAGGCCAACCTGGAGCTTCAACAGCCGGACGTACGTCAGAACCTGCTTGTAGTGGACGGGCGCAAGGTGTTCGACGGACTTCAGTTCGACGACCACGCGCTGATCGATCAGCAGGTCAACGCGGAAGGCGTTCTCGAAAACGATGCCGTCGTATACGAACCTTACCGGCTTCTCCCGCTCTACTTGAAATCCCCGTCGTTCGAGCGCCCGTGCCAGAACGGCCTCGTAGACCGACTCCAGCAGCCCCGGCCAAGCTCGGTATGGATCTTGATCGCTGAGTCGATGATCGCCGCCGTAATGTCATCCAGTTCGTGCATCCCAAGTCTCCGACCTGTTCTCGCGGATGTCCCTCACTCTCCTCGTGAACCTTCCTGCCGTAAGTATCGCTCTTCCAAGCGCACGCGGAACCGCGCAGAATGCCGCCAAGACAGCGAGTGACATCTGCGCCCCTATTTTCAACTACTGAAATCTACGAGACGGAGAGAGAAGTTCGGCTTTCTCTCCGCGCCCTCCGCGTCTCCGCGAGACCCAGCTGCTTTTCTTTACCGCATACCCGATTGGCACGCGGAGCCGCGGAGAGCGCTGAGAGAGACAAACCGGTGAACAGATACGGGACAGAAGTTCTGCTCTCCTCCGCGTCCTCCGCGTCTCCGCGTGAGCGACTTCGAGCCGACAACCAATGTCCGAAAGTGAATGAAAGTTGTCGGGCTGCGCCGCGACGGGATGTCGAGCTGCGGATACCTTCGCCGCCATGTCAATGCACCTCGACGCACCTCATCACACGCCTCCTCGGAGCGGACACTTTCTCGCCGTGGCGCTGCCAATCCTCGCGGCCGCGGCGCTCTCGTGGTGGCACTTGTCACTCTCCGCTGCACAAACGCCGGCCGGCCGGAAACCATCGCCACTCGAGAGCACGGTGGACGCCAGCATCACACCGGGCGACGATTTCTTTGCTTACGCCAACGGCGCCTGGCTCAAAGCCGCCACGATCCCGGCGGGCAAAGAGAGATGGGGAGCGCGCGACGAGCTGGAGGAACAGGCTCGAACCCGCGTCGCCGCGCTGCTCGACGCCGCCAGCGCCGCGCCAGCCGGCTCGGCGGCGCACAAGGTCGCCGACTTTCACGCCGCGTACTTGAACGAGGCCTCGATCGAAGCGAGAGGGCTCGCGTCGCTCAAACCGCTGCTCGATCGCATCGAGAGCGTCTCGGACAAGACGCAGCTCACACGCGAGCTGGGCCGCTCGATGCGCGCCGACGTCGATCCGCTCGGATTTGGCGTCTACCAGTCCGCCAGCGTGCTGGGACTCGCGGTGCAGCAGAGCATCCACGGTGAGAAGAACAACGTTGCGTTCCTCGTGCAGGGAGGGCTGGGCCTGCCGGACCGCGACGACTATCTCAGCGCCGATCCCGCCAAGCGAAATCGCTATCAACAGTACATCGCGAAGATGCTCACGCTCGCCGGCTTCGACCGCGCAGACGAACGCGCCAACGCGGTCCTGGCGCTCGAAACGGCGATCGCGCAAAGCCACGCCACAGCCGAGGCGTCGGGAAACGACCGGAACGCGGACAACGTCTGGACGCGCGCCGATTTCGCGCAACGCGCTCCGGGGATGGAGTGGACCCTCTTTTTCGACGCCGCGGGCCTGGCGAAGGAAGGAAACTTCGCGGTCTGGCAACCGAGCGCCGTGACCGGACTGGCGGCGCAGGTCGCCTCGCAGCCGCTCGACGCATGGAAAGACTACCTGCGCTTCCACGCCGTGCACGATTTCGCTGACGTGCTGCCGCGCGCCTTCGCCGATGAGGCGCTGGCGCTGCGTGCCGCCACAACCCCCGGCCCACAACCCTCCCGCGCCGAGCGTGCCCTCGCCGCCACACGATCCGCCATGAGCGACGCGATCGGACATATGTACTCAAGGCGCTATTTCCCCGCCGCGCAAAAAGCGCGACTGGAGCGAATCTCCGACAGCGTCCGCGCCGCGCTCATCAAGCGTGTCGAAGGCGCGACCTGGATGTCGCCGGCCACCAAAGCGAGCTCGCTGGAGAAGCTGAAGACGTTGTACGTCGGCCTCGGCTATCCCGATCAATGGGAGAGCTACGCGGCGCTGGTCATCGACCCGAAGGATCCGCTCGGCAATCAGTTGCGCGTTTCCGATCGCGCCTACCGCAACGCCCTCGCCCTCCTCGGCCAACCCGTGAACCTGAAGTTCTGGGCCATGCCGCCGCATCAGGTCGGCGGGATCCTCACGTTCCAGCAGAACTCCTACGTGATCTCGGCCGCGCTGCTGGAACCTCCCAAGTACGATCACGCCTCGTCCGACGCCGCCGCTTACGGTTCTATTGGTGCGCTCATCGGCCACGATGTCACGCACTACATCGACACCCTCGGCGCCGACTACGACACCGAGCACCGCATGCGCCACTGGTGGAGCGCCGAGGACATGCAGCACTTCGAAGCGCTGGCACAACCGCTCGCCGATCAGTTCTCGGCATACCAGCCACTCCCCGGACTCTCCATCAACGGCAAGCTGACGCTCCGCGAAAATATCGCCGACCTCGGCGGCCTCGCCGCCGCACTCGACGCGTTCCACAAAACGCTCGGCAACCGCTTAGCGGACAAGAACTATGTGCGGCAGCAGGACCGCGAGCTCTTCATCGCCTACGCCCAAACCCAACGCCGCAAGATCAGCGAGAGCGCTCTGCGAAAACAGATCGCCACCAACGACCACGCGCCAGAGGACTACCGCGCCGCCACCGTCCGCAACCTCGACGCCTGGTACGACGCGTTCGATGTACGCCCCGGACAGCGGCTGTACCTCGAGCCTGCCAAGCGTGTGCGGGTTTGGTAGCGGTGGGAGGCGAAGCGACGATGCGAGTCACCGTCTGTGAGCTCCCGCATGAGCCCGAAGCACTTGCCGCCGCATGGGACGCGCTGTGCGAGCACACCGCGCGCAACTCGTCCGAGCTGGTGCTGCTGCCGGAGCTTGCGATGATCGATCCCCTCTGGCAGGACGAGCACTTCGACGCTGCCCGCTGGGCAGCGGCGGAATCACGCAGCGCGATCTGGCGCCTTCGCCTCACGGAGTTGAACGTCGCGCATGTCGTAGGGACCCGTCCCATCACGATCGACGAACGGCGCTTCAACCAGGGATTTTTCTGGTCAGCCTCGGGCGAACTGGTGCCGTTGCGCCGCAAGTTCTACCTGCCCGACGAACCGGGCAGTTGGGAAGCACGCTGGTTCGACCGGGGCGATTCCCACTTCACCGAATACTGCACCGACGCGTGGTCGTTCGGCCTCAACATCTGCACCGAGCTGTGGGCCGTCGAGACCTACGCCGCCTATGCCGCGCGCGGCGTGCAAGTCATCCTGTCGCCGCGAGCAACAGCGGCCGCGACGACGGCCAAGTGGCTGTCGGCGGGCGTCGTCGCAGCGGTGCGCTCCGGTGCATTCAGCCTGTCGTCCAACCGCGTCGATCCGACCGGTTCGTGCGGCGGCGTCGGATGGATCATCAACCCCTACGGACAAATCCTGGCAGTGACCAACGCGGACGCCCCATTCGCGACGGTCAACATCGACCTCTCCGTCGCAGCGACAGCACGCGACGACTATCCCTGCTACGTACTCAGCGGACGACGGCGGTGATCGCGAGGTCGAGCGGATTGGAAGTCATCCTGTGCGATCATCGTTGCGTTCGTCAGTGAGGAGAAGTGATGGAAGGCATTCAGTTCGTTACCAACGACAAGGGTAAGAAAGTGGCCGTGCAGATCGACCTGGAACGGTATGGCAAGTTGTGGGAAGACATCCACGATCAGCTTGTCGCAGATTCCCGTGAACACGAAAAAAGCGTCCCGTTCGAGGTTGTGAAACGCCGCCTCGAACGGCGCAAGCGCCAAACTCGTGCCTAACTATCACGTCATCATCAAGCCGTCAGCGGCGAAGGAGCTCGACAAGCTCCCCGTCAGCGTTGCCGCACGAATTGCGGCCAAGATCGATTCGCTGGCCCAGATACCCCCGGCCAAACGGCATCAAGAAATTGGAGGGAGAGCCAAGGCGGTGGAGGATTCGTGTGAGCGACTGGCGGGTCATCTTCGCGATCGATGATGACCGGCGTGTGGTGGATATCATTTATATCCGCCACCGCAGTAAAGCCTACGAATGAGGACCGTGTTCTGCGGAACAAGCCGTCGTTCTTCCAGCTTGCCCTCACGACCGGACATTCTTCACGCCGGGTAGTTCTGGCACTGCCAGATGCTCCTCGGACGCGAGCGTTTTCGGTTCCTCGATCCTAGTGAGGCCAGCCTTCGCCAGCAGGATCTGAACGCGTTCCAGGACATCGGGGATGCGGAACGGTTTGCTGAGGAAGGCGTTTGCTCCCCCTTCCAGTGCCGCGACCATCAGGGCTGGGTCGGCTGAGATGACGAGGATTGCAACAGGATGCGTCGCCTCGCTCTCACGCAACTGAGCCATGACCTGAAACCCGTTCAATTCCGGCATCTGGAGATCCAGGAGGATCAGGTCGTAGGGACACTCCTGGTGGAGTGACGCCACTTGCTTCGGGTCGGTCGTCGACGCGACATCGGCATATCCCCCACGCCGAAGCGCGAGCTCGAGCAGACGGACATTCGAGATCTGATCGTCGACGATAAGGATCCTGACGGCAGGACCATCAGTCGACAAGGGCACGATCCTTTTCCGCGAATTCAAGCGCGCAGTTCAGCGCCTCCATGAACTCGCTGACCTTGATGGGTTTCGTCAGGTAGCGGAAGAAGCCGGCCTCCAGACCCTTCTGGATATCGCGAGCCATCGCGTTGGCGCTGAGTGCGACAACCGGAATGTGCGCCGTGGCCTGGTCCTCGCGGAGGATTCTCAAGGCCTCGATCCCGCTGATGCCGGGCAGGTTGATGTCCATCAGAATCACGTCCGGGAGGGAGGTGCGTGCGAGCTCAACGCCACGATGTCCGTCGACGGCGGTCAGCATGCGCAGATCGCTCCGGCGGCTGATGAGTCTCTGAACGAGCGTCAGATTGGCCGGGTTGTCTTCCACATAGAGGAGCGTGCGCATGGCCGCCGGGTTGGCGCTGACCGATTCCGCGGGTGCGATCGTTTCGAACGAAGCCGGGACTGTAAGCGGCGCCGTCGATCGCAATTCGACCCAGAAAACGCTTCCCTTTCCGAGGTCGCTCTGTACTCCGATCACGCCGTCCATAAGCTCCACCAATCGCTTACTTACTACCAGTCCGATGCCGGTCCCTTCTTCGCTGGTGGCCTCCTGGCCCAGGCGGTTGAACGGCTGGAAGAGGTGCGTCAGCTTCTCGGGTGGGAGTCCAGGCCCCGTATCCGTCACCGTGATCCGAATGCGGCCCGCAGTCACCTCCGCGCTGCAGTCGACAACGACGGATCCATCAACGGTGTTGTACTTGATGGCGTTCGTGAGAAGGTTGATCACGACCTGCTTGAGGCGCGTGCGATCGGCATGCACATGAAAGTCTCCGCCCGTGGCGGGGAACGTCATGCGCACGCTGCGCCTCTGGGCCAGCGGGTCGATCATCGCCTGACATTCGAGCAGCAGCTCTGTGAGAGAGACCGGCTCGAGCGAGATCGACAGCTTCCCCGATTCGATCGCCGCGAGATCGAGGATCTCGTTGATCAACTCCAGCAGATACCATCCGGCGTTCAGGATTTGACTGATACTTTCGGTCTGCGCTGGTGTCGGCGCCGGTGAATCCGATTCCATGAGCTGAGCGAACCCGAGGATGGCGTTGAGCGGCGAGCGAAGCTCGTGGCTCATGCTGGAAAGAAACTCGGACTTCGCCAGATTCGCTTTCTCCGCGGCAGCCTTCGCGTTCGTCAGAACCGCCTCGACCTTGTTGCGCGCCGTCAAGTCGCGAGTCAACTTGGCGAAGCCGCGAAGATGGCCGGTCTGATCGCGGATGGCGGTGATGACGATGTTTGCCCAGAATAGCGACCCGTTTTTGCGCACACGCCAGCCTTCGTCTTCGAATCTTCCGCCGGCCGCGGCCTGGTCGAGGTCCTGCTGTGGCTTGCCGTCCGCGATATCGTCGCGAGGGTAGAAGATCGCGAAGTGGCGCCCCACAATCTCGCCTGCGTGGAACCCTTTGATCCGTTCCGCTCCGGTGTTCCAACTGACGACGCGTCCTTCTGGATCGAGCATCACAATGGCGTAGTCGGAGACACTTTCCACCATCAATCGAAAGCTTTCTTCGGTCCAGCGAAGCGTCTCTTCCGCATGTTTCCGCGCGCTGTTGTCCGTGCCGATGAGGAGATAGCCGATGATCGACGATTGGTCGTCGCGCAACGCGGTCACGGAGACGATGGCGGGGAACCGGCTCCCGTCCTTGCGGATATAGGTCAATTCGTAGATGTCTTCGATGCCGCGCGAGGCCTTGAAGGCTAGGGCGTCGAAACCAGGCGTGATCGTCGTCCCGAGCTCGCGGCTCAATGCTTCGGCGCGGGCGATGACTTCCTGCGGATCGGAAATGTCGGCAGGGGTGATTCGATCGATCACGTCCGCTGCGCTGTAGCCGAGCATTCGCTCGGCGCCCACATTGAACAGTTGGATGACGCCCTTGTCGTCGGTAGCGATGCTGGAGAAGTTGGCGCTGTTGAGGATCGCGTTCTGGAGGGCGCCGGTCTTGAGCAGCACCTCCTTGCGCCGGAGCTCGCTCGCCTGCTGTGCGGGCGTCTTGTGCGGGCGTCGTGCCCTGAACCGTCGTGGTGCAATCATGTGTTGTTCTTTCGCGCTCGCGCGAGACGATCCAGATCGCGCCGGTGGGCGGTCGACACCGGACGGATCACACGCTCACCCAGACGTGCGGGAGCAAAGAGCGCGCCGCCGTGCGGGAGCGGGCAGCTCAGCTCGCCCCACCGTCATCCGATCCCCGTTCGTTCCGAGCCTCATCCTTCGTGGCAGTGAAGCCGCATAGCATGAGGTTACGTCTCGCCGAACCCGCAAACCATAGTCCTCACATCGCGCGTGCGGAGTAAGCACAGGCGGACTCAGCGCCAGATTTGGTCTCGAGTCCACTCAGTGATGATTTGGCCGGGACTGCAATCCCTTGCTTCTAGGAGAAACCATGACATCCGCTCCCCTGAGCCTCGTAATCGCCTCCCCCACCAAAGCGTTCACCGGAATCACGGGTCTCGACGAAATGACCGGTGGAGGGTTACCTCGGGGTCGAACGACTCTGCTCGCGGGCGGATCAGGCTCCGGCAAGACCATCCTGGCGCTGCAGTTCCTGGTGAATGGCGTGAAGGACTGCAACGAGCCGGGCATCTTTGTCACGTTTGAAGAGACACCCGCGCGGCTCGTCGCCAACGCGAAAACGTTCGAGTGGAACCTCGAGGACTTGCAGCAGCGGAGCAAGCTGTTTTTCATGGACGCCCAACCGCCGGAGGACCTCGTTCAATCGGGAGCGTTCGATCTCAGCGGATTGCTGGAAGCGCTTGGAGCCAAGGCTGCCAAAATGAAAGCCGGCCGCATTGTTTTCGACGCTCTCGATATCGTTCTCTCTCTGTTGCCTGATGCCGCTTCGCAGCGGCAGGAGATCTATAGACTGCATGCCTGGCTCTTGAAGAACGAGATGACCGGCATCATCACTCTGAAAGCGGATGGCTTCGAAAGCGGCGCCATCAGCCAGCAATTCGGCTTCATGCAGTTCATGGTTGACTGCGCAATCATCCTCAATCACAGCGTGGTGCTCGGCGTGTCGCAACGCAATCTGCGCGTGCAGAAGTATCGCGGATCGAGCTTCGATGAGAACGAGTCGCCGTTCCTGATCGGCAAGGGCGGGTTCGAGGTTGCTGTGAGCCGGACCCTCGGGCGCGGGCAAGCCGAGGTGACTAGTGAACGCGTGTCGAGCGGCGTGGCACGCGTCGATACGATGCTCGGCGGGGGCTATTACCGCGGCGCGAGCGTCCTGATCACCGGTTTCCCGGGCACGGCCAAGACCACCTTGAGCGGTGCGTTCGCAGAAGCGGCCTGCGAGCGCGGTGAGCGCACGATGTTCGTCAGTTTCGATTCCGATTCGAACGAAGTGATCCGTAACCTCGGCTCCGTCGGAATCCGGTTGAGCCGCTTCATCGACGATGGATCGTTGAACATGGTTTCCGCACGCACGATCACTGGAAGTGCCGAGACGTATCTCGTGCGCATCAAGACGCTGGCGAAGGAGCATCACGCTCGCTGCCTGGTCGTCGATCCGATCTCCACACTATCCAAATCCGGCAACGAGTTGACCGCACACAGTGTGGCCGAACGACTGATCGACTGGGCGAAAGCCGAGGGCATCACGCTCGTCTGCACCAGTCTGCTCGACGAGATGTCCAGCCAGTCCGAAGGCGGTTCGCCGCTGCAGATCTCGACGCTCGCGGATACCTGGATTCACCTCAACTATCTGGTCCAGGCTGGGGAGCGCAACCGCGGGATGTCGATCATCAAGTCGCGCGGGACCGCCCATTCCAACCAGGTTCGCGAGCTGATCCTGAGCGATGCGGGGATCACCGTCACCGACACCTACACCGCCGGCGGCGAAGTCCTGATGGGCACCATGCGCTGGGAGAAGGAGAGCGCCGAACGCCACGCCAATGAGATCGCCACAGTCACCGCCAACCTGAGGACCGCGAAGTTGGAGGCGGAAGAGGCCGAGCTCGACGCCCGCGTCAAGGCTCTGCAGATCGAGTTCGATGCCCGCGTGAAGGCTCTGCACGTCGAGTTGTCGGCCAAGCAGACGGAGAAGGAGCTCCTGGCCCGCAGTGCGGTCATTCACGAGAGGGAGGCTTCGTTGGGGCGCGACCGAATGCGCGAGCTGCGCGGGACGGATGAAGTGCCCGATCTTGCGAGTGTGAAACGATGAACCCTGAAATGTACGTGTTCCGGCTGTACGTCGCCGGGGACGCGCCGAACTCGTTGCGGGCAATCGATAACCTGACGGCGCTTTGCGAGACGCACCTGCCTGACCGTCACGAGATCGAGATCGTCGATATCTGTCTGGATCCCGAGCGCGCCCTGAACGAAGCGATCTTCATGACACCGACTCTGGTGACCGTCTCGCCCCACCCGGGCCGCCGAATCGTCGGCACGCTCAGCAGCACAGAGCCCATCTTGCAGATCCTGGGCTTAGGGCCGGCGAACCGTCGTGCATTTGCCGGTCTCAAGGATCGGCATGCAGCACCGCAGATCCGGCGGTCCAGCTAGCTCCTGATCCATCCACCTCGGGTCGCCGAATCATAGCCGCCTGAATACGTCCGATCGCGATCGCTTCAGTGCTTCGGAGCCGGCTCCTGCGTCGCGCGGCAGTCGCCGTTCAGCCAGCGAATCAACGCGTCGCCGAGCGCCAACCGGTGCGAAGAGAAGGGATGGTCATCCTCATAGGTGACGAGCTTCACGCGCTTGCCGCCGGCGGCGCTGACAGCTTTGGCCATCCGTTCGTGCATCGCGACGTCTTCGTCGATCGAGTCACGCGTCGCCGCAACGAGCAGCACGGCATGACCCGCCAGCCCCGCAGTCTTCGTGATGTAGTCCCATTCCGAGTGCGACGCCATCTCGCCCAATAGCGCGGTGGCATCAGCGCGGACCGGCCCACTGGAGGCATTTGTGGTCTCGCGAAATTCGTCGAGGCTCTTCTTGCGCTCGTCTTCAT
>JAXDGW010000037.1:0-49512 GCA_034664845.1 Thermoanaerobaculia bacterium | reverse complement strand
GTGTCATTCGGCGGCTCAGGATGACAGTAACGGGGAGTGCGCGCTGTTTTGACCAGCGTTCACAACTTCACATCGCGAACCGCTGCGCGCGTCCCCTCGAATTCGAACTCGATGTCGCCCAATGGCGAGTCCTGCATCATCTTTATCAGCACATCGCCCATCGGCTGGCCCTTCATGCGCCGATACTCTTCGACCGGGATCACAACCACTTCCTCGCGGCCATGCACGGTGATCCACTGCGGGCCTTCGGTTTTCGCCTTGCGGACAACCTCACTGAAGCGAGCCCTGGCATCTTGAACTGCCCATCGCGCAGCGTTATCTGCTTCCTGCTTTCTGGTCATGATGACTAGATACCTCTACGGCGCCGAAAAGAAGTCCTTCACCTTCCCGAACACGCCCTTGTCCAGCACCGGCGTTTCGCCTTCGAGCTCGGCGTAGCGCGACAGCAGATCGCGTTGCGCGTCGTCGAGCGTCGTTGGGATGCGGACGGAGACGTGGACGTAGTGATCGCCGCGGCCGGGGCCCTGGAGGAACTGCACGCCCTTGCCGCGGATGCGGAAGACCTGGCTCGGTTGCGTGCCCGGCGGGATGCGCAGCGGTTCGGCGCCGTCGATCGTCGCGGCTTGCAGGTCGGCGCCGAGGGCTGCTTGGGTGAACGAGATGGTGTGCTCGGAATGGATGTCGTAGTCGCGGCGCGTGAAACTGGCGTGTTCGCGGACCGATAGGAAGACGTAGAGATCGCCCGACGGGCCACCGTTGAAGCCGGCCTCGCCCTCGCCCGCCACGCGCAGGCGCGAGCCATCGTCGACGCCGGCGGGCACCTTGACGGAGATCGTTTTCTCTTCGCGAACGCGGCCGGCGCCATCGCATCCCGCGCAAGGATCTTTGATGACTTTGCCTGCACCGCCGCACTGCGGACATGTGCGCGCCACCGCAAAGAATCCCTGCGAGTAACGCACCTGTCCTCGGCCCGCGCATCCGGTGCACGTGACCGGCTGCGTGCCGGCCTTGGCGCCGCTGCCCTGGCAAACCGTACACGTGGCGACGCGAGGCACATCGATCGTCACGTCCTTGCCGAAGACCGCTTCCTCGAATTCGAGCGTGAGGTCGTAGCGAAGATCGTTGCCGCGTGCGGCGCGCGTGGCGCGTTTGCGGCCGGTTCCGAAAAAGTCGCCGAAGCCGAAAAGGTCTCCGAGGATGTCGCCGAAATCGGCGAACTGATTCGGATCGAAACCGCCACCGCCGACGGCCTGATGCCCGAAGCGGTCGTAGCGCGCACGTTTCTCGTCATCCGAGAGCACGCCATACGCCTCCGCCGCCTCTTTGAACTTCTCCTCGGCGTCGGCATCGCCCGGATTCTTGTCCGGGTGGTACTTCACTGCCAGGCGGCGGTATGCCTTTTTGATGTCGTCGACGGCGGCCGTGCGGGCCAGTCCGAGGACTTCGTAGTAGTCGCGTTTTTCTGTCGTGGCCATCGTTTACTGGTTGGTCGGTTCGCTCGGGAGATTCATCTTCATCGGGTTGTACAGCATCACGCTGGTGAGGATGCGCGAGGCAGTCTGAAGCTCGAAGATGGCGTCGTTGAGACGCTGTTTTTCTTCCGAAGCGACCTGCTCTTTCGATTTTGTAATGGAGCGCTGGACTTTGTCGCGGTCTTCTTCGTTCAGCATTTTGCCAAACTCGCGGAAGACTTTTTCGTTCGTGTAGATCATGCCCTCGAGCTTGTTCTGGAGCATGCGGATCTCGCGGCGCGATGCGTCGCCGCGTGAGTGCTCGGCCGCCTCGCTGACGAGCCGGTCGATCTCATCCTTGGAGAGCCCGCCGGCCGGATTGATCTTCACTCCGGTCGATTGACCCGTGGCCTGATCGCTGGCGGTAACGCTGACGATTCCGTTGGAGTCGATCGAGAAGGTGACCTCGATCTGCGGCACACCGCGCGGCGCCGCAGGGATGCCGACGAGATCGAACTTGCCGAGCGACTTGTTGTCGCGCGCAAACTCGCGCTCGCCCTGCAGCACGTGCACCGTGACTTTGTTCTGATGATCGGCGACGGTGGTGAAGATCAGCGAATTCTTCGTCGGAATGGTCGCGTTCCGCTCGATCACTTTCGTGAAAACGCCGCCGTGCGTCTCGACGCCGAGTGACAGCGGCGTGACGTCGAGCAGGATCATGTCCTTGATGTCGCCGCGCAGAATGGCGGCCTGCACGGCGGCGCCGACGGCGACGACTTCATCGGGATTGATGTTGCGGTTCGGTTCCTTGCCGAAGACTTTCTGCACCGCCTCGACGACGCGAGGCATGCGCGTTTGACCGCCGACGAGAACGACCTCGTCGATGTCGGCAGCGGTGAGGCCGGCTTCTTTCAGCGCGTCGTTGACCGGGTCGATCGTCCTTTGGATCAGATCCTCGACCATCTTCTCGAACTCGTGGCGCGCGAGAACGCTGTTGAGATGCTTCGGGCCGGACGCGTCGGCGGAGATGAACGGGAGTGTGATGCGCGATTCTGCCGCGACCGAAAGCTCGTGCTTGGCGCGTTCGGCAGCTTCTTTCAAACGCTGCAACGCCATCCGGTCATCGGCCAGGCTGATGCCGGTTTCGCGCTGAAAGCCTTCGATAAGCCAATCGATGATTCGCTTGTCGAAATCTTCACCGCCGAGGTAGGTATCGCCCGAAGTCGAGAGAACTTCGAAGAGTCCGTCTTCGAGCTTCAGGATCGAAATGTCGAACGTGCCGCCGCCCAGGTCGTAGACGGCGATGCGCTGGTTCTGCTTGTTTTCGAGGCCGTACGCGAGCGCGGCGGCGGTCGGCTCGTTGATGATGCGGAGCACGTCGAGCCCGGCGATCTTGCCCGCGTCGCGCGTAGCCTGACGCTGGCTGTCGTTGAAGTACGCGGGCACCGTGATGATCGCTTCCGTGACCGGCTCGCCGAGGAACTCTTCGGCGAAGGATTTGATCTCCATCAGCACGAAGGCGGAGATCTCTTCCGGCGAGTATTCGCGGTCGCGGATCTTCACCTTCATGTCGCCGTTGTCGGCGGGAACGATCTGATACGGGAGAACCTGTTTCGCTCGCGTGACCTCGTCTGTGTCGTACTTGCGTCCGATGAGCCGTTTGATCGCGAACACGGTGTTGAACGGATTCGTGATCGCCTGGCGTTTGGCGATCTGGCCGACCAGCCGTTCGCTGTCCTCGGTGAATCCGACGACCGAGGGCGTGGTGCGGCTCCCCTCCCGGTTCGCCATCACCTGCGGCGTGGTGACGTCGACGACGGCGACACAGGAGTTCGTCGTCCCGAGATCGATTCCGATGATCTTGGCCATGGGTTACGTGCCTGCCGGCGCGATCTCCTCCGGGCCACCGACTGCAACCTGGACCATGGCCGGGCGAAGCAACCGATCGTGAAGGAAGTAGCCCTTCTGCATGACGGCGACGACGGTGTGCGAAGGCACGGACGGATCTTCGACGCGCACGACTCCTTCGTGAATGTTCGGATCGAAGCGAACACCCGACTCGGTGATCGGCTTCAGTCCGTGACGTTGGAGGACGTCGAAGAGTTGTTTGTAGATGAGCGCCATGCCCTTGTGGAACTCGTCGCCCTCCTCGGCATGCTCGAGGCCGCGGTCGAAGTTGTCGAGCACTGGGAGGAGATCGCGAACCATGCCGACGAGTGCATACCGTTGGAAGTCGGCTTTCTCGCGCTCGGACCGCTTGCGGAAGTTTTCGAAATCAGCGAGCGTGCGCAGGTAGCGATCGCGAAAGTCGTCGGGCACCTGTGCGGGCGGCGCTGCGGGACCGTCGACGGCTTCCTGCGCCGCCACTTCCATTTCGTGCTCGATGTCGACGGAGTCCGGGATGTCTTCGATCACGTAGCGATCGTCATCGGCTTCATCACCGTTGGTGCTGCCATTCTTTTCGCTCAATGCTTTTGCTCCTGTTCCTCTTCGATCTTGCGGCTGAGGGCGAGCCCGAGGTAATCGACGAGCGGCGCCATCCGAGCGTACTCCATGCGCATCGGTCCGATGATGCCGACCATACCGAGCGGAGCTGCCTGCGTTCCGTAGCGCCGCGCCACGATGCTGAAGTTGTAGATCTGCGTGAAGTTGCTTTCCGACCCGATCAGAATCTGCAGGCCTTCTTCGGAGAGACACGAGTTCAAGATCTCCACCAGCTTCTCTTTTTCCTGAAGAGCGAGGAAGGTCTTGCGCATCGAGGCGGGGTCCGCGTATTCCGGCTTCGTGAGAATCGAGGCGGTCCCTTCGACGTACAGCTCGTGCTCGAGTGGCGCGACGTCGTTCACTGCTTCGATGCCGAGGGCGATGGTCTTCTGCAGCATGCCATCGTGCCTGGCCCGCTCCTCCTCGGTCATCCGGATGAGACGGCGGCGAATGGTGTCGAGCGTCAACCCGCTGAATTCGACGGTGATGAATCGCGAGATTTTCTGGAGCTCGTCGCGGTTGAACGGCAGCCGGGTCTCGATGATCTTGTTCACCACGACGCCGTTCTGCCCGACCAGGATGCACATGATCTTGTTGTCGGCGACAGCGACGAAGTCCATGCTGCGGACCGTGAATTGCAGCAAGGTGGGCATGAAGATAACGCCAACCTGGTCGCTGAGTTTGGAGAGAACACGCGAGGCCAGATGAAGGACTTCGTCGATTTCGTTGGCGTGGCTGACCTGATCGTCGATGGTCTCGCGCTCGCGTTGCGTGAGCGTGCGCGAGCGCATGAGGTTATCGATGAAAAACCGGTAGCCGAGGTCGGTGGGGACGCGGCCGGCCGAGGTGTGGGGATGTTGAAGGTAGCCGAGGTCTTCGAGATCGGCCATCACGTTGCGCAGGCTGGCCGGCGAGAGTTGGAACCGCCCGCATTTGGCGAGCGTGCGGGAGCTGATCGCCTCGCCGGTGGCGACATGCTGCATGATGATCTCGCGCAGCACCTCGCGGGCGCGCGTGTCGAGATCCTCACCGTTGAGGTCGATGTGCTGAACCATGAGTTCGTATTCGAGTTTGCAGGCGAGTTTTCAGGCTTTTCTGGCAGTCTCGCCGAATGACCGCCAACAAGCACGAGAATGTAGGAATTGCGCGCGATGGTGTCAAGATTTTGCGGGGCGATGAATAGATCTGAAAAAGCGTTTCACGCGGAGACGCGGAGGACACGGAGGGGGTTTCTCCGCATCTCCGCGACTCCGCGTGAAACGCTTTTCAGAACCGCCTTCGTCTTCGCTCTCGTTCTCACCGCGCCGGCGCGCGCTGCGACGCTCGATCGAATCGCCGCCGTCATCGACCAGCAGGTACTGACGGTGAGCGAAGTGAACCAGATGGCCGAGGTCCGCTTCTTTCCACGCGATGCCGGAAAGAGTGACGACGACTACCACCATGACATCCTCGAGGCGCTGATCGCGCAGGCGTTGCGATTCCGCGACGTGGAGCGCTTCGGCGCGCAGGACATTCCGAAAGATTCGATCGAAGCGCGGCTGGTAGAGATTCAACATCGCTTCACCCCGCCGGGCGAGCTCGATGCCGCCCTGGCCCGCGCCGAGCTGACTCCCGACGAGCTGCGCGTGCTGATCAAGCGGCAGTTGCAGGTGGAGGCGTACATCCAGGAGCGCTTCGCACCGCTGATCTTTGTCGCCAACGACGACATCGCCACCTACTACAACGGTCCCTGGCGTCAGCAGCGCGTCGCGCGAGGGATGCCGGTTCCTCCGCTCAACGACGTCCGCGAGGAGATTCGGACGCTCATCCGTTCACGCCAGCTCGAACAACAGATCGAGACGTGGACGAGTCAATTGCGAGCTCGGGCGAATGTGGATGTGTATGCGTGGAAGTGATGGATTGCGCTCGCCTGAGGCGAGCGCGTTGTCGGTTGTCGGTTGGTTGCGCCTCCCGGCGCGTTGGGAGAGCACCGACCGATAACGAGTAACTGACAACCGACAACGCGCCGAAGGCGCAATCAACCGACAACCGAGAACGCGCGGCCCGCCAGGGCCGCGCATTCGTCACGGTATTGGGTTCGCGTTCTGCGTGTAGAAATCGGTCGAGCCGATAATCGTCGTCTGGCCTCGGGAGTCGATCACCTGCACCGTCAGGCGGTGGCGGCTGTTGGCCAGCTTCGTGGTGTCGATGATGAAGCGCCATCCCGAGTTCTGGCTGTTGAAGATGTAGGGATACTGCACCGCAACGTCAGGACGCGGGTAGCCATACTGCGCCGTTCCCTTCTTGTCGCCGTCGACGATGATCTCGACGGTCGTCGAGCCGCCGCCTTCGATCAGAGCCCAGCCCTGGAAAGTGACCGTGCCCTTCATGAAGTCCGAGGGCTGCGGGACGTCGATGAAGCCGTTCGCTGAGGCGATCGTGTTCAGAGCGCACTGGAAGAAGACTGGGAGCCCGTCGCGGTTCGGAAGCTCGGTGAACGTCTGCTGCTGATCACCCACACGCACTTTCAGCACGTGATTGCCGGGGGCGACGCCGAGCGCCAGGAGCGCGCCGACGTCCATCGTGAAGAGGAAACCGGAGCGTGGCGCGTCGGGATAATTCGGATAGTAGCGCTCCACGTCGAAGCGCGGCAGGCCGTAGCAATTCACGTAGGCGTTGAAGATCGGATTGAAGGCGCAGTCGTCGGTCGAGTACCAGCGCCGTCCGTCCACCATCAGCTCGGCGTAGGCGACGCGGCCGGTGTCGGTGCGCGTGCCGAGGTCGAGGGCCCATCCGCGGACGGGCGTGATGTGTGCCTGAGGATTGATCGCCGGCGAGACGGTCGGCTGTGTCGTGCAAAGCGTGCCGTAGAGCACCGCGTCGCGTTTCGGCTCGTCGACATAGCCGAACGGCTTCAGGTTCCCGTTTTCATTGAAGATCTGAACGGTCCGGCGCCCGATGAGCCGCGACAGTCCGATCCGATCCGTGGCCCGGACGTCGAGCGTGTGGACGCCATCCTGGATGCGGGTCGTGTCGACGTTGGCGATGAAAGCGCTGTAGAGCGCATCCGGCCAGTCGGCGATCGTGTTGGCCACGTCCGGCCGTGGATCGCCGTACATGGCGTTCTGCACGACGCCGTTGTCGATGAGCACTTCGACTTTCGCCACGCCGTCGGTGTCGAGAGCCCAGCCGGAGACCGGGAACGATCCGGCGGCGTTGGTAACGCCCACGAGGTCAGGGATGTCGACGTTGCCAAAGGGGGATTGATTGACGGTGTTGTTGACGTCGATCGTGCGCCGGCCGAGCTCCGTCACCGTGTTGTCGCTGAAAAACACGCGCACGGCGATGGTGTGCGATCCATTCGTGAACCGGCTGGCCAGGACTCCGATCTGGAACCCGGGCGCGATGTGCTGGATGCCGGGCCAATTCGGATACGCCTCGACCACGTCGATACGGGGGAGATTCGTATTCGAGTTCGCGACGAATTGATCGTCGACGTAGACGGCAACTCTGGAGATCGCCGCCGGGTCGAGAAACCAACCCTTCACGAGAATCACGCCACTTTGCGTGACGGACGAATCGGGATATTCGAGTGCGCCGTGCGTCTCGATCGTTTGCGCAGAGAGTACAGGCGCGAAGAACAACACCAGAATGGCGAGAACCAGGCCGCGGGTAACCCTTCTCCACATAACCCCAACCTCCCCGAAAATAACCTTGCCCGTTACTGCTTTACCGGCACGGAGTTGCGTCGATTCCCTGATGAATCGGCAGTCAGCCCATGACCAGTTTGCCGGAGTTTATACTGCGCCGGTGAATTCTTCAAATATCGATGTGGCCGCCACTACGATCACCGAGGTTCGGGAAGCCGCGTTTCGGATCCAACCGTACGTCCACCGAACCCCACTTCTCACGAACAAATCGCTCTCGGATGCCATCGGCGTGGAGGTCCGCCTCAAGTGCGAAAACCTCCAGCGCGCCGGCTCTTTCAAGATCCGCGGAGCGATGAACGCTCTGCTCCAGCTCTCGGAAGACGAGCGCCGCAACGGTGTCGTCGCGTTCTCCTCCGGGAACCACGCCCAGGGCGTCGCGCTGGCCGCCAAACTCCTCGGCATGAAGGCCACCATCGTGATGCCGGAGGGCTCGGTGGCGTCGAAGGTTGCGGCCACCGAGGCGTATGGCGCGACGGTCGTCACCGCGGGCGTCACCTCCGCGACACGAGACACGATCGCCCGCGAGATCGCCGGCAAGACTGGCGCAGTGGTACTTCCTCCCTTCGACGACTGGCGGATCATCGCCGGCGCCGGCACGGTTGGACTGGAGATCGTCGAGGAATGGCCCGAGGTCGAGACGATCGTCACACCGCTCGGAGGCGGCGGACTGCTCTCCGGTACGGCGATCGCAGCAACGTCGATCAAACCCAGCATCGACGTTTACGGCGTGGAGCCGCGCGCCGGAAACGACGGCGAGCAGTCGTTCAAGTCCGGCAGAATCGTCACGATCGAAGCGCCAAAAACCATCGCCGACGGCGCCCGCACACTGCACATCGGCGAGCGCAACTTTGCCGTCATCCGGGAACGCGTTCGCGACATCGTCAGCGTCGAAGACGACGTCCTGCTCGATGCCGTGAAGTTTGCGATGTACCGCACGAAACTCGTCATCGAGCCGACCGGGGCGCTGGGAATCGCTGCCCTGCTGTCGGGCGCGATCAAACCGAAGGGGAAGACAGCGATCGTTGTCTCCGGGGGAAACCTTGATTTCAAATTGCTGTGTCACTGAGGTTGCGCAGTCTCGTGGTCGCGCAGTCTCGCGGCACCACGCTACTTCGCTACCTCGAGACCGCGCGACCTCATGACCGGTTCCCTCTTCGACACCGACCCCTTCGAGCCTCCCTCGCGCGCCGACGCACCGCTCGCGGAGCGCCTCCGTCCGCGCGCGCTCGAAGACATCGTCGGGCTCGATGAGATCCTCGGCGAGGGACGTTTCCTTCGCACCGCCATCGAAAGCGACCGCATCCCCTCCATGATCTTCTGGGGCCCGCCAGGCTCCGGCAAGACCACGATGGCGCGCATCATCGCCAACAAGACCCGCGCGAAGTTCGTCACGTTCTCCGCCACCAGCACGGCCATCAAAGAAATCCGGACGCTGATGGAGGAAGCGCGTCGCGAGCGGAAAGCGCGCGGATCGAAGACGATCGTCTTCATCGACGAGATTCACCGCTTCAACAAGGCGCAGCAGGACGCTTTTCTCCCCTATGTCGAAGCGGGAGACATCATTCTCATCGGCGCCACGACCGAGAATCCGTCGTTCGAGGTGAATTCGGCGCTCTTGTCACGGACGAAAGTCGTCGTCATCCCGGCGTTGGAGCGCGAGCAGGTGATGACGATTCTGCGCCGCGCCGTCAGCGATCCTTCGGTGGGCAAGTACGGGATCGAAGTCACCGACGATGCTCTCGACTTCATGGCCGCGACCTCGGCGGGCGACGCGCGCCAGGCGCTCAACTCCCTCCAACTCGTCGTCGAGACGGCGACGAAGGACGACGGCGCGATCGACAAAACGAAAGTCACGCAGATCCTGCAGCGCCGCTCGCTGATGTACGACAAGGGCGGCGAGGAGCACTACAACATCATCTCCGCGCTCCACAAATCGCTCCGCAACGGCGATGCGGACGCCTCGATGTACTGGCTGGTGCGCATGCTGGAGGGCGGCGAAGACCCGATGTACATCGCCCGCCGCCTGGTGCGCGCAGCATCGGAAGACATCGGCAACGCGGACCCGCAAGCGCTGGTATTCGCCATCGCCGTCCAGCAGACCGTTCACTTCCTCGGCATGCCCGAAGCAGGCGTCGCGCTGGGACAACTCGTCACCTATCTTGCCGCCGCTCCGAAGTCGAACGCCGTTTACGCCGGCTACGGCGAAGCGGTCCGCGAAGTCCGTCAAGGCGACAACCCCGGAGTCCCGCTCCACATCCGCAACGCCCCCACGGGCCTCATGAAAGACCTCGGCTACGGCCGCGGCTACCAATACGCGCACGATTTCGAAGACCAGACCGCGGCGATGGAATGCCTCCCCGACGCGCTTGCCGGCCGCCGCTTCTACGAGCCGAAAGACGCTGGCGCCGAAGCGAAGATCAAAGCACGGCTCGATGCGATGCGCGACGCGCGGAAGAAGTGAGAGCGTAAGAACGGAAAGTCGTCCGTCTAAACGGTATACTGACGGCAATCCACAAAATGAGGAAGTCCCAGGAGTTCCATGAGCTTCGCGCGAGACGCATTCATCAGCTACGCCCATATCGACAACGAACCACTCCCAAATGAGAAGGAAGGGTGGGTCACCGTCTTCGACAAGGCGCTTCGACAGGTGCTCAGCCGCTACACGGGCAAGGATGCGAACATCTGGCGCGACCAAAAGCTGGCTGGCAACGATGTTTTCTCCGACGAGATCCTCAGCCAGTTTCCTGAGACGGCCGTGCTCGTGTCCGTCCTCTCCCCGCGCTACCTGAAATCGGAATGGTGCAGCAAAGAGATGACTCAGTTTTACGAAAGCGCCGAGAGAACTGGCGGCATTGTCATCAACAGGAAGTGCCGCATTTTCAAAATCATCAAGACCCCGTTCGGAAAGGATGAGACCTTTCCGCCGGAGGTGGCGGGAGTGCTTGAAGGCACCCTCGGCTACGAGTTCTATAACCTCGACAGCGACAACACGCCACAGGAGTTCGACCCCGCCTATGGCGATTCGGCGCGCAAGGATTTCCTGAAGTGCCTCACACACGTCGCCTGGAAAATCAAAGAGCTCCTCGATGTGATGTCAAGCGCACCCACGGCCGTCAAAACGAAGCCATCGATCTATCTCGCGGAATGTACGCGTGACCAGCGCGACGCGCGCACGACGCTCGAGGCCGAGCTGAAGCGCCTCGGATACGACATCGTTCCCGATTCCCAGCTCCCCACCGACTCGGCGGAGTACGCCGCTGAGGTCGAGCGGCTGCTCCAGCAGTGCGAACTGTCGATCCATCTCGTCGGCAGCAGCTATGGCGCGGTGCCGGACGGAACTGATCAGTCGGTGGTCGCCCTGCAGAACGCATCGGCTGTCGGCGTGAGCCGTAAGAACGGCCTTGCTCGCGTCATCTCTGTCCCGGCGGATTTGCAAACTGCCGATCCGCGCCAGCAGGCTTTCATCAACGCGCTGCATCAGGATGCCGGCATGCAGTTCGGTGCGGACCTGATCACGGGCGGCATCGAGGATCTGAAGAGCGCGGTGCGCGCGGCACTTGCCCGTGTCGAGCGAGTGGCCAACACTCCCGTTGCCGATGGAAACGAAACGCTGGTCTACGTGATCTGCGACCCGCGCGACATTCAAGCCACCATTCCGTTGGCCAGGAGTCTCGTCGCCCGCGGCATACGAGTCGAGCTGACTGTCTTCGACGGCGACGCGGCCGCGGTGCGCGAGGCGAATGAACAGCTCATGACGACCGCAAGCGCCATCGTTCTTTTCTGGGGCGCGGGCGATGACACCTGGCGCGCGTACCAGCAGAGCGACATCCGGAAGAATCAGGGTGCCCGCCGCGACAACCCCCCGAAAACGGTCACGTACGTCGGCGGACCCGTGACGAGCAAGAAGCAGTTTCTTCTTCAAACCGAAGCCTCTGTCATCGACGCATTGAGCGCTACCGAAGAGCAGGCCATCGCGGCTCTCGTCAAGGCGCTGGGGCTGAAGTGATGCCGGTAAATCCGTTCCCCGGCTTACGTCCATTCCTTGAAGAAGAAGAGCATCTCTTTTTCGGACGCGAATCGCAGGTCGACGCGATGGTCGACACGCTCGCCGCGTCGCATTTCCTGGTGGTGGTCGGGACGTCCGGATCGGGGAAATCGTCACTCGTAAACTGCGGTCTGCGCCCGGCCCTTCACCGCGGAATGATGGCGCGAGCCGGCACATCGTGGCGTATCGCTCAGTTCCGGCCGGGAAACAATCCGGTCAGCGCGATGGCGGAAAAGCTGGCGAAGGAAGGTGCGCTGCACAACGGTGCGGCGGAAGGTCCGTTCAGCCAAAGCGAGATGATCGAGTCGAGCCTGCGCACGAGCAAACTCGGGCTGCTCGATGTTTTCGAGCAGGCGCGTCTGCCCTCGGGAACAAACCTGCTCGTGGTGGCCGACCAGTTCGAAGAGCTTTTCCGGTTTCAGGAGCAGAGCGCAATCGGAGTGAATGCGCGGAACGATCTCGCCGATCAAGCCGCGGCGTTCGTCAACCTTCTTCTGGAAGTGCGTGAGCACAAAGACTTATCCATCTACGTCGCGCTCACGATGCGCTCTGACTTTCTCGGCGAGTGTGCGCAGTTTTATGGACTGCCCGAGGCGATCAACGCAGGGCAGTACCTCGTGCCTCGTATGACCCGCGACGAACGCCGCCGCGCCATCACCGGTCCTGTCGGCGTCGGTGGCGCTTCCATCGACCCGGTCCTCCTCACCCGTCTGGTCAATGACGTCGGCGCGAATCCAGATCAGCTTTCAATCCTGCAGCATGCGCTGAACCGAACATGGCGGCAGTGGGAGAAGGACGGCGGTGCTGGTCCACTGGCGTTGGAGCACTACGAGAAGATCGGCACGATGGCCGAGGCACTGGATCAGCACGCGGAAAAAATCTACGCGGAGCTGACCACGCCTCGCGAGCGCGAGATCTGCGAAAAGATGTTCAAGGCTCTGACGGATAAGGCGAGCGACGCGCGCGGCGTGCGGCGGCCAACGAACGTTGACACACTTTGCAAACTGACCGGCGCGACAATCGAGGAGCTTACGAGCGTCATCGATGTGTTCCGGAAGCCGAGCCGGTCCTTCCTCATGCCACCGGACGGGGAGGCGCTGACGCCGAAGACGGTCATCGATATCTCCCATGAGAGTCTGATGCGCGTTTGGGACCGGCTGCGCGGATGGGCCGACGACGAGGCGCGCTCCGCCGCGACATTCCGCCGTCTCAGCGAGACGGCAGCGCTCTACGCCGCGGAAAAAGCCAGCCTCTGGCGCGGGCCGGACCTCGCCGGCGCCATCGCCTGGCGTAACGAAACAAAACCTGATGCCTGCTGGGCGGACCGGTACGCGCCGGGCTTCTCGGAGGCAATGGATTTTCTTCGAAAAAGCGCGGCCGCGCGCGACGCTGAATGGAGACGCGACGTCGACGAGGGATTCGAAAAGGCGCAGACCAAGCTGAGATATACCCGCGCGCTGGCAGGGCTTTTCCTGGCGCTTTTTCTCGCCATCGGACTGGCTGGGTGGTTCTACCGCCAGAACGTCATAACGACACGAGCGGCCGACGCGAACAAGCATGAGCTGGAGAGCAGGAGACTTCAGGAGCAAGCGCAAAAGCAGGCAAGCAAACTGGCGCAGGATCTCAAACAAGCCGCTGTTCAGGAGTATGCGGTGGACGAGGGTCCGCCGGCAGACGATCGGAAGATCCGCGAGCGCTTCGACGCCCTCGCAAAGATCTCTGCGATCACATCCACGGCCTCTCCTGAACATCGCTCCAACATCACCATCAAATACTTTAGGAAAGGATCGGACTCACAGAAACTCACCGGCGCCTTGATTGGCCTCGGGTTCGTTGTCGTCGAGCAAACGGCCAGCAATTCGCGCGAGACCAATTGCATCTGGTATGGATCTGCCGTTTCCGACAACGACATCAGGCTGATTGCGCTTGCCATCATGCGAGCCGGTATTGATTTGCAGGGGATTCAGCCACGGCTATCGCACGCAGAGCCCAACGTCGTCCAGATCGGTCATAGTCCGTATATCGAAGATCAAGCTCCGTTGACTCCGGATCTCGTCAGCAAAGCGCCTCTGGCGCGGCTCCAGAGTACCGACGCACGGACCAAGAAAAACGTCAGCGGCACGATCAGCAGTCTTGATCCCAAAGGGCGTGAGGGGGTCATCAAAACGCCGGAGGGGCAGGTGTACTTTCGCTTCGCCCCTGACCAGGAGCCGCTCAAGGTGGGCGACGCGGTGACCTTCACTGTCTTTTACGGCAAGCGGATGTACGCGGAAGGTGTGAAGGAGGTCGGCTCTACCGCGCCGCAGACAACAGCCTTCGCGCCCCCGCCACCGTGACGGAGGCTACCGGCTCAGCGCGTTTGCGATTCGCTCGATCGGCTTCGGCTTGCCGTCTTCGCCGACATTTACGTAGACCACCTGCGCCTCGGTGACGAGAACCTTTTTTTGCGGATCGGTGCCGCGAATCGCTTCGCAGACAACCTTGACCGTGATCGAAGTCGTGCCGATGCGGAGTGTTTCCGTCCAGAAGCTGATGAGGTCACCGACGAACACCGGTTCGTGAAAGACGATCTTGTCCATCGACACCGTGAGCATCAGGCGCGAGCCCTGGCGGCGCGCTTCGATCGCTCCGGCCTGGTCGATGTAGCTGAGGATCACGCCGCCGAAGATCGTGCCGTGCGCGTTTGTATCGCGCGGCATCATCAGCACCCGGATGGCGGGCTCGCTCCACCGCTCTGCGATTTCAGTCATTTCCGTTGCTCGAGCCCGCGCCGCAAACACCCGGCTTCGCGGCGGGCGCCGCGTAGCATCGGGTGACGAGCGCGATCAGCCTAGCCGGGCTGTGGCGCCTGGGTCTTCTGATCGATAGCTTTCTGATTGATGTCGATCGAGGCAGCCTTGCGAAGGCGCTGCAGCAGCGTGGCCCGAAGGCTCCGCGACTCCTGCTGGCGCAACGTCTCCATGTACTGCGAACGGTTCTGGGCAAGCGTGGCGGGATCGGCTTTCTTCTGCTCGATGACCTGGAAAAGAACGGCGCCGTCGCCAGTCATCACAGGACCCTTCACCTCACCTACCGGCGCGGACATCGCGGCGTCGATGAGCGCGGACGTATCGCCGGTGAACCCGGTCACGAAGCCCTGCCGGTTGATCGTCGTCTCCGAGGAAGCGAGGCCGATCTTCGAGCCGACGACGTCGACCGAGGCGGCAGGCAATTCCTTCATCATGGCCTGCTTGGCGAGCTGCCGCGCCTTCTCCATCTTGGCGTCGTTCTCGGCCTTGGCGCGCACCTCGTCGAGAGTCGAAACGCCAGCCGGACGGATGCTGTAGAGGAACGGAATGGCCGGGCCGCGCTGCGTTCCGATGATCTCGCCGATGTCATTCTGCTTGGCGCCGTATGCCCACGTCGTGAAGGCCGGATTATTGCCGATGCCCGTGATGGGATCGCTCTTGGCGAACCAGAGCGAATCGTTCGACGCCACATTGCCTCCGGCCAGCGCCGTGAACTCCGCGGCGGTCTTCGGCTTGTTGTCTTTGATGCGGGCCGCAATGCGCGTGATCTCGTCGCGGGCCCGATCTTTGGCCTGCTGATCGACAGTCGCCGCGCGAAGAGACTCGCGTACTTCTTCGAACGGCCGGTAGCCCGACGCGCGGCGCTCCAGCACTTTGATGATGTGGTAGCCAAACTCCGTGGAGCGGATCGGATCGCTGATCTGATTGAGCGGAATCGAGAACGCCGCCTTGTCGAACGGCTCGACGGTGCTCCCTTTGTCCACAAAACCCATGTCGCCGCCCTTCCCCGATGAGGAAGGATCCTGGGAGCTTTCCTTAGCCAGCTTCCCGAAATCCGCGCCGGCACGGAGCTGACGAACGAGGTCATCTGCTTTTGCCTTCGCGACCGCGTCGACGGCCGGAGGCGCACCCTGATCGACCTTGATCAGGATGTGGAGGATGTGCGCTCCCTCGGGTGATTTGAACTCTTCATGCCGCTGGTCGTACTGCTTGCGCAGCTCGGCATCGGTGGGATTGATCTGCTGCCGGAGTTTCGCGTAGTCCGCGATGAGGTACTTGGCCGCGCGCTGCTCGCCGTGCGTGTATTGCGCCTGATGCGTCGTGTAGTACTGCTGCACGTCGGCCGGCGCGACGCTGACGTTGGCCACCTCGCGCGAGGCGGGATAGAGGATGTACTTGATCCGGGCGTTCTCGCTGCTGCGGCGATACTCGGCGTCGGCCGCGTTCGGCGAAACGACGATCGCGTTCTGGAGCGCGCTCTCCATCTTGCCGAGGGTGATCTCGCGGGCCATCTCCTCTTCGAACTCAGCGGGAGACTGATAGCCCATCATGCCGGTGACGTAGCGGTTGTAGAGCTCCTGCCCGACGAACTTGCCATCGGGGTTGAGCGTCGGGATTTCCAGGATCTTCTTCCGCACTTCCTCGGGCGAGGCGCTGAGGTGAAGCTTGCGGGCCTGCTGCAGAAGGAGATGCTGATCGATGAGCGAGTCGAGCACCTGCTTCGACAGACCCATTTGCGCGATCTGCTCCGGCGTGAGCGCCTGCCGGTACATCTGCTCGTAGTTCTTCTCTGTGTAGTAGAGAGCGCGATCGAATTCGCGATAGGAGATCGTCTCGCCGTTCACGCGGGCAGCGTAGGCGCGCTGGTCGATACCGCCTCCGTTGCCGGCGCCGCCGGCGCCCCAGTCGACGAAAATGAAGAGGATGAAGATCGCAACCAGGGCGACCAGGATCCATTTGAGGTGCTGAAAGCTATCGCGCATCAACTTGAGCATCGGGACAAACCTCTTGTTTTGACTTGATTTGGATGGCAACCGCGGCGCGGGAGACGTCCAGCCGGGCGATCGCGAGAATCCGTAAAAAACGCGGCAGTGTAGCTATTCCCGCCTCGCGGAGCAAACTGTGCCGCTGGCCATGCTATAAAGTTCGACTCGCACCGATGGCTAAAAAGAGGCAAAGCGGCGCCGCAATCGATTGGTACCTCGTCTCCATCGAGCGCCTCAAGCAGATCGGTATCGTGATTCTCGTCCTCCTCCTCGGCGGCGGAGCCTGGTGGTTCTACAGCAACCAGAAACGTAATCCGCGCAGCTCGGCCGAGGCAGCGATCGCGGAAGCGCGGCAGGCGCTCAACACGCTGGCCGCTTCGAAAGATTTTCCGAGCCACCGCGGCGACTTCGACCGCGCGCAACACAAACTCGACGACGCCGGTACCAAGCTCGCCGCCGGCAACTATCCCGAGGCCGAGAGCGCCGCGGTGGAGTCGCAAACCTTCAGCCGTGCCGCGCTGAGCGGAAAAGGCGGCACCGAGAACGACGCGCAGTTCCTCACCGTCGAGGGCGACGTTCAATACCAGAAGTCGGCGACGAGCGATTGGACGGCGGCCGAAACGCGGACGCCGCTCTTCAACGGCGATTGGGTAAAGACGGGCCGCGGCGCTTCGGCGGAGCTCATCTTCTCGAACGGCTCGCTCTACACCATCGGCGCGAACGCGCTCCTCGAGGTCTATTCGCAATTCAATCCCTCGACCAGCAGGAAGAACAACTCCGTGCAGATGCAGGTCGGCTCGGTGGAGGTGGCAACGACCGATGACGCGTCGAGCGTCCGCACCCCCGGCAGCCAGGTCACGATCGACTCCGAGTCGACCACACAGGTCGGCGTCGACCCGCAGAAAAAGACGGCGGTCATGGCGGAAAAGGGATCGGCGTCCGTGACGCCTTCGGACGGGGGCGCGGCGGTAAAGCTCGCCGTCGGCGAAAAGATCACAGCCACGCCTCAGGGAACGCTCTCTGCCGTAAAGAAGCTCCCGATGCCTCCGGCACTCCTCACGCCTTCGGACAATCAGGTGTTTCTGGTCGCGGCCGACTCGCGTGTCCAGTTTTCGTGGGATGCCGTGCCGGGCGCGACGGGATATCTGCTCCAGGTTTCCCGCTCGCGGTTATTCACATCGCTGGAGATCAACTCGCAGCGGCAGAAGACGACGGCGTCAGCGCAGGTCACCGCGGAAGGCGCGTTTTACTGGCGCGTCGCCGCTACGGACGCCGAGGGCGAGATCGGCCCGTTCTCCGGGTTTCGCCGCTTTCGCGTCAACGGAGCGGGCCAGGAGGGAACCCCTGCGCCAGACGCTCCGGCACCACATCTGATACTGAAGCGGCCCTACCCGATCGGCGGACCCTTCTACATGATCGAAGGAAACACCGATCCCGGCGCAACGGTGCTGATCAACGATGAAGATGCCGACGTCGAAGGCGACGGGCATTTCAAGAAGCTGGTCAGTTTCAACAAGGTGGGCCGCAACCTCGTCGTCGTCAAAGCAACGAACGCGGCAGGCAAACAAACCAGGCTGTCGGAGACGGTGCTCGTGGAAGAATAGGAGTCCGACAGTACAATCGCAGACAGCCAAACGGTCATCGTTGGCGAACGATCATTTTCCGCATCCCACCCTGCTCACCACCCCGGGGCAAGTCTTTTGCACCGCGGCAAAGCTCGACCCTCGAACTACCTGGTAAAGGACTTCAACTCAGCGAATGGCGCTCAAATCACTTTTATCGATGTTCTCGAACGATCTTGCGATCGACCTCGGGACCGCAAACACTCTCGTCTACGCCAAGAACAAAGGCATCGTCGTCCGCGAACCGTCGATCGTCGCGGTCAACAAGATCAACAACAACGTCGAAGCGGTCGGCAAGGAAGCGAAGGAAATGCTCGGCCGCACGCCGGGCAACATCGTGGCCATCCGCCCGATGAAGGATGGCGTGATCGCCGACTTCGAAGTCACGGAGAAGATGATCAAGTACTTCATCGAGAAGGCCCACGGCCGCCGCTTTCTCGTCAAGCCTCGCATCGTCATCTCCGTCCCCTCGGAGATCACGCAGGTCGAGAAGCGTGCCGTCAAAGACTCGGCGTTGCGCGCTGGCGCGACCGAGGTTTATTTGATCGAGCAGGCGATGGCGGCGGCGATCGGCGCCGGACTTCCCATCACCGACCCGACGGGAAACATGATCGTCGACATCGGCGGCGGCACGACGGACGTTGCCGTCATCTCGCTGGCCGGCATCGTCTACTCACGCTCGGTGCGTGTCGCCGGCAACGAGATGGACGACGCGATCATTCAGTACATCAAGCGCAAGTACAACCTCCTCATCGGCGAGCGCACCGCCGAGCAGATCAAGATGGAGATCGGCTCCGCCTTCCCGCTCGACGAAGAGATGACGATGGAGATCAAGGGCCGCGATCTCGTGGAAGGCGTACCCAAGACCCTCGTCGTCAGCGACGAGGAGATCCGCGAGGCGCTCTCCGAGACCGTGGCTACGATCGTCGAAGCCGTCCGCGTCGCGCTCGAGCGCACGCCGCCCGAGCTCTCCGCCGACATCATGGACAAAGGAATCATCATCGCCGGCGGCGGCTCGATGCTGAAGAATCTGGACAAGCGCCTGCGGGAGGAAACCGGTCTGCCGGTAACGCTGGCCGAGGATCCGCTGGCGTGCGTGGCGCTGGGAACGGGCCAGATGCTGACGGATTTCAACCTGTTGCGGAAGATTTCGATTGAATAGAGGTCTCGCGGTTGCGCGGTCTCGCGTGGGTTCTCGCGCTGCGCAAACACGCGCCCGCGAGACTCCGAAACCGCATGGCTCAAAACCTGCTCAGGACGCTCAGGAACCATGGCCGCACCAGCTGACGTAATCCCCCGGCGCCCGACGCTACTGTTCATCGTCGTCCTGGCGCTGCTCTTTTTTCTGATGAGCCTGAGCAGCAGGACGCGCTACATTGGCGAGACGCGCACGATGTTTGAGCGTAGCGTGATGATCCTCTTCGCGCCGATCCCGAAGAGCGTGAACTGGGCCGGCCAGTCGATGTCGGACATCTATCACGGCTATCTCGACATGCGGCGCTCCGTCGCCGAGAACCTTCAGCTTCACCGCCAGATCGATCAGCTTACGACGGAGAATCTGCGCCTTCGGCAATCGGAAGGCGACCTCCGCCGCCTGCGCAGCCTCCTCGGCTATTCGGAACAGTTCACGATGCCGACGACGATGGCCGAGCCGGTCATGCTCGACATCTCCAGCCGTTTCAAGTCGATCATCCTCGACCGCGGCTCGAACAACGGCATCGAGGTCAACGACGCCGTCGTCAACGCCAACGGACTCATTGGCCGCGTCGTGCTGACCACGAAAGACATGGCCAAAGTGCAGCTGATAACTGACGGCAACTCGTCGGCTGGCGTGCTCATCGACCGGACACGCCGTCAGGGCGTTCTGCGCGGCGACGGCGCCAGCGGAGCGCAGCTCTATGACATCCCCTCACTCTCCGACGTGCGCGTCGGCGATGTGGTCATGACCGCCGGCATCGACGGCATCTATCCGAAAGGAATCCCCGTCGGAGTGGTGACCAAGGCGGACAAGGGGCAGGATCTGTTCAAGACCATTACCGTCCGTCCGTCGATCGACTTCGGCTCGATCGAAGAGGTCATCGTCCTGCATACCCGCAAAATACCGAATGACGTCGTGAGGTACACACCTTGAGGTGGTTACGATTCGCGGTCGGACTCCTGATCGCTCTGACTCTGCACTCGCTGCTCGACAGCTTTTTTCCGAACGCGCTGGCGTTCTTCAACCCGTACGTCATCCTCGTCGTCTACTACTCGATGGGTGGCAATGTCTTCGGGGCAATCATCGCCGGTGTGATCGCCGGTCTGGTGCAGGACGCCTACTCCGGCGCAATGTTCGGCCTTCACGCATTCGCTCTCACCGTCTGCGCCTACGCCGTGGCGTACATCAACTCCCGACTCGTGCTGCGCGGCACGATGGCATTCGGCGCCTGCCTCATCGGCGCGGTGATCGTGAACGAGCTGGTGATCTACATCCTCGTAAACATCCTTCTCAAACAAAAGGTGGAGATGTTCGAGCAGGGAATGATCGTGAAGACGGTTTTCACCTGCCTCTTCGGAATGATCGTCTATCTGTTATTGACCCTGTTCCTGAAAGAGGAGCCTATCGAAGCAACGCGGAGGCAGGCGGGGTGGTGATTTTGCCTTCGGTGTTGGGTTATTGCCTTCGGCGTTAGTTGCCTGCGGCGTTGTCGGTTGATTGCCTTCGGCGTTGTCAGAACGGCCCACAGCATGCATTGAATCGAGAGCCTGAAACTAACCTTAAACTCACAACCGACAACGTAGCCAATCAACTGACAACGCTGCAGGCAACCAACGCCGAAGGCAATCAACCGACAACGCCGAAGGCAATAACCCAACGACGCAGGCAGTCAATGCGCGGCTTCCCTAAGAGCTAACAGCAAACAGCTAAGAGCTACCAATCCATGCGCGTCTACCGAGATGACCAGAAGTTCCTGACCTTCCGCATCAACGCGCTCCTCTGGGCGATCGTCATCGTGTTCGTGTTTCTGGCGGGCTCGTTCTGGGTCGTGCAGGGCGTGCAGGCTGAGAAGTATCGGAACCTTTCCGAGGCGAACGCGCTTCGTGAACTGGTCACGCCGGCGAAACGGGGACTGATCCTCGATCGCAGCGGACAGAAGATTCTGGCTGACAACCAGCCGGCCTACTCGCTTCAGCTCGATCGCGTGGTCATGCGGCCGATCGTCAAGAACGATCCCGGACATCGTCAAAAGCTCGTCGCATTCCTGTCGGTCGTCCTGGGTGTTCCGCCGCAGGAAATCGACGCGCGTTTCGAGAAAGGGAAGGCCATTCCGAACGCTCGCCCGATTCCTGTCGCCGAAGACTTGTCGATGACGCAGGTCGCCTCGATCCAGGCACAGGCGGTCGCCTTCCCTGAGCTCGACGTCGAGCCGGTGCAGCGGCGCAACTATCCGTACGCAACCATGGCCGCCCACGTCATGGGCTTCATCGGCGAAGTGAACGAAAAAGACCTCGCCGCCCACCAAGAGCTCAAGCAGGGCGATCTCCTCGGCAAACGCGGTGTCGAGATGATGTACGACGAATACCTCCGCGGACAGGATGGCGCGCAGTACTGGCAGTACGACAGCCACGGCCGCCGCCTCGAGGAGTACCGTGCCGCGCGCAAAGAGCCGGTCGCCGGCGACAATGTCTACCTGACGATTGACTTCGACCTTCAGCGCCGCGCCGAGCAGTACTTCATCGAAAACGAATTCGTCGGCTCCGCGGTCGCACTCGATCCGCGCAATGGCGAAGTGCTGGCGATGGTCTCCTCCCCCGCCTTCAACCCGAACGTCTACTCGCGGCGCTTCACCCCCGAAGTGTGGCGCACCATCGCCTCCAACCCGTTCAAGGTCGAATTGAATCGCGCCATTCAGGGTCTTTACTCGCCTGGGTCAGTCTTCAAAGCGGTCATGGCCATGGCCGGGCTGTCGGAGTCGGCGATCGACACGTCGACATCATTCTTTTGCAGCGGCAGCGGCGTGTTCTTCGGACGGCGATTCCGCTGCTACAACAAGAACGGCCATGGTGACGTCAGCGTCGCCAACGCCTTGAAAGTGTCGTGCGACATCTTCTTCTTCAACGTCGGAGCCCGGCTCGGCGTCGATCGAATCGCCGAATACGCCCACAAGCTGACCTTCGGCGAAATCTCACGAATCGATCTTGACGGCGAAAAAGCGGGACTCGTTCCGTCGACCGAGTGGGCCACGACGAAACAGCACCGCAAGTGGTATCCGTCCGAAACGATCTCCGTCGCCATCGGCCAGGGACCGCTCATCGTCACGCCGCTCCAGGTCGCGAACATGATGGCCGCCATCTCGAACGGCGGAACCGTCTACCGTCCTCATGTCGTGCGGATGATCGAGAAGGTCAATCCGGACGGCCACGTCGAACGGCTGCAGGTCGCGAGCGAAGTCCTGCACAAAGTCACGCTCGCTCCAAAAGCATTGGAGACCGTCAAACTCGGACTCTGGAAGGTCGTCAACGAAGAAGGCGGAACCGGCGGCAACGCCCGCATCGAAGGTCTGAATGTTTCCGGCAAGACCGGCACCGTGCAGGTCATCGCGCAGCACGGCTGGGTGAAGACCGAAGGACTGCCCTACAAGTACAAGGACCACGCCTGGTTCGCGTCGTTTGCGCCAAAAGAAAATCCGCAAATGGTCGTGGTCGTCTTCGTCGAGCACGGCGGTCACGGCGGTGTCGATGCCGCGCCGTTGGCCAAGCTGCTCTACGAATCGCGCTTCCGCGAGCAGGTGCTGAACGCCAACCTCGATCTATCCAACCCGGACACGCTGCAAGCGATCAAAGAAGGGCAGGCACCGGTCCCAGGCCAGATCAAGAAAGCGCCCGCGGCCGCCGCAGGCTCGAATCCAAACCTCGGCCACTGATTTGGCTCCGGCGTTGGGTTATTGCCTGCGGCGTTGATTGCCTGCGGCGTTGTCGGTTGATTGCCTGCGGCGTTATCCCAACGGCCGGCACCATGCGTCGGTGAATAGCTTGAACTTACCTCACAGTGACAACGACAAACAACGAACTGACAACCGACAACGCCGCAGGCAATCAACTGATAACGCCGAAGGCATCAGTACGGCCTCTTGAACTTGTCCGCGTCACGGCGCTCGCGCTTGGTCGGGCGCCCGCGTCCGCGCTCGCGCGAAACCGCATCGTCAACCTTCTCGATGACCGGCGTCTCGTCGGTATACATCGTCCGCGCGATCTCCTTCGCCTGTTGTTTCTCGGGAACGCTCTTCACGACAACCTTGCGGTACCTCTCGCCGGCGTAGAGCTCGACGACGTCTCCCTCGCGGATCAGCGACGCTGGTTTGATCCGCTGCCCGTTGACCTTGACGTGGCCTCCGCGGCAGGCCTCGGTGGCATCCGTCCGATGCTTGACGAGGCAGACGTGCTTGAGCCACGTGTCGACGCGATGCCGCTGTGAGTCGCTCATTCGGAAGAGGTTATAATCCAGTTCATGATCAAAGCCGACATCGTCAACAAGGTGGCGGAAGTATCCGAGATTTCGCGTGTGAAAGCCGCCCAGGCTGTGGACACCGTGATCGAAGGCCTTCGCAACGCACTGGCGCACGGGCAGCGGATCGAGCTCCGCGGGTTTGGCGTTTTCCAGGTCAAACAGCGCAAGAAAGGGATCGGCCGCAATCCCAAGACCGGAGTCGAGGTCAAGATTCCGCCCGGCAACACCATCCGTTTCAAACCCGGCAAAGAACTGCGGAACCTTCTGTAGTGCCGCCCGAAAAGAGCCCGGTGCTCGCCGGCAGTGGCCAGACCGTTCTCGTCCTCGACTTCGGTTCGCAATACACGCAGCTCATCGCCCGCCGTATTCGCGAGCAGAGCGTCTATTCGGTCGTCCATCCGTTCGACATTCCCATCGACCGTATTCGTTCTCTGTCGCCACGAGCCATCATTTTCTCCGGCGGACCGCAGTCGGTCTACGCTGACGCCGCGCCGATCTGCTCCCGGGAAATCTTCGAGCTCGGCGTACCAATCCTCGGCATCTGCTACGGCATGCAGCTCACCGCCTACCTCCTCGACGGCAAGGTCGAAGCGTCGGCCGAGCGCGAGTACGGCCGCGCAGAGATCGACGTCCGCGATACTGACTCGCTGCTCTTCGCCGGCACACCATCTCATCAACGCGTCTGGGCCAGCCATGGCGACAAGATCCTGCGCGAGCCGCCCGGATTCCGGACCACCGCCTCATCGGCCAACGCGCCTATCGCTGCGTTCGAGAACCGCGCGCAGCAGTGCTACGGAATTCAATTCCATCCCGAGGTCACGCACAGTGAGGCGGGGACATCGATATTAAGGAACTTTCTTTTCGAGATCGCGCACTGCACGCCCACCTGGGATCTCGGCGACTATCGCAAGAGAAAGGTGGATGAGATCCGCTCGACAGTCGGAGACAAGCAAGTCATCGCAGCGGTCAGCGGCGGCGTCGATTCGTCTGTAGCCGCGCTGCTGGTGTCCGAGGCGATCGGCGATCAGCTCACCGCGATCTTTGTCGACAACGGAGTGCTTCGGAAGAACGAGGCGATCCAGGTCATGTCGCGATTGTCGGAAGGTCTCGGCATGCACGTCGTCGCCGTCGATGGCAGGCAACGCTTCTACGACAAGCTCGCCGGCATCGAAGACCCCGAGGCAAAACGCAAGAAGATCGGAAACGAGTTCATTGCAGTCTTCGAGGAAGAAGCGAAGCGCATCGCCGGCGCGGAGTTCCTCGTTCAGGGAACGCTCTACCCCGACGTCATCGAGTCCGTTTCCGTCAAAGGTCCGTCCGCCGTCATCAAGACGCATCACAACGTCGGCGGCCTGCCGGAGAAGATGGGCCTCAAGCTCATCGAGCCGGTGCGCGAGCTGTTCAAGGACGAAGTGCGGCGCCTCGGCCTCGAGCTCGGACTGGAAGAAGAATTCGTCTGGCGCCATCCTTTTCCCGGACCAGGCCTGGCTGTCCGCATCCTCGGCGAAGTGAACGCCGAGCGCGTCGAGATCCTGCAGAATGCCGATGAGATCGTGATCGAAGAAATTCGCCGCGCCGGTCTCTATCGCGAGATTTCGCAGGCGTTCGCGGTCCTGCTACCGGTGCGCAGCGTCGGCGTCATGGGCGATGAGCGCACCTACGAGAACGTGGTCGCAGTGCGCGCGGTGTCGACGACGGATTTCATGACCGCGGATTGGTACCGGATGCCGCACGACGTGCTCGACGTGATCGGGCGCCGCATCGTCAACGAGGTTCGCGGCATCAACCGAGTCGTGTACGACGTTTCGTCCAAGCCGCCCAGCACGATCGAGTGGGAGTGATTGGATGGGAGTCCAGACATCTTCCACTTTCGCGCCGTTTTCCATTTTTGTGTAGTTCTCTGACGCAAGACGCTGTAAGTTACGCATACGCGTCCATCGTCAACCAGTTCCTCGCACATATCGTGCGCGGTGAGAAGGAGAACTCGCATGATTCAAGCCCGGTTCTTTTCACGCTTCATTGTTGTTGCACTGGTCTGCCTGTTGTTGGTCCCGGCCCTTTCCGCGAAACCAGGTAACGGCGAGCCAATCGCGCGACTCTCGGCCTCCGGGTCTTTGGCCGTGTGGACGACGGCAGCCAACAGCGAGAGAATCACTCTCACCGTTGCCGGTCCCGATGGAGCCATTTACCGGAAGGAGTTCGCATCGGGCACCGCCCCCTCGTTCCGCCTGCAGGATCTCGGAGCAAAGGTCTCCGATGGCTCCTACAGATATGAGATGCGGTTTGCACCGAACGTCTCCGCCGAGGTGAAACGACAGCTGGCCGCGGCTCGCGCAGCCAATGACGACGTGGCCGCGGCGCGCATTCAGCGCGAAGCGGGACTCACCGAGGAACTGGTGCTGTCAGGCAGTCTGTCTGTGATGAACGGCGCGTTCGTCAGCACCGACAGCACCGAGCCCGCGGCGCCGGGACATCAGCCAGCCGCTGCCGCGACCGGTGGAACGACCAGCGCGTCGTCGATCAGCTCACCGCACACGCCCACAACGCTCGATGTCGTCACCGCCGACGACGCCATCATTCAGGGAAGCGCCTGCATCGGCCTCGACTGCGTGAACAACGAGTCGTTCGGCTTCGACACGGTCCGGCTAAAGGAAAACAACACGCGGATCAAATTCGACGACACCAGCAGCTCCACAGGCTTCCCGAACCACGACTGGCAGTTGACGGCGAACGACTCCGCCAGCGGCGGCGCGAACAAGTTCTCGATTGAAGACATTACCGCCGCAACCGTTCCCTTCACGGTCACCGGCTCCGCGCCGACGAATTCCATCTTCGTCGACAGCACCGGCCGAGTGGGCTTCCGTACTTCTACCCCGGTCCTCGACCTTCACGTCAACACCAGCAACACACCGGCTTTGCGTCTCGAGCAGAACAATAGCGGCGGCTTCACGGCGCAGACTTTTGACGTCGGAGGCAACGAAGCGAACTTCTTCGTGCGCGACGTGACGGGCGGCTCGCGGCTTCCCTTCCGCATCCGCCCGGGCGCGCCGACGAGCTCGATCGACATCGCGGCCAGCGGTAGCGTCGGCATCGGCACGGCGAGCCCGGGCGCGAAACTGGACATTGGAACCGGCTCGTCCGCACGCGGAGGGTTCACCAAGCTGCTGATCGGAAATGGTGGAGACACGGCACAGATGGAGTTCTTCGGTACCACGAAGAGCGCCGCCGTCAGCTACAACGGAACGGTTCTCAGTTTCTTCACGAATGGCGCTTCATTCGTCCAGGCGCTGAATATCGACAACACCGGCAACGTCGGCATCGGTACGGCCACCCCGGGATCGCAGTTCGTCATCGCCAACGGCGCCTCTTCGTCCAGCATCAACGCCGGCGCGACGCAGTTCACCGCCGTCTCATCGCGCACGTTCAAAGAGAACATCGCGTCAGTCGATGTCCCCGATATCCTCACGAAGATCGAAGCCGTTCCCGTCGTGACCTACGATTTCAAAAACAATGGCGCGAAAAACCGAATGGGACTCATCGCCGAAGACTTCTACACAGTCCTCGGACGCGGCGACGACAAGCACATCGACGGCCAGGACGTGCAGATGGCGCTCTGGATGGCGGTGCAGAAGCTGACCGCGGAGAACAAGGCGCTCACCGACCGCCTTGCGAAGATCGAAGGATCACTCGCGCAGAAGCCGTAGCCGCAACATCATCAACGATCCCCGAACGGCCGCCGGGCAACCGGCGGCCGTTTTGTTTCGCAGAGAAAAGTACGGGGCGCGGCGGAAGACCGCGCCCCGTAACGGAGCAGTGATCCGGGGTCCCTCTCCCCTGGATCTCGTGCAGCGCGCAGGAGGGGCGCGCCGCGCTGGAAACGCTAGTCGCTCAAATTGCGGATCACCGTCGGAATATCGAGGTCATTGCCGAAATCGCTCGACGCCATCGGCCCGAAGCCTCCGGAGCCGTCGGGACGGCTGAAGCCTTTGCGAAAAAAGGGAGGATCGTAAATCTCTCCCTCCGCACCGACCTGCGGCGCCGCCTGCACCGCTTCGTGTGTGACCTCGTGCTGCGCTGCAATTTCTTTCGGTGCGAACGGCCGGAACGGAACCTGCGTCGATGTGGCCGATGGCCGCGCGTGTCCCGAGGAAAGCTGCTCCCCTCGGGTGTTGAGGAAGCCCTTCGTCGCGGAGTCGAAGCCGGTGGCGATGACGGTGACTTTGACCTCGTCTTTCATCCGCGGATCGATGACCGTGCCGAAGATGATGTTCGCTTCCTCGTCGGCCGCTTCCTGAATGATCGATGCGGCCTCGTGCACTTCGAAGAGAGTCATGTCCGGACCGCCGGTGATGTTGATCAGAACACCCTTCGCTCCCTCGATCGATGCTTCTTCCAGGAGCGGCGATGAGATGGCGCGTTGCGCAGCTTCAACGGCGCGATGCTCGCCCGAGCTCACGCCCGTGCCCATCAACGCCATCCCCATTCCGTGCATGATCGTCTTCACGTCGGCAAAGTCGAGGTTGATCTCGCCCGGAACCGTGATGAGATCGGAGATGCCCTGCACCGCCTGCCGGAGGATGTCGTCGGCGATGTTGAACGCCTCGTTCAGTGAGGTCGCGCGCTCCACGAAGTTGAGCAGACGCTCGTTCGGAATCGTGATGAGTGTGTCGACCGTCTCGCGCAAGGCGCGAATGCCCTGCTCGGCCTGAATACGGCGCCGCTTGCCTTCGAATCCGAACGGCTTAGTGACGACGGCCACTGTCAGCGCGCCAAGCTCCGCGGCCAGCGACGCGATGATCGGCGCCGCTCCCGTGCCCGTGCCCCCGCCCATCCCCGTCGTAATGAAGATCATGTCGGCGCCGGAGAGCGCCTCGAGAATGCGGTCGGTATCTTCGAGCGCCGCCTGCTTGCCGATCTCCGGATTCGCGCCGGCGCCGAGGCCCTTGGTCAGCTTGCCGCCGATTTGCAGCTTCACCGGCGCCAGCGACGTCCTCATCGCCTGGACATCGGTGTTCGCGACCATGAACTCGATGCCCTTGATCCCGGCCTGAATCATCCGGTTGACCGCATTCCCGCCACCACCACCCACGCCGATGACTTTGATCTTGGCTCCGAGCTGCTGCCCCTCATCGAGCATCACTGCCAACCGGCCGTCACCAGGTTTTTCGTCAAATGTGATCATTTACCGTCTCCAGGAATCATTTTTCGTTACGCATTCCATACTTGCTGTTTCTACGTTTGCGTGAAGAGCGACTTGAACGAATCGGCGATCCGAGCCAGACCACGCCGCGGACGTTTGCGGACCTTGGCGCGATCACGGAAGCCCCAGAGCAGGAGACCCGCGGCGGCCGCCCACTCCGGTCCGGCCACGGTGTCGGAGAGTCCGCTCAGACCGCGCGGAACGCCTTTGCGTGCCTGCTGATCGAACACCTGCTCGACCATTTCCACCATGCCGTCCATCTCCGCGCCGCCGCCGACGACGACGACGCCGCTGCGGATCTCTTTGTCCAGACCCACCTTCTCGATGTCGCGATAAACGAGTTTCGCGATCTCGGCCGCGCGCGGCTCGAGGATGTTCGTCAACTCGTGTTTCGAAAGGATCTTCGGCGCGCGGCCGCCCACGGTCGGCACCTCGATGGGATCGTCCTCCGTGACCAGCGACGCGAGCGCGCATCCGTAGCGCTTCTTGATACGCTCCGCATCCTCCATCGGGGTCCGCAGAACGACGGAAATGTCGCTCGTGAAGTGCCCCGCGCCAACGGGCAGCACGTTCGTGTGGACGACGTTTCCTTCGAGGAAGACAGCGTAATCGGTCGTTCCTGCTCCGATGTCCATGAGCAGCACGCCCATCTCGCGCTCGTCCTGCGTCAGCACCGCTTCCGCGGCAGCGAGCTGTTCGAGCACGAGCTCCTGCACGGCGATGCCCGCTTTGTTCACGCCGGTGAGCACGTTCTGGTTGTGTGTTCGCGCCCCTGTGACGATGTGGACGTTGGCCTCCAGGCGTCCGGCAGTCATGCCGAGCGGATCGTGGATTCCGTCCTGACCGTCGACAACGAACTCGCGAGGGATGACGTGCAGCAGCTCGAGCTCGGCGGGAACGTTGATCGACTTCGACGCCTCGATGACGCGGTCGATATCTTCGCGCGAGATCTCGCGATGCTTTCCAGTAACCGAGATCACGCCGCGCGAATTGACCGAGCGGATGTGATCGCCGGCCACGCCTACGTAGACCGATTCGATCTGCAGCCCGGCCATGACCTCAGCCTCGTCGACCGCCTTCTTGATCGCTTCGATGGCCTGGTCGAGGTTGATGATGTTGCCGCGCCGCGTCCCCTTCATCGGTGAGGTGCCTTTGCCGATGATCTCGATCTGGCCGCGGTCGGTCACTTCCCCGACCAGCACACACACTTTGGAAGTCCCGATATCGAGCGCGACGATGTATTTCTCTTCGGTCTTCGGCATTCGTTGTCTCCTGACTGACTAATTCGTGATCGCCGTTGCAATCGTTGGCTTTGGTGCCGTTGGAGGAAGCGCCGCGGGATGCGCCGGCTTGACGACGATGCGTCCCGCAAAACGGAGATCGGCGTATTCGATGTCGTGTTCGCCGAAATGCTCGGCGCGCACAACGGCATAGAGGTCCCGCCACTTTTCGGAAAGATCTGCATCGTCGGCGTAGACGAACGCCCCCAGCTCGCGGTCGAAGAGCGCAAAGCTGTGCGGCGCAATTGGCCGGACCTCCGAGATGCGCGAGTAAATCTGCGGATCGCGCGCGCGCAACGCCTGAAGCAGTGCCACGCTGCGCTGAAGGTCGGCACCAGAGGCTTGCGTGATGATTGGCAGATCGCTGTCGCCGACGGAAGGAGACAGGTCGGCGAACGCCATCCCTTCCTCATCGACGTAAGCGATTCGCCCACTCGCCGCCACAAGTGCGACCGGTGTGCGCTCGACGATGCGAATACGAAGCGTGTCGGGAAGCTTTTTCTCCGCTTCGATTCGCTTCACCCAGCCCAGTCCGCGAAGGTCATGACGCAGACCGCCGATGTCGATCTTGAACAGATTCAGACCGATGTACTGCCGCGTGATCGCGTCGATCTCGGCTCGTGGCGTGTGCACGACACCGGTGATCTCGATCGACTTGACCGCGAAACGACCGTCTCCGCGCGTCTGGCGAAACAGAAGAACGGCGCCGATGACGAGGGCCAGAACGAGTCCAGCCTTCCCACCCGCGACCGCGAAACGCTGAAACCGAATGCGGCGCTGATTGCGCCGGATGCGCGCCACATCCGTCGGTCGGAAGAAGCGAGGCGAGGTGCTGTCGTAACCGGCCGACATCAGGTTCCTCCCCCGTCCGCGCCCCGCACCAGCGCTTCGGCAATCTCGTGAACGTCCCCGGCGCCCATGGCGATGAACAGATCGTTCGGCTGCAGCCGCCGCCGCAGCTCGTTGATGATCTCGATGTGGCTGCGGTCGAGAAACTCGATTCCTTCGACGGAGTCCGAGATCATCCGCGAGGAAACGCCGTCGAGCGGTTGTTCGCGGGCCGCGTAGATCGGCGCGACGAGCGCTACGTCTGCGCCGCCGAGGGACGTACCGAACTCGCGCGCGAAGTCGCGGGTGCGTGAATAGAGATGCGGCTGGAACAGCGCGACCACACGGCGATGCGGATAGCCGCTGCGCGCGGCATCGAGCGTGGCACGAATCTCGGTGGGATGATGCGCGTAGTCGTCGACGACGAGGGCGCCGTTGTAATCGCCGAGGATCTGGAAACGGCGATCGACGCCGAGAAACTTGGCGAGACCCGCGGCGATCGCGTCGTGATCGATACCAAGCTCGCGCGCAACTGCAATCGCCGCCAGGGCGTTGCGAACGTTGTGCTCACCCGGGACGAAGAGCTTGAAGAATCCGATCCCCGCAATTTCGAACGAGGAGCCGCGCTCGTGAAAGGTGAGGTTGCGCGTGGTCAGATCGGCGTCCGGTCCGAGACCGTAGCGAATGATCCTGGGAGCGTCCGCTCGGGCAGCGCCGCGCCCTCGGCGGTCGAGTAGCACGGCTACGGCCGGATCATCGACACAACCGATGATCGCGCCGCCCGGCCGCACGTTCTCCGTGAAGATGCGGAACGCCTCGACGATGTTCTCGAAGCTGCCGTAGTACTCCAGGTGATCCGCCTCGATGTTCGTGATCACGGCGATCTCGGGACGAAGCTCATGAAACGTCCGGTCGTACTCATCGGCTTCGACGACGATCACTTCGCCTTTGCCGCTCTTGGCGTTTGAGGCGAAGTTTCGGAGCATGCCGCCGATGATGATGGTCGGATCGAGCCCCGCATCTTCGAGGACCGTGGCGATCATCGCGGATGTCGTTGTCTTGCCGTGGGTACCTGAGACACCGACCGCGCGTTTTTCGTTGACGATGGTTGCCAGGAGATCTTTGCGGCGGATGACTTCGATACCACGCTCGCGTGCTGCTTCGACCTCGGCGTTCGCTCCTCGCACCGCAGCGGTGACGACGATGGCGTCCGCTCCGTCCAGGTGAGAGGGGTCGTGTCCGATGTGAATACCGACTCCGCGGCCGGCCAGAAGTGCCGTTCCGGAAGAGTGCTTCAGGTCGCATCCGGACACGGTCATGCCTCGCCCCATGAGGATCTCAGCGATGCCACTCATTCCGATGCCGCCGATTCCGACGAAATGAATGTTCTTAATCTTGTTTAAATTCATTCTGGATAGTGGCTTGGTAATAGGCAATTTTATTCGCTTCGCTCTATTTTTTCGAGTAAATCAACGATCTTTTTTGTCGCATCGGGTGCTGCCAGGGTCCGGGCGGCGCTTCCCATCCTCGTCGCGCGCTCGTCGTCGCTGACGATTCCGGTGATCGCAAACGCCAGCCGTTCGGGCGAAAGCTCTCGTTCCGTAATCACAACGGCGCCGCCGGCGTGCTCCACGGCGCGCGCATTCAGCTCCTGGTGGTTGTCTGTTGCCGCGGCGAATGGGATGAGGATCGCGGCCCGCCCTGCGGCCGCAAGCTCGCCGACGGTCATCGCGCCGGAACGGGCCACGACGAGGTCCGCGGCTGCGATCTCGGCGACGATCGGATCGAGATACGGCACGACGCGCGCAGTCGGGAACGCCGATGCGCGATACGCCTCCCTGACTCTCTCCAGCTCTGAAGGGCCAGTCTGGTGCACGACATCGATTCGATCTTTGAGCGGAGCGAGAAACAGGAGTGCTCCGATCATGGCGTCGTTGATCGTTCGCGATCCTTGTGATCCTCCGAAAACCAGAAGCTGCTTGCGGGTGTCGCCGGGCACCGGCACCGGTCGCTTGCCGGCGCCGGCGTCGAAGAATTCCTTGCGGATCGGATTGCCCGTAACGACCGCGTCCGCTCGTTTCATTCGCGGAACGGCCGCTTCAAACGCCACCGCCGCTGCCGTAACGACACGAGCGAGCAGTCGATTCGTCAGACCGGGGAAAGCGTTTGACTCATGAATCGCCGTCGGTACGCCGCGAAGCTTCGCTGCCAGCAGAACCGGTCCGGACGAGTAGCCGCCAACGCCGAAAACGACACTCGGGCGATGCTTGCCGATGAGCGAGAAGGCCTGCGCGAAACCGCGCGGCAGACGGAAGAGGTTGCGAATCGTGTCGCCGAACCCTTTTCCCTTGAGGCCGCCTACGTCGATGAGCTCGAGCGGAAAGCCGGCCTTCGGGACGATCGTCTTCTCGAGACCGCGCGCGGTGCCGACGAAAACTACGCCTCGTCGCGGATCGCGCGCAACCCACTCCTGCGCGACGGCGATGGCGGGGTAGATATGCCCCCCCGTTCCGCCTCCGGCGATCATCAACATTTCCCGCACACCCTGCACACCCATGGATGAAAGTTCCTCAGCCTGATTGCTGCGATAAGTTCAACAAGACTCCGACGGCGATGAGACTGGTGATCAGCGACGATCCGCCGTAGCTGACGAGCGGAAGGGGCAGACCCTTCGTCGGAAGAAGACAGAGCGCGACGCTGACATTGAGCAGCGCCTGAACGCCGATCAGCAGCGTAAAGCCGAGGGCCGCGTAAAAGTCGAAGCGGTTCTGGCTGAAGCGCGTCACACGAAACCCGCGCCACACGAGGAACGCGAAGAGCGCAACCAGCACGGACGCGCCGATGAAGCCGAGCTCCTCGCCGATGATCGAGAAGATGAAATCGGTGTGCGGCTCCGGCAGGAAGAAGAGCTTCTGCCGGCCATTACCGATGCCGAGTCCGCGCAGTCCGCCGGTACCGAGCGCGATCAGCGACTGCATCGCCTGGAACCCTTTCCCCAACGGATCGGCCTCGGGATTCATAAACGTAAAGATCCTGTCCCGCCGGTACGCAGCGCTGAAGACCAGCAGGAGGCCGGCCGGGATGATCATGAGCGCGAAGGTCACGACCCGCATCCACGAAACGCCAGCGGCGAAGATCATTCCGGCCGCAACGAGCACGATCGTCGATGCCGTTCCAAAGTCCGGCTCCAGCAGAATCAGGCCGGCAAACAGCGCGACGACACAGGCCAAGGGCAGCAGCGTCGAGGTCAGCTCGTTGATCCGCTCTTCCTTTCGCGCCAGGTACGAGGCGAGAAAAAGAATGAGCACCGGCTTGGCGAATTCGCTCGGCTGCATCTGGAAATGATTCAAGACGATCCAGCGATGCGTGCCATTGATCGGTGTCTGGAAGAGAGCGATGACCAGCGCAACGAGCACCGCGGCGACCACAACGTAGATGATGCGACGGTCCCGCAACCGCGCCGAATCAACGTGCATCAGCGTGATCATCAACGTGCTACCGGCGATGAGCCATACGAGCTGGCGCGTGATGAAGTAGTACGGATTGTCCGACCCGACCTTCTGCATCGTGATGATCGCCGAGGCCGAATAGATCATCACCATGCCGACGACGACGATGAGCATCGCCGCGCCGAAGAGGTAGGTGTCGTATGTGAGTTTGCGGCTCATGGTGTTGGGTTGCACGGTTGCTTGGTTGCTGGGTCTTGCAGTCTGGGGGTCTCGGGGTCTCGCGGTTTCGCGGTCTCGTTGCTGCTCAGCAACACAGCAACCTTGCAGCCCAGCAAGTTCGCGACTGCGCGACCACGTGGCGTCATTTCATCCCCCGAACCAGTTCCTCAAAATGCTCCCCGCGGTGCTCGAAGTTTCGGAACTGATCGAAGCTGGCGCAGGCTGGCGACAGAAGGACGACATCGCCGGGTTTTGCATGCGCACGCGCGTGGGCGACGGCATGTTGCATATCGCCGGCGCTCTCGATCGACGTAGCACCTTCGAGAGCCGCGGCGATCCGCTCCGCGGCGGAGCCGATCGTGATCACACCGCGTGCTTTCTCTTTGACGAGATCGCGCATCCGCTCGAACTCGCCCGCTTTGTCTTTGCCGCCGAGGATCAGCCAGACGCTTGATGCAGGGAAGGATTGGAGCGATTTGAGTGTGGCGTCGACGTTCGTTCCCTTCGAATCGTTGATCCAGCGGACGCCGTCCAATTCGCGGACGAGGACCATGCGATGCGGCAAGCCGGAGAATGATCCGAAGGCAATCTGCACGCTGACTTCATCGACGCCGAGGGCCTTCACCGCCAGCCATGCAGCCAGTGCGTTCTCGACATTCGCAGTTCCTTCCAGCTTTAGTGAGGCGCGTGGAATCCGGCGCTCCTGGTTTTCGAAGCGGAGGACGAGGTCGTCTCCATCGACGAACGCTCCCTCATCGATTGCGTGGGTCGATGAAAAGCGCCAGACGCGACTGACGGAATCGCGCGGTTGCGAACGGCGATCGGCGGCATTGACGATGGCGACATCGTGCGGCTGCTGGTTCCGAAAGATTCTGTACTTTGCCGCGGCGTATGCGTCGAACGTCGGGTAGCGATCCATGTGATCGGGCGTGACGTTGAGGAGGAGCGCGACGTCCGCACGGAACGTATCCACGGTCTCGAGTTGAAAGGACGAGAGTTCCAGGACGTATGTTCGGGGTTTGCTGAGATCGAGCGCGGCGATGAACGGCTCGCCGATGTTGCCGGCGACAATCGGCTGCTGCCCGGCAACTTTCAGAATCTCGCCGATCAGCACAGTCGTCGTCGATTTCCCATTCGATCCCGTTACCGCGATGATCTTGCTGCCTTTGGGGATGTAGCGGTAGGCGAGCTCGATCTCTCCGATGACGGGGATGGAGCCTGCATACGAGAGCAGCGGAATCGTCGCCGGAACCCCCGGGCTGAGAACGATCATCCCGATTCCATCGAGCACCGCGCTGTCGCCGCGGCCGAAAACGCGAGTGATCGAATCGCGCAGCGGATACGGCATCTCGGGATTGGCGTTCGCATCGGTAATCGACACGTCTTCGCCGCGCGCCGCGAGAAAATTCGCCGCTGCGACGCCCGACTTGCCTGCTCCGATGATTAGGGTTCTGATCATGTGCTCGGTTTTCGTTTTCAAGAGATCAGAGACGAGAGATCCGAGATCAGGAAGAGCCTGACGCGATCCCCTGATCTCTGATCACTAGTCACTTGTCTCTGCTTTCCTCACCTCAACTTCAACGTCGACAACGACACCAGCGCGAAGATGATGGCGATGATCCAGAAACGGACCACGACCTTCGTCTCGCGCCATCCCGATAACTCGAAGTGGTGATGCAGCGGCGACATTTTGAAAATGCGACGTCCGGTCAATTTGAATGAAGCGACCTGCAGGACCACCGACATCCCCTCGAGCACGAAGAGGCCGCCGACGAGGCCGAGCAGAATCTCCTGTTTGATCATCACGGCCAGACAGCCGATGGCTCCGCCCAACGCGAGCGACCCGACGTCGCCCATGAAAATCTCCGCCGGATGGGCGTTGAACCAGAGAAATCCGAGTGACGCCCCCACCATCGCGCCGCAGAAGACAGCCAGTTCGGCGGCCTGCGGAACCCAGGCGATACGGAGATAGTCGGCGACGCGGAAGTTCCCGGCCGCGTAGGTGAGGATCGTGTAGGTCACCGCAACGATCAGAGTTGAGCCGATGGCCAGACCGTCGAGTCCATCCGTGAGATTCACGCCATTCGATGCACCAACGAGGACGACGATGATGAACGGGATGTAGAGAAATCCAAGATTCAGATGAAGCATCTTGAAGAAGGGGAAGGTGAGGACGGTCGAGTAGTTGTTGTGAATCGAAGGCAGGTAGGCGATCGCTAATCCTGCGGCCAGGGCCACGCCGATCTGCATCGAAAACTTTTCCTTCGCCGTCAGACCTTCGTTCTGCTTCTTGATCAGCTTGCGGTAGTCGTCGACGAAGCCGATCACTCCGTACGCGAACGTGACGAAGAGGATGATCCAGATGTAGGGATTGAGAATGTCGGCCCACAGAATCGTCGGGATGATGATGGCGACGTTGATGAGAATGCCGCCCATCGTCGGCGTGCCGGCCTTCTGCTGATGCGACTTCGGCCCTTCTTCGCGGATGTATTGGCCGAGCTTGATGCGCCGCATCCGCTCGATCAACCACGGCCCGAAGATGAAGCAGATGACGAGCGCGGTGAGCGCTGCCCACGCCGACCGGAACGTGATGTAGCGGAAGACGTTGAAGCCGGAAATCATGTTCCGGAGCGGGTAGAGCAGGTAGTACAACATCAGTGCGCGCCCTCCGCGATGCCCGAGTTGGTGAGCATGTTGACCGTACGATCCAGCCCGATTCCTCGGCTGGCCTTGATCAGCACGAGATCTCCCGGGCGGATGAACGTTTTCAGAAACTCGCCGGCGCCCGACGCGTCGTCGAAGTGATGGCGGGAGTCGTCCGCGAAGCCGGCTTCGGCGGCTCCTTCGAGAAGAGCGCGCGACCGTTTGCCGACGCCGATCACGACGTCGACACTCTTCGGGATGGCGCGGCCGGCGTCGCGGTGATAGTCAAGCTCGTTCTCGCCCAGCTCCAGCATGTCGCCGATCACGGCGATGCGGCGGCCAGTGACGTCGGCCTGCTCCATCAGCGTCAGCGCGCGGCGAAGGGCGTAGGGATTCGAGTTGTAGGTGTCGTCGTAAATCGTTGCGCCGCCGGCATCGAGAATGATTCCGCGATGAGAGGCCGGTTTCAGTTCGCGGACGCCGTGCTCGATCCCTTCCCACGAAATGCCGATGGCGCGTGCGGTGGCGATTGCAGCGAGCAGGTTCTCGAGATTGTGCCGCCCCGGAAGGGAGAGCTCGAAGGCGTGACCACCGACTTCGAACGACGTGCCGAGCAGCCCGCGCTCGCGGATGTTCGTTGCGCGGAATTCGGCGTCATGATCGATGCCGTACGTGACGCTCGTTCCCGAAAACCCGCGGCTGATGTCCATCACGTAGTGGTTGTCCGCGTTCAGAATGATCGTCCCGCCCGGCTTCACGTTCTCCAGGAGCTCGCGCTTAGCCTCGGCGATCTTCTCGATCGTGCCGAAGAACTCGATGTGGACCGGCCCGATGTTCGTGTAGACACCGACGTCGGGATGGAGCAGACCAGCGAGTTGCGCGATCTCTCCCTTGTGGTTCATCCCCATCTCGCTGACGACGACTTCGGCGTCGTCAGGCGTGTTGTCGATGCACAGCGGGCAGCCGACGAGATTGTTGAAGTTGCCCCACGACTTGAAAGTGCGCCGTTCGGTGGAAGCGAGCGTGGCGATCATTTCCTTCGTCGTCGTCTTGCCGGCGGAACCGGTGATGCCAATGAGCGTGAACGGATAGTTCTCGCGGATCGATCGCGCCAGGTTTTGGAGGGCCACCGTGGTGTCAGCGACGCGGACAATCCCTTTTTCGGCAGCGATGCCTTCGGGAACGTTGGAGACGACGGCGCCGCGCGCCGTAGTCAGCGCCTGCCCGACGAACTGATGGCCGTCGAGGCGCTCGCCGGTGATGGCGAAGAAGACCGAATCGGCTTTCACTTCCCGGCTGTCGATCACGACTGAGTCGATGGCGACGTCGCCGCCCTGAACGAGCTCGCCACCGGTCATCGCGGCGATCTGGCGGAAGGTCAGATGCATGGCACCACCCTCCCTGCCGCCCGGTCTCGTGGTCTCGTGGTCACGTGGTCTCGCGGCTGCGCAACCCCGTAACCGCGCGACCGCGCGACCGCGATGTTCTCTCCCGGCTCCGCCGCGCCAACTCGATCGCGGCCCTTCCCCCGAAGCTGCCCGGCGATCGCCATCCATCCACCCGCACCGAAGGCAATCGACGGAGCCGGAACAAAACACCTGCCCGAACGCGCTAAATAATAAGTCGAATTGATCATTGATTTCAACACTAATTTGATACCGGTTTAAGTGTGCCGTTTTTGTGGTTCGATTTTTGTTGTTTGGATTGCAATGCCCGCTCCGCTTCCTCACGGTCGTCGAAGTGGATTACCTGGTCTCCGACGACCTGATACAACTCGTGACCTTTGCCGGCGATGACGATGACGTCGCCGTCGGTTGCGCCGCCAATCGTTCGCGCGATGGCCTCGCGCCGGTCGGTGATGCGCTCGAAGTTCGACGCGCCGGTCATCCCGCGCTCGATGTCGTCGAGAATCCGTTCCGGCGACTCGCTCCGAGGGTTGTCGCTGGTCAGAATTACGCCGTCCGCGAGCCGCGCGGCGATCGCTCCCATCTTGGCGCGCTTGTCCTTGTCGCGGTCGCCGCCGCAGCCAACGATCACGACGACGCGCTTGCCCTTAGCGAGATCGCGCACCGCGTGCAGCAACTTCTCCAGTGCGTCAGGTTTGTGGGCGTAGTCGACGATGACGGTCGGTCCGCCATCACTCTCGACGTACTCGAACCGCCCGCGAACCGCGCCGAGGTTGCGGATGCCGGCTTCGATCGTGGCGATGTCGATTCCCACCGCAAGCGCCGCGCCGATGGCGCCGAGCCAGTTGGAGAGATTCGGTGCACCGAGAAGGCGGGATGCGACGGTTACCTCGCCGGCCGGAGTCTGCACGCGGCCGTGGAGTCCGCGCACCGAGGTCTCGAAATCATCGAAAGGACGAATGTCCGCGTTTGGATCGCGGCCGAACGTGACCACGCAGTCGCCGAGCTCATTCGCCAGCCGCCGGCCGTATTCATCGTCGATGTTGACGATCGCGGTCTTGCGCGCGCGGTCGATCTGATCGAACAGAATCCGTTTCGCGGCGAAGTAGTCTTCGAAGTCTTTGTGAAAGTCGAAGTGATCCTGGCTCAGGTTTGTAAAGACCGCGGCCTGAAAGCGCATGCCGAACGTTCGCTTCAGCGCCAGCGCGTGCGACGACACTTCCATCACCGCCAGGCGCACGCCGGCGTCAACCATCTTTGCAAGCCATTGCTGGAGAACGACGGCGTCGGGCGTGGTGCGGTCGGCGGTCAGACGCTCTTCGCCGGCGCGGTATTCGATCGTCCCCACGAGTCCGACCGGCTCGCCCACCGCGTCGAAAATCGACTCGATCATCTTGGTCGTCGTTGTTTTCCCGGACGTTCCGGTCACACCGACGAGCGTGAGCTTGTCAGCGGGACGGCCGTAGTAATTGGCCGCGATGAGAGACAGCGCGGCGCGGGCATCGTCGACTTCGATCACGACTGGGCCGTTTGCCTGCGTCTCGGTGACGATCGCGGCGGCTCCCTTGCTGACAGCGGATTCGATGAATCGCGCGCCGTCAGTCTTGAGTCCGGGAACGGCAACAAATAGCGATCCCGGACCGGCCAGCCGCGAGTCTGCTGTCACGTTCGCGATCTCCCCGTCCAGATCTCCTCGGCTTGAGCGAACCGGAACATCGCGCACCAATTCACGCACGTTCATCGTGCACCCTCCGCGAGGGTAAGCACGACCTGGTGGTCGATCGGCAGAGCTTCGCCGGGCATCGGTTGTTGTGTGTGGACCACTCCGCTCCCCGAGGCGCGAATGCGGAAACCTGCCGCAGTGGCGCGGGCCAACGCCGCTCGAGCGTCGAGGCCGCGCAGGTCAGGTACTTCCGATCCCGCAACCGGCGAAGCCTTTTGCGAAAACGTCGCCAGCATCGGCGCCGCAACGTCGATCGTGCGGGCCGGGATGGAGGGAGGAACGCCGAGGTAACGGAGCGTCGACTCGGCGATCTCTTTGAAGACTGGGGCGGCGACCGTGCCGCCATACTGCTCACCTTTTGGCTCGTCGATCAGAACCAGGATTGCCAGACGCGGCCGGTCCGCCGGTACGTACCCGGCGAACGAAGCCACTACCTTGTCATCAGAGTAGCCGCCGCGCCCTGCTTTCTGCGCGGTGCCGGTCTTGCCGGCCACAACGTGCTCCGCCAGCGCAGCCTTGGCCCCCGTTCCTCGCGCAACGACTGCTTTGAGAATCTCGTTCAAGACAGCCGCTGTCTTTTCAGAAATGATGCGCACCGGCGCGGCAGACGGAGGTGCATCGATGATGTTTCCGGCGGCATCGGTGACCTTTTCTACGATGCGCGGTTGCACACGAACGCCGCCGTTAGCGACCGCCGCGACGGCGTAGAGAATCTGCAACGGAGTGGCGTTGATCTCTTGTCCAATCGACAGCGACGCGTTGGAGAGCTGCGACCAGAGTGCGGTCCGGCGGAGTTTCCCCTGCGCCTCTCCCGGCAGCGCGACGCCGCTGCGCTCGCCGAATCCGAAGCGGCGGATGTAGCGATAGAAACGGTCCTGTCCGAGGCCGAGTCCGACGCGAATCGCGCCGACGTTCGATGAGTGGACCATCACATCCTCGAACGTGATGAGGCCGTAGCGGTTGTGGCCGTGCTCGTGAATCTGCGTACTGCCGATCTGGATGAATCCGTCGCCGCAGTCGAGGATCTGCGACGGCGTCACGATCCCTTCTTCGAGTCCCGCCGAGGCGGTGACGATCTTGAAGGTCGATCCCGGCTCGTACGCGTCCTGCACCGCGCGGTTGCGGCGTGCGTCGGGCGGGAAGTCGCGGATTCGATTGGGATCGAACGACGGGTTGGAGGCCATCGCCAGAATGCGTCCGTCGCGAGGATCCATGACGATGGCCACACCGTCGGCCGCGTGATACTGATCGACGGCGCGGGTGAGCGCGCGCTCGGCGATGAACTGGACGACTGAGTCGATGGTGAGGAAGACGTCTTTCCCATCCACAGGCCGGTTCGGACCTTCGCCACCGACCTGGTACATGCCGCGGCGGGCATCGCGCAGCAGCGTCACGCGGCCGGCGCGCCCGCGAACCTGCGAGTCGAACGAATGCTCGATGCCGCCCAGCCCTTCGCCATCAAGACCAACGTATCCGACGACGTTCGCGGCGAGCATTCCGCGCGGATACGAGCGGCGATGCTCCTCGAGGTAGTAGATTCCGGGAAGCCTGAGCGCTTTCACGGCAGCGCTGACTTCGAGCGGCAACTGGCGCGCGATCCAGACGAAACCGGCGCCGGATGCCAGCTTCGAATCGAGATCCGCCGCGGTCATCTGAAGCGCTGCGACGCTCGCCAGCGCCTTCGCGGTTTGCGCGCGATCGCCGATGGCTTGCGGATCGGCGTAGATCGACTCCGCTGCCACGCTCTCCGCAAACACGCGGCCGTGACTGTCGAAAATCGTACCGCGTACCGGCTGCAACGCGAGCGTCCGCTCCTGCTGCCGCTGCGCTTTGACGACGTATTCGCCGTGTCGCACGAGCTGGATCTGCACGAGGCGCCCGATCACGATCACCGCCCACGCTGCCAGGAAGGCGAACAGTTGGAGGAGACGCTTTTGCGAGATCGGCATCAGCGATTTCCCGCCGGTACGGGCGATTGCGAGTTGGGAATCGATGTTGAGGCTGGACGCTGGACCATGACGACGGCCCGCGGATCGGTGCGCTGAAATCCGAGGTCGGTGGCGCGCTGCTCGACGGCGCTGAGCGAGGTGCGGCGGTCGAGATCGAGCTGCAACGCTTTGTTGGTGTTCTCGATCTCCTGCTTCTGTTTTTGGAGCCGCGTGGCCTCGTGACCGAGCCGGATTACCTCGAGGTTCTGCCACGTGAAGAGGAGCAAAAACGCACCGAGCGGGACACCGAGCCCGAGAACGGCCAGCAGCTCACGGAAGCGCTTGCGGTCGCGTTCGCGGACGATGTGGGAGTTCTCGATCGGTTTTTTCTGCGCGTACATGCGGGGAACCTTCCGGGGACGTTACGGAGCCAGGGAACAAGAGTGAAGGCCTGCCTACAAGCACGACCCGGAAACCATCCACACCCACCCACGCTCCCCCCGACCACCCCTCCCGAGCTCCCGCGGCGTACACACGCCCACCCTTCCCCAACCTTCACCCTTGCTTCCGGGCTCCGGTTACTGCTGCTCCAGCTCCTTCAACTTCGAGCTACGAGCACTTACCTGTCAGCTCTCTCCAACTTCCTGAGAGTTAAGAGCTGACAGCTAAGAGCTTCTCGGCCACTCTCAACTTCGCGCTGCGCGACCGCGGATTGCGATCGATTTCCTCTTCCGAAGCAGTGACCGGCCGGCTGGTCAGAATCGTTACGACTTCCTTCGCGCCACATCCGCAAACCGGGAGGTTCGGAGGACAGGTGCACTCCCCTTCCAACCGCCGCAGTGCGCGTTTGACGATGCGATCCTCGAGTGAGTGGAACGCGATGATTGCGATGCGCGCCCCAACTTCCAGGACCTCGACGGCGTCGTCGATGAACTTGTCGAGACCGATCAACTCCTCGTTCGCGGCGATACGGAGCGCCTGGAACGTGAGAGTCGATGGATCGATCTCGCGAAACCGCGGCTTCTTCACGCTCCGCACGATCTCCGCGAGCCGTGCCGTCGTTTCGATCGGCGTTTCGACGCGCCCGTTGACGATCGCTCGTGCGATGCCGCGCGCCATCGGCTCTTCGCCGTATTCGCGCAGGATCGTCGCCAGCTCCCGCTCGCCGAGCCTGTTGACCAGGTCCGCGGCCGTCTTCGACTCCGGCCCCATCCGCATGTCGAGCGGCGCGTCGTAGCGGAATGAGAATCCGCGCGATGCGTCGTCGAGCTGCATTGATGAGACGCCGAGGTCGGCGAGCAATCCGCTGACCGACTCGATCTGCTGCTTCTTCAGGATGTCAATGAGCGTCTCGTGGCGACCCTGTGCGAGCGTCACGCGGTCTCCGAATCTCTCCAGCCTCGCTGCCGATGCGGCCAGCGCCGCCGGATCGCGGTCGATGCCGAGGAGACGGATCGATGGGTAGCGCGTGAGAAGTGCCTCCGCGTGTCCACCGAGTCCGATCGTGGCATCGACAAGCGTTCCGTCATCGCGCGAGGGACGGAGGGAATCGACGATTTCGCTTAAAAGAACCGACTGGTGCATGACATCTCACACACCATGCAACTCCAACTCTTTCCAATCATCCGCACTCATCGGCGCCTCGGTCATCCGCTGCTGGATCTTTTCGCCGTTCCAGACTTCGAGATGATCCGTGTGACCCATGACGACAACGTCCTCGGTGATACCAGCCACGTTGCGCAGGATCGTCGGGATCAGCACCCGCCCCTGCGCATCGATCGTTCCGGTGTGACCGAAGTAGTTCACTTTCTCCAGCAGCTTGGCTTTCGCCATCGACGTCGAAGGCACCTTCGAGAGCCGTCCGTGGAACGAGTACCAGACCGGCATCGGATAGATCAGGGCCCGTTCGCCATCGGTCGAGGTGATGAAGCACTCGGAGCCGTGTTGCTCTTCAATGAGCTTGCGGAAGTTGGAGGGGATCTTCAGACGACCCTTCTCGTCGACCTTCGCCGGGGCATGCCCCATCAAGACTGGTTCGACCATTTCCGTTGACTTTCGTGTGTTCGAGGCCTCTTTGTACCACTCAGGGCCACTACTGTCCACAAAAATCCACTGGTGGTAGAAAAAAAGGGGGATGCCTGCCTCGCGATGCCAACAGAATAGAAACTCGAACGCCAGAACGCGGAGGCTCAAATGAGAAAGCTCAGGATCATCGAACACATCTCGCTGGACGGCGTGATCCAGCACTCCGCCGATGATGGCGATTTCCCCTACAGCGACTGGACCGCGCCGTATCGGACCCCCTCGGGCCGAGACCTTGTCATGGCCGCACACGGGGAGAGGTTCGATCTGCTGCTTGGGCGGCGCACCTACGATATCTGGTCGGGCTTCTGGCCAAAGGCGCCGAGCAGTCCGATAGGGGACCGCCTCAACGCGGCCACAAAATTTATCGCTACCCACCGTCCAGAGAGTCTCGAATGGGGCCCGTACGAGGGCCTTGGACCGGACATCGTCGAGGACATTCGCCGCATCAAGTCGCAGGACGGCCCGGACCTTATCCTCTCGGGTAGCTCCACGCTGACATCGACGGTGCTCGAACATGGTCTTGCGGAGGAAGTCGTGCTCATCGTCTCGCCGGTCCTGTTGGGCACGGGGAAGCGCTTCTTTGCGGAAGGAACCCCCGCACTCTCGTTCGAGCTCGTCAGCACGCAAGCAACGCCGGCCGGCGTCATCCTCAATACATACAAGGTCGCCGGACCTTTGAAGAGCGGATAGTTCGACGACGCACGCCGAGGTTCCTCGGAACGTTAGCGCCGTCAAGAACTCTACGTGTGTAGCGTGGACAAATTGTTTGCGGATGGATCGGCGGAGCGACGCTACTCGATCGCCGCCGCCCCAACCCCCGCTCCGGCCTCGTCCCAATTTGCGTGAGGCTTGCGATTGAGAACCAGCCATTGCCAGATGAGGGCGGGGTAGCTGTGGGGGGTCATGCCGCGCTTTTCGTAGAAGGGGATTAGCAGCTTCTGCAGGCGCGGCAGGTTGTAGAACGGGACACCGGGGAAGTAGTGGTGCTCAAGGTGGTAGTTCGAGAAGAGGTAGACCACGTCCCAGAACCAGGAGGCTTTCACGAGCGTGGACCACTTTGCGGGATCGGAGGGGTCGATGTCGTAATGCTGGCCGAGGCGGTTGAGGGCGAAGGCGATGGGGAAGATGAAGAAGATGGGAACGATGTAGAGCTTGAAGGCGATATACCAGCCGCCGACGAAGGCGATCGCGGCGAGCACGCTGAGCTGGAAGACGATCGTGAAAAGGCGCTCGCTGGCGATGCGGCGGCGCAGATCGGGCTCGTACGACGCTGTTTCCTTTGCCGCGGCGCGGAAGTAGATCGGGAAGAGGGCGGGTGTGAAGTAGAGCGCCTTGAGCCAGCGGGCGTTTCGTTTCGGGGAAAGATAGTGGCGTTTCGGATCATCGAGCGAGGAGCCGAGGCCGGCGTGGTGGTCGAGGTGCCACTTTGTAAATTGAGACGCGGAGATGCCGCTGGGGACGGCGTAGAGCAGGCCGAGGATGCGGTAGCCGCGCTCGCTTGACTCGGTAAGCACAGCACGGTGCACGACTTCGTGCAGCAACACGGTGAAGTCGAACACGGCGAAACCGGCCACGACCGCAAACGGCAGCCAGAGGTACCAGCGGTCGAAATGAACGATGGCCACACCGGCAGCAACCAGGACAGCGACATTCAGGAACGCGACGAGGGCGTGCAGCAGCGGCCGCTTCGCATGCAGTACGCGAAGCTCATCCGTTGGAACCTCGGCGGCCAGATCGCGTTTGAGTTGCTGGGCATGCTCGCTGTAGTAGGCCATGAGACGGGAAATAGAACCACCCTCGCCGGAGCATTATTCGTCAGATTCCCATCATGCAGATCTTCACGATCGGTCACTCCACGCGCACCGCGGATGAATTCCTCGCGCTGCTGCGCCAGCACGAAATCGCGTTGCTGGCCGACATCCGCCGCTATCCCGGATCGAAGCGCTATCCGCATTTCGCGAGCAGCGCGATGGCGGCGTGGCTGCCCGAAAATGGCGTCGCGTACGTTCACATGCCGGAGTTGGGAGGACGCCGGAAGCCGCTGGCGGACTCGCCCAACACGGCATGGCGCAACGAGCAGTTTCGCGCGTATGCCGACTACATGGCCACCGAAGCGTTCCATACCGCGATTGATGAACTGCTAGCGCGGTGCACAGAAACAAGGACCGCGATCATGTGCGCCGAGGCGGTGCCGTGGAGATGTCATCGAAACATGGTTGCTGATGAGCTCCTCCGGCGCGGCAACGACGTGCTTCACATCATCGGCAGCGGCTCGGCGCGTCCGCATGTAATGAACGAGCACGCCGTCGTCGATGGCGATCATCTGACCTATCCGGCGGAGCAGCGAACCCTGCGGCTATAATCGCCGCCTCGCAATGGCCATCCCAGAAGTGGCTAATCCAACCGCTGCCGAACCGAAACGCGACATCGTTCTCGCGGTTGACGATAACGAACAAAATCTCCAACTGCTCGAGGAGTACCTCTCCACCTGGGGCTACGACGTGGTGATGGCGCGGGACGGCCGCGAAGCTCTGCAACTCTTCCCGCGCATCGACCCCTCGGTCATCGTCCTCGACGTGATGATGCCGGTGATGGACGGCTACGAAGCGTGCGGCTTCATCAAGGATCAGCCGGGCGGACGGACGCTGCCCATCCTGATGCTCACCGCGCTGACCGGCACGGAAGACAAGATCAAAGCGCTGGAGTGCGGCGCCGACGATTTCCTCAACAAACCGATCAACAAGGATGAGCTGCGGACGCGCATCCGCTCGCTGATCCGGATCCGCAATCTCCGCCGCGAGCTCGACTCGAGCGAGAACATCATCCTCACCCTCACCAACGCCCTCGGCAACAAGGATCCGCGCAGCGGCGGGCACCTGGAGCGCGTGGCGAACTACGCAGCGCGGCTCGGCGACAAGCTGGGGATGTCGCCGGAAGAGCGCGAGACGCTGATCAAAGGGGCGATGCTGCACGACGTCGGCATGATCGGCGTTCCGGATGCGCTGGTCGGCAAACGCGATCTCACGGCGGAGGAACGAGCAACTGTCGCCGCGCACACCCGCATCGGCGCGTCGATCCTCGATCCGATGACGACATTCCGCCCGTTCGTGCCGATGGTGCGCTGGCATCACGAGCGGAAGGATGGACGCGGCTATCCCGACGGTCTGGCCGGCGACGCCATTCCGCTGGAAGCGCAGATCGTGGCGCTCGCCAATCGTTACGACGAGATCCAGCACGATGACGATGAACCGAAGGACGCCGCGCTCGCGCGCCTGCGCGAGGAGGCGGCCGGCGGCGCGTTCGACGTCGAGCTGACCGCACTCTTCGGCGCAGCGCTCGACGATGCCACCCCGACGCCGGTGACGACGCGTCACATGCGTCCAAACAAACCGCCGCAGGCCCGTGTGCTGTGCGTCGATGACAATCCGATCAATCAGGAGCTCGTCGCCGCCAGCCTCAACGACGCCGGCTTTCACGTCTCGTTCGCCGCGGATGGCGCGCAGGCGGTGGAGATCATCGACAACGAAGGGATCGACGTCGTTCTCCTCGATCTCCTCATGCCGGTGCAGGACGGGACGGAGACGTTGCGTCTGTTGCGCGCCGATCCGCGGCACGAGTTCCTCCCGGTCATCGTCCTCACCGCGCAACGCGGCGGCACGATGCGGCGCGACGCCATCATGGCCGGCGCGGACGATTTCATCGCCTATCCGCTGAACCGCCTGGAGTTGATCACGCGCATCCGCTCGCTGCTGCGGATCAAGAACTATCACTCCGATCTCGAACAGACGCACAGCGTGATCTGCGCGCTGGCGCTGGCGCTGGAGGCGAAGGATCAATACACGCGCGGCCACTCGCAACGCGTCGGCGATCTCGCACGCGCCTTCGCGATGCACCTCAACCTCGGCGACGAGACCGCCGACCGCGTCCGCATCGCCGGCTTGCTGCACGACATCGGCAAGATTGCCGTTCCGGAGTCGCTGCTCAACAAACAGGGACCGCTGACGCGCGAGGAGTTCCTACGCGTGATCGGCCATCCGGTGATCGGCGAGGAAATGGTGCGCCCGCTGAACACGCTGGCCTCCGTGCTGCGGATGATCCGCCATCACCACGAGCGCTACGACGGCCGCGGCTATCCCGACGGCCTGCGCGGCGAAGGCATCCCGTACGAGGTCCGCTTACTATCGATCGTCGACGCCTACGACGCGCTGACGTCGCACCGTTCGTACCGCCCCGCGCCGCTGTCGCACAACGCCGCACTGGAAACACTCTCGCGCGAAGCCGCGGGCGGAAAGTGGGACCCGGTGATGGTCGGCCAGTTCGCCGCGATGCTGGGAGCGAATGCGCCCGATTGGGACGCGATCACGCGGCCGTTTCCGTCGCTGCCGGTTTTGTAGGGCGTTTCCAAACTCGGCCTCTGCTGTGATGCATCACCCTTGAGCCAAGAGCCGGGGGATTTTCACAGCTAAGCCGTTGGCTTACACTGAGGATGTGAAGGTCGTCTGGGATGAGACGAAGAGCCTCGCGAATCGGAAAAAGCATGGCGTATCCTTCGAGGAGGCACGCGAGATCTTTGCTTTCGGAGTCGATTATCTCGAAGTCTTCGACGATGAGCATTCGGAATTCGAAGATCGCTTCATTGCGATCGGCCCGATCCGCCGAGGCTTGGTTCTGGTTGTTTGGACAGAGCGAGAAGAAGTCGAAATCCGGATTATTAGCGCGCGCTGGGCGACGCGGCACGAGCAATCACTATTTAGCGATTACTTCTGGAGAACGAAATGACTGAGATTCCTGAGCTCACGGATCTGCAATTTGCGAGAGCAATCCCGGCACGCGTTCGGAAGCGGCTTATGCAGGGAAAGTTCGAGTCAGGCAATGACATCGCTGCGCTGCGGAGATTCGTTGGGCTGACTCAGTTGCAGTTTGCCCGAGCAATGGGTATCAGCGTTCATACACTTCGCAATTGGGAACAAGGCAGACGCAATCCGGAAGGTCCTGCAATTGCTCTGCTGCGCATCGCTGCGCGGCATCCGCGTGTCATTCGTGAGAACGTGCGATCGGCGGCGTAATCGCTGTCATCCTGAAACTGCCGAAGGACACGAAGTGCCGGAGGACGTCGAAGGACCCCCCCATTCTGTCCGGGGTTCTTTTCACGCCCTCCCCACCGGCAGGAATCGGGGGGTCCTTCGACCGTCCTTCGG
>JAXDGW010000036.1:0-40830 GCA_034664845.1 Thermoanaerobaculia bacterium | reverse complement strand
CGACTGTCATCCTGAGACCGCCGAAGGACACGAAGTGCCGGAGGACGTCGTAGGACCCCCTGCGCTTTCTGCCGGGGTTGTTTGCCGCCGCCCGACCCTGCACAAGCGCGGGGGGTCCTTCGACCGTCCTTCGGCACTTCGTGTCCTTCGGCGGCTCAGGATGACAGGCATGCTTCGCGGTAAAGTGCGCGCATGACCACGATCCGCGAGATGCTCGAGAACATCGAGCGCGACACGATGGTGGCGCAGGCGGCTCGCAGCGCGGACACGCGGGGGCGCGACCGCGACGAGCCGGAAGATGACCTGCGTCCCAGCTATCAGCGCGACCGCGATCGCATCGTTCATTGCAAGGCGTTCCGGCGGCTGAAGCACAAGACGCAAGTGTTTCTGGCGCCCGAGGGGGATCACTATCGGACGCGGCTCACGCATGTGCTCGAAGTGACGCAGATCGCGCGGACGATCGCGAAGTCGCTGCGGCTCAACGAAGTGCTTACCGAGGCAATCGGACTTGGTCACGACCTCGGGCATTCCGCGTTTGGGCATGCTGGTGAGTCGGCGCTGAACAAGCTCGTCAAGGGCGGCTTCGATCACTACCGCCAGTCTGTTCGCGTCGTCGAAGTGCTCGAGAACGAGGGGCGCGGACTCAATCTCACCATCGAAGTGCGCGACGGCATCCTCAAACACTCGAAGGGCGAGAAGGGCGAGCTGTTGCGGAAGCGGCCGAAGTCGCGCGCGCTCACGCTCGAAGGCGACATCGTTCGGATCTCCGACATCATCGCCTACGTCAATCACGACATCGACGACGGGATTCGCGCCGGTGTGTTGACCGAGGATGAGATCCCGAAAGAGATCCGTACGACGCTCGGCAACGGAGCCGCGCAGCGCATCGACCGCATGGTGCGCGACGTGATCGACTCGACGCTCGCGTGCGGCTACGAAGCGATCTCGATGTCCGCCGAGGCGCTGGGAGCGCTCGAGGAACTGCGGACGTTCATGTTTCAGAACATGTATCTGACGCCGGTCGTGCGCAACGAATTCGTGAAAGCGCAGCGAACGCTGACCGCGCTCTTCGAGCATGTCACCGCACATCCGAGCGATTTTCTGAGCGCGACGAGCGATGACCCGGTCGAGCGGCTGGCCATCGATTTCATCGCCGGCATGACCGACCGTTACGCCATCAATCTCTACGAACGGCTCTTCGTTCCGAAAGCCTTCGTTTGAGCGTTGAGGCGATGCCTCGCGCCGTCATCTTCGACATGGACGGCCTGTTGCTCGATAGCGAGCCGCTGTACCGCGTGACGTGGCAGACGGCAGCGACCGCGCTGGGATGTCCGATCGATGACGATTTCTATGAGCGGTTCGTTGGCCGTGGGAACGAAGAAGCGGAGCGGATCCTGCACGAACGTTTCGGCGACGCGCTTCCGCTCGATGAGTTCCGAACGCGCTGGCGGCGCGATTTCGACGAGCGCCTCACGCGCGAGCCGATCGCGCGCAAGCCCGGCGCGATCGCGCTGCTCGATCGTCTCGAGGCGCGTGGCATCCCGAAGGCGCTGGCGACATCTTCGCCGCGCGAGATTGCCACGCGCTGTCTCGGCGAGCTGGCTTCGCGCTTCGCTGCTTTCGCGTTCGGCGACGAAGTGGAGCAGTCGAAGCCGGCGCCTGATCTTTTTCTGCTCGCTGCAAAACGCCTCGGCTTCGCGCCGGCGGACTGCCTCGTTCTCGAAGACTCGGAAGCCGGCGTGCGCGCCGCGCGTGCCGCGGGAATGGATGTGATCCTCGTGCCCGATCTCATCCCGCCATCACCGGAGCTTGCAGCGATGGCGCTGCGCGTCTGCCGTTCGCTCGACGAGGTTCTTTAAATGAAAACGCCCCGCGGCGTGCGGGGCGTTCGTCGCACGAAGCGGGCCGTCTTACTTCTTGCTCTTGCGCTTGGTATTCACCGTCTCGCGCAGATCTTTGCCCGCTTTGAACCGGACGTTCTTCGACGCCGGAATCATGATCTTCTCATTCGTGCGTGGATTGCGGCCCTCGCGTGCCTTCCGCTGCGACACCGCGAAGCTGCCCAGGCCGGGAATGGCGCAGCGGTCGCCGCGCTGGCACGAGTCGGAGATGTGCTTGATGAACGCGTCGAAAGCGGCGGCTGCCTCTTTCTTGGAAATGCCCGCCTGTTCGGCGATTTCATTGATGATGTCACCCTTACCTGCCATACACGCTCTCCTTCTTCAGATGCCTGAAACGCTGACGCCTTTCTAGGTTTTTTGCAATCTATGAGATGGATGGTGGTTTGTCAACGCAGCTTTTTTGCTCGCGCGTTCGACGCGTTTTGTGCTTCGTTGGGAGCTGCAAAAGCGGCGCGTTTTGGAAGAAACCAATCATCACAGAGGCGCTGAGAGCACAGAGATCCTCACTGCAACTCAGTGATCTCTGCGTCTCTGTGGTTGCATGGTTTTTGAGCTACTTGCGACGCAGGAGATGCGCTGCGAAGCCGTCGGTGCCCGCCTCGGGTGTGAGGCGGAGCACGCCGTTCTCGACCCATCGGGCGACGTTTTCGTTGACGAGGGTGGCGACGTCGCCGCGAACAAAGTCCGAGCGCTCGCCAAGAACGGCATCGACCACGGCATCGTTCTCCTCCGGCTCCAGCGAGCACGTTGCATAGACGACCGATTCCGATGCGAGATCGAGCGCGGACGCGAGCAGCTCGCGCTGCAGGGAAGCGAACGCGAGCAAGTCCGCTTCCTGAAGCCGCCATTTGATTTCGGGATTCTTGCGGATGGTGCCGGTGGCGCTGCACGGCGCGTCGAGCAGAACGACGCGAAACTGCCGGGCAAATGGAGCGCGGCGGCCATCGCTGACGACGATGGAGGCAGACTTGCCGATCAGAGGCCGAAGCCGCGTGATGGAGATGTCGTTGCTGACGACCTGCGCGCCGCGGGCACGCATCACCAGCGACTTGCCGCCCGGCGCCGCGGCGAGATCGAGCACGTCGCTCCCCACCGCCGCGGCGATGCCGGCGATGACCGCGCTTCCTTCATCGAGCACGATCCCATCGACCTCGGCGCTCGATCCGGTGAGCTTCCACATTCCGGGCACGAGATCAGATGGCGCCGCGTCGGGAGGGCGCGTCTCGGTCAGCACGTCGGGGAAGGACAACTCCTGATTCGCTTCGGCGATCTTCGTTGCCCGCTCGGCGCCGAACGTCTTCGTCCAGCGTTCGATGAGCCACTGCGGATGGGCCATTCGCGTGGCAACGTCAGGCGGCTCCGGAATCGTCTTCGACGTAATCCGGCGCAGGATGGCGTTGACGAATCCTCGGGCACGCAGCGGCACGAGCTCCACCGTCTCGCCGACAGCCGCGTGCGGAGCGACGTGCATGAACAGCAGTTGCAACGCCCCGATGCGGAGGATGTCGCGGATCTCCGGCTCGATCTTGCCTTTCGCGAATGAATCGATGACGAAGTCGAGCCGCGAGCGCCAGCGAAGTACGCCCAGCACGATCGTCCGCACGAAGCCGGAATCGTTCTGCAGCAGGAGCGATGCGTACGCCGACTCGCGCTCGATCCGGCGGAGGAGCAGCAACGCACGCTGTCTCTCGTTTTTCGAGGTTGCCAAGGTTACGCAGAGTCTATGCGGCTCCGCAGCCAGATTCGTTGCCGGTGCATAATCAAACCGTGAGCGACGACAAAGAGTCAGGAAGGCCAAAGGAGATGGCCGGCCTTCTGCCTGCGGTTTTCGAGAACGCCGGAATCGCCATCGCCGTTCTCGATTCCGATGAACGGATCGTCATCGCGAATGCGGCGATGTGCGAGTTACTCGGGTATTCGAAGGATGAAGTACTCGGCCTGACGCGGCAGAAAATCATCCATGCAGAGGACCTCGACGCAGAACCTTCGCTCTTTCGCGAGCTGATGGCGGGAAAGCGTTCGCACTACTCGACCGACAGGCGCTTTCTTCACAAGAGCGGTAGTGTGCGGTGGGGGCATGCAACGGTCACGTTGTTGAGGGCGGACGACGCCAACTTCGCCATCGTGGTCGTCGAGGACATCACGGAGAAGCGGAACATCGAGCAGGCGTCGGACGAAGTGCGCCGCGCGCACGAGCGGTACGCGCTCGTCGCCCGCGCAACGAACGACGTGATCTGGGACTGGGACGCCGAGCAGGCGACCATCATCTGGAACGATGCGCTCCAGGCCATGTTCGGCTACGCGCCCGATCAGATCGACAATCGCCTGCAGTGGTGGGACAGCCATCTGCACCCTGCCGATCGTGAGCGCGTCGTCGAAGGAATCAACAGCATCATCGACCAGGGCGGTTCGTCGTGGACCGACGAGTACCGGTTCGAGCGCGCCGACGGCACGTTCACCGAGGTGCTCGACCGCGGTTACATCGCCCGCTCGGAGGATGGAACGCCGGTGCGGATGATCGGCGCGATGCTCGACGTCACGGAGCGCAAGCGCGCCGAGCGGATCGCGGCGTTCATGGCCGAGGCCAGCGCAGTGCTGGCGTCGTCGCTCGACTATCACGCCACGCTTGCGCGCGTTGCGGAGCTGATGGTTCCGCTGCTGGGCGACCGTTGCTACATCGATTTGCGTGCGGGCGATCAGACGTACGACCGGCTGGCCGCGATCGATGACGAGTCCGCTGCAGCGCAAACCGCGGAGCGAGACCTCATCAACCCAATCAAGGAAGTCATCGCCTCGGGGAAGGCGAAGCTCCTCGCCGGATCGGAGGCCCGCTCGTTCGGGACACTCGCGGCGCTCGTCGTTCCCCTGGCGGTGTCCGACGGACCCGCGATGGGTGCATTGACGCTGGCGATGAGCCATTCGGGGCGTTCTCTGGCCGAGCGCGATCTGCGGGTTGTGGAGGATGTCGCGCGCCGCGCGGCGATGGCGGTCGAGCATGCGCGCCTTTACGCGGACGTGCAGAAGGCGAGTCTGGCAAAGGACGAGTTCCTGGCCATCCTCTCCCACGAGCTCAGCACTCCGCTCACGATCATCCTCGGCTGGTCGGGCATCATCAGCCAGCCCGACGCCACGGGCGAGGAGCTGCAGCGCGGCATCGAGGCGATCCGCAGCAGCGCCGTCGCGCAGGCGCGGCTCATCGACGACGTTCTCGACCTCTCCCGCGTCACCACCGGCAAGCTGCGCTTCAATCAGGAGGAAGTGTCGATCGGCCCGCTTGTGGAAGACTCGCTGACCGCGGTTCGCGTCGCCGCGGCGGCGAAACGGATTGAGCTCGCGGTGCCGGAGAAGACGACGGCGACGGTTCTGGGCGACGCCAACCGGCTTCGGCAGGTGATCTGGAACCTGCTGACGAATGCGATCAAGTTTACGGAGCCGGGCGGGCGTGTTTCGGTTTCGATCGAGAATCCGCCGTCGATGATTCGGCTGACCGTTGCCGACACCGGGCGCGGGATCGATCCCGATTTTCTTGCGCACGTGTTCGAGCCTTTCCGCCAGGCGGACGCGTCGACGACCCGCACGCACGGCGGCCTCGGCCTCGGCCTGGCCATCGTTCGCTACCTCGTGGAAGCACACGGCGGAACGGTCGCGGCGTTCAGCGAAGGGGCGGGACGCGGCACGCGATTTGTCGTCGAGCTCCCCTCGAAACCGGCTGCAAGCGACGTTGCGCCCGGCGCGCCCTCGCGCGCTGGGAGCGCTATGGGCGGACGGGGTTCGGAGCGCGAGGCGGCGCTATCCGGTGTTCGCGTGCTCTTCGTCGATGATCAGTCCGAGGCTCGCGAGTTGGCGGAGGTGATCCTTTCCCGTGCCGGAGCGGAAACGACGCTGGCCTCTTCGGCTGCCGGGGCGCTCGCGGCGTTCGATCGGGCGCCGGTAGACGTTCTCGTCGCAGACATCGCCATGCCGGAGATGGACGGATACGCGCTGATCGCGGAGATCCGCCGCCGCGATGCCGTTGCCGGAAAGCGGACGCCCGCAATTGCCGCGACGGCGTATCGCGGCGCCGAGGATCGCGCTCGCGTTCTGAGCGAAGGATTCGATGCGTATCTCCCGAAGCCGATGGACGCCGAGGCGCTGACATCGACGATTGCCAGCGTGATCGCGGCAGCTCGCGAGCGGCGGTGATACGCGTTATGTGGCGCTCGGCTGCGGCCCGGGCACGCTGGTGATTGCCTCAACCACCTTGTCGATCTCGAACGGCTTCTGCAGCACCAGCGTTCCGGGCGGGAAGTGGTCGTGAAAGTAGCGGGAGATCGCCGAGAGCACGATGACCTTCGGCGCATACGCGAGCGACGCGATCGCCTCGATGACGAGCAGCCCGTTCTTCTTCGGCAGCATGAGATCGACGATGACGGCGTCGTAGGTGCCGGCGCGCAGCATCTCGATGCCTTGCTCCCCATCCGCGGCGACATCGATCGATGTGCAGTGCCGCGTCAGCATCGTCCTGAGCAGATCCTGCAGTTTCTCGTCATCCTCGACGATCAACACCGCGCACGGCTGTTGGCTCATTCGATCATCATCTTCCAGAGAAACGCTGTGTCAAGCGAAGAGACGAAAAGCATTCACCACTGAGACGCAGAGGACACAGAGACTGACGATCTCTGTGCTCTCTGCGCCTCTGTGGTCAATGATTCTGCTAAAAAAACTACTCCCCCCGTTGCCCGCGACGGGCCACGATCGACATGAACTCCTGGCGGGTTCGCTCGTCGCTGCGGAACTCGCCGCGGAGGACGTTGGTCTCCATGAACGACGACTCCTGTTCGACGCCGCGCATGACCATGCAGAGGTGAACGCCACCCATCCAGACGGCGATGCCGCGCGGCTCCAGGATGCGCTCGATCGTGCCGGCGATGTCGTGGGCCAGGTGCTCCTGCGACTGCAGACGGCGCATGTGGACTTCGACGATGCGAGGGATTTTCGACGCGCCGATGATCATCTTCTCCGGGATGTAGCCGACGATGAAGTGTCCGAAGAACGGGAGGATGTGATGCGCGCAGAGCGTCTTGTACGTCCCGCCGATCACGACCAGGTTCTGGCAATTCTCGTCCGCCGCCGAGCAGGCTTTGCGGAACAGCGTCGTCAGTTTTTTGAGGTCGGTGTAGTCGTAGCCGCTCGTCATCGTCACGAGCGAGTCGGCCCAGCGCCGCGGCGTGTCGCGGATGTTCTCGTCGTCCATGTCGACATGGAGGAGGTTGAGCACTTCGCGAAGGTGATGTTGGAGCTGCTCCCGGTCAACCGAGGGCCGGGGAAGCGCCAGCAGGCGATCCTCGATGATGGCCTCAACCTCGGGGGCAACGACTGAATCTGAGGGGGTTCCGTTCTTCATGGCGAGGGAGAGTGTATGTGAATTCGATTCGCAAGTCTTTAGTAGTAAAACTCATTCGTTGACAGCTGAATGAGCCTTCATTCATACTGACCGCCCTCCGCCCTCACAGAGCGGAATGATTCGTGTAATCAGCCCCATCCGAAGGAGTTTTCACATGGCCGAAGTCAAATCACAAGGTGCCGTCGATGCGATGGATGTCGCCGAGGGCGCGCGCGAGACCGAGTGGGAAAAGCCGTCGTTCGTCGGCGATCTTTTTCTCGGCAAGCTCAATCTCGATCTCATCCATCCGTTCCCCGAGCAGCCGGCCGCAGACCGCGCCGAAGCGGATGATTTCCTCGTCCGCCTGGAACACTTCCTTACCGAGAGCGTCGATGCCGACAAGATCGACCAGCAGGGCGAATACGATTACTCGCTCTTCGACGGGCTCAATCAGCTCGGCGCGTGGGGCATGAAGATCCCGAAAGAATACGGTGGCCTCGGTTTCAGCGCGACGAACTACAACCGCGCCATCGGCCTCGTGGCGACGTGGTGCGGATCGACCGTGGCGTGGCTCTCCGCGCATCAATCGATCGGCGTCCCGCAACCGCTCAAACTCTTCGGCACTCCAGAACAGAAGAAAAAGTATCTGCCGCGGCTCGCCAACGGCGCGATCTCCGCCTTCGCTCTGACCGAGCCAGGCGTCGGCTCCGATCCCGCCAAAATGGAGACGACGGCGGTCAAGTCGCCCGACGGCAAGGGCTGGATCATCAACGGCGAGAAGCTCTGGTGCACGAACGCCACGAAGGCCGAGCTCCTCGTGGTGATGACGCGGACCGCGCCGAAGATAGTCAAGGGCAAAGAGAAGAAACAGATCACCGCGTTCATCGTCGAGACGAACAGCCCGGGATTCTCGATCGAGCATCGCTGCCAGTTCATGGGACTGCGCGGCATCGGCAACGCTCTGATCAAGTTCGACAACGTCTTCGTTCCGAACGAGAACCTGCTCTGGGGCGAAGGCCTCGGCCTCAAGCTCGCGCTGATCACGCTGAACACCGGCCGCCTGACGATTCCGGCCGGATGCGCGGCGGCGGGCCGGAAGATGGTCGACATCGCCAAGGACTGGGCGAATGAGCGGGTGCAGTGGGGCGCGCCGATCGGCAAACACGAAGCGGTCGCCGCGAAGATCGCCTGGATGGCATCGCACACGTTCGCGATGGAAGCGATCGTATGGCTGACGTCGGGCCTGGCGGATCGCGGAAACGTCGATCTGCGGCTCGAAGCAGCGATGGCGAAGCTCTTCAACACCGAGGTGGCGTGGCAGATCGCCGATCACCTCGTGCAGATTCGCGGCGGACGCGGATACGAGACCGCGCAGTCGCTCCGCGCGCGCGGCGAAAAGGCGTATCCGGTCGAGCGGATCCTGCGCGACATGCGCATCAACCGCATCTTCGAGGGCACGAGCGAGATCCAGCATCTCTTCATCGCCCGCGAAGCCGTCGATCCGCACATGAAGCGCGGCTTCAAGATTCTCCAGCCCGAAACGCCGATGGGCGAGAAGCTCGGCGCCGCGGCGAAAGCGGGCGTGCATTACGCCGGCTGGTATCCCTCGCGATACCTCGGCTGGTCGCGCTTCCCGAAGTATGGGGAGTTCGGAAAACTGACCGGTCACATGGGCTACATCGAGCGCACGTCACGGCATCTCTCGCGCTCGATCTTCCACGCCATGATGCGGTTCCAGGCAAAGCTCGAGCGCAAGCAGATGGTGCTCTTCCGCATCGTCGACATCGGCACCGACCTCTTCGCCATGGCCGCCGCGATCAGCTACGCGACGATGCTGGCGAAGAAAGGCGGCGCCGAGAAGAAGAACGCCGTCGATCTCGCCGACGTCTTCTGCCGCGAAGGGCGGATGCGCATCGACGCGAACTTCCAGAACCTCTTCACCGATCACGACGACGCGGCCTACAAGCTCGTCATGCACCTGCTCAAGGGCGAGTTCGACTGGTTCAAGGGTCAGGTCGTCGACGAGCCGGTCATGCCCACTCCGGAGCAGGTCGAAGAGGCGATGGCGAAGCTGGCGTAGGTTCCGGCTCGTTTCCTCAACGTGCAGGCCGGAGACTCTCACTCCGGCCTGCGTTCCCTCGATCAGCCTGGGGAAACGGCGGTGGCGGCAACAGGAACGGATCGATCGGTAGTGGTTCCTGCGGATAGTTGTTGATGACCAGGTAGCCCCACGCCTGGAGTACGAGCCTCTTTCCCGCCGACAACTCGCGGGTGACCGGCATGTAGAGCGTGGTGTCGAGCATCGTGGTCGAGATCAGTGCCAGGAGTTGATTGATCTTCGCTTCCACGTCCGGCAGGTTGCCCAGTGGCATGAACTGATCCATCACCGGGTAGAGCATGTCGTAGAGATAGAGGATCTTCCCGTAGATGAACGTCCAGGCCTGGTCCCGGTCGTACATCGGCTGACCGGTGTAGGGGCCGGTGGCGTTCCAGCAGTCGGCGAATTGCGAGTAGAGGCCGTTGTCGAACGGCAGCACCCGGCAGACGAAGTAGGGGGCGAACCCAATCGTGTATGCCGGATACGGTGCGCCAAACGTGACGGTAGGGGCAGGCACGGGCACGTCGTCGACCGCGCGGAAGGGATAGAGAGCGACGACCGGAAATCCGGGATAAACGGAAAGCACGTTCACAACCGCGTTGCCGTTTTCGTCGACGGGAATGATGGTCCCATCAGCAAAACCGACGTTCAGAGGCGGAGGCTGGTCCGGCACCGGGTAGCCCGAGTTGGGAGGTGGAAGCGTATCGCCGAGGACCCAGAATGAGCTCCCGACCTGCGGCGGCCACGCGTAATATTGCGTGAGAAGAACCTGCGTGCCGGGCGGCGGAATTTGGCCGCGATAACGCACTTGCACATTGACAGAAACCGCAGTGTCCTGATCGATGTAGACGCCACGCTGGTCCGTGTCGGCGGTCCAGTAGTACTCCTGACATGTGTAGCTGTTGCTCGGTGCGCCCACCTGCAGAGCTAGTGTCGATTTGTCGACCGCCAGCGCGTCCTGCACTTGTTGTGCGGTGACGCCATTGAATGGGAGGTCGTAAATGCCCGAGCACGACACGTAGGTCGGTGCGTCGTAGCCGTTTTCGTATGGAATCGTGTTGATGGTAAGAAAACCGTCGCTGTTCAGGACGCCGAAACTCACCGGTCCCACGTCGATATTGGTTCCGTTGTAGAACGGGTTGTCGCCGTAGCTGCTCTGGAGAATCGCGTTGCTGAGATCGAGCGACGCCACCTCGTTATCGAAGTCGATCTCCGCAAGCGCAAGACCCCACGATGGCAGCGTTGGGGCCGCCGCGGCAGCCGCTTCGACTACCGCCGGCCCGCGGGCGGCCGTGTGCCCGGCCGGGATCATCTGCGATTGCACGTTCGCGGAGGGCGACGGGCTCGTGACAGGGTTTAGCCCGCCGTTGGGAATGAGAATGCTCCCGGACGGAGCCGTGCTCAGCTCTCCCTCGTTCCAGATGCCGAACGTTCCGTTGAGCTGGCTGTACGCCGGATTCGAGAAGACCTCGCCGGCCTTGTACATCGCCCACAGGTCGCAGCATCCTCGGGGCTGCTGCTTCGTCGAGTTGAGAAGGCCGTTCTGATAGTAGAGCGTGTTGTACGCAGTGAAGCGCAGCATCACCCCGGCGGCGTTGCTCTCCTGAAGCGCAGTTTGAAGGGCCGTGAGCAGCGCCGAGCCGTTGTTCGGATTCTGGATCGTCAGACCCTCGGTGGCGATCGTCGTCTGGAAGAGCACTCCGATCGCGCCGGCGATGATCAGGCGGCTATCGATATTTCGCGGCGCGTTGAAAGCGCGCGAAAACATCCGCACCGTGGCCGGTCCGTCGATGAAGAATCCGTCAGGACTCGTGAGCGGGTCGCCGGCGTGGATGTTTTGCAGAATCAACTGACTCACCCAGGGGGCGGACGGATCGATGTCGACCAGACGCCCCGCCGACGTCCCCTGACTCCCCGTGATTGATACCGGCTTGCCGATGATCGGATCGGAGGTCACAGGCGCGCCCACACCGGTGGCGCCGCCGATCACCTTCGTAAGCGTGGGCCCGAACGTATTCATCGACGCGGCGGCACTGCCGTAATAGTTCCAGCGGCTCGAGAGGTGCGTGTTGCCGTTATTGGCGTTGTTCGTACACAACGGACAGTTGTCGCTCGCACCGCTGCTGACCACGACGTCGTCGGACGGGTTGATCACCCACGGTCTGAACGTGTCCTGAAAGTTCTCCTGAGTCACGCCGAACTGGCTGAGGTAATCCCAGTTCAATCCGGCCTCACTCATCGCGTACGCCGGCACGTAATCGTTGTTGTTGGCGGTGCAGACGTTCCACGACATGAAACCGTTGAAGTAGATACGGGGGAAGGAGGAGAGGATGCTCATCGTCTTGGCCCTTTCCTGAACAGTCGTCTATGGGAGTCGTGACAACTTAGGCTTCGTCAGGAAAGATGTCAAGAAACACCACTAGAGGAGTGCGGGCGTCTCGCCCGCGGCCATCGAGGCGTCCCGCCTCGGTGGTTGTATCCGGTCCGATTGCAATGGTTGAACGGGTCCCGCCAACGGCCTCCCTTCGCCTGGGGCCTTGCGTGGCCGAGACTACAAGCCGTACTTCACGCGCATTTCGCCCCCCGCCCTAACAGCACTCGGGCGAGGACGCCCGAGTGCCCGCGGTCGAGACGACCGCACTCCCTAGTGCTCGTTTGCGGCAGGAAAGACGGGCGTGATGTCGACGGGAATCGCGGTCAGGGTCGCATTCACCGCTGCCATCTCCGGCGTTTCCTTGCCGTAGCGGTCCAGCAGCGTTTTCGCGCGTGGATAATCGCCGGTGGCTTCGATCGTCAGCAGTTCGGTGGCGAGATCGCGAACCGCATCGCGCGACTTCGCGAAATCGACGGTGAACCTGCCGCCCGCGATCGGCGTCACGGCACCATGCTCCCGCAGCCAATTCCACTGGATCGCCGTTCCGCGGCCGTGAGCCTCGCCGACGCCGAAACGTGTCGAGCGGAACATGAGACCGGCGTACGTCGCCAGAAGCTGGCGCTCGTCGAACGCGGTGACGAGGCCGTGCTGCTGCGCGTAGAGGAGATTCCAGACGCCGAGGACGTCGGCCTTGCACTCTTCGACGGTGGAGAAAAGCTCTTTGAGTGGGATGCGAACCTCGACGCGTTTGCCGTCGGCCTGCGTGAGAAATCCGGGTCCCAGGCCGTGCGATAGCTCGTGGAAGAGAACGTGATTGAAGAAGGCGTCGAACGATACGAGGCTCTGCAGCGACGGATCGAGAACGCGCGCCGCGATCGGCTTTCCGCTCTGCCGGAACTTGGCGTCCATCACATTCTTGAGCAGGACTTTCTTCGAGCCCTTCTTCTCGCGCACGACCTCATCGTTCGGCAGGTTGAACGCCGCCGTCTGCACTCCTCGGCGCGCATCGCCGGCGGTGTAAAGCTCCTGCACGACTTTGATCGGCGACTCGCTGCCGCGGTTCGGGTTCTTGTACTGCTCAGGCTCCGGGAGATTGCGCTCCATGTCCGGAAGCGCCTTCGCGTAGGCCGCGAGCTTCGCGCTCTCCGGCTTGTCGACGACGGTGACGAAGGACTCGTACGACGCCTTGTAGTTGAAGAGATTGTCCTCGTAGACCTCGTACGGTCCGATCACGACTTCGATGTTGCCCGACAGATCCATCCACGCCATGTCGCTCTCGCGGTAGTTGTCGGAAAGGAAGGCATCGGCGCGCGAAGTGAGAAAGCGCTTCAGCGTCGCATCGTTCGTGATTGCCGCGGCCTCGCGCAGATTCTGCGCCGCCGGCTTGAGGTAATCGGCGTAGTAGGCGGCGTATGGAATGCCCACGAGATTCGCGCCGTCGCGGCGGACGACGGTGAAGAGTCCTTCCAACTCCTCTTTCTGCGCCGGATGCGCGGCAACGTAGCGCTCGAATTCCTCTTTGGTGATGTCCGATGGATAGAACGCCGCTCCCGGCGGCTTCGCGCCAGCGGCGCCGAACGGCGCGAGGAACGGCTCGTCGCTCTTCAGCCGATCCCATCGTCCCTTGTTGGCTACGAAGTAGTCGAAGCCCGCCTGCGCCAGCGCCGATCCCGACGCCTCTTTTCCGAGACGATCGCGAAGCGCCGGATTGTCCTCGGCCACCTGACGCCAATAGATCTCATCGATCTGCTTCGACGCCTCGATGAGTTTCGCCACGACCTGGCGCTCGTTGTCATTGAGGAGCGAATGGTCGTAGTCGATCACCGTGCGCGGCAGTTGTGCCAGCCGCTGCGCTGTATCGGGTGCGATGCTCGAAGCCGGAGCGGCCGGCGATGACCCGGTTGTGTTCGTTGGCGTCGTCGTTGGGGCCGGCGCCGTCTGGCAGGCCGCAGCGGCGGCGGCAATGAGGAGGATCGATCGTTTCAGCGCGAGTTTCATCGGGTCTCCTTCGGGAGGCAGATTGTACGTGAGCCGAACGCTCTGCTATCGTCGGGCCACTTCCGCCAAGCGAGGTCTTTCTTTGATCATCGAGTGTACGAGCTGTCAGGCGCGGTACCAGTACGATGAAGACCGCTTCGACCGGAAGCCGGCGAAGAAGATCAAATGCGCCAAGTGCGGCAGCGTGTTCGAGATCCAGAACCCGGCCTTCGCTCCGCCGAAGCCCGGCCCATCCATCGGCGATTCGACGTTCGCGAGGCCAACCGAGACTCGAACGCGCGTGCCTGAGCAACAGGAGACGACCGCGGAAGCGCCAATCCCCGAGCGCGCCACCGGCCCGCAGGACGGCCCCCCGCAGATGCCAATCGGCAGGCGCATTTCCCTCGCCATCCTGGCCGGCCCCGATGCCGGAACGGTCTACCGCGTCGAGAAGCCGCGGATCACGATCGGCCGCTCCGGCGCCGACCTGACCATCAACGACACGGAGGCCTCGCGTCAGCACGCCGCGATCGAAGTGCGCGAAGGCCTCATCACGGTGCAAGACCTCAAATCGACCAACGGAACGATCGTCAACGGCGAGAAGCTGACCGAACCGGCAGAGCTTCAGGACAAGTCGGAGTTCCAGATCGGGACGACGACTCTGATGCTGATCATGACGGAAGAGGGGTAGGAGCCCACCGGAGTCGGTACTGTTGTCATGAACGAGGCGAAGATCGCTGCATTCGGAGTCGCTCTGGCGGTCGTCGTCTACCTGGTTCTCGCGCAGCAGGTTTCCATGAAGCGGCGCTTGAGAGCGAAGCTGGCAAGTCGAGAGCGGATACTAAGCTGCGAGTTCGGGTCGCGCTACTACACCGATTCTACGAAGTCCGAGATCGCGACCTTTATCCTGCAGAGAATTGAACTTCTCACGGACCACGATTTTTCCGGAGCGTTACCGACCGACAGCCTGACTCAGGACCTTCGGCTTGAAGACTTGGACTCAATGGTGTTGGTTGAGATTCTTGTTGAGGTCGAACAGAGGTTCCAAATCAAAATCGAGAACAAAGACGCTCTGCGAATCAAGACAATCGATGACTTTGTGGAGATCGTTCACTCGAAGGTAACTCGCGTGGACACGAGCTAATCGGTTAGTCCGTCAACAACCACATCGTGCAGCGCCTGAACGCCAGCGTTGGCCGCCTCCACGTCCGCCTGCCGGCCGTGCCTCCGAATCGCCTCACTCGTCATCGGCCCGATCGAAGCGAGTAGCGCCCCTTCGATCGATCGCTCCCCGATCGCCGCGAAGAAATTGTCAACCGTCGAGGCGCTCGTGAAGGTGACCACGTCGATGTCGTGCAACTCGCCGGCGTTCATCGCGACGGGCACCGTCCGATACGCCACCGCCAAATGCACGTCAGCGTCCCGCCGCCTCATCTCCTCCACGAACTCCTCGCGTCCCTCGGCGGCACGAACGACGGCGATTCGGACGCCCTTCTGGTCAGCATCAAACATAGGGATCAGCGCGGACGACATGAACCTCTCCGGCACGAGGTCGGGCGCGAGGCCACGCTCGCGCAACGCGGCCGCGGTCGTGTCGCCCACGCACGCGACGCGCACGCCCGCGAGCGAGCGCACGTCGCGGCCTTTCGCGAAGAGGCGCTCGAAGAACGCGGCGACGCCGTTCGCCGACGTAAACACGATCCAGTCGAAGCGCGCTTCGATGGCGAAGTCGAGCGACTCGAATGACTCCGGCGGCTCGATCCCGATCGTCGGAAACTCGATGACGGTCGCGCCGGAATCCTGAAAGAGGCGCTTCAGCTCCGAGGCTTGCTCGCGGGCTCGTGTGATGACGATGCGCTTGCCGAAGAGCGGCTTCGTCTCGAACCAGTTAATGACCTCGCGCATCCTCACAACGTCGCCGACGACGATCAGGGCGGGAGTGGGGAGATTTGCATCCGCCACTTTGGCTTCGATGGTCGATAGCGTTCCAGCCACCGTCCGTTGCTCGGGCGTCGTCGCTTTCGAAATCACGGCGATTGGACGGTCCGGCGTTACGCCGTGCTCGATCAGTTTAGAGACGATCGTGGCGAGGTTGGCGAAGCCCATCATGAAGACGATGGTGCCGTCGAGTTGGGCAAGCGCATCCCACTTGATGCCGGTCGATCCGTCGGACTCGTGACCGGTGACGAGCGTGAGCGAGGTCGCAAACGAACGGTGCGTGACCGGGATGCCCGCATAGGCTGGTCCTGCGATCGCCGACGAGATCCCCGGCACGATCTCGAACGCCACACCCGCCGCCGCCAACTCCTCGGCCTCCTCGCCGCCACGCCCGAACACGAATGGATCGCCGCCCTTGAGCCGCACAACCCTCTTCCCCTTCCTCGCTTGATCGATCAGCAGCTGATTGATCTGATCCTGCGGCAGCGTGTGCGCCGCCGCGCGCTTGCCGACGTAGACAACCTCGGCGTTGGCCGAAACGCGCGCCGCGATCTCCTGCGAGACGAGCGCATCGATGGCGATGAAATCGGCAGACGCAATCAGCTCCGCCGCGCGAAGCGTGAGGAGCTTCGGATCGCCAGGTCCCGCGCCGACGAGGAAGACTTTGCCGGTCATGAGGAGTGCGGGCGTCTCGCCCGCGGCCGTCGGGCGTCCCCGCCCGGCGGTGAAATGTTGCGCTGATCAAACATCGAGCGGCAAGACGACTCTGCGGTAACGCCACCATCACCACCATCGGGCGGGACGCCCGATGGCCGCGGGCGAGACGCCCGCACTCCTCTCATACCAACTCCATTGCGCCCTGTTCCATCAGCGCACGATATACGTCCTCGATCAGCGCATCCGCGTCCTCGCCGCTGCGCGTTACACGAACGGCGCGATTGCCTTCGATCTCGCCGAAAAATGCGCGGAGCGTGATCGTGCGCCCGTCCTGCGTAGCGTGGACGGCGCAAGCGGAGTAGCAATCGAGCAGCGTGCCGAACTTCTGCAGAACGCCGCGCTCGCAATGCGCCGCGAGTGCGGTTGGCTGGTGACTGATGCAAGCGGCGATTTCTGAGCCGGAGCGCAACGTCTCGATGGCGATGATCCCCTGACCGCACGCCGGCAGCATCTCGTCGATCGAAAAGTACGACGTGATCTCGCTCGCGCGCCCAAGGCGAATGAGTCCGGCGCTGGCGAGGATCGCGCCGTCGTAGAGCCCGGCGCGCAACTTGTTGATGCGGGTGTCGACGTTGCCTCGGATGTCTTCGATGCGCAGCCGCGGATAGAGCGCGCGAATCTGTGCGCGGCGGCGCGGCGCGCTCGTCCCGATCAACGCGCCGTCCGGCAGCGACGCGATCGGTGTCCCATTGATGTTCACCCACACGTCGCGCGGATCGGCGCGTTCCAGAAACGCGGCGAGCACGAAGTCGTCCGGAAGAATCGACGGCACATCCTTGAGGCTGTGAACGGCGACGTCGATCTCGCGGCGCAGGAGCGCTTCCTCCAGCTCTTTTACCCACAGCCCTTTGCCGCCGATCGCCGCGAGCGGCACGTCCTGGCGCTTGTCCGCGGTCGTTTTGAACGTCACGACGGCGGTGCGGTAGCCCTGCTCCGCCAGCTTGTTGGCCGCTTCGTTTGCCTGCCACAAGGCGAGCTGGCTGCCGCGCGTGCCGATGCGAACGAGCCTGGTCATCGGATACTCATCGCAATCCAAAGATCTTCCGGATCGTCTTCCGCAACGTCTCGCGCTCCGCCGGCTCCTCGGCCTCCTTGAGCTGCAGGATCGGGTAATGCAGGATTTTGTTCACCATCTGCGTGGAGAGCTGCTCGATGGCGGCGCGCTGCTCGGCGCTCATCGGACCGATTTTGCGGAGACACTTCTCCAGCTCGGCGGCCCGGATGGCCTCGATGCTGTGCTGCAGCTCGACGATGGTCGGCACCGCGTCCTGCGCGACGAGGCGGCGGCGGAACGCTTCCACTTCGCGATCGACGATCGTCTCCGCTTCCTCGGCCTTCTCCATGCGAATCTCGCGATTCGCGTCGGCGACGTGCTGGAGGTCGTCGATGTTGTAGAGATACGCGCCGTCGATCGATGCGATGGCGGGCTCGATATTTCGCGGCACGGAGAGATCGACGAGAAAGAGATTGCGCCGTCTGCGTGCTGCCAGCGCGCGCTCGACGTGGCTGCGCTCGATGAGGAAATGCGGCGCTGCTGTCGAAGCGATGACGATGTCGCACGTGGCCAGGTAGGGCTCGATCCCCTCGAACGTCACGGCCTGGCCATGAAAGCGCTCAGCCAGCTCGACCGCGCGGTCGTACGAGCGGTTGGCGACGAAGATCTGCTCGAGGCCGAACGACGACAGATGCTCGGCCGTCAGCTCGCCGATGTCGCCAGCGCCGACGAGGAGAACCTGCAGGCCGTGCAGCTCACCGAAGATCTTCTTCGCCAGCTCGACCGCGGCGTACGGCACGGAGACGGCCAGCTCGCCGATGCCTGTCTCCGAACGAACTCGCTTCGCAACGCGCATCGTCTGATCGAAAACCTGCGACAGGATCGAGCCGAGCGATCCGCGCTCGCGGCTGGCCAAGAACGCCGCGCGCACCTGGCCGGCGATCTGCGGCTCGCCGACGATCATCGAATCGAGGCCGGAGGCGACGCGGAAGAGATGCTTGAGCACATCGCCGTGCCGGAGGATGTAGAGATGCTTTTCCAACTCCGCGCGGTCAGTCCCTGCGCGCCGCGTCAGCCAATCAACGACCGGCTCGATGACGTCTTCGCGGGCCGACGAGACGATCGCCTCGACACGGTTGCAGGTGGAAAGAACCGCCACGCCATCGATGCCATCGAGCGAGCGCAACGCGTCGAGCGTCTCCACCATCTGCGACGGCGACACGCTGAGCCGCTCGCGCACATCGACGGCGGCCGTGCGATGGTTCACGCCGACGGCGATCAGCGGCATGGCTGCCTCGCGGTTACGCGGTCTCGGGGCTGCGCGGTCTCGCGGCGGTCACACTCGCCACTGCCGCGCGGCTGCGAAACCACGCGACTTCGCGGCCGCAAGCTAAACATGATGGATCCCCAGGATCGCCACGACGATCGCCACGAACGCGCAGGCGCCAATCACCGCGGTCCGCCGCGTTCGATAGGTGTCGTTCACGTACGCCTGCAGAACGATCGCGAAGAGCACCCACGCCACGGCGGCGCCGATCTGTTTGACGCGGACGTCCATCAGCTCCGCGCTCGTACGGTACGACCAGAGAATGCCCGCCAGGATGCCGGCGGTGTAGATGCTGAAGCCGATGGCGAGGGCGCGATAGCTGACCTTCTTGCAGACGCTGAGACTTGGAATCCAATCCCAAAGTGCGCCGCGCCGTTTCGATTTCAATGCACGATCCTGCACCCACGCCAGTACGCCGAAGGCGAGGCCGATCAGCAAGCCGGCCACACCGGTCGTCGTCAGAAAAATGTGCGTGATGAAAAGCCGCGACACGCCGGACGCGCTGCGGACGAACGGCTCGTGCACGACCGCGGAGACCGTCAGCATCATCAGCACGAGCGGGTAAACGAAGAACGCCGCGGCGTGAACGCGATAGCGGATGAAGAGTGCCAGCTCGATCGCGAAGACGACCCAGGCCATGAAGCCCGCCGCTTCGGGGAGATTCGTCAGCGGCGGATGGCCGGTTCTCACGCAGATCGTGCTGATCCACACCGTGTGCGCGGCGAAGCCGGCGATCATGATGCCGAGGGCGATGTGCTGCGGGCGCTTCTCGCGGGTGAAGAGGGTTGCCAGCGCCATCACGGTCCCGGCGGCGTAAAGCGAGAGTGCGGCGTAGAGGGAGAGGTTGGGACTCATGTCAGCCCGGCGTCAACTTCCTGCAGTAGACGACTTTATCGTGCGTGATGCGGTAGAAGTCCTTGATGCGCGAGATCTCGTCGTAACCGCTGCGCTCATAGAACCGGATCGTCGGCGCGTAGCTTTCCTTCGATGACGTTTCGATCAGAAGCATCCGGCCGCGCTGCCGGCGCACCTCATTTTCGACGAAGCGCAGCAGCAGTTGTCCGATTCCCTGCCCCTGCCTCCTCGGATCGACGGCGATCCAGTAGAGATCGAAAACGCCGTCAGTCAGCGGCGTCGGTCCGTAGCAGACGTAGCCCTGCACCATCCGCTTCGGCCCCGTCGCAGGCTCCTCGAGGACGTGGACGATGTACTCGGCCTTGTCGCGGTCGTCCTGCGCCTTGTCGACGAGATCCATGGCATCGCGCACTTCGACGTCCGTAAAGCGCGCCGTCGCAATCAGGATCTCGTGGATGCGTTCGCGGTCGCGCGCTTCGGCTGGACGGATTTTCATAGATTGAGCAAGTGAGGTGTGTCGGGCGTTCTGGGTTAGAAGCTGAATGTTAAATGTTGAGTGTTGAATGTTAAATGTTGAATGGGTTTCGCGAGTTATGAGTCCATTCAACATTCAACATTTAACATTCAACACTTAACATTTAGGGGTGATGGGGGAACTTAGTCGCCCACGCTCGAACTTCAACCCACTTTCGCCGGCTTCAACCCGACCGCCGAGTATCCCTCGAACAGATGCAGCACATCGCGCGGGATCCAGGCCGTGATGACCATAGCCCGGTCGGTGACGCGCTGCTCGTAAACCTCGGCGACGTCGTGCAGCTTCGCGATCATCCGCGCTTCGTTGTGCGGGATCTCGAGCTGGATGACTTCGCCGTTCTCCAGCTCGCGCTCTCGGACGATGTCGATGAGGCGGTCGATGTTGCGGCCGGTCAGAGCGGAGACGCTGGCGGCATTCTTCCGGCGCAGCTCGAACATGTCGGTGCGGTCTGCTTTGTTGTAGACCTCGATCACGCGATCCATCGTCACTCCGAGCTCGCGCAGAACTTCTTCGCCGACAGCGCGCTGATCCTCGAACTGCGGATGGCTGGAGTCGATGACGTGCAGCACGAGATCCGCGGCAACTGCCTCCTCCATCGTCGAGCGGAATGAAGCGACGAGGTGATGCGGCAGTTTGCGGATGAATCCGACGGTATCGATGACGACCGTCTCGCGCGGCATGTCGAACGCCGCCTTAGCCGACTTGGCGTCAAGCGTCGCAAAGAGTTTGTCGACCGCCTCGGCGGAGCCGCTCGTGAGCCGGTTGAAGAGCGTCGACTTGCCCGCGTTCGTGTAGCCGACGATCGCCACGGTGAAAACCGTATCGCGCGACTTTCGTTGTGTCTCACGGATCCGCTCGATCTTTTCCAGCTCTTCCTTCAGCCGGGCGATGCGGTTGCGGATGATGCGGCGGTCGAGCTCGAGCTGCGTTTCACCGACGCCTCGGGTTCCGATGCCGCCGGCCTGCCGCTCGAGGTGCGTCCAGGCGCGGGTGAGACGCGGAAGCATGTACTCGAGCTGCGCCAGCTCGACCTGCGTGCGTGCCTCGCGGCTGCGCGCGCGGCCGGCGAAGATGTCGAGAATCAATCCGCTCCGGTCGATGACCTTGACCTCGGTGATTTTCTCGAGGTTGCGTGCCTGCGCCGGCGAGAGGTCGTCGTCGAAAACGATCAGTTTCGCGCCGCTGCTCTTGGCCAGCGCTTTGATCTGCTCGGCTTTGCCGCTGCCAACGTAGGTGGCTGCATCAGGCCGCGGACGTTTTGCGAAGACGCGGTCGACAACTGCGCCGCCAGCCGTCTCGATCAGTTTTTCCAGTTCGGCGAGATGCTCTTCTACGACGCTGCGGGTCAGGTCAGGAAGAATCAGAGCGACAGCGATTGCGTTTTCGGGCACGTTTACGTTGAGGGTCGAATGATACAGGAGTTGGGTGGACTAAACGTTTTGTCATTCCGAGCGGGCGGGGCGGCGGGGGGCGAGGAATCCTCTCCCTACGGAGCGATTCCTGCGTTTTTCGGAGGGGATTTCTCATCGCGCTCCACCGCTCCACCCGCCCTCCACCCCCGCGGTTCCGCCGATTCGAAATGACAGTCGTGCGCCACAAATGAAAAAGGCGCCGCGGTGTGCGGCGCCTTTTCGTGTCGGTATCGCGGATCAGAGATGCTTGTCGAAGAACGACCACTGCTGGAGCGGGAAGCCGGCCTTGAGGTGCTGGGCCTGCATGTAGCCGTCGATCGCGCCGACGATCGATACGAGCAGGGAAACCGTGCCGCAGGTGAAGATAGCCCCGAGAATCCAGGCGATGACCGCCGCGATCCCTTTCATCTTCTGCCCGATCATGAAGTAGCCGAGACAACCAGCCACGACGAGATTCAGAACAGCGATCAGAACGGGATCCTTGGGTGGCTGTTGCGGATAAACAATATCGCCTCCGCCCGGAGCGGCAGGCGGTCCGCCCGCCGAGAGCGGCGGGGGAGGTGGTGGTGGTGGAGTGTAGGAACCGGAACCGCCTGGTGTATCCATCGAAATCTCCTTTGACTACATCTTCTCGGCCATGTCAGTGACGACCGGAACGCGGAAGCGCTGGCCGCCGACACCTTTGACGATGCACATCACCCGAACCACGAGGAAGCCGATCCAGACGGCGCACTGGACGAGGCCGATTCCACAGGAGAGGGTTGACATGACCTTGCTCAGGATGATGCTGAGGATCGTGAATCCGATCCAGCAGATGATCTCGGCGCCGAGGAGCGCCAGGCCGTTCTTGGCGTGCCACTGAACCTCGGGATCATCTTTCTTCGTCAGCAGCGGAATCAGGGCAAGGATCCAGAGATACGACAGGACGATCATGATCGTCCGATCTCCGCCGGGAGCAGCAGCACCGGGTGGTGGAGGCGGCGGAGGCGTGTAACTTCCACCGGGTGGCGGCGGAGGCGGCGTGTACGAAGACGGTGTCTCGCTCATTGCTTCTCCTTCAGGTGATCGTAGTGTCGGTTCGCGCCGATTCTAACGGCTTTCCGCGAGCGCGGTTAAACGTTTTTCCGCGGCCAGGAGAGGAAACACGCAGAGTGCGATCGAGAGTGTGACCGCAGTCACGAGGGGAACGAGATCGACCGCCATCCCTTCGCTTTCGATTCCGAAGAGGCGCCAGAAAAAGTAGCGCATCACCGGTTTGGCCATCAACGTCATGATGCCGCCGACGTACGCCAGAGCCGCCGCCATGTAGGCGAAGCCGCCGAGTGAGAGGCCGACCTGGAGCGGATTCTCGGCGCTGAAGTTGGGCGAGAGCGATCCGAGGCCCACACCCATGCTGACGAGCGTGACGCCGAGCATCGAGGCGCCGATGAGCGTGAACGTCCAGACGACGCGATTGGCGTCGAGCAGCACGTCGGCGAAGGTGGTGAGCAGCAGCGAGAGGATCGTCATCGGCGCGGCGTAGACGATGACCTTCACGATGAGCAATCGGCGATACGAAACCGGCGCGCTTTGCAACATCCAGAATGCTTTTCCCTCCGACGAGATCGAAGGATAGGCGAAGCGGAGGCAGATGGCGGCGACGACGAAACCGGCCATGCCGAGGTTGGCGTAGGCGACGATGGTGGCGCGGGCGTCGCCGCCGAGCGGCAGCATGCGGATGTTGTAGAGGTAGAGAAACATCAGCGCCAGCATCAGAAATAGTTGCGACCATTGCGCGACGTCGCGCGTCAGCGTGCGGACTTCCTTGCCGATCATTGCGCGCGTCGGCGCGGCGAACGGCGCGAGAAGGAAATCGGCCACGCGCGTCAGGCCGCCAGCGCCGAGGGCCGCCGGAGCCATGCTCTCCCGGGCGCGGACGAAGGCGGTGAAGTAGATCCGCCGCGCGACGAGAACGAAGATCGCGAACATTACGAACGCGGTGACGGCGATCTTCGGCGGCAGAATCGACGCCGGCCGATCCTCCGCCATCGCCACCATGATGTCGGCCAGCGCTGTGCCCGGATAACGATCGAGCGACGGCAACTCGATCGTGCGCAGGACGCGCGTCACGTCGTCGGTGTTGATGCTGGCAAAGAGCCGCTCCGGACGGCTCATGCGAAAGGCGACGATGGCGACGGTGAGGACGAGAATCGCGATCGTGGCCACGATCTGGCTGACGCGCTGCACGGGAAAGAAGCGCACCAGGATGATGATGGCCAGCGCGCCGAGCGTGACCGGAATCGCCAGCAGCAGCGCCAGATTGATGAGCGCAATCGGATAGAGCCGGGCCGGTGCGTGGTATCGCTGCGCGAACGCGACGAACATCGGCGTGATGAAGACATAGACCATCGTCGCGCTCTGCGCGAAGGTCTTGGCCCACCGCGACATGACGATGCGCGTCTTCGAGAGCGGCGCGGCGTGGAAGGTATCGAGGTCGAGATCGCTGAAAAACGCACCGATGGCGGCGGTCATCGACGACGAAAACAACATCACCACGGCCGTGAGAAACACGAGCGAGAGAAGATTGCGCAGGAGGCCGAGCGCGAGAAATGGCGACTCCTGCTCCATCTTCGCCATCGCAGCGAACAGACGCCGGAAGAGCGCGAAATCACCGTAGAGAAATGCGACGAAAAGCGCCGCTACGATCGATGTCCGCACGATCATCGATGCGTTGATGGGCCGAAGTTTGGAGAGCGCGATTCGGGTTGCCCAGATCATGCTTGTCGTGAGACTACGCCAAACCGTTTAACCACGGAGACACAAAGAGCACAGAGAAAACTCTGTGTCCTCTGCGCCTCTGTGATGCGATGCTCTTCAAGCGCTGCTAAACGATTCCTTTGACCTCATCGAACCATTTCATCGCGCTCTCGCGGCGTCCGGCCCTCGCGCGCGAGCGCTCGATGCCGAGCTCGATCAGGCGCTCGATGAGGCGCGGGTAGCGTAGTTCCGTCGCCTCCCACAGTTTGGGATACATCGAGATCTTGGTGAAGCCGGGGATGGTGTTGATCTCATTGACGTAGAGGCGGTTCTTGCCGTGCTCAAGGAAAAAGTCGACGCGGGCGAAGCCGGAGGCGCCGATGGCTTTGAACGCGGTGATGGCCATGCGGCGGATCTCGTCCGACTTCTCCTTGGGCAGCTTCACCGGAATGATGAGCTGCGTTTTGTCTTCGACGTACTTGTCTTCGTAATCGTAGAACTCGCGGCCGGCCACGATCTCGCCGGGCACACTGGCCTGCGGATCGTCGTTGCCTAGTACTGCCACTTCGATCTCGCGGGCATCGATGCCGCGCTCGACCAGCGCCTTCTCATCGAAGCGGAATGCTTTCTCGATTGCGGCGCCGAGGTCTTCATCGTTCTTGACCTTGGTCACGCCGACCGAGGAGCCGCCGTTGGCCGGCTTCACAAAATACGGCAGGCGCAGCGCATTGTTGACCGCGCGCAGGATCCGATCGCGCTCGTTGCGCCAGTCGTATTCGTGGACCTGAACGAAGTCGACCAGCGGCAGTTTGGCCGCGGCGAATGCGTACTTCATGTGGCCCTTGTCCATCCCGATCGCCGACGCCGTCACGCTGCTTCCTACGTAGGGGATGCCGAGGATGTCGAGATAGCCCTGCAGGGTGCCGTCCTCGCCGTCGCTGCCATGAATCAGCGGAAACGCGACATCGATGGCCGCATCACGGACCCAGGACTCGAGCGAGAAATCGGCGTCACCGAGATCGCTTCGCTCGCTTCCGTCGAGAATGCGCGCACTGCGCTCGGGAGCAACGAAGCGGCCGTCTTTGCCGATGCAGATGGGGATGATCTCGATGCGCTCTTTGGGCGCGGCATCGGCAACGGAGCGCGCGGAGAGGATGGACACTTCGTGCTCCGCGCTGCGGCCGCCGAAAAGAAGAAGGGTTCGGATGGGCATTTGCGGGGGAGTGTAAGGCAACCGAGAGCGCCCCGCCCGCTCGGAATGACAGCGTTGCTGTGCGCTACGCCCCGCAACGCTTCGTGCGCATGGCGACCCGCGCGGGAAGCGGCAGACGTGACGTGTGATCGGGGAGCCTCGGGTCGGCTGCGAGAAGGGCTTTGACAGTGTCGTCCTGGCAGGCGAAGACGGTGAAGCGGTCGATGTCGGGGACGCCGGAGCGAGCAAGGTCGAGTGCAGTGATGCCGTCGCTCGTGGCGGTGCGCGGGTCGGCGCCGTGCGCGAGGAGAATCTTCACGATGTTGGTGTAGCCGTAGCCAGCGGCCATCATCAGCGGCGTCGTGCCGTCGTTGTCGGCGCCGTTTGGATTGGCGCCGGCATCGAGAAGCGCGCCGACCGAGGCGGGTTGGGCCTTGTGGATGGCGTGAAGCAGCGGCGTCCAGGAGTTGACGGCTGCGTCGCGAAGATTCGGATCGGCGCGGCGGCTGGCCAGCAGGTGGATTACCTCGACGTTGCCGGCGCGCGAAGCGGCGATCAGCGGCGTGTAGCCGGCGGCGTCGCGGGCGTTGGGATCGAGCCCGGCGTTCAACATCCGCGTCATCCCCGCCACGTCGCCGCCGGTGGCGGCCTCGGCGGCTGGCGAGCTCGGACGGAAGTGGCAGGCGAGTGTGAGCATGATGTAGAGGGTGAGCAGTGCAAGGCGTCGCATGCCGGCAAGATAGTTTCAGATCCGATCAATGTCAAGTACTTTGCGATGTTAAGCGAAATAGCTTCCGGCACAGCCACGTTCGACAGTGCTCCGAATCAACTTTTATGTGGGGAGAGCTATGTCTGACCAGAAAGCACACGACCTTCTTCGTAAGCACAACATCTCGCTCGACGACGTGAAACAACGCCGGACGACGCTGCACCACCTTCGCCACATCGTCCACGCGGAAGAGCTTCCGTTCGACGTGTTCAAGGCGCTGGTCAAACTGCGCCGGTAATGCAGTAGATCAGTGGATTAGAGATCAGTGATTAGGAGGACCCCTGCGGTCCTCTACTCCTCATCGACTTCCCCGCCCGCGGCCAGCGCGGATGGCTTCGCCAGCCTGCATTCAAAGCGATTCGCGGAACTGAGATGTAGCTGCACTACAATGGCCCGCTCATTCCGCCCGGGGGGAATTCGACTTTGCCGTTCCGCGACGATGCCCAGCGTTTTATCGATCAGAAAAAATTCGACGAGCTCGAGTCCCTCTGGATGTCGCAGCTCGACAAAGACCCGAGCGACGTCGATGCCTTCATCGCCGTAGCCCGGTCGCTCCGAAAGTCGGAGCAGCGAACGCAATCCGACACACTCCTCGGCCTCCTCTCCGATTCCCTTCTCGAGAAAAAAGCCTGGCCGCTTCGCCTTCTGGTTCTGAAGGAGCTGGGGCGGCTTTCACGGCATCCGGTCACGCTGCGCCCGCAGATCGAGCAGGCGTTGCGGGGCGCGCTCGGCTCTCACAAGAACTTTCAGCGCGTCTACGACTTCGCCGCCTTTTCCGATCCGACCAGCAATCCGGTCGAGAAGGCGGAGAAGATCGAGACGTGGCTGCGGTACGACGTAGGCGAGATGTACTTCATGGCCGGCCGCGGCGCCGGCATCGTCACCGAGCTGAATCCAGACCTCGGAATCTCCCGCATCGATTTCGAAAATGACGAGCGCGTGTCGATGCCCATCGGCGCGGCAGCGAAGCATCTCGTGCCGCTGCCGCCGGGCCATGTGCTGCGCGAGAAGTTTACGGACGCCGAGAAGTTGCGCGCCGAGGCGAAGAAGTCGCCCTCGCAGTTTTTTGCGCGCATTCTTCAGAGCTTTGGCCGGCCGATGCAGATGGCCGAGGTGCGCGACGCGGTGATCGGCATCGTCCCGGAAGAGAAGTGGAGCTCGTGGTGGAGCGCCGCGCGCAAGAATGCGCAGATCGTCATCAGCGGCAGCGGCGCGAAAGCGAACTACGCCTGGAGCTCCTCGACTGGCGAAGCTGACGAAGCGATCAAGCGCGACTTCGATCGCGCGGAGCCGAAAGGCAAACTCGATCTGGCGCGCAAGCACAGCGCGCGCAGCAAAGATCTGGCGGATTACTTCTCGGGAAAACTTGCGGCCGAGGCGGCGCGCATCGCGCCGAGGGATCCGGCGGCGGCGTGGCAGATCGCCGCGACGCTGGAAACGCTTCCTGGCGAGTACACCACGATCATCGATCCGAAGTCGCTGATCACCGGACCGCTGGCCTCGCGCGTCATCGCGGCCATGACCGACAAGCCGCTCCGCGAGCGCGCGCTCACGCAGGTGCGCGAGATGCACCCCGAGTGGCCGAAAGTCTTCACCGAGGTTTTCTTTCTCGATGAAGAGCCGCGCATCATGTCGCTCATCGTTTCCGCGCTCGAAGAAGGCGGCCACACCGACCTGCGCGACCGTCTGATCGACGAGACGCTCCGCTATCCGCGCCGCCATCCCCGCGCCTTCTACTGGTTCGTCAAGCAGCTCAACGAACAGGAGACGCTGACCGAGAAGACCAACTACAACCTACTCTTCCAGATCATCGACGCGATCAACTCCGACGAGTTCTCCGCCGTCCGCGCCCGCCTCAAAGACATGTTCGACCAGGGCGGTCTCGTGCTGCGCATCATCACGGGCGTCGACAACGAGGAGCAGGCGCGGAAGCTCGTCGATACGCTCGACCGCTACGGCGCGATCGAGGAGTACCGGCGCGAGATCGCCAAGCACGCCGCGATCATGAAGCACCCGCAACTGCGCGAGCCCGAGGCGGAGCCGGTGTACGCCACGGCTCAGATGCTGGAGCAGAAGCGCGCCGAGCTGACGAATCTGAAGACGGTCGAGATCCCCGCCAACTCACGGGCGCTGCAGGCGGCGCGCGAGATGGGCGATTTGCGCGAGAACTTCGAATACAAAGCGGCGCGCGCCCGAGCCGAGTATCTTTCGGCGCGAGTCGGTGAGCTGGCGGCTGAGATTTCGCGCGTGCAGGTGCTCAACCCGGAGCAGGTCGATACGTCCATCGTTCGCGTCGGCACGAAGGTCGCCCTCGCAAATGGCGACGAACGCCGCGAGGTCACGATCCTCGGGCCGTGGGAGTCCGCGCCGGAGCACGGCGTCTACTCGAATCAGTCCGACGTCGCCAAAGCGCTCCTCGGCCACGCCGCCGGCGATCTGGTGACGTTCATGGGCAATGACTACCAGATCGAGTCGATCCGGATGTGGGCGAGTAGTTGAAGCGTGACGTTAGAAGTGAGAAGTGCCCGATATTTTTTGACTTGACCCGCTACTTCTTCACTTAAAATGCCGCCCCAGTCCAACGTCCAAGGAGCCAAATCCCGATGACTTACGTGATTGCCGAGCCGTGCATAGGAACGAAGGACACCGCCTGCGTTGACGTTTGCCCGGTCGATTGCATTCATCCTCGGAAAGACGAGGGTGGTTTCGCCGAGGACACGATGCTGTACATCGATCCCGAGGTTTGCATCGACTGCGGCGCGTGCGAGCCTGCCTGTCCGGTGCAGGCAATCTTCCCGCAGGATCTGGTGCCCGATCAGTGGAAGCAGTACACGCAGATCAACGCGGACTGGTACAAGAAGGCAACTTGAGTTTTGTGAGCGGGATCACTATCCTGTGGACATCGCGAACGTACACTGACCGCACAGCAATCGGCCGCAAGGCAAACAAAGGGGCGTAATGCCCCTTTTTTATTTTCTTTGACATTCGACGAACAGTCTTTGGATCGAGACCCTTCAGTTTCGCGCCCACCTCGGACCCAACCACGGAAGAGCTGGCGTATGGGCGTGCTCCCGTGGACATTGCTGAAGCTACCTCTCTCTCTCTCTGCAACGCGTGCCGGAGGGTCTCGATCGAACGTCTGTTCATCACATTTTGAAATCGGCGTAGCCGCAGGGCGGACGGGTGGTGAGCGGTAGGGCGCGATGAGGAAACCCCTGCGGAATGGCGAGTGCCGGCTAACCGCAGGGGTTTTTCCGTTTTGAGCTCCAGGTTCGATGCGTTGCTGCGGAGACGGCGACGCCCGACCACGCTGCTAGCGTCCTTTCAACATCCCGAAGATTCCGCGGATGACCTGTTGCGTCACCGTGCGCGCGGCCTGTGAGGTCGCCGTGCGAATGACCGTCTTGGCGAGCGGACTGTTCATCATGTCGTCGAACGTTCCCTTCGACGACGCTGTCTTTGTGGACGCGCGACCCTCGCGCGCCGGCGTGGCCGCTGCTTCGTCGCCAGCACTTGCCGCCAGCTTCCTTTGAAGAATCTCGTGCGCGCTCTCGCGATCGATCGCGTTCGCGTACTTCGGCCCGATGTAGGAGCGGCTGATGACTTCCCGGTAGCCGGCGTCATCGATCGATCCCATCGCCGACGACGGGGCGAGAATCTGGGTCGGCGCGACGGGAGTGGGCACACCCTTCGGATTGAGAATCGATACGAGCGCCTCGCCGGTGCCGAGCGCCGTTAGCGTTTTCTGGACATCAACGTAGGGATTGGGCGGAAACGTCGATGCAGTCGCTTTCAGGTTCTTTGCATCCTTCGGCGTGAATGCGCGGACAGCGTGCTGCACTCGATTTCCCAATTGCGCAAGCACGTTGTCAGCGACATCGCCCGGTGTCTGCGTGATGAAAAAGACGCCAACACCCTTCGACCGGATGAGTCGCGCCACCTGCTCGATATGCTCGACGAGCGTCGACGACGCGTCCTCGAACAGGAGGTGTGCTTCGTCGAAGAAAAACACGAGCTTCGGTTTCTCGGGATCACCAACCTCAGGAAGCTTGTAATAGAACTGTCCGAGGAGCCACATGAGAAACGTCGAGTAAAGGCGAGGCTTGTCCTGAACGTCGGCGAGAGAAAGGATGTTGACCACGCCGCGGCTGCCATCGCTGCGCATCAGGTCGTGGATATCGAGCTCCGGCTCACCGAAGAATCGTCCCGCGCCCTGTTGCTCGAGCTCCACCATCTTGCGGACCAGCACCCCAACCGTGGCCGTGGCCATCCCGCCGTACTCCTTGAGATCGGCCTTGCCCGGTCCCGAGAGATAGTTGAGGACGTCGCGGAGATCGGGGAAGTCGAGCAGCGGCATCTGCCGGTCGTCGCAGTATTTGAAGACCATGGCCAGAACGCTCTGCTGCGTGTCGGTGAGGTCGAGGACCTTGCCGAGGAGGATGGGGCCGAAGGATGAGACGGTGGCGCGAAGCTGAACGCCGTTCGCTCCGGTCAGACTGAAAAACTCCACGGGAAACGATTCCGGCACGAACCTGCGGCCCACGCTCTTCATGCGCGCCACGACTCGCTCGTTTGCCTCGCCGGGGCGAGACATTCCGGCCAGATCGCCCTTCACGTCCGAGAGAAATACCGGAACGCCGTTCCGCGAAAGTCCCTCCGCCAGGAGCTGCAGCGTTCTCGTCTTCCCGGTTCCGGTCGAGCCAGCGATGAGCCCGTGCCGGTTCATCATGGCGAGCGGAATCCGGACCGGCAGCTCACCCTGCGGCACTCCCTCCTGAAGAACGTGGCCGATGTCGATCGATGGATTCGCGAATCCGAAGGCGGTCTTGAAGGTATCGTCGAAGCTCGTCATGACGCTCTTTTATCACTCGGTGCCGATGAGGTGTTGCGAACGGCGGGCCGTCTAGAATGCCAACCATGAAAATCGCATTCATCGGACTTGGCGCCATGGGATTCCCGATGGCGCGTCACCTGGCCAAGCAACACGATCTCCTCGTCTGGAACCGCACGCGCGAAAAAGCGGAGCGTCACGCGCGCGAGCACGGCACGACGCTGGCCGAGTCGCTCACCGACTGTGCCAGCGCCGAGGTGATCATCACGATGCTGCCGACGAGCGTCGAAGTTGACGAGATCGTCGAGCAGCTCCTGCCGTCGTTGCATCCGGGAACGCTCTGGATCGATGCCACCAGCGGCGATCCGAATGTCAGCAAGCAGACCGCCTTGCGCCTCGGCGAAAAGGGCGTGCAATTTGTCGATGCGCCGGTCACGGGCGCGACGGTCGGTGCCGAGAATGCCACGCTGACGATCATGATCGGCGGCAACGCTGCAGACTTCGAGCGCGCGAAGGAAATCCTGCAGTTCTGTGGCAAGACCATCATCCACGCCGGCCCGGTCGGATCCGGTCACGCCATCAAAGTGCTGACGAACACGATCATGGGAGCGACGGTCTGGATTACGTCGGAGTGCCTGCTGCTGGCGAAGCAGTACGGTATCGATCTGAAGACTGCACTCGCCGTCACGAACGCCGGAAGCGGACGCTCGAACGCGTCGGAGAACCTTCTGCCGATGCGCCTTCTCGAGCACAAATGGCCGCTCGTCTTCAAGCTGGCGCATCACGACAAAGACATCCGGATCGCCGGCTCGATCGCGCATCAGCAACATGCATCGACACCGATGCTGGCTCTGACGCAGCAGTTGTTCTCGGCATCGCTCAACCAGCTCGGCGATGGCGCCGACTACATCGAGGTGGCGAAGATCGTGGCGCTGATGAACGGCACAAGCTGGGATTAGCGCCTTGCGGGATTTCGGGGTCGGGCGGCACCGGAACCGTAACGACGAACCACGAGACCGCGCTACCGCGAGACCACGCGACCGCGACCGGCGCTACACTTCCGCCACTGTGTCCCTTCGTCCTGGCACGAGGCTTGGCCCTTACGAGATCACTGCCCCCATCGGTTCGGGCGGGATGGGGGAGGTGTACAAGGCCAGCGACACGCGATTGCAGCGCGACGTGGCGATCAAAGTGCTGCCGGCGGAGTTCGCGCGCGACGCGCAGTTGCGGGCACGCTTCGAGCGCGAGGCCCGCGCCATCTCCAGCCTCAACCATCCCAACATCTGCATGCTCTTCGATGTCGGGAGCCAGCACGACGTCGAATACCTCGTCATGGAGTATCTCGACGGTGAGCCGCTTTCGGAACGGTTGTCTCGAGCGCCGTTGCCGGTCGTAGACGTTCTGCGATACGGAATCGAGATCGCGGACGCGCTCGACAAGGCGCACCGCACCGGCATCATTCACCGCGATCTGAAGCCCGGGAACGTCATCCTCACGCGCAGCGGCGCGAAGCTTCTCGATTTCGGTCTGGCCAAGGCGATCAATGCGGCGCTCGTCGCATCGATCTCACCGAGCAGCTCGACGGCGATCCACGTCGACGATGCCATCACCGCCGAGGGCGTGCTGATGGGGACGTTCTGCTACATGGCGCCGGAACAGATCGAGTTCGGCCAGAGCGACGCGCGCAGCGACATCTTCGCCTTCGGTTGTCTGATGTTCGAGATGCTGACCGGCCGGCGCGCGTTCGCCGCCGCCAGCCGCGCCGGAATGATCGCGCAGATCCTCGCTGCCGATCCGCCCTCGATCTCGAGCTTGCGGCCGATGACGCCCATCGCGCTCGACCGCGTTGTGCGCAACTGTCTGGCGAAGAATCCCGACGACCGCTTCCAGACCGCACACGACGTGATGCTGGCGCTGCAGTGGATCCGCGACGAGCAGTCGAGCCCTTCCGCGCCGCTGCCGCTCGCACGTGCGCGCGGGCGCATGTGGGGCGAGCGTGCGGCGTGGGCGCTCGCGCTCGTACTCGCGACGGGCGCTGCAATCGGGATTGCCACCTGGTCGCGCCGCGAAGTGAGCTCGCTCGAACGGCCGATGATCGCGGCGATCGTCCCGCCGCGCGGACTTCGCTTCGTTTTCACCGGCGATTACGCCGGATCGCCGGTGCTCTCGCCTGACGGGCGTCGCGTCGCCTTCGTCGCGGCCTCCCCCGACGGACAGCGGACGCTCTGGGTACGCACGCTCGACTCCGCCGATCCGCGCGTCGTCGACAACAGCGATGACGCCATGTTTCCCTTCTGGGCTCCCGACAACCGTTTCCTCGGATTTTTTGCGCACGGCAAGTTGAAAACGGTCGATGCCGCCGGAGGTGTTCCGACCGTGATCGCCGATGCGCCCAATGCACGCGGTGGCACTTGGGGCGACGAAAACGTCATCGTCTTCACGCCGGAAACACAAGCCGGTCTCTACCGCGTCGCCGCAAATGGCGGTAGGGCCGTGGCCCTCACCACGCCCTCGGGTGGCATGACCACACACCGCTGGCCGCTGTTTCTCCCGGGCGGCAAATCGTTTCTCTATCTCGCCGCGAACCATGACCATATCGACTCGCGCGACACTGCCCTTCACGTGCGATCGCTCGACGGCAAGGACGACCACGTCGTCACGCAAACGCTCGCCAACGTCGCGTACGTGGACGGAAAACTCCTGATGCTGCACGAGAGCACTCTGGTCGCCCAGCCTTTCGACGTGGGCCGGGGCGTGCTGACGGGCACACCGTCGATCGTTGCGCAGAACATCCGTTTCGACAGCTCGACGTGGCACGGAGTGTTTGACGCCGCCGGCCGCACGCTCATCTACCAGGCCGCCGGATCGATCGGCACTCATCTAATCTGGTTCGGCCACGATGGCACGAACCTCGGCGCACTTGCCGACGTGGCCCGCTACTACGACGTGAAACTTTCACCGGACGGCCGCCGCCTCGTTACCAACGCCGGAGAGCCGACACGCGCCGCAATCTGGGTCGTCGATGTCGCTCACAACGTCCGCACGCGTCTGACGTTCGAAGGCTCGATGAACGAAGCGGCGGTCTGGAGCGCCGACGGCAGCGAGATCATTTACGCCGCCCGCGATACGCCGTCGGAGAAGGCCGCGATCTACCGCCGCCGCGCCGATGGCAACGGACCACGGCAACTGGTTGCGCGCCTCGACGGCGATGCCGATCCCGGCGCGGTCTCCGCGGACGGCCGCTGGGTCGCTGCAACACTGTGGCGCGGACGCGGCGTCAATCCACAGATCTGGGCCGTGCCGCTGGTGCCGAACGAGAAGGCGCACGCTGTCATCGCCGGAGAGTTCGCGACGCACGACCCGCGCATCTCGCCGGACGGCCGCTGGCTCGCCTACACCTCGAACGAGAGCGGCCGAGACGAGATCTACGTCGTCCCATTCCTCGGCAACGGCGGTAAGTGGCAGGTCACGACGGCCGGCGGCCATTCCTCGCGCTGGTCGCCCGACGGCACCCACCTCGACTATCTCACCAGTGACAACGTGCTGACCGAGGTCGATGTGAAGAGCGGCGGAGGATTCGAGATCGGCGCCGCGCGCACCCTGTTCCGCCTCGACGTCAACCCGGTCTCATCGTCGGACTACGACCTCACCGCCGATGGCCGCGTCGTCGCGAACGGCGGCGAAGCGGATCCGTCGCCGCTGACGCTGGTGGCGAACTGGCAGTGAGGGGTTGGTCCGCGCTCGCGCTTTACCTGCCTGCGTCGTAGATCGCAATCGGCAGAACCTCGGCGAAGTGCTTGAAGTCGGCGTCCGTCGTGAAAATCGAGAAATCGTGGCGGACCGCGATCGCGCTGATCAAAAAATCGGTGTTCGAGCCCTGGATGCCCTTCGAGCGGCAGCGGTTACAAAACGACGCCGCTTCTTCATAGTCATCCTTCGTGATTTCGGTGTCGGAGAATGCGCGGAGTTGCTGACGCAACCACTCAAAATGCGCGCTCTCTTTGATTCCTGACAGGAGCTCCTGGCGGATGGGACCGATGATCGCAATGCGCCCATCTCCGATCAGCGATGCGAGCTCCGACTCGGTCGAAGCGTTCTCGGGACGAACCTTCCGACGCAGCACCAAAGACCAGACCGTCGTGTCGACCAGAACCTTCATGACCTGCGCCGCTGCTTTTTATGGTTGTACTTTGGGTCGAACTCGATCTTTCCGAAAAGCTCAATGATCTTCGCTTGGTTGCGACGCTGGATGTACTCGTGCAGAGCCTCCGTCACGGTTGCCTTCTTCGTGCGGTGCCCCCCAACCTTTTGGGCCTCTTCCAACAGCCGGTCGTCGATCGCAAGGTTCGTAGCCATGAAGCCATTCTACACATACCGATGTGTGACGCGAAGTGTGGGCCGTGATCTTTACGCCGATCCTTCGCCGCTCCCACTGATGTCGAACTAACGCTGCGCTATCATCGCCGACTCCTCACATGGTCCTCGGTCCTGGCAGCCGAATTGGTCGAATCCGCATCGATGAGCTCATCGGCGCTGGTGGTATGGGCTCGGTCTTCCGTGGATGGGATGAGCGGCTCGAACGTCCTGTCGCGGTCAAAGCGATCCATCCGAACAAGCTGATCGACGGCGGTGCACGGTCGCGCTTTCTGCGTGAAGCGCGTCTATTGTCGAAGCTCGATCATCCCAACATCTGCCGCATCTATGACGTGATCGAGGACGAGAGCGGCAGCTACCTCGTGCTGGAGCTGATCGAGGGCCGGACGCTGCGCGCGGCGATTGCGGAGGGGATCGATCGTCCGCGGGCGATTCAAATCGCGCTTCAGGTTGCGCGCGTACTTGCCTTTGCGCACGGCCGCGGGATCATTCACCGCGATCTCAAGCCGGACAACATCATGCTCACGTCTGCCGGCGAGGTGAAAGTGCTCGACTTCGGACTGGCGCGTCTGGTCCAGCAAGAGGAAGAAGAACTGGTCGCCCCGCCAGGCATCGGAGACGCGGTCACCGAGGAGCAGACGGCCATCATCGCGCGTTCGCCCGCCTCTTCGATCGACTGGATGCGAACGTCGGCCGGCACTTTGGTGGGCACCGTTCACTACATGTCACCCGAGCAGGCCCGTGGTCATCCCTTATCGGCGGCCAGCGATCTCTACTCCTTCGGAATCGTTCTCTTCGAGCTGATCAGCCGCGGGATCAGTCCTTACGGCGAAACGCCTTCGACGACGGAGTTGCTCTCGAAGGTTCGCAACGCAGAAGTCGACGTTCCCCAGAGCGGCGACCGCGATGTGTTGCGGTTGATCCGGCGCCTGACGGCCGCCGATCCCGGAAGCCGTCCTTCCGCGGAAGAAACGGCAGGGGATCTCGATCGCATCGGCACACGGCCTCAAAGGAGACGGCGGTACGCGCTCGTCGCGGCGGCCGCCCTTCTCGTGATCGCGATCGCGGCCGCTGCGATGATGCTCACGACGCGTTATGGTGAGCGCACGATTTTTGCGGTGCCCGGCCGGGGCAAGATCGCTGTTCTTCCTTTTCACAACGACACGCATCAGCGCGGCTTCGAATGGGTCGAGTTAGGCCTCATGGACATGGTGATGCAGGGTCTGGGCGGGATGCCTCGCGTCCAGCTTGTCCCGGCCGACGATGTGCTGCGAGCGATGAAGAATCTCGGCATCGGGCGGGGTGCCGAAATCGCTCCAGCCTTGCGCGCTCGGCTGCTCGATGTTCTGGGAGCAGACACGCTTCTGGCCGCGGCGGTGACGTCGCCCGCCGGCCATTACAGCATCCGCTATCGCCTGCTTCTCAGGGACCGTGAGGATTCGCCGCATGAAGTCGAGTCGGCAGCGATCACGGACGCCGCCAACGAGCTGGCTGCACGCCTGTCGCGACGGCTCGACCCTGCGTCTCAGAAGATTGATATTCGCGATCGCTACTCCTTCGATGATTTTGCCAATATCGCCTTTGCAATCGGGAAGCAGCTGTACTTGACGAGCGGTCCGAAAACCGCGGCGCCATATCTCGTGGTTGCGATCGATCGGGACCCTGAGTTCGCCTGGGCCAAGCTCCAGTTGGCGATGTGCCGGCAGGTCGAGGGAGATCTTCCAGGCGCCGATTCGCTGTTCGAAGACGCTGGAAAGCAGGCCATTCGCAAGGGAGATCGAAGACTGATCTGCTCGGTCGATCTGGCAAGAGCGAACGCGGCGATCGCCCGAGGCGATTACGCTGCCGCTGAGTCGATGGCATCGGCTGCGCTCTCGACGGCACAGGCTCTCGGCAGTCTTGATCTCGTCGGCCGTCTGCAGAATGTCCTCGGCGTCATCGCCTGGCACACCAATCATCCCGATGTGGCGCTCGCGCGCTTCAACGAAGCGATGAAGACATTCACCGCAGTGCGAAGCCTCACCGATCAGGCCAAAGTGTTCAACAACTATGCTCTCCTCGAGGCTGACCGCGGCGACAACGCGGCCGCAGAGCGTCACTACACGCAGGCCCTGCAACTAGCCCAGCGCACGAATGATCAACGCACCATTGCGAACGAGTACGGCAATCTCGCTTTGATCGCCCAGAGCCGCGGGGACCTGGCGAGAGCGGAGGAGCTGACGCGCCGGCAGTTGACCATTGCAAGGACGATCGGTGATCGCGGCGCCGAGGGAATCGCGATGGTGAACCTGGCAATGGACTTCTACACGCGCGATCGGGTACCGGAAACCGTTCAACTCATGCAGGACGCAGAGAAGCTCGCCGAGCAGGTGCACGACCTCCGCGTGGAGGGGGTTGCTCTGTCAAACCTCGTCTACCTGAAGACGAGCATGGGAGAGCTGGAGGCAGCGCGCCTCGATCTCGACAAAGCGGAGGCGCTCAGCAGCATCCTGGGAAATCCCGATGTTACGCACCGGATCTACGCAGTCCATGGGTATTGGCTCACGCGCGAGGGAAGGCTTGCGGAGGCGGAAACCCAGATCGACAACGCCGAAAAACTGAAAGTGACGGGAACATCTCAGGTAACGCGTGCCCGTCTTCGATACGAGCAGGGCCAGTACGCCCGGGCGGCGGCGACCATCCAGCATGCCATGGAGTTGAAGCAGGGTTGGTTCCCAGCACAGCGACGGATGCAAGACGCCTTTCGGGAATCCGCTCGCACCGGACGCCCTGCGACTGTGCCTTTCGAAGGCGCGGTGCATTAGCCGGAGCGGTCAGGGAAATCGCAAAAGAAACGCTTGCCGTGTTTGTGAATAGAATCCACGCTAAAACACTGGAGGTATCGATGCGTAGGATCGTTCTCAGTCTTCTTTTGCTCGTTCTCGCCCTTCCGCTCGTGGCGGATGAGGGGATGTGGCTTTTCAACCGGACACCCAACGCCATCTTCAAACAGCGGTACGGATTCGAGCCGACGCAGAAGTGGCTCGATCACTTGCAGAAGTCGTCGATTCGATTCAACAGCGGCGGCTCCGGCTCCTTCGTCTCGGCTGACGGTCTGGCGCTGACGAATCACCACGTCGGTCTCGATTGTCTGGCCAAGATCTCGACCAAGGGACACGACTACGTCACGACCGGCTACTACGCAAAGACGCAGGCGGACGAGGTGAAGTGCGTCGACCTCGAGCTGAACGTGTTGCAATCGATCGAGGACGTCACCGCGCGCGTCAACGCCTCGGTCACTCCCGGAATGACGACAGCGGCGGCACAGGCGGCGCGCCGAGGCGTGATGAGCGCGATCGAGCAGGAGTCGGTGCAGAAAAGCGGACTTCGCAGCGATGTCGTCACGCTCTTCCAGGGCGGCGAGTACCACCTCTATCGCTACAAGGTGTACACCGATGTCCGGCTGGTGTTTGCCCCCGAGGTGGGGATCGCGTTCTTCGGCGGCGATCCGGACAACTTCGAGTATCCGCGCTACGACCTGGACGTTTGCTTCTTCCGCGCCTACGAAAACAACAAGCCGGTCCATCCGGCCGATTACCTGAAGTGGAGCGCCAGCGGCGCCAAGGATGGCGACCTCGTTTTCATATCGGGTCATCCCGGTTCTACCAGCCGCCTCAACACGCTGGCGCATCTGCAGTTCTTCCGTGATGTCGCCTATCCATTCACGATGACACTCCTGCGGCGGCGCGAGGTGCTGCTCACGAATTACGCGCAGCGCAGCCTCGAAAACGACCGCCGCGCGCACGATGATCTCTTCGGTGTCAAGAACTCCCGCAAGGCCTACCTGGGGCGCATCGCAGGCTTGCAGGATCCTGCCGTCGTCAAAGCAAAAGCCGACGCCGAAGCAACGATGCGGCAGAAGGTGATGGCCGATCCGCAGCTCGCTTCCGCATATGGCGACGCCTGGCAGAACGTCGACGCCGCCATCGCAGCGTATCGTCCGATCTATACCGAGTACCGCTTCGTCGAGGGCGGTCTCGCCTTCAACAGCCACCTCTTCTCGACCGCCAGGACGCTGCTGCGCCTCGGTGATGAGTCGAAGAAGCCGAACGGTGAGCGGCTTCGCGAATACCGCGAGTCGAACATGCCGTCGCTCAAGCAGGCTCTCTACTCCGAGGCGCCGATCTACGAGGATCTGGAGACGGTGACGCTGGCTGATTCGCTTTCGAACTGGCTCGAAGTGGCACCGAACGATCCGCTCGTGCAGCAGGTACTTGCCGGCAAGTCGCCGCAGGAACGCGCCTCGGAGCTTGTCCGCGGCACGAAGCTTCGCGATGTCGCGGCGCGCAAAGCGCTCGGCGAAGGCGGCAAGGCTGCCGTCGATGCATCGACCGATCCCATGATCCAGGTCGCGCGCATGGTCGACGCGCGCGCCCGCGAGCTGCGGACGCAGTACGACAACAACATCGCCGAGGTGCTGCGCCAGTCGTACGCGAAGATTGCCAATGCGCAGTTCAAGACCAGCGGCGGCGACACCTATCCTGACGCCACCTTCACGCTGCGGCTCTCATACGGAACCGTGAAGGGCTTTACTGAGAACGGGAAGGCTGTTGCGTCGTCGACGACGATCGGCGACACCTTCGAGCACGCAGCCGATCACGGCAACGAAGGGGAGTTCAAGCTGCCGAAGTCGTGGATGGCGAAGAAGGCGCTGCTCGACAACGACAAGACGCCGTACAACTTCGTCATGACCGCCGACATCATCGGAGGCAACTCCGGCAGCCCCGTGGTCAATCGCAACAACGAGTTCGTCGGCATCATCTTCGATGGCAACATCCAATCGCTGCCGTGGGACTACCAGTTCGATGAGCGCCAGGGCCGCGCCGTGGCCGTGCATTCGGCCGGTATCCTCGACGCACTCCGCAAGGTGTACGCAGTGACCGGCCTGGTGAAGGAACTGACCGGGAAATGAAAACGCGTGATGCCGCGGTCGCCGATGCCTCGGCGATCGCGCGCATCTACAACGAAGGGATCGACGACCGGGTAGCGACGTTCGAAACGCGCCACCGCACCGCGGACGACGTGGTGCAGTGGCTGGACGAACGCCACACGGTCGTCGTCGTTGAGGATGATAGCGGCGGCGTAATCGCGTTCGCCGCAACTTCGACCTACCGTCCGCGCGATTGCTACGCCGGCATCGCCGAGTTTTCGGTCTACGCAGCGCGCGCCGCGCGAGGGCACGGCGCCGGCCGCGCGGCGATGGAAGCGCTTTTCGTCGCCGCACGCGCGGCTGGCTACTGGAAGCTGGTGTCGCGCGTCTTCGTCGAAAACGCCGCCAGCCGCGCACTTCTCCGCTCGATCGGCTTTCGCGAGGTGGGCATCTACGAACGGCACGCGCAACTGGATGGTGTCTGGCGGGATGTGGTGATTGTGGAGAAGCTGCTGGGTTTTACGTAGGT
>JAXDGW010000035.1:0-65076 GCA_034664845.1 Thermoanaerobaculia bacterium | reverse complement strand
GAACTGCCCGCGGCGATCTTCTTCTGCGCCACGACCCGCATCGAGTGATCGAGGATCCGTTTGCGGATGCGGATCGATTGCGGCGTAACTTCGACCAGCTCGTCGTCTTCGATCCATTCGAGGCATTGCTCGAGGGTCATGATCTTGGGCGGCGTCAGCTGGACGGCCATGTCGGAGCCGGAGGCGCGCATGTTGGTGAGGTGTTTCTTGCGGCAGACCTGGACGACCATGTCGGCGTCGCGGGAGTTTTCGCCGACGATCTGGCCTCCGTAGACTTTGAAACCTGGGGAGATAAAGAGAACGGTGCGCTCCTGGAGCGGCTCGATTGCGTACGCGGTGGTGTCGCCCGCTTCCTTGCTGATCAGCGCGCCGCGGTTGCGGCCGGCGATCTCGCCGCGGTATGGGCCGTATTCGAGGAACGTGTGGTACAGCAATCCGGTGCCGCGCGTCTCGGTGAGGAACTCGGTGCGGATGCCGAAGAGGCCGCGGGTGGGGATTTTGAACTCGATGCGAACGCGGCCGGAGCCGGGGTTGACCATGTCGGTCATCTCGCCGCGGCGGGTCTGAAGTTTCTCCATCACGGCGCCAACGTGTGCTTCATCGATGTCGACGACGAGCGCTTCGTACGGCTCGCTCTTGCGGCCTTCGATCTCTTTCAGAATGACCGTCGGACGCGACAGCGCGAACTCGAAACCTTCGCGGCGCATGTTCTCGGCGAGGATGGAGAGGTGAAGCTCGCCGCGGCCGCTGACTTCGAAACGGTCGGGCAGGTCGGTCTCTTTGACGCGCAGCGCAACGTCTTTGCGCAGCTCGCGGTCGAGGCGCTCTTTAATGTTGCGGGAGGTGACGTACTTTCCTTCCGTGCCGGCGAACGGTGAGTCGTTGACCAGCCAGAACATCGAGACGGTCGGCTCGTCGATCGCGATCGGCTCGAGGCGCTCCGGTTCGGCGGCAGAGGAGAACGTCTCACCGATCTCGACGTCGGCGAAGCCGGCCACAGCAACGATCTCACCCGCGGATGCTTCGTCGACTTCCTGGCGACGCAGCCCTTCGAATGCGGTCAGCTTGGTGATGCGGCCCTTTTTGTACGTGCCGTCGCGGAGGATGAGGACGACATCTTCGCCCTGACGGATCTTGCCGCGTTGAATGCGGCCGATACCGAGGCGGCCGACGTACTCGTTGTAGTCGATGGCGGAAACGAGAAGCTGGAGAGGTGCGTCGGCGTAGCCCGGCGGCGGCGGAATGCGCTTCAGGATTGCGTCGAACAGCGGCCGGCAATCCTCGGTCGTATCTTCGAGGTTCGTGCGAACGATGCCCTGGCGGCCGATGGCGTAGAGGATGGGGAAGTCGAGCTGCTCGTCCGAGGCGCCGAGCTCGATCATCAGGTCGAAGACTTCGTTGACCACCTCGGTCGGACGCGCATCCTGACGATCGATCTTGTTGATCACGACGATCGGCAGCAGCCCCAGCCCGAGGGCTTTGCGCATGACGAAGCGGGTCTGCGGCATCGGACCTTCGGCGGCATCGACGAGGAGGATGACGCCGTCGACCATCGACAGAACGCGCTCGACTTCGCCGCCGAAATCGGCGTGACCCGGTGTGTCGACGATGTTGATCTTCACCTCGGACGGATGGATGAAGGTCGCGGGAAGATCGTGTCCGGACGCGGTGTGCGTCGCTTCGTGGTGAACGAGGTGGCCGAGGGCGTCGGGCTCGTCGACGAGATAGCGGATCGAGGTGTTCTTGGCGAGGATGGTGATTCCACGCTCTTTCTCGAGATCGTTGGAGTCCATGACGCGCTCATCCATCTGCTGGTTGAGGCGCACGGCTCCGGCCTGGCGGAGGAGAGCATCGACGAGGGTGGTTTTCCCGTGATCGACGTGGGCGATGATCGCCACGTTGCGGACGTCATAACGAAACTGCGGCATGTTTGGGGGGTAACGCGTGAAGCTGAATTGAATTCCTGTTTAGTGCGGTCGCGGGGTAGCGAGGTCTCGCGGTCGCGAGGCGAACCGCTGCGAGACCACGCGACCACGAGACCGCGTAAACTGCGCTCGTGGCTTGCGATCACGTTGGACCGGCCGAGCTCATCGAGATGGCGGACGCGCATCTTCGCGAGCGCTCGGTGCCTCCCGCGCCGGGCATGCGCTTTCGCTGGAGCGAGAATCCGGTCGATGGGATGTGGGCCTCGATCGTGACGGAGATCGAGCGGCGCGGCGAGCAGTGGATCGTGACGCGCCTCGATCGCAATCGCGAGCCGCTGCCTGCTGACGAGATGGGGTTTCGCGCGCTGTGATACGGAGCGTCTGTGTGTTTTGCGGGTCGAGCGCGGGTGTCGATCCGCGCTTTGCTCAGGCTGCGAGCGAGTTTGGCGCACTGCTGGCGAAGGAAGGGATCACGCTCATCTACGGCGGAGGGCACGTCGGTTTGATGGGCATCCTCGCCGACGCCGTGCTTGCGAACGGCGGCAAGGTCATCGGCGTCATTCCGCGTGCGCTGTGGGATCGCGAAGTCGGTCATCGCAATCTCAGCGAGTTGCATGTCGTCGAGACGATGCACGAGCGGAAGGCGATGATGGCGTCACTCGCCGATGCGTTCGTGGCGCTCCCGGGCGGGCTGGGGACACTCGAAGAGATCTTCGAGGTGTGGACGTGGGCGCAGCTCGGCATTCACGACAAGCCGTGCGGTTTTCTTGACATCGCCGGCTACTACTCGCCGCTGCTGACGTTTCTCGATGGGGCGGTCGATGCCGGCTTTGTTCGTCCGCAGCATCGCGCGATGGCGATCGTCGATGGCGATGGAGAATCGCTGCTGCGGCGGATGTCGGAGTACGTGCCGCCGCGCGTGGCGAAGTGGGTGACTGCGCAGGAGTCGTGAACGACATAGCTGTCATCCGGGGCGGGGGAGCGGGGCAAGGAATCCCCCGCCCACGAAGCGCGACTCGATCGTCATGGCTCCGTTGAAGGAGGGATCTTCGCTGCGTAGGCAGGGGATTCCTCGCTACCCTCCCACCGCCCGCTCGGAATGACAGCGTGGGATGGGCAGCGCGCTGATCGGAGGGAGCGCAGCAGCGAGCCCCATCAATGGTGCACCGCGCGGCCGCGCGGAGGGACGACGATTACCGTTGTGCTGGTATTCGTAGTTCCGCCGATGCCCGTCGCGGTGAGGACGTACGTCGTCGTCGCCACTGGCGCGACATGGATCGATCCGGTTGCATTGACGAACCCGATTCCATGATCAATGAAGACACTCGTCGCGTTCGTCGTTTTCCACGTCAGCGTTGCTTGCTGGCTCGCGACGATCGCCTGCGGAGCCGCCGACAACGTCGCCTCGGGCGGCGGAATGACCGTCAGCGTCACGAACGCTGTCGATGTTCCGCCCGGGCCGGTCGCGGTAAGCTCGTAGACCGTGGTAGCGCCAGGCGAGACCACGACAGAACCGGCGGTTGGTTGCGGACCGATGCCGTGATCGATCGTCACCGACGTTGCGCCGGTGGCCGACCACACAAGCGTTGCCGATTGACCGGCGGCAATCGCGCTTGGTGAGGCGATGAAAGCGACTACCGGATTCGTGCTGACCGTCACGGTTGCCTGGCGAATGGTTGTGCCTCCCAGGCCCGTTGCGGTCAACGTATACGTAGCCGTCGCCGAAGGCTGGACCTCTCGCGAGCCGGAGAGAGGCTGCGCGCCGAGGTTCTGGTCGATGACGACGGAGGTCGCGCCGGTTGTCGACCACAATAATGTTGATAAGGCGCCGGGCATGATGGCCGGCGGAGTTGCACCGAACGTTACGCCGGGCGGGGTTGCGGTGCCTTCGACGACCTGAGTGAGCACGGGCGACGTGCTCGCAGCAATTTGAGAGTTCCCGGGAAATGTGGCCGTGATGTCATGCGGACCGACCGAGAGCGCGGAGGTGGTGAACGTGGCCAGGGAGTGCCCGAATCCGTCGTAGACCAGATTCCCCGTACCCAGGGGCTGGCCACTGTCGGAAAAGGTCACTGTTCCGGTCGCCACCAAGTTAATGTGTGGGGTGACACTTGCAGTAAATGTGACCTCCTGACCTGCTTGTGACGGATTTACAGAGCTGACTAGGCTCGTCGTTGATTGGTATGGGTTGCCAGTGATCACAACGTCATTGCCCGTTCCGCCGCGATAGGTGATGGTGAACCACAGGTCGGGCGACGACGTTGGAATCGTTGCGCCCTCCGGAAGTCCGGCAAACGTACCAACGACAGGATCGCTGCCGTCGTTGTCGATGAGGTTGACGACCGAATGTGGCGCCAGGTTCCTCAAATCAAGCGTGGCGCCGCCGAGGTTCACTGTCCCTTTAACGTAAGTTCGTGCCGTGCGAGTGCAAAACTCGATGCAAGAACCTTCCTGCTCGATGAATGTCGCGCCTTCTGCAAGGGAGAGGCTTCCTATGAAGACGTCGCTGGGAATGGGGAGAAAGGCTCCTCCGGTGATCGTGACGTCGTCGACGAGGCTTCCGGCCCCACTTAGAGTGCCAGCACTCTGCGAGTAGCTAATCGCAGGTACACTTCCGTCCAAGCCGCCGACCAATAGGAACGCTCCGTTGTTTATAAACGTCCCGGCGAACTTCAGCGGTGCGCTCGTGTATATGCGGCCGCCGGCCGCAATCACTGCCCCGGAACCCGTAATCGTCGTTCCCCAGGAGAAGTCTATGTATCCGAAGAGCGTTAGAGAATGACCGCCCAGCCTTATCGGGGTCCCAATATAAGGGGGACGTGGGCCCGAATAAAACTCCAGTTTGTCGTTTTCTGCTGTCCAAGCCTGATCAGCGGCGAGAGTGATCGGAATGGCGATTTGCGCGCCGGCGGAAGCCGTGATACCTCCGCCGCCCAGAATGATCACGGGATTCTTATCGCGGTCCGAAAGGAGGTCATAGGAGTCTGAAATCGTGATGGAGCGCAATGACAGCTCGCCGCTCAGGTCATCAAGCACCTCTTTGTTGTCGGCCCCGGAAGGAAACACGACGTCGTCCCCGTCGACTGGCACAACGCCATCCCAATTTTGTGGATCGCTCCACTTGTAGGCATTTGGGTAAGAGGCGTAAATACCGCCGCCGGCTTGTTGTCCGTGACCAGACCAAGTCCGCGTGTTTGCCCAAAGTGGCGTGGCGATCACGAGCAGAGCCAGCCAGAGCAGAAGAGCACTCCACGAAGATCGCTCGGATATTACCTTTAGTCTCTTAATCATGGCGTACTCATCCTCGCGACAGCTCCGGCTTCCGTGTTCCTACATCCACGTAAGGCCCATCTGCCATCCGATATTGCGCGTCAAATCGAACGGCAATCCGACGTTGTCGCCGGCATTAGTAGTGTACGCGATGCTCGTACACGAACGATTCGCGCTTGCCTTTGCGGACGACCGGCGTGAAGGCGGCGGCCTGCAGCGATGCGGCGTTGCGCTGCTCGAGGGACATCGAGCCGGTGGTATTGCTGAGCGTGCGGACGCTCGTCACGATTCCGTCGCGGTCGACCTGCGCTTCGAAAATGAGCTCACCGTGTGCGCCGGGTTGGCTGATCGGGGCGGGGGTGTTGATGAAGTGCGGGTAGACGTTTTCTTCCAGCGCTTTTTTCGCTTCGCCGGCATCGGCCATGTCAGCGACGCGCGCCCATCCGCTTCCGGACGCCGTACGCACCTCGGCCCATTCGCCTTTGCGTGAAAGGATCGAAACGGATTCGCCTCTCTGATACGTGCTGACGACGGTGGCATCGTCTGCCGGCTTCGCGTGGATCTTCAAGGTCGCGCCGCGGACGTATTCGACGGCGACCGGCATCCTGGTGTCGGTCGGCGGGCCGATTGGCTCGTCGCCTTTGCAGGTGATGAAAGCCAATGCGATTGCTGCGGTGAATAGATTGCGCATCATCCGAATACATCCCTTCGCGTGAAGACGGCGTAGGAAATCGTTATCGCTACGATCGCCCATGCGCCGAGCAGAGCGATGCAGAACATCATCGACATGCCGTCGTACGGCGGCGGCTCGCCGGTGTAGTAATCGGCGAGGGGAAGTGCGCTCACGAAGAGATACTTCCCAGCCGTCCATTCGGGACTCACCCGCGTCAGGATCGTGCCGCCGATCAGTGACGCCAGCATCGTTCCGATCGCGGCCGCACTCGAACGGAAGAGCACCGAGAGAAGCAGCGCGATACACGCCACGGTCAACAACGCGAACCACTCCAGGCCGTACGCGATGAGCGTGTCTTTCCATAACGGGAGCTGGCGTACAGCATCGATCTGCAATGCCCCTTTGCCGAGCGAGAAGCCGGTGAACGTCGGAGCGGCCCAACCGCCGCGCGGCAGAAACGGCGCGGAAACGGAGTACGCCAGAATCGCGCCGCAAAAGAGCGTGAGCGTGGAGAAGAGCCACAACGTCATGAGCTTCGCGGTCAGCACTTTCCAACGCCGCACCGGCCGCGTCAGCAACAGCTTGTCCGTCCCCTCGGAGTTCTCCGCCGACACGATGTCGCTGCCGAGAATGCCGATGAGAAGCGGCAGGAGGAGGAAACCTGCAACGTTGGCGAACGTGCGGACGAAGAGCGGCGCCGTCGGTTTGTTCGGCTCGATATCGTGATCGAGATAGAACTGCAGGCGGTTGATGTCGGCACGGATCGACCGCGCCCACGTCTCGCTGACGCGTCCGCGCCGCAGCATGTTCTGGTATTGCGCCACCGTCTGCTGTACCTCGGCCCGCCAGTTGCGATTGCGCTGGTCGCGCATTCGCCGGTACTGGCCGTACGTGACGAGCGCGATGATGGCAAAGAGAATCGCGATCACGACCGCGAACCGCTTGCGGCGAATGATCTTCAGCGTTTCGTTCTGGATGAGTGGGATGAGCATCCGGCGCCTCAGTCTACCGTCTCGCCGCCGGTCGCTTCGAGGAACATCTCTTCCAGCGATTGCGTGCGCCGCTGGGCGTGAAAGACGTTGACGCCGGATTCGACGAGCGCGGCGATCAGCGGCGGCGTGTCGGTTTCCTCCATCGCCAGCCAGAGCCGATCGCCCTCGGCGCGAAAGGTGAGGTTGCGCTCGTGCGCGACTGCGGACGCGCGCGCGACGTCGTCGACGCGGAGCTCCATGTCGCGGCGGTTGGAGATCAGCTCGCGTACCGTACCCTCGCGCAGGATCCGTCCTTTGTGAATGATGGCGACGCGGTCGCAGGTCAGCTCGATCTCGGCGAGAAGGTGCGACGAGATGAAAATGCTCATCTGCTGTTCGGCAGCCAGTCGTTTCAGCAATTCGCGGATCTCGCGGATGCCGGCGGGGTCGAGGCCGTTGGCCGGCTCGTCGAGGATGAGCAGCTTTGGATCGCCGAGGAGCGCCTGGGCGATGCCGAGACGCTGGCGCATGCCGAGGGAGTAGGTGCCGACGCGCTGTTCGAGGCGATGATCGAGGGAGACCGCCTTCGCCACGCGCTCGATCTCGCTGCCTGGAACGCGCAGCATGCGCGCGAAGTGCTCGAGATTCTCGCGGCCGGTCATGAAGCGGTAGAGATCGGGATTCTCGACGATGCAGCCAACGCAGCGCATGGCATCCTCGAAGTTCCGATCGATGTCGTAGCCGCAGATCCGGACGCTGCCGGCAGTGGGGCGGATAAGGCCCACGAGCATGCGGATCGTCGTCGTCTTGCCCGCGCCGTTGGGGCCAAGAAAGCCGAAGATCTCGCCCTGCTGCAACTCGAACGAGACGGAGTCGACGATCGTTTTATCGCCGATCGTCTTCGTCAGGTTCGAAGCGGTGAGGGTGGGGTTGGTCATCCAACGCACCATGACCGAACCGCTGTCATCCTGAGACTGCCGAAGGACACGAAGTGCCGGAGGACGTCGAAGGACCCCCTGATTCCTCGCCAGGGTTTCTGAACCCGCCGGCAGGAATCGGGGGGTCCTTCGACCGTCCTTCGGCACTTCGTGTCCTTCGGCGGCTCAGGATGACAGTTGTTTCCTGCTATCGTTTTGAACAATGCGTCGTTTCCTGTTGTGGTACTTGCCGCTCGCTGCCGCGCTGACCGCGGCGATTCTGTTCGGCGCCGGATTCTACTCATTCCTGCGCGGCGACACCGGCACATCCGTGTCGCTCCTGCCGCCGGCGCGCGTCACGGCGTCGGCACCGCGGAAGCAGATCGTGCCGATCATCGTCGGCGATTCGCTTGCACGTGGAACCGGCGATGAGACAGGCCTCGGGATCGGCGGACGCTTCGTCGACGAGCTGCGGAAGCGGAACATCGACACGAAGAACATCGTCAACATCGCCGTCAACGGATCGCGGACGCGCGATTTGATCCAGCAGCTCACCAGTCACAACGTGCAGACGCTGCTCGCGCAATCGAACGTCATCATCGTCTCGATCGGCGGGAACGACTTGTGGGGAGACGCCAACTTTCGCCAGGCGCCGCCTCCGAATCCGGAGGGTGTCATGCACGAAGTGCTGGACCGCGTCGATCAGAGCGTTCACGCAATCCGCGGCGCCAATCCGGCGGCGCGCATCTTCGTCATCGGCCTCTACAACCCCTTCTCGACGACACCGTTCGGCAAGATGCTCACGCCCTTCGTCAACCGCTGGAACTCGCTGCTGGTCGAGCGCTTCGCGGTCGATCCGAATGTCGTGGTCGTGCAGACGTCCGACATCTTCGCGTATCGCGACCGGCTTTCGTTCGACCGGTTTCATCCGGGGCAGGAGGGGTATTCGCTGATCGCGCGAAGGATCGCGGACGCGATTTGATCCGCATTTCTCAAACCATGAACCACAGAGAATCAGAGATCACCGAGCTCCAGTGATGATCTCCGTGCTCTCAGTGACTCCGTGGTGAGCAGGTTTCCCAGCACGCCGAAATGCCGCGCACTGAACTTGCACTAAATTCTCGGAATATCACAGCGCTAGACTCAGGTTCCGACCGCTACATTATCTGACTGCATCGCGCTCAAGTCGCGCTAAGTATCAGAAGGAGAAAAACATATGTCCAAGATTATCGGCATCGACCTCGGCACGACGAACTCGGTCGTCGCGGTCATGGAAGGGAACGAGCCCAAAGTCATCGTCAACGCGGAGGGGAGCCGCATCACCCCCTCGGTCGTCGGATTTGCCCGCAACGGAGAGCGCCTCGTCGGCCAGGTCGCCAAACGCCAGGCCGTCACGAATCCCGAGAACACAATCTTCTCGATCAAGCGCTTCATGGGCCGCAAGTACGAAGAAGTCAACGAAGAGATGAAGATGGTCCCCTACACGGTGACCCGCGCCTCGAATGGCGACGCGCGCATCGAAGTCGACGGCAAGCTCTACTCGCCGCCTGAGATCTCCGCGATGATTCTGCAGAAGCTCAAGCAGGCCGCTGAGGACTACCTTGGCGAGAAGGTCGACCGCGCGGTCATCACCGTCCCGGCCTACTTCAATGACTCGCAGCGCCAGGCGACGAAAGACGCGGGTGAGATCGCCGGCCTCAAAGTCGAGCGTCTCGTCAACGAGCCGACCGCGGCTGCGCTCGCATACGGTCTCGACAAGAAGAAGAACGAGACGATCGCCGTGTACGACTTCGGCGGCGGCACGTTCGACATCTCCATCCTCGAAGTCGGCGACGGCGTCGTCGAAGTGAAGTCGACCAACGGTGACACGCACCTCGGCGGTGACAACATCGACCAGCGCCTCATCGACTGGATCATCGAAGAGTTCCGCAAAGACCAGGGCATCGATCTGTCGAAAGACAAGATGGCTCTGCAGCGCCTGAAGGAAGCGGCGGAGAAGGCGAAGATCGAGCTGTCGTCAACGATGTCGACCGACCTCAACCTCCCGTTCATCACCGCCGACCAGTCGGGGCCGAAGCATCTCAACCTCTCCCTCACGCGCGCCAAGTTCGAGCAGCTCATCGGCGACATCGTCACGCGGACGATGGGCCCTCTCAAGCAGGCGCTTGCTGACGCGGGCGTCGATCCGAAGAAGATCGATGAGGTCGTTCTGGTCGGTGGCTCCACGCGCATTCCGATGGTTCAGAAGGCTGTCACTGACTTCTTCGGGAAAGAGCCGCACAAAGGCGTCAATCCCGATGAAGTCGTCGCAGTCGGCGCCGCGGTTCAGGGCGGCGTGCTCGCCGGGGACGCTGGTCTCAAGGATGTCGTTCTTCTCGACGTCACGCCTCTCTCTCTCGGAATCGAGACGCTGGGCGGTGTGATGACGAAGCTCATCGAGCGCAACACGACGATTCCGACGCGCAAGATGGAGACGTTCTCGACCGCTGCCGACAATCAGACCTCGGTCGAGATCAAAGTCATTCAGGGCGAGCGCGAGATGGCGCGCGACAACAAACTCCTCGGCGTTTTCCACCTCATCGGACTGCCGCCAGCCCCGCGCGGGATGCCGCAGATCGAGGTGACGTTCGACATCGACGCAAACAGCATCATGACGGTTTCGGCGAAAGACACCGGAACCGGCAAGGAGCAGAAGATCACGATCACCAGCGGCTCCGGTCTGTCGAAGGATGAGGTCGAGAAACTGGTTCGTGAGGGCGAGTCTCACGCCGCGGAGGACAAGGCACGGCGGGAAGAGATCGAGTCGAAGAATCAGCTCGACTCGCTCGTCTACCAGGTCGAGAAGATGCTCAACGAGAATCGCGACAAGATCGCCGGCTCGGACGTGAGCAATCTCGAAAGCGCCATTGCCGACGCACGCAAAGCGATGGAGCAGGGCGGCGCCGAGAACATCAAGAAGGCGACCGAAGCACTCACCAGCGCGTCGCACAAGCTCGCGGAAGTGATGTACCAGAACGCGAGCGCGAACGCCGCGGGCGGCGCGGGTGGGGGAGCAACGGGCGGTTCATCGACCGGAACGAGCGGTTCGCCGGAAGGCGACGGCAAGGCCGACGATGTGATCGACGCCGAAGTCGTGGACGAGAACAAGTAAGGTGATTTCACGGGCGGCGGGAAACCGCCGCCCGTGGGTTGTTCGGTTGCAACGCAGCAACCCCAGGAACCCACACCATGACCCGCCGTAGAGCAGATGGATACGTGATGATCTCGGTGATTGCCGAGCGGTACAACATCCATCCACAGACGCTGCGCCTTTACGAGCGTGAAGGACTGATCAAGCCGGCGCGGACGTCGGGCAACACGAGGCTCTACGGCGAAGGCGAGATCCGCAAACTGGAGATGATCCTCGCACTTACGCGCGACCTCGGCGTGAACCTGGCCGGAATCGAAGTCATCCTCAACATGCAGCGAGCTCTCGAGGATGCGCGCGAAGCACTCGACCGCGCCGACGGTCACTTCGACGACATGATGCGCGTGATTCGCCAGGCCGTTCTCGACAAGCGGCACGGCATCGAGCGCGAGAACGCGCTGGTGAAGGCCGTGCCCCGAGGTTTGACGAGGACGAGGTAGGGCTACGAAACCATCGTTCTGCGCGCGACGCAACATCACCAAGCCTGTCATCCTGAGCCGCCGAAGGACACGAAGTGCCGAAGGACGGTCGAAGGACCCCCTGATTTTGTGCATCGTGAAAACACCCTCCCAGCAGGCAGGAAATCAGGGGGGTCCTTCGACGTCCTCCGGCACTTCGTGTCCTGCGGCAGTTTCAGGATGACAGCGATTTGGTTTCGGCCCGGCGCGAGCGTTGCCTCCCGCCATTTTCTTGCGCACAACCCTGAGTACGCCTCGGTTACACTGACGCATCGATCATTCTGCTGGCACCCTCCTCGCGTTTGATGGCCGTGCGGGCAATGCGCTCGCCATCGCCACGCTATTCACCGCGGCTGCGATTTTCATCCTCGGCTCCGCCGTTCTGGCGCGCACTCGCGCCACGCTGGTGGTCCGGCTTTTCTTCATCCTCTCGCTTGCCGCCAGCGGCTGGCTCGCGTTTTACGGGCTGATGTATCGCTCCGGGATTCCGGGGCATGCCGTGCTGTTTGCGCGCCTCGGCGGCGCGTTCTCCAGTCTCCTTCCGGCGGCCACGTTTCACTTCGCCGCGGCCTACTCCAGGCGGCGCCGCGACTTGCGCAACGTCATTCTCTTCTGCTGGATGTTCTGCGGCGGGATCGCGCTGCTGCAACTGGCGACGCCGTATTTCATCCTCGGCGTCCGGCGATTCCCCTGGGGCTTTTTCCCGATCGGACCGGCGTACAACCTCTCGTGGATCCTGATCTTTTCCGCCATGTTCGTGATGGCCATCCGGATGCTCTGGGGAGCCATGCAGTCGAGCGAAGGAATCGAGCGGGATCGGGCCCGAGGACTGGTCATCGCCTTCTCCGTGGCGATGGTGTCGGCGGTCGACTTCTTTCCGACGGTCGGCATCGACGTGCCGCCCTTCGGCTTCGTAGCCATCCTCGCCTTCGTAATCATCGCCGCGAATGCCGTCTGGCGCTACCGGCTGGTTGACATAACGCCCGAGTACGCGGCGGGCCAGATCCTGGCGACGATGAAAGGCGCCGTGATCGTCGTCGACCTCGAGGGAAAGATCCGCGTCGCCAATCACGCCGCGTCGGTGATGCTCGGCTACGGTGATGCGGCGCTGATCGGGAAGCACCTTCGCAGCGTCGTCTCGCCCGACGAAAACATGACCACCGGCCAGCTTCTTCACAGCCTCGGCATCCACGAACAGAACATGGTCTGGACCACGGCAACGGGCGCGCGGATCGACGTACTCGCAACATCGTCCTTCGTGCGCGAAGCCGGCGGCGATCCCGTCGGTGTCGTCTACGCCGCGACCGATATCACCGAGCGCCGCCGCGCCGAGCAGGCACTGCGCGAGAGCGAGCATCGCTACCGGACGCTCTTCGAAGGCAACCCGCTGCCGATGTGGGTTTACGACTACGAGACGCTCTCCTTCATCGCCGTGAACGAAGCGGCCGTACATCACTACGGCTACAGCAAAGACGAATTCCTGCGCATGACCATCGAGGATATTCGTCCCCCCGAAGATGTGGCGCAGCTCCGCGGAGTGCTGACGGAGCGCCGCGCCCGCAACGATCCACGCGTTTTCCGTCACCGCAAACAGAACGGCGAAGTCTTCGACGTCGAGATCACCTCGTTTGAATTCCTGTCGGCCGGAAGACGGTCGAGGCTCGTCATCGCAGTCGACGTCACGGAGCGCCGCCTCGCCGAGCAACGCCTGCGCGACAGCGAGGAGCGTTACCGACTTCTCTTCGAGCGCAATCTCGCAGGCGTTTACCGCAGCTCGCTCGACGGACCCATTCTCGATTGCAACGACGCACTGGCGCGTATGTTCGGCTTTCGCGACCGCGAGGAGTTGCTGGGGCAGTCTGCCTTCTCGCTCTACAACACGATCGAGGATCGTCACCGCTTGCTCGCGCAAGTCCGCGAGTTCGGCTCGCTTTCGAATGTCGAAGTTCGGATGCGGCGCCGCGACGGGTCGCCGGTCTGGGTCAGCGAGAACATGACTTTGATCGACGATGGGATCCTCGAGGGAACCATCCTCGACATCACTGACCGCAAGACCGCGCAGGAGCAGGTCGAGTATCAGGCATATCACGATGCACTGACCGGACTGCCGAACCGGCTGCTTTTCCGGGACCGGATCGAGATCGCGCTCGCACACGCGAGGCGTCATCGCACCAGCGCCGCAGTGATGTTTCTCGATCTCGATCAATTCAAGCTGGTCAACGACAGCCTCGGTCACACAGTCGGCGACGGATTGCTGCAGGAAGTTGCGAACCGGCTCGTGGCTTCGATTCGCGCCGACGACACCGTGGCGCGGATGGGCGGGGATGAGTTCACCGTTCTGCTGACCGACATCAAGGAACCGGGCAGCTCGGCCATCGTTGCGCAGAAACTGCTGGACGCAATCTCGCGGCCGATGGAGATCGAAGGGCACGAGCTGTATGCCACCACCAGCATCGGCGTGGCGCTCTTTCCCGACGATGGCGGCGACGCGGAGACGCTGCTGAAGCGCGCGGACGGTGCGATGTACCGCGCCAAGGAAGCGGGCAGAAACAACTTCCAGTTCGCGCCGGCGAAGGCGCTGGAGACGACTTCCCACAGGCTGCTGATCGAGGGGAGCCTTCATCACGCCTTCGAGCGAAACGAGTTCGTTGTTCACTACCAGCCGATGACGAACCTGTTGACGGGACGCGTCGTCGGCGCCGAGGCGCTCATCCGCTGGAATCATCCCGAGCGCGGGCTGATGGCGCCGGATGACTTCATTCCGATCGCCGAGGAGTGCGGGCTGATCTTGCCGATCGGCGAGTGGGTTTTGAGAACCGCCGTGCGGCAGATGAAAGCGTGGCACCCCGAGCATGGACCGTTGCGCGTGGCGGTGAATCTGTCGGCGCGGCAGTTCCAGCAACGCGACCTCATTGCCATGATCGAGAAAATCCTCATCGAGAGCGAGTACCCGCCGGAGCTGCTTGACATCGAGATCACCGAATCGACGGCCATGCAGAACGCCGACGTATCGCTCGAGGTGATGAACCGGCTGCGCGCCATGGGCGTCCGTATCTCGATCGACGACTTCGGCACCGGATACTCATCGCTCAGCTATTTGAAACGCTTCCCGATCGACACGGTGAAGATCGATCAGAACTTCGTGCGCGACCTGTCGGACGTCTCGAACGACGGTGCGATCATCACCGCCGTCATCTCGATGGCCCGCGCGCTGAACTTGCGCGTCGTCGCGGAGGGCGTCGAGACCGAGGCGCAACTGGCGTTTCTGCGCCGCGAGAACTGCGAAGTGGTCCAGGGCTTCCTGCACAGCCGGCCGGTGCCTGCGGCAGAGTTCGAGAGCTCGCTGCGCGCGCGGGTCGTTCGCTGAAAACCATCAACCACAGAGACGCAGAGCACACAGAGAAAAACTCTGTGCTCTCTGCGCCTCTGTGGTGAATGCCTTTCACTCACCCGCGCTAGAATCCCCGAGCCATGAAAAAGCTTGCCCTTCTTTTCCTCGCCGCACTCTCGCTGAATGCAGCCCCCCCGACCGATCCATCACAGGTCGCGAACGACATCGACAAACGTCTGGCTCGATTCCAGAAAGTCGAGATGCCGTTCTCGTACGCGGGCATGAGCGCGCGCGAGCGGCGCGTCGTCGACGAGATGATCGCCGCGTGCCGCGATCTCGAAAACATCTACTGGCGCCAGAACAACCCCGACGACATCGCGCTCTACAACGGCCTCGCGCACACGAACGATCCGAAGCTGCAGGCTGCGCGGCGATACCTCTGGCTCAACGGAAGCCATTTCGATCTCCTGAATCACAACGAGCCCTTCATCGGCAGCGAGCCGATGCCGCCGGGCCGCAGCCTTCTGCCGAAGGGCGTCTCGCGTGACGAGATCGAGGCGTACGTCGCCGCGCATCCGGAGCAGAAAAAATCGATCTACGACGAGCGCTCGGTCGTCGAGGCGGTAAGCCGCAATCCTCTGAAACTCAAAGCGACGCCGTATCACGTCAAATATCGGCGCTGGCTGGAAGCGGCCGCGGTTCACCTCCGCAATGCCGCGGCGGCCAGCGACGACAAGGCGTTTGCGAACTACCTTCGCATGCGCGCGAAGGCGCTGCTCACCGATGACTACTACCCGAGCGACCTCGCCTGGGTCCGTCTGAAGGATCCGAAGTTCGATCTGATCTTCGCTCCCTACGAGTCCTACCTCGACGATCTCCTCGGCGTGAAAACTTCCTACGGCGCCTCGGTGCTCGTCCGCAACGAGTCGGAGTCGAAGAAGCTGGCGGTGTTTCAGAAGTACGTTCCCGACATTCAGGATGCGTTGCCGCTGGCCGCCGAGGACCGGCCGTCGAAGAAAGGGCTGGCGTCTCCGATGGAAGTGATGGACGCGCCGTTCCGCGCCGGCGATCTGCGTCATGGATATCAGGCCGCGGCGGACAATCTCCCGAACGATCCGCGCATTCATGAGAAGGTCGGATCGAAGATGATCTTCTTCAAGAACTTCACCGATGCGCGGGTCAATTACGTGATTCTGCCGCTGGCGAAGCTCATCATGCGCACCGATCAAGCTGCCCAGGCCTCGGGAGAGGGATACCTCGCCGCGGTGATGATGCACGAAATCTCCCACGGTCTGGGACCGGCCTTCGCGCGCAAAGGTGGTCAACACGTTGACATTCGCGAAGCCATCGGCCCGACGTATTCGGGACTGGAGGAGGCGAAAGCGGATGTCACCGGCATGTTTGGCCTCAAGTGGCTCGTCGATCGCGGCGCGCTGCCGAAAGAACGGCTTGAGGAGTACTACGCCTCCTATGTTGCCGGCATCTTCCGCACGGTGCGATTTGGAACTGCCGAGGCGCATGGGCGGGCGGAGATGATGGAGTTCAACTACCTAACCGAGAAGGGAGCGATCGTGCGCGAGAAATCGGGCCGTTACAGCATCGACTACGCGAAGATGCCCGACGCGCTTGCGAGCCTCACCAAAGAGCTGCTCGAAATCGAAGCGGCGGGCGACCGTGCCCGCGCGGAGAACTGGTTCAATCACTACGACAAGATGCCTGCAGAACTGCGCGCTACGCTCGATGCTGCGACCAACGTCCCCGTCGACATCGATCCGCTCGTGCCGTTCCGTGAAGGTGTGCAGTAAAAGGCTGAGTTTGACAATGAGACTTTGCCCCTCCAGAGTTGTGCCGATTCGATGATGTTCGAGCAGAAGAGGGTGTTGGTCGTCGATGACGACCCAATGGTTCGGGAGCTGCTCGTCTTCGTCCTCCGGCGGCATTCGCTGTCCGTCGATCAGGCTTCTGACGGCCGCGAGGCCCTGTCGTTGATCAAGGCGAATCAATACGCGGTCATCGTCCTCGATTTGCTCATGCCGGTGCTGGACGGGTTCGGCGTTCTCGATGCTCTGAGCGGGCCGGAAATGCCGTCGCCTCCCGTGGTCCTCGTCCTCACGAGCGCCGACCGCGGAGACATCGCTCATCTCGACCCGCAGCGCGTTCACGGGATCATGCGAAAGCCGTTCGATCCCGAGGAGCTGGCAGCGATCGTGGTGGCGTGCGCCGAGATTCGCAGCCGCAACGCGTTCGGGACGATGGCCATCGCGACGGTGTTGGCGGGAAGCCCGCTCCTGGCGTGGCTGAACCGGTTCTCGGCATAGGAGAGGATGGTCTCCTCGACCATCGAACTGCAGCCGAAAGCGACGCGGCGATCGCTGCTGACGTTAACGAGAGCAGCGATGTCCCTGTCTCTGATCTCCAGTCTCTGATCCTCTCGAAGGCCTGCGAAACCCCGCGACATCGAGACCGCGAGACCGCAACAACTACATCAGCCGTTGCCGCAACAGGTCGGCGAGCAGCAGGATCATCGGTCCGCCGGAGCAGAGGACGGGACCGAAAGCGGAACCTTCGTCGGGGGAGACGCACTTCTTCACGGCCGCGAGCAACGTCTCGACTTCGAACGGCTTGGCGATGATGGCGCAAACGCCGTAGGCCCTGGCGCGCTCCAGTTCCTCGCGGCCCAGCGACGCCGTGACGACGAGGACGCTCGCCAGCAGTTGAGGTTGGTGTGCCTTCAGGAAATCGAGTGCCGCGAACCCATCCGCATGAGGCATTCGGAGATCGATGAGGATTGCCGCATACTTCCGGTTGCGCAACCGGTCGATTGCTTCCTGCCCGTCGAACGCGATGTCCACGTTGAAGTCACGATGGAGCAACGCGGTCAGAAGGGTGCAGGTGGGCTCGTTATCGTCCACCACAAGCACGTAGGGCTGCTCGACTCTTGACATTTTTTCCAGGAGCTCTCGGCTGCGATTTGGATTTCGGGCATCTTAGTACACTGTCGGTAGGCGAGGTGCGTTTGGGAAAACGAGGCAGCCGCGGACGCGGTACGGAAGATTGGGAGGAACCGGCAGGCGACCGGCGTGGCGGCAAGCGACGCAAGCCGCCGGAGGCCGATGATCCTGCCGACAGCGGCGCCTGGGGAGAGGCCGGCGACGCGGACCCTCGGTCCGCGGCGATGGTCATCTCCGTCGGCAGCGGGCGTTGCCGGCTCTTTCACGCCGGGCGCGAATTCGACTGCGTCGTGCCGCCGGAGCTGGCTGTCCGGCAGAAAAGCGCGCTGGCAGTCGGCGACCGCGTCGTGACGGAAGCGGCTGGCGACGGCACCTGGAGGCTGGCGGCGGTTCTTCCGCGGCGCACGAAACTATCGCGTCCGGATCCGCTCAACCCGCATCTGCAGCGGCTCATCGCCGCGAACATCGACGTCGTCATCCACGTGGTGTCGGTCAAGGCGCCGCCGCTGCGGCCGCGGCTCATCGACCGCTTTCTGATCGCCATACAGCGCGGCGGCGCGCAGGCGGCGATCTGCGTGAACAAGATCGATCTCCTCGGCGCGGACGAGCGGGTGCGCGAGCTCGCGTCGCTCGATCCGTATCGCGCCCTGGATGTTCCAGTCGTGGCGTGCTCGATCAAGACAGGTGAGGGGATCGCTGAGTTGCGCGCGCTGGTCGAGGGGAGAACGTGTGCTCTCGTCGGCCACAGCGGCGTCGGCAAATCGTCGATCCTCAACGCGCTGGATGAACGGCTCGACATCGCTACCGGCGAGCTGCATAAACGCGGAACAGGCCGCCACACCACCACCGCATCGACGCTCCACGACCTCGGCGGCGACACCTTTCTCATCGACACTCCCGGCATCCGCGAGTTCGGTTTGTGGAAGCTGACGCTGGAGACGCTGCGCGACTACTTCCCCGAATTTTCCGAGCCGGGCGAGTACTGCCGTTTTAACGATTGCTCGCACCTGCCCGAGCCTGGATGCGCCGTGAAGGAGCGCGCCGAATCGGGTGAGTTGAGCAAAGCGCGATACGAAGCGTACGTGCGTTTGGCGGAAGATTTATCGGCGCCGAAAGGTTGACGCGGCCCATGCGCCGAAATCTCCTCCTCGCCACGATCGCGGCTGCGGCGGCAGCATGCGCGACGACGCCTCCGGCACCGCCCGTCCCGCCGCCCGCTGGCTCCGCTCCCGCACCGGCATCGCCGGCAGCAACACCGGCGGCCGCACTGGCCGACCATGAGGGTGACTCTCCCGAGACCGCCGTCACCGTTCCCACCGACGCGCCCAACGAAGGGATCGACTTCCAGAACAACTGGATCTACGACCGGTTCGGGCGTTTTCGCAGACTCGGTGGTGGCATCGCCCACGCGGGCGAGGGATCAGCGGCGCGCCGCTACGAAGTGGTCAAGTTCGAAGTGCCCGACCACACCGAGCACACCGTCTACTTCGACATCACCGAGAACGAGAAGACGTGGACGCACTCGCCTGCGCCGACGCCGCAACCGCGTTGAAGCAGAGATCAGAGACGAGAGATCAGGGACCAGGCCCGAGTTTCTGCTTCCGCCATCCTGCTCGACTGTTTCTTTGTCTCTGATCTCTGATAACGAAAAAAGGCCCCGCTCGCGCGGGGCCTTCGTCATTGCGGTTGAAAATGGATTAGCGGGTCTTGATGCAGCCGCCGTTGGCGTTCGACCACTCGTACTGGTAGCCGAAGCCGCCGGTGCCGATGAACGGCGCCGGGGACCACGCGCACTTGTCGTCCGCTTCGTTACCGCGGCGGTCGAACCATGCGTTGCCGAGGGCGTCGGTGACGGCCTCACGGGTCTCGTGGCAAACGAAGTGCTCCTGGTCGAGGGAGGAGTTGCCGAAAGCCTGGCAACCCGAGCATCCGGCCCACGGCTCGATCGAGTACTTCACGTGTTTGCCAGCGCCGTCGGTGTAGTTGTAGTGGTAGGCGCAATAGGCGAGGTTCGGTCCGCCGCAGGAGGTGCTGGAACCGTCGGACGAGTACGAGCCGGACGGGATGAAGACTTCGTAGATGGCGCTGTAGTCAGTCTTGCCCTGCGCGGCGATGACCTTCTTGACTTCGGCCTGGACAACAGCGTCCGTGCAGTTGGTCGGAGGCGTGGAGGTATCGAAGTAGTCGAGGCTGGTGCTGCCCGCGAGGTTGGAGAGGGCGATGGCGCCGGTGGTTCCCGTGGCGTCGTCGATGCCGGTGTATTGGGTGATCGTGTTGTACTCGCCCGTGGTTCCGAACTGGTTACGGAAGTTCTGCATTGCGGTCGTGTACCCGCTCGGGAACGAGCCCCAGAAGATCATGACCACGTGGGCGTTGCGGATGACTTTTCCGCCGCTGTGGTAGGTGAGGTTTCCTGAGCTGGCCGCCTGACCAGCCTCGTTGTTCACCTTTCCATGGCCGTTTCCGTTGTTGACTTCGTTATCACTGTTTCCCTGGGCGAAGGCGGAAGTAGCGAGCGCTGCTGCGAATACAAAGACAAGAGCCTTTTTCATGTACTGGATCCCTCTCCTTAAGATTGTTGTTGATGGTTCGACATTGAACGGTTTCAGGCGGTCTATAGAGCAACGGGGTTGCCACCATTCTGTCACATGGCTAAGTGCTTGGAAACACTTGTTTTTTCCCCGTCTGCGAGGCGCTGACGGCCTAGTTGCTGACCCTTTTTGGTTCCTGCTGGTGGGTCAGGATCAAACCGAAGGGTCAAGATCTGGGCCGCGTGGCGGCACAAGGGAGCGAAAGCGGTGTAGAAGGCAAAAAATCTTTTCCGAGGCGTGGTCTAATCCTGTCTGTGGGGAAAGCCGCTATTCGTACCGTGACCGTGCCCCGCGCCGTCACGATCGCACTCCTGCTCGTGCTTTCCGTTGCGATGGCCTGTCTGATCGCGGCGCTCTCCGGACGAGCGTACGTTGGCGCTCGCCTAACCGTCCCCGAATTGGTCTCGCTCGTTCATCGATATGACCAGGGCGGGGTCTCCAACGACAAGCTTCTGGCCACTGCGGCGTCCGGGATCGCCGACTTCCTTTTCTTCCTTCCGTGGGGAGCTCTCGCCTTTCTCGCCTTCGACGGCGGGGAGCATCACCGGCCCCGCACCTACCTGCTGACTCTGGCGGTGGGCGTGACATTTGCGTTGGGGCTGGTTGCGTGGCAGAGCAGACTACCGACGCGCGTGACCGGGTGGGAGGATGCAGGGTGGAACGCGGTTGGCTGTCTCAGCGGCGCGGTCGCCGGGCATCTGCGCAAACGCTTACGAATCCGGTTCGATTAGAGGTGCGGCATTGATTCTCATCGTCGAGGATGATCCGCAGGTGGCGCGTCTCGTCGCGCTGGTCCTGCAACGCAACGGACGCGACTGTCAGGTCGTGGCTGACGGCACCGCTGCGTTGGCGCGTGCCAAGGAGCATCGTCCGCAGATGATTCTGGCCGACCTCACCATCAAAGGGATGAACGGCGCGGCCCTTTGCAGCGCTTTGAAAGGACAGGAAGAGACAAGGTCGATTCCGTACATCGTCGTCTCGGGCGATCGTGACATCGCCGAGAAAGCGCGGCAGTGCGGCGCCGATGACTATCTCGTGAAACCATTCGAGTTCCCGGATCTGATCCGTCTCGTAGAAAAGTATGCAAGAACTGAAAGCTGAAAAGCCCCCTGAGTCTCCCGCCGGATCCGATCCCGCCACCCGCCTCATGGAGCGGCTGGCGGAGGAAGGATTCACCACCGATCTGACCGATGAAGACTGGCGCAGCTACGGCGAGATCATCTTCCGCAGAAGCGAGAAGATCTCGTTCGCGTCGGGCGAGACAATCTTCATCTTCACGCGGGTCCGCGACCTCAACGAGCGCATCCTCCACCAGACCTCAGAGGCCGTCGTCAATGCGTACAAAGCGCGCAGCATCGCGGGGAAAGCGCTCTCGGTTCTGCAGTCGACGACGGTCTATCACTGCCTGGTGGCCGAGGGGGATCAGCCGCACAACGATCTGCTGACCGGGTATGTGACACGGTCCGGCGGCGCCACCTTCATCCCGGTCATCATCGTTCCCGAGATCAACCAGGTCATCTATCCCGATCTCGAGGAAAAAGTGGCCAGCGTCCGCCCTCGCGTCGAGTATCTCCAATACCTCCTCGGCGAGCGCCGCGAAACGGTAGACATGCACCGGCCGACCGTCCATGCGATGTGGGTCTCGCTCGCCGTGATCGTGGTGCTGCTGCTGGCGATCGTGGTGTCGTGGATCCACTAGCTGCTGCGCGCGTTAGATTCGCTTCGCGCGTTATCGGTTGGTTGCGCTTCGCGCGTTGGGGACTCGAACTGACAACGCGGCGAAGCCGCAACTAACCGAGAACCGACAACGCGCGCAGCGCAGCAAACCGACAACGCGGCGCGCCCCGCGCGCCGCATACAATCCGCCGCATACAATCACTCCATGTCCGCGCGTCCCCCCGTGCCACCGCCCGAAGCAGATCCGAACCTCGACCTCGGGTTTGGCAGTGTCGTCGCCCGCGAGAGCCGCAAACGCTTTCTGAACCGCGACGGCACGTTCAACGTCCGCCGCGAAGGGCTCGGCTCGTGGGAGGCTCTCTCTGCCTACCACTACCTCCTGACGATCAGCTGGCCGCGGTTTCTGGCGTACGTTGCCGCCTCGTACGTTGTCCTGAACGTGCTCTTCGCACTGGCGTTTGTTGCCTGCGGGCCGGGCGCGCTGACCGGTTTCTCGGGTCTGACGCTGACCGACCGCTTGACGCAATCCTTCTTCTTCTCCGTCGATTCGTTAGCCACCATCGGATACGGCAACATCGTGCCGCTGACCTTTGCTGCCAACGCACTCGTCGCTCTCGAGTCGTTGGTAGGGCTGCTCGGTTTCGCCCTCATCGCAGGGATCGTGTTCTCGCGGTTCGCGCGCCCGCGCGCGACGATCGTCTTCAGCCGCTACGCCGTCGTGGCGCCGTACCGCGAAGGGACGGCGCTCATGTTCCGCATCGTCAACAAGAAGCGGAACGAGATCGTGGAGATGGCGGCCAAAGTGCTGCTGGCGCGGCGGAAGCGGGGCGGCGTCAGCGCGAACGACCGCGAGTTCATCCCCCTCAAACTGGAGCGCGACCGAGTCGTCTTCTTTCCCCTTTCCTGGACCATCGTCCATCCGATCGATGAGACGAGTCCCTTGCGCGCGTGCTCCCCCGATGAGCTTCGCGAGCTCGATGCCGAGCTCCTCATCATGCTCAACGGCTTCGACGAGACCTTCTCCCAAACCGTTCATACACGCTCGTCCTACAAGGTCGACGAAGTGCTCTGGGGTGCCAGATTCACGAGCATGTTCAATCCGCTGGACGACGACGGGACGATCTCGATCGACATCCGCAAGCTTCACGACGTCGAGAGAACGGCGTGACCGGAGACACACGGGCGGCGCGGCGGGGGCGTAGGATGTAAACGTTCCCCTGTGACAGGAGTCCAAAACGCCATGAAACAATGGATTGCACTCGCGGTTGTCGCGCCCACGCTCCTGCTCGGCGCTGAAAAGGAAGCGTGCCCCTACGGCCCGTTTGACCTGCGCTCGCCGCGCGAACAGCAGGCCACTCTCTATCACCAGCTCTCGGTAAACGCCGAAGCGGTCGCTCCCAGCACAGGGCGCCGCCGCGCCGCCGATCCACCGTCGGGCGGCATTTCCTACCCGGTGTCGGTGAACTACATCGACGACGAGATCTTCGGCAAGATGAAGACGGACGGCATCCGGCCCGCTCCCATCTCCTCGGATGAAGAATTCCTCCGCCGTGTGACGATCGATCTGACCGGCCAGATTCCTGATCCGGCGGCCGTGCAGGCCTTCCTCGCTGACAAGTCCGCAGACAAGCGCACCAAGACGATCGACGCACTCCTGGCGTCGGACAGTTTCAACGACCGCTGGACGATGTGGCTCGGCGATCTCGTCAACAACGTGCAGGTTTCATCCAACAGCCGCGAGTTCCCCGCCGGGCGCAACGCCTGGTACACCTGGATCCGCGACTCGATCAAAGCGAACAAGCCGTACGACCAGATGGTCCGCGAGATGCTCGGCGCAAACGGGGACAGCTACGCGCTGGGGACGCCAAACTTCTGGGTCCGCCAGATCCAGCCGAATGGTCCGGCACAGGACACATACGACAATCTCGCCGCGGAATCGGGCGCGATGTTTCTCGGGATGCCGATGCAGTGCCTCTCCTGCCACAACGGCCTTGGGCATCTGGAAGTGGTCAACGTCTATTTGAAGGGGCACGCCCGCCTCGACTTCTGGGGCAACGCGGCGTTCTTCTCGCGCGGCCGCGCCACGCGCCAGTTCGCCGATCCGAACAACAAGAATGTCTTCAGCTGGCTGCTCACCGACGCCGCGACCGGCAACTACGCGCTGAACACGACGACGGGAAACAAATCGGCTCGTACGCCGATCGCCAATCAGACCTCGGTCAACCCAGCCTTCCTCATGACCGGCGAGGGGCCTCGCAGCGGCGAGCCGTGGCGGGAAGCCTACGGCCGCATCCTGACTGCCCAGCCGCAGTTCGCACTGGCCAGCGTCAACTACCTCTGGAAAGAGATGTTCGGACTCGGCATCGTCGAGCCGGTGGACAACATGGATCCTGCCCGCTACGACCCGAACAATCTGCCGGCCGGTCAAACCGTCCAGCCGAACCATCCCAACCTTCTGACGCGCCTCGGCAGCGACTTCACGGCCGGCCACTACGACCTGCGAGCAATGCTTCGCACGATGGTGATGTCGAACGCCTACCAACTCTCCACGAAATATCCCGCTACTACGTGGAATGAGTCATGGACGCCGTACTACGCACGCCACATCCCGCGCAGGCTCATGGCGGAGGCGCTGCTCGACGCCATCGCGAAGTCGACAAGCGTTCCGGTCACCTACAACGTCACCGGCCTTCCCGCGGTCACGTCCGCCATGAAGCTGCCCGACCCGCTCGACGTTCGCAACAACGTCTACGGCCGTTTCCTCGACGAATTCGGACGCGGCAACCGCGACGATGTGATGCGCTCCAACGACAGCTCGATCGCTCAGGCGCTCTCCCTGATGAACGACGGCACCGTCGTCGTCAACAGGACGAAGAAGAACACGGCCAACTCGACGGTCGCAAAGACGCTTGCGTCGACGACCGACCCGAATGTCGTCGCCGATCAGCTCTATCTGTACACACTCTCGCGCTATCCAACCGCAGCGGAGAAGTCGCAGGCCGTCGCCTATCTGAAGAGCGGAACGCTGCAGACGAAGACCGAAGACCTGCAGTGGGTGCTGCTCAATTCGCTCGAGTTTCTGTTTGATTGAAGGACTGACGACCATGGCAAGACCGAGACTTCCGAAGAGCACCATCGAATGCCCAGACTGCACGAAAGCCAGCGGTTTTCCGCTCGGCCAGAGTGAGGGCTTCTCGCGCCGCCGCTTCATGCGGATCGCCGGGACGGGCCTCGTGGCCTCGTACTTCGCCGAGGTCTTCAGCCCGCGCCTGCTCCAGGGTGCGACGACGGCACAGAGCGTCTTCCTCCGCAACTCCGCGAAGAACGCGATCTTCATCTTCCTGCCCGGCGCGCCGAGCAACATCGACACCTGGGATCTCAAGGAAGGCTCGTGGACGCCTTCGAACTTCAATCCGACGTCATACGACAACAACACCGTCCGCTTCCCGCAGGGGTTGATGCCGATGACGGCCGCGCAACTCGGCAAGATCTCCTTCGTCCGTTCCGGTCTCTCCTGGGCCGCGGTGCACACGCTCGGTCAGACGTGGGCGCAGATCGCCCGCAACCCGGGCGGCGCTACGGGATCGATCGCGCCGCACATCGGCGCCGTGGTCGCGCTCGAGTCGCAGATCAAGCGCCTTCCCACCGATGTTCTCCCCGGCTTCATCGCCCTCAATTCGAGCGGCATTCCGGCTTCCGGATATCTCCCGGCGTCGAACGCGCCCTTCCAGGTGGTGCCGGCTGCGACCGGTTTGCCGACGATCGCCCATCCCGATGGTGCTACTCGCTTTTCCGACCGCTGGTCGTTCCTCCATTCGCTTGACGGAAACCGCAGCTCCGGAGCGCTTGGGAAATCGACCGCCGACATGAACGACTTCTACACCCAATCGAAGGCGTTGATGGATGCTCCCAACATCAACGCAGTTTTCAGCTTCACGACCGCCGAGCACACGAAGTACGGCGCGTCGACATTCGGCGATTCGCTGATCGTGGCCCGCAATGTCGTTGCCGCCGGCAAGGGCACGCGCTTCGTCCAAGCGACCCTCGGCGGCTGGGATCATCACAGCGGCATCTACACACCGGCCGCAACCGGCGTGAATTCGCTCTACACGCAGTGCGCGCAGTTCGATCCCGCCTACGCGTCACTCCTCAGCGACCTCGCTGAAATGCCTGGCTCGGTCTCGGGAAAGACTCTGCTCGATGAGACCCTCGTCGTCGTCGTCGCTGAGTTTGGCCGCACCGTCGGCGTCCTCAACAACCAGGCCGGCCGCGATCACAACCTCCGCATGACCACTGTGTGGGCCGGAGGCGGAGTGCGCGGCGGACAGGTGATCGGAAAGACCGACGCCACCGGCGGCACCGTGTCGGAGTACGGATGGAGCGGCAACCGCGACATCCGCCCCGAGGATGTGACGTCGACGATCTACTCCGCGCTGGGCATCGACTACACCACGATGCGCCACGACGATCCGCTCAACCGCGGCTTCGAGTACGTGCCATTCGCCAAGGACGGAACGTACAAGCCGATCGACGAACTGTTTTGAATTGCGCGGCCCTGGCGGGCCGCGCGTTGTCGGTTGGATGCGCTTCGCGCGTTTTCAAAACCGAGCTGCCAAGACTGACAACGCGCGAAGCGCAATCAACCGACAACCGACAACGCGCGAAGCGCACGAAGGGCTACTTCGCGACGCGATCCTTCAAGTCCGTGTGAAATGCGGGCTCGTCGACGATGCCGCCGGTGTTGCCCATTTTTGCGATGCGGCCGGAGATGTCGTCGATGCGGTCCTGGGTGCCGGGATGGTCGGCGAAGAAGCGCGTTACCGTGCTGTTCCCGCCGCGCTCGAGGCTCATGAGCTTCTGGAACATGTCGAGCATACCGTGAGGGTCGTAGCCTCCTGCCGCCATGTATTGGAGGCCGAGGTCGTCGGCCTCTTTTTCATCGGCACGGCTGAATCGAGCCATAGCGCCGCCGGCGATGACCTGTGCGAGCAACGCTTGCAGCCCGCTCGGATTCTGGCCGAGGAGAATGCTGCCGATGACGCTGATTTGCTGCTGTGTCTCCACCTGCTTGATGACGTGGCGCGCCACGACGTGACTGATCTCGTGCGCGACCACGCCCGCGAGCTCGTCGGCCTTGTCCGTCTGCGCGATCAGACCGCTGTTGATGTAGACGTGGCCTCCGGGAATGCTGAACGCGTTCACGTTCGGATCGTTGATGATCTGGAAGTCGAACGGCCGGCTGGCCAGCGGCGTGGCGGCGTGAATGCGCTCGCCGACTTTGCGCAGGTACGCCTGCGCGGCCGGGTCGCGGACTAGCTGCATCTGCTGCGCAACCTGCGCCGCCATCTGGTCGCCGAGCTGCCATTCCTGATCGAGGGTGACGCTGCTGCCGGTTGCACCCAGCCCGCCCGACCGGCACCCGATGCTCATCACTGAAATCAAAACGACGAAGACAATCGAAGCTCGCTTCAACATCGGATCGTTCCTCCCGCCCCGCGCAGTGCAAGAGAATTGCCCGGTGATGCGCTTCGCGCGTTGTCGGTTGTCGGTTGGTTGCGCTTCGCGCGTTGTCAAAACCGGACCGACGAAAACTGACAACGCGGCGAAGCCGCAATCAACCGACAACGCGCGAAGCGCAATACCCGAAGCGCATCAGTGTTCGGGCGCCGTTCCCCACACTTCTTTCAGCCTCTGATCTCGTCCGCAATTGAAGCGATAGAACTTGTAGCGCAGCGGATTCTTCTTGTAGTAATCCTGGTGGTAATCCTCGGCGGCAAAGAACGGCCCGGCGGGCAGAATGTCGGTGACGACATCCTCATGAAACTTCACTCCGACGGCCTGCTTCGACGCCTCCGCCAGTCGTCTCTGTCCGGCGTCGTGAACGAAGATGGCCGTCCGATACTGCTCGCCCTTGTCGCAGAACTGCCCGGAGCGATCGAACGGATCGACGTTGTGCCAGTAGACGTCAAGCAGCTTCTGATACGAGATCAGCGCCGGGTCGTACACGATCTCCACCGCTTCGCGATGCCCGGTGTAGCCAGCCGAAACCGCCTCGTACGTCGGGCGGTCGACGCGTCCGCCTGTGTATCCCGAGGTGACAGAGAGGACGCCTTTCAACCGCTCGAACGGCGGCTCCATGCACCAGAAGCAGCCGCCCGCGAAGGTTGCCTTGGCGCGCTGCGGCGGCGGCGTCGCGCCGAGCAGGAATACGAGTACGGCGAGGGAGATGAGGATGCGTTTCATGGGACTCCGGTGAATCGAGAGATCAGAGATCAGAGACAAGAGATCAGGGACAAGAGATCAGAGACAAGAGATCAGAGACAAGAGACAAGGTGAACACCGAATCAAACCTCCGATCTCTGTTCGCTGAACTCGGCTTTCTAATCTCTGTTCACTGATCTCTGTTCTCTGTGTCTCTGTGGTTGATGGTTTTCAGAACGAGCCCCAGCCGCGCAAAATCCTCCAGCGACAACCTCTCCGCGCGGATGCCTTCATCGATGCCCGCTTGGGCCATTGCCGCCACGATCGCCTCGCGCGTCCAGAGATCCGTCAAGTTGTTGACCAGTTTCTTACGGCGCATCCGAAACGACGCGCTGATGAGCGCGATCAGCTCCTCCGACACGAACGGCTTGCGGTCCGGATCGAGCACGACGACAGCGCTACGTACTTTCGGCGGCGGGTAGAACGACTTCGGCTCCAGCGTCATCAGGATTCGCGCCGATGCGTAGAGCCGCACGAAGAGCGTGAGGTATCCATATGCCTCGTCGCCCGGCTTTGCGACCAACCGGTCCGCCACTTCCTTTTGCAGCATGAAGACGGCGCGTTTGCAATTGGGATCGGCGACGACGCGGCGGAGGATCGGCGTGCCGGCGTTGTAGGGAAGATTGCCGACGGCGCGATAGGGACGCGACGGCAGGGGAGCGTCGATGGCATCGTCGTTCACGAGCGTGATGCGGTCGCCGAACTGCGCGCGAAGCCGGTCCGAGAGCTCCGGATCGATCTCCACCGCGACGAGCTCGTTCGGCAACTCCGCCAGCTTCTCCGTCAATACCCCCTCGCCCGGCCCGATCTCGACGACGACGTCATCCGCCTCCGGCTCCACCGCCTCGACGATGCGCATTACCGCCCCGCGATTACGAAGAAAGTGCTGCCCCCACTTCTTTTTCGGATGACTCATGCCTCTCCATGCTCGCGTCAGCCGAGCGGCCGGGAAGCGGATTCTAGACCGCCTGCGGGCGCACCAGCCGGCCGGGATGATGGGTCCTGTCAGGAGCGAAGGCCTGCCCGCCAATCGGCGGGCAGGCTCTCGTTTCTTACTTTCGCAGGGCCAGGAAGCCAGCCAGGGAGAGCGCAAACGCGAGCAGCAGGAGGACCATCGGCGATGTGGCCGGGATGTTCGCGTTCGGGACAACCGTGATCGTCGACGTGCTCGAGTTGTCTAGCGTGTTTGATTCAGGACTGCTCGTCGTGACCGTTGCTGTATTCACCACCGGTCCCGGCGTGGCAGGCAGGGTCACCGTCAGGCTGATCGATGCGGAGCCTGCGCTGGCGAGAGTGCCGAGTGTGCAAGTTACCGTCGTCGTTCCGCTACAGCTGCCCTGACTCGGTGTGGCCGAGCCGAACGTTGTGCCGGCGGGGAGGATGTCCGTTACGGTCACGTTCGCTGCCGCCGACGGGCCGGCGTTGGATACCGCGATCGTATAGGTCAGCGACGCGCCAGTACCGTAGGGGCCGGGTGCCGGAGTCTTCGAGATCGTGAGAGCGGTGTTGCCAGCGGTGATCGTCGTCCCCGCGGTCGATGTGTTGGGCGTGGTCGGATCGGTCGATGTCGTCGTCGCGATGGCGGTGTTGTTCAGCGTCCCCAGCGGCGCGCTGCTCGAAACGGCCGCCACGATGGTGAACGTGGCCGTCGCGCCGGAGGCCATGCTGGCAAGCGTGCAGGTCACGGTGCCGTTCGTACCGACACTCGGGTTCGAGCAGATGAAGAGCGGGCCGGTGTTCTGCGCTTCGGATACGAACGTCGTGTTGGCCGGCAACGCATCGGACAGCGACACGCTGGTTGCGGGATTCGGTCCGTTGTTCGTGAGCGAGATGTTGTAGGTGACGTTCGTTCCTTGCGGGGCCGATGGCGTTGCTGTCTTTGTGATCGAGAGATCCGCGGTGTTGATGACGTTCGTGTTCGCAGTCGAGTTGTTGTTGCCCGGCGTGTTATCGGTCGACGACGACGACACCGAAGCCGTGTTACTGACGCTCGCCGGTGCCGTTGCAGGTCCGTTCACGTTTAGTGTGAAGACAGCCGAGCCGGCCGCCATCGATCCCATCGTGCAACTGATGGTGCCGGTTCCATTGATCGCAGGTGTCGAGCAACTCCAGCCTCCAGGAGAGACGAGCGAAGAGAACGTCGTTCCAGCCGGGGTCGCGTCCGTGAGCGTGGCGTTGATGGCCGGATTTGGACCGTTGTTCATGACGGTGATCGTGTAACTGATCACCACGCCCGCATTGGCGGTTGCCGGTCCGGTCTTGTTCACCTGGAGGTCGGCAGGTGACCCGATGATGTTGATGTTGTCGAACGTCGTCCCGACGCCGCTGGCCGTTCCCTTGAATCCGTCGAGCGTGCCCGGGCCGGTGGGCGTGACGGTGTGCCCCGGGATGGCCGTGTTGTCGAGTGTGTCGATGCCGATGTTGCCGTCGATCGTCTGGGCGACGCTGCCGGCGGCTCCGAAGACGAAGGAATCGGCGTCCAAGCCGCCCCGAAGCGACTCGACGTTGCTGAATGCACTCGCCGCGCCGGGGATGTTGCCGCTGCCCGCACCGGTGATGTTCCACGTCTGCGCGACGTTCGTGCCGATCAGCGTGTCATTGCCGGCGCCGCCGTCGAAGGTCGTCGGCACGCCGGTCTGACCGAGCGTGAAGAGGTCGTCGCTGCCGCCGAGTTGGATGACGACGTTGAGGAGCTGGGCCAGCGGGACGGATCCCGAGCCTCCGTCCATCGTCATCAGGATCGGGTTGCCAGCCAGCATCGAGCCCGTATCCGCAGCGCCGGTGCCGGCAAGTGTCGTTGTGTTACCGCTAACGGTTGTTGTGGCGTAGACGAACGGCTGGTATCCAATGCTGCCGTTGTTGTCCTGGCCGCTGGCGAGCCACGGGTCGAAGTCAACGTTCCCATTCACTTCTGCCGCGACATTCGCGGCAAGGTTGTTGCCCCAATAGTTCAACTCGGCAATGATCTGCGGCGCGGCACTGAGATTGTTGAGTCCGAACCCGGTGTTGTTGCTCAGATCGTTATAAAGGAGGGGGGCAATCGCGCCGGCGGTCGCGTCGATCAATACGCCGTCTCCCGAACCGTTAATCACGAAACTGTGATCGATCCCGTTCGGATTGGCCCCGAAAGCGGCCAGCGTCCCGGTGACTACGTGCACGCCACCGCCCGCGCCGCTTGCGATGATCACATCGGTCTCGAGATGAGCAATACCGTTCGATTGCACGAGCACGCCGGTGTCACAGTTGCCGATCGTGTTGCTGATCAATTGTACCGGCAGGTTCCCGGCAAAGTTCGAGCCGGTGATCCATTGAAATCCGATATTCGCGCCGGTGACCGTATTCCCGCTGTAGGTAACGGTGCTGGTCGCGCCGGAGTGGGATGTGACGCGGAACCCGCGCTCGAGATTCAGCGCCGGATTATTGCCCATCGCATCATTGAGGAAGCTGTTGTTGGAAATGGTGATGTTGCTCGTATGCGCATGGCCGTTTTCCCAGATTCCCAGCGTCACCTGGGGATTCGCCGACTGTGCATTCAGCACGTGCGTGACGTTGCCGGTGATGCTTAACCCGTTGTAGACGGCGCCGCCGCTCGTATTCGACTGCATGACCACGGTGCTCGAAGTATTCGCACCGGCGCTGATGCCGTCGCCCGGAACGTGGAAGGTGTTGTTGGAGATCGTCTGGTTCGTGCCGAAACTGAAATGAAGGCCGATGTTCTGCAGAGTGTCGGCCGGAGCAACCGTGGCATTGAGATCGGTGGCAATGCGGATGAAGTTGTTCGTGATCGTGGTGTTGTTGTAGTCGCTCGCGCCGACGGCGAACATACCGATGCCGAGGTCGAAATCGAGGACCCGGAGATTCGAGATCGTCCAGCCCTGGTTGCCTCCGCCGGGAGCTAGCGAGGCATCAAAGACGAGAAACGACTCAAGGTTGAGCGCGGGCAGATCGCCCGGGCCCTGAATCGTGGCGCTGCCGAGCGAAGTAGCGGTAAGCGTGACGTTATTGACCCCACGCGGCGCGCTGACTTCGTAGTCGTCGCTGTTTCCGGCAATGCCGTCGTTTCCAGCCGCCCAGGCGGCGGCGGCGAACGGCGCGGTGAAGTCGAAGGTTCCGGCCAGCGTAATCGTGTCGCCCGCGCCCGCCGCGTTCAGCGCGTTCTGGATGCGCCTGTAATCGTTGTTCGCGGCGTCGGTGTCAGGCCCGGCATTCACCGTGACCAGAGTCGCGGTATGCGGATGAAACGACGCGGCCTTGACGGTCTGCGGTCTCATTGCGCGTGCTCCTGAGCCGATCAGAACGTCGCGCCCACCGATGTCAGTGATGCGCTTCTGCGCGAATGCTTCGTAGCCGGGGAGAAGAGAAAACAATGCGCACAGGAGCGCGACCTTGCGGTTGAGCATTTAGACTCCTCATACAAACAAATTGTTGGGGAGCGCCATCCTACTCGAAGGAAGCCCGCTTGTGCGTTATTAATGGAGGCCGTTGCGGCGTGCGGAAATCGCCGCATTTGTAGGCATCAGCGACTGTTGCGTTTTCGCGCCGGCTCGATGAGCGCAATCCTCGCGTGCTCCACATACGCGCGCATATCTCCGGCATCGCGAAGCCACGGCGCATCGTTGCCGCGCAGATGCACACCACCGATGTAGGCGCTATACGCGAGGAGCCCCTGGTGCTGCGCGGCGGCCTCAGTCATCCCCATCTCACGATACGAGTCCGCAAGGAGTTTCAGACGCCGGCTCGATACTTTCCTGAGCGCCGCAGCGATCGTGCGCGACGGCGAGACCGCCAGCGCAACGTACAGCGACTGTGCCCTCGTCGCCGACATCGCCTCGGCAAAGAGAGTCCGCAGCCGTTCGGCTGGGTCTTCGATGGTCCGAACCTGATCGAGAGCCTCTTTGTCCAGCCGGTCCCACCGTTTGATGGCCCGATCGACGAGATCGTCCAATCCTGTGAAGTGCCAATAGAAGCTGCCCTTGGTGACCTCGAGGGCGCGGGCGAGCTCCGGAATGGAGACAGCAGCAACGCCGCCCGCTGCAATCGAGTCAAGCGCCGCTTCCTCCCAATCCTCGGCGGTACGAGTCGGAACGCCGAGGCGCGTGCGGGTGGTTTTCTTCATGGCTCAATACTGAGCGGTATTGATCGCCGGATCAAGTGGCGCTGTTGCTTGCTCTCGAACCGGCCGGATCGCCAGGAACGCGATCAACCCCGCGGCCGCTCCGGCGACGTGCGCCAGCGGCAACGGCGTGACCTCGGTCCACAGGTGGCCGGCTCCGGCCGTTTCAAAGACAAGCTTGCCGATAGCGAGAGCGATCAGCGCGGCACCTATGTGGCGGTCGCCTGCGTTCTGAGCCCGCAGAAGTGCGAGCGCGGACGCCACCCAGACCGCGAGGGCGATGGCCGATGCGCCGCGGTACTCATCGAACTGCGCGTCGCCAAGAAGCACGAGGCTGATCAGCGGCGCGAGGAACGCCATGATCACGAGGATCGATCGACGGCTGCAGCGATCGATGAGGCTCATAGGTACGGCGATGGCGACTGCGTTCGTAAGCAAGTGCCGGAAATCGTAGTGGACAAGATGCCCCGTCCACAGACGCCAGACCTCGCCATGAGCCGCGGCTCGAGTCAGCGCAAACACTTCGCCGTTCACGACCAGAGTCTCCGAAGCGCGAGGAGTAGCACGAGCGACAGCGCCCAGCCCCAACCGACGCTCCCGCTCGTCCGGATCGACGCGCCCTGCTTGTTGATGACATCGACGTCGTTGCGGTCACCGCTGATGATGTCGTGTTTGAATCCGTCGGCTTCCTTCGAAAGGTTCACGGAGAGATCGCTCATCGCCATCGCCAGCCCTTTGTAGGAGCGCTCCCGCATCGACTCCTGTACATCAACCGCATTCGAATGGCCGGTGATGTGGCTCTGCCCCGGCGCGCGCAGCAGGAAGCGCCGCGCCGGGACATAGAAGACCGCGGCGTCGATCAGAGTCCGCGTGTCGTTGTGGTCGAGCGGCAGAACGTACGCGCCTACGATCGACAGATAGAGAAACGAGATGGGGTAGGGATCGCTCGACTGAAACTGATCGACGGAGACGAGCGCGATGACATCGACGCCGAACATCTGCGAGACCTGATCGAGATTCGTGAAGCCGCCTCCGGCCGTCAGATACGTCGAAGGAATGAGGACGACGTCCTTCACCCAGTCGCGCGATCGAAACGAATCCCGCACGACGCTCAGCAACTTCTTCTCGACAGTCCCCGGAAGCACCGCCGCCGTCCCGTTCCACCGCGAATCGCTCACCTCCGAAGGGACGAACGCAATGCCGATCTTCAACGGCAGCCGCAACCGCACGCCCCGCGCCGAAGCCTGCGGCGCCTCTGCCGCCTTCGGATAGAGATACGACATGAGACTGCTTCGCCGATGCACCTGCCGCGAGAAGCTGCATGCCGCCAGAAGTGCGATTCCAAGGAAAACAGCGATAGCGATTCGACGTGACATTGGTTGGTCTCCCGTTCGTCCGTACTGACAGGTATGGAAGATAGGCAGGCGCAGTCCGTTTGTCAATACCGATCAGTATGGAAGAGGCTGCGACGACTTGCGTCAAGCAGTGCTGGAGAATGCGAGCGAGCTACCGTCGACTATGGCTCAATCACGCGAAGGCCCTGGAATCGACTGCGATAGAAGCCGCGATCACGGGTTAGGAGTCCCTCGGATTGAAGAAGAGCGTGAGCTCCCACAAGCAGGTCCGCGACGACTCTCAGTCGCGAGGTACCAGCCTCACGCCGGAGATCGCGCCAAAGTCTTCCTGCCATCGCCGCCGCGTCCACAGAGATCGGATCGAACTGAATACCAAGGAGTCTGAGAGCTTCGGAAAAGGCATCGTCGGTTTGGAAATGTGCCCGCACCTCGGCCCAGACGACTTCGCAGGCAATGAGAGCACCGGTGTCGTAAGCCTGACGGAGGGCTTCTCGCGATTTCCCGCCGTGAACGGCGTCGGCGCCCAGAACATCCAGAAGGACTGACGAGTCGACCGCGATTTTCACCGCCGTGCCGAGACTTTCTTTCTGCGGCGCGAAGGGCGGGGACCCCGCATCTGGTCAATGAGCTCATCGACCGGCTTGCTGAGGCTCAGCCGGCCGAAGACGCGATCGACTGGGTGATCCTTGCTCGACCCCTTGCGCAGCAGAACCGCGCCGTCACGAAGCTCAAACTGCACAACCGTCCCCGCCGTCAGCCCCAGCTTTTCCCGCAGCTCCATCGGGACCGTGAGTTGTCCCTTAGACGACATCGTGCTCTTCATTTGTAAAGAGTATCAGATCTTACCGCCATGGTAAGGAAAGCATCCGCGGAGGTTTACACAGGCATCCGTTATCCTCAACGTCATGAGTAAACGCCTTCACGTCATTCTCGACGCCGGTGAGATTGAGGACATACGCGCGATTGCCCGTCGCAAGCGAATGACGGTCGCGGATTGGGTTCGCGCAGCAATGGCCGAGGAGCTTGGCGTGGTTAGGCAGCGAAAACTCCGTGCTCTTCGCGCGGCTACCGCCCACTCGTTTCCGACTGCGGACATCGAGGAGATGCTCGCGCAGATCGGGAAAGGCTAACCGGAAGGGCCTGAGTGATTCTCGGTGACTCGAAGGAATCGATGCACTTGGTCGGATTCGCGCATCCCAAACCAGGGAAAAGCGGAGCGCCGCGCCACCCGGCGCTCCGCGGATCCAGTTACTTCTTCCGCGAGTAGTTGATCTCCATCATCTTGAACATCTTGCCGTCCGCGCCGGCGCCCCACATCTCGAGCATGTGGTGATCGGCATCAACGACCGTGACCTTCTCTTTGACCATCGACGATTTGCCCGTCATCGGATCGTCCATCGTCGACATGAACGTGATCGACTTGCCGTCGGCCTCGGCCGTGCCGCTCGACACCATCATCGACGTCGTCATGTTGTCCATCCACGTGCCGATGTAGTGCTTCTTAATGTTGTCGTAGCCGGTGTAGCCGATGCCATGGAACGGCATGCCCATGAAGTTCCCATCGAAGTGCTGTTCGACGAAGCGGCCGTCGAGGGCCCAGGTGTTCTCCGACACGCCGCCGCCTCCGGTGGGAGGAGCGCCGGGCGCCATCCACATCTTCACTTCCGTGTTGAATGTGCCCACCATCCCGGCGAGCCTCTTGTGCGCGTCTCCGGGGGTGGCGGCTTTCATCACCGCTTCCATCGCCGCTTGATCGGCAGCAGCTTTCGCTTTCGGGTCGTCGGCGCCGAAGGAAAGGGTGGCGGCGAACGTGACCAGAACAGTGGCAACCAGGATTCTGCAACGCATCGTTTCTTCTCCTCGTTAATTGAATCAATTGTGTCGGTAAGCCTGAGATTGTAGTCGAGCGAGCTCGCCGTCACATTGACTCCGAGGCCGCTCTACGTGAAGATCGGGCCATGAAGGTCTCATTTCTGAAAGCACCCATTGGCGGAATCATCGGCTTGGAGATGATCACGTTTGTCGAGCCGCTCGGTCTCGAATGCATCGCCGGCGGTCTGGAAGCCGAGGGGCATACGTGCCAGATCGTCGACATGAGAATCGACGGAATCGAAAAAGGCCTCGCCAAAATGACGGCCTTTGCGCCCGACATCGTCGGCTTGCAGTGCAACTTCACCACGGAGCGGTTCCGCGCGCTCCGGTTGGCGAACATGGTTCGCACTGCGCTCCCCGACGCGCTCATCGTCCTCGGCGGACACGACGCCTCGCGCGATCCGAACTGGTTCGTCAAGCCGTCGATCGATGTCGTCGTCATCGGCGACGGCGAGGAAGTCATGACGCCGCTCGTCGCAACATGGGCGCGGAACAAGGATCTCAGAACCGTTCCCGGCCTGCTCATCAACGCTCCATCCGGTCCCATCCGCACCGCCGCCGCCCCAGCCCGCCCAAACATCGACGAGCTGCCGTTTCCCGCGCGCCATCTCATCAAAGAGTACGCATCGGAGTACTACATCAACTTCAGGCGTCCTCTTGCTCTGCTGGAGACGGCGCGCGGCTGTCCGTTCAAGTGCAACTTCTGCTCGGTCTGGAAGTTTCACGAGAGCACGTTCCGCGAGAAGTCGCCGGCGCGGGTCGTCAAAGAGATCGAGCAGATCGAAGCGCCGAACATCTTCATTACCGACGACATCTTCTGGATGAACGTGAAACGCGGCCGCGAGCTCGGCCAGGCGCTGATCAGCTCCGGAATCAAGAAGCACTACACGATCCAGACGCGCAGCGACATCATCTGCAAGTTCCCCAAGCTCGTCGAGCAATGGAAGGGCTGCGGCCGCATGACCGTCTTCCTCGGCCTGGAGAAAGTCGATGACGCCGGTCTCAAGTCGGTCAACAAGAGGAACACCGCCGACCACAACAACCAGGCCATCAAGATCCTGCAGGAGCTGGGCGTCGGCTACACGCCGAACTTCATCATCGACCCGAGCTGGGAGAAGCCCGACTTCGACCGCCTGAAACGCTGGATCGATGAAACCGGCGCCTACAACTCCGGCTTCTCCGTCCTCACGCCGCTTCCCGGCACCGACCTGTGGGATGAAGTCGAAGGCCAGGTGAACACCCGCGATTGGGAGCTCTACGACATCGCCCACACCGTCCTGCCGACAAAGCTCCCGCTCGAGGAGTTCTACCGCGAATACGCCGGCCTCTGGCAGCACGCAATGGACGTCCGCTACCAGATCGAAGGCAAGCTCAAAACCAACCTCGGGCTGCTAGCTGCGATTGCAACCCGCAAAGTGACGCTAACCGCGATCCGCAAAGGAATGCGCATGGGATCAGTGCTCAGCGATCCAGCATCGTTCATGCGCGCGCATGATGAGAGTGCCGCGCGGCTGGCCGAAGCGGCGGCGATGTAGGCGATATCGTTCCTTGCTCCACCCGCCAGCGCGAAACGTGTCGTGAGACGACGCTTGGTGCTCAAACGGAAGCGGTAGTGCCCCGGCTCATCGCGACTGCCCGTCGAGTTGCTTGTTGCTGACGAGGGTGGCTACGAGCCTAGCCGAATACATCTCTCCGCCTCGACGTTTTATGACCGCATGCGTACATCGAACGCCTGTATCTATTGCGCGGCCAAAGCTGATTCGCTCGAACATCCACTGATCGCCGCGCTCGGTGAGTTCGAGGACGCTCCGCTGCTCCCCAACCGCATCTGCGAGAACTGCAACAGCAAGCGCCTCGGGATCCTCGACGAGCAATACGCGCGCTGCGGCCCGGAGAGTTTCCTTCGTCGGTACTACGGTATTCGAGGAAGATCGAACATGAAGGTGTGAATCCGTTCTACCGTCGCAGCGCTGGCGGCCAGCGCCTCGAGATGCTTGCGTATGACGAAGCCGCGGGGTTCCACGTCCTGATGGAGTGTGAGAACGGTGTTTACCAGCAGGCGAGACAGCTGATCTTCTTTGAGGAAGATGGCACCGTTCATCACCTGCCGATTCGCGAAGGCTCCACTCCCGAAACCTTGAAAGGCGAGTACGAAGGGCTTGAGATCAAGAAACCGATCGACGTCCGAATGAGCTGCTCCGAAGCTGAGTGGGATAGGGTCGAGAAACTCGTTCGGGAGACATGGCCAGCCGTTTCAGTCGTCAACCAAGGACAACTCTCTCGTAACTACGACGGCGGTGTAGTGAACTTCAAACTCAGCGATCGTTACTTTCGCGCGGTCGCCAAGATGGGGTTCCATTACTTCCTAACGCAGTTTCGGGAGTTCTCCGGCGCTGAGTCCACATTCGCGGAGATCCGCGACTTTATTACCGAAGACCGGCCTGTCCTGGAGGCAAACCGGTTCCTGCGCAGACGCAACTTTCCGCTTCTTGGGGAGATTATGGTTTCAAATACGCGCCCCGACGGTTGGCGCGCCCATGTTCTCGCCGCAGAGATCAAGAACGGCGAGTGTCTCGCCTATGTTCAGACGTTCCTCACCGAAGACTGGCCGGCACCGATCTACACGGTCGTCCTAGGGAAAGTCGAGCGGGTTGCTGATCGCGCAGCAGGCCACATCTACATCTACAACTCGAACGGGCCGAAAGGAAAGTACGCGGGCGTCGCGTACGACCTGACGGCCACTCGAGTGCAGATGGTTGCGCCGCCTCCCACGCCCGTCATCATTGAAGAATGAGTTGAGTGACCGGTTCCGCCGGGTATCGGCATCGGAGATCTAAGTTCGCCTACCGGTGCACCGAGAGTATCCACTAGAAACGTCTTCTGACGGATTGTTCAGCTCGCTGTGAACTGACGGCCCATTCGACTTGCGACGACGACAAGTTTCAAACTAGACTACGGGTGACTCCCCAACGGTCGGTTCCGCTTCAAGCGGGTGCTGAAACTCTCTTCCGACCTCTTAACACTTTTTCGCCGCGCTCTTCTTTTAGCGGCCTCATATCGGAGTCAACAATGTTGAATCGTTCAGTCGTAGGTGCTGTTTCCGGCATCTGCGCAGTCGTGTCTGTTTTCTTCAAAATCGTGGATCATGTGCGCGCGATAGACTTCCTAGACGAAGTGGAAAGCAGTGGTTCGTTTGCCGTCCTCGGCGACTGGTTAGGAACGCCACTTGGAGCCGCGATTGTGTCGGCAGTTATCGCAGGGCTTCTTCTCGCTGTGGGGTTTTTCTGGCGCGAAGCGCGCTCGAAGGGTCGTAGTATTTCAGTCCCCGAAGAGGTTGTGGAAGAGGAGCGCGTGGAGGAGATCCACACGAAACGAACAATCCGCAAAACTAACAGACAGTGAGCGGGCAAATAGCTTACGGTCTAGTTATCGGGCATCACTGGAACCAACTTGCCCCCATCTTGTGTGCCCCATCAATTCCGCCCAGGAGCCGCAGCGACTTGACTGGCGGGCGGGGCGCTACTGGAGATCCGTACCGAACGCGCTGGACGACTCTCACGAAATTGCCAGAGGCGGTGCTAGGGCGGAGTCGCGCAATCGGGGACGTTAATGCCGGCGGTGGCGCTGTTCGCGATTCATCGGGTTCCCTTCTTCGCGAACCCGATTTCGTGTTTCGTTCGTGGCGAGGGCGTCAGGAGCGCACGCAGCGCGGTGAACATCTCGAGCAGGTTTTCGTCATGCGCGGTTACCGTTCGTTCGAGTGCATCGAGCCGTTTGGCGATCTCGGCGTGGCCGCGCGCATACTCCCGCAGGCGCACGAACGCGCGGACGACAAAGACGCTCATCTCGATTGCACGAGGGCTGTTCAACACCGAGGCAACCATGATCGTCCCGTGTTCGCTGAAAACCCAGGACGGCTTCCGCCTTCCGCCATGTCCCGAACTTGAGGTCACAATTTGTGACCTCAAAGGAGCGGAGCTTCGATTGGTCAGCGGGTGCTCCAATCAGTTCGGGCGGCGCCAAGGCTAGCCGATTCATCGGTTACTCTCCTCGCGGCTGAGCTCCGCCTCGATCTCCGCAACCGATGGCAGGCTGCCTTTGAGATTCTCGGGGAGCTGCTCGACGATTCTCGTCTCCCAGCCGGCGACTCCGATCGGCTTCTTCAGATCACGGAGCGCGTACTCGACGATGATCTTGTCCTTCGAACGGCACAGCAAGAGGCCGATTGTCGGCTTGTCTTCCGGATGGCGCAGGAGATCGTCAACCGCGGAGAGATAGACGTTGATCTGCCCGATGAATGCCGGGTCGAAGGGGACCGCCTTCAACTCGATGACCACGTAGCAGCGGAGCTCGAGGTGGTAGAAAAGCAGGTCGAGGAAATAGTCGCGGCTCGCGAATGAGAGTTGCACCTGCCTGCCCACGAAGGCGAAGCCGCTGCCGAGCTCGAGGAGGAAGCGCTGGATGTGATCGACGAGCGCCTGCTCGACCTCGCGTTCCCGCCGCAGGTCCGCGGTACCGAGGAAGTCGAAGAGGTACGGATCCTTGAATACCTGCGCGGCCATGTCCGAGTCTGAAGGCGGCAGTGTGGCCTTGAAATTAATTGATGGCCTTGCCGTGGCGTTCATGGGCGTGGCTGTCGATCTGCAGCTCGAGAATGCTTCTGCTCCAGCCCTGTTCAATGGATCGTCGGATGTACCAGTCGCGGACGTCGGGAGCCTTCACTCGCTGGAGTAGGCGAATGATGTGGCCCAGGGCAATTGTGAAACAAGCTGTTTCACTTTCTCTGGGTCCTGCCAAGCCTCGGCAAAGTTGCGCATGAAGAGCAGGTTACGCACCGAAAAGCCCTTCATGTCCGGAAAGACCTCGCCAAGATCCGCAGCGAGGCGCTCGATGACCTTGGCGCCCCATCCCTCGCGCTCTTGACGATCCAGAATCATTCGTCCGATGTCCCAGTACAACAGAACCATCGCCGAATTGGCGGCAAGTACGACGCGAAGGCGCTCTTGCTGGATGCGACGCTTGATCTCGCTGAGCGTTTCCGCGTAGCCGTTGGGTAGGTCAATACGCGATGGAGGAACCGGGAAGGAGGCTCCCTCCCGCGTTTTCCCGCGCTTGCGAGCGATCGGAATCGAAGCCCGCATGGAGGCCTTTGTGGTCTTTTTCCTAGCCGCCATACTCAAGCTCCTCTTTTTGCCATCAGCAAGGTCACAGATTGTGACCTTGAAGGCGCTTATCCCCTACTTCGTATACACCGTCACCTCTGCCGAGGAGCCGACCGCGATCTGATCCGCCGGCGGCCCGCTCCAGGAGATTCGGACCGGAACGCGCTGCACGACCTTCACGAAATTACCAGACGCGTTGTCGGGCGGCAAAAGGGAGAACGAGGCGCCTGTGCCGCCGGAGAGGCTTTCTACTTTGCCTTCGAAATCGCGGCGGCCGAGGGCGTCGATGCGGATGGAGGCGCGCTGGCCGGGGTGCATGTCGGCCATCTGCGTCTCTTTGAAGTTCGCGAGGATGTACGTGGTTTTGGGGACCACTTGCACGACCGGCATTCCGGCGGTGACGTACGAGCCGGGATGGACGGCCAGCTTTGAGGCGATGCCGTCGCGAGGGGCGAGGATCTTCGTGTACGACAGGTTCAACTGCGCCGCTCGCAGCACGGCCTCGGCGCTGGCGATGCGCGCGTGCGCCAGGCGCGCCTGCGCCTGCGCGGCGCTGATCTGCTCCTGAACGGGCGCGCTCTGCTGCACACGTCCTTGCGCAGTCTGCACGTTGGCCTGCGCGGCTTGCCGCGCATTCTCGGACTGGCTCAGGCGCGCACGTGCCTGCGCGAGATCGGCGTCGGCGGCTTCGTGTGCCGCGCGGGCAGCATCGACCTGCGCCTTCGAAATATCGCCCTTGCCGCCGAGCTCCTCGGCGCGCTGGAAGTCGAGCCGCGCTTTCTGTGCGTTTGCCGTCGCGCGCGTGACCGCCGCATGCGCCTCCGCGATCGATCCGGCGGAACTGTCGACGCTCTCGCGCGAGCTCTGGAGCGCGCCTTGTGCGGAGGTGAGCGCGCCGCGTGCGGAGGCGGATGTGACCGCGGTGCGCGCGTCAGCGTCGGCCGCCTGTGCCTGCGCTGTCGCCAGATCGCCCTCGGCCTGTGCGACTTTCACCTGCGCATCGGACGGATCGAGATCGGCGATCGGCTGACCCGCGTGAACCGGCTGATTCTCGGTGATGTAAACCGTCGTCACCTGGCCCGCGACGCGCGCGGCCACCGGCACGATGTCGGCGGCGACCTGCGCATCGTCGGTCGTGGCTTTGCCTGCGGAGACGAACGCGTAAATGCCATAGCCGATCAGCAGCAGCAACACGGCGCCGCCGAGGATGAGATACATGCGTTTGGCCTTTGACGAGGCGATTGCAGGCTCGTGCTCGGCGATTTCCGGCATCGCGCCGGCGGTGGTTCCGTTGGTCGTCATCTACATCTCCACATGAACGTCGATCTTCTCCGCGTTCTTCGGCATCTTCAGGAAGAAGACGAGCGGCAGCACGCAGAGAAACAGGATTCCTGACAGGTAAAACAACTTTTCGAACGAGATCATCATGGCCTGCTGGCGAAGGCCGCCGTCGATCATGCGTGCGGCGGCATTGCGCGCAGCGCCGGTATCGAGCCCATGCGCCTGCATCATCCGCTGGATGCCGGCCATCCGCGCGATCATCGCGGGGCTCGACATCGAAAAGTGCGGCAGCATGTCGCCGCGTGATTGCGTCGCGTAACGCGTGAGCAATGTTGCGAACACGGCCAGTCCGATCGATCCGCCGGTTTGACGTAACAATGAGTTCAGACCGGTGGCGTCGGACAGTCGATGACGCGGAATCGTGCTGAGCGCCATCGTCGTCAGCGGGATGAAGAGGCAGCTGAACGCGACGCCCTGGATGATCAGCACCTGGATGACGTCGGCGCGCGACGTGGCCAGCGTGTAGTGCCCCATCAGCCATGCCGTGTACGCGAAGAGCACGATGCCGAACGCGACGACGAGGCGCGGCGAGACTTTGTTGTAAATCCGCCCGACGATCGGCATCACTACGAGCATGCAGAGACTTCGCGGCATCATCGCCAGGCCGGCCTGCGTCGCGGAAAATCCGAGGAGCAGTTGCATGAAGAGCGGGAGGAGAAACGTCACCGCCATCAGCATCGCGAACATGACCGCGCCGATGAGCGTGCCGGACGTGAACACGACATCCTTGAAGAGCGAGAAGTCGACCGCCGGGACTCGCGCGCTCAATTCGCGGATCACCAGCGCCGCGAGCGACACGATGGCGATCAGCGCGATGAGCTTGATCTCACCTGACTGGAACCAATCGTTGCGGTTGCCTTCCTCGAGCACGTACTGCATCGTGCCGAGCCCGATGAAGAGGAGGGCGATGCCGCTCCAGTCCATGTTCTTGCGCTGCCGCTCCGCCATCTGGTGCATGGCCGCGCGCACATCCTCGGGTTCATGCACGAAGCGCGAGACCATGAACAGAGAGATGATGCCGATCGGGACATTGATATAGAAAATCCACGGCCACGAATAGTTGTCGACGATGTAGCCGCCGAGGGATGGGCCGAACGCGGGGCCGATCACGACCGCCATTCCGAAAAGCGCCATGGCCATGCCGTGTTCTTTGGGGGGAAAGGTCTGGCGCAGGATCGCTTGCTCCGTCGGTTGCAGTGCTCCAGCGCCGAGGCCCTGAAGGATGCGGAAGGTGACGAGAAGCGGAAGCGTGCGCACCATGCCGCAGAGCGCAGATCCGATCACAAAGAGCGCCAGGCAGACCATGTAAACGCGCTTCTGGCCGAAGAGCCGCGCTAGAAATCCCGTCAGCGGCATGACCATGACCGTGGCGATGACGAAGCCGGTCGTGACCCAGGTGATCTGTTCGATGGTGACGCCGAGGGAGCCGGTGAGGTGAGGGACGGCGACGTTGACGATTGAGGCGTCGATCGCGCCCATCAGCGTGCCGAACGTGATCGAGATGGTGACGAGCCACTTGTTGACCGGCTTGCGCTCCTGCCGCGCGGGCAAACTTCCGGCCGCGTCAAACGTTGCCACGGCGGAAGTCACGGTTTGGCCTCGGGCGAAGTCGTTGCTGCGTCGCTGATGTAACGGCGAATCCCGCCGGTCGCGTGCTCGTAGTCGAACTGGGCCGCCGCGGCGTCGGCCTGTGCGGCGATCAGATCTTCGTGGGCCTGACGATACGCATCCTGAGCGCGGTCGACTTCGACGGGCGATCCGTATCCTGCCGCGCGCCGGTCGCGGGAGACGGTCAGCGCTTCTTCTGCCACCGTCACGCTCTCCGTCGCCACGGCCACGCGCGCTTCTGCATTTTGCAGGTTCATCACCGAGCGGCGGACATCCTGTTCGACGTCGCGCTGACGCTGCGACAGTTGCGTCTCGGCATCGTGCAGCATCACCTTGGCGCGGGCGATGTTCGCGTTGATGTCGGCGCGGAAAAGCGGGACGCCGAGGTTTGCGGCGATGCGGCGGGTCCAGTGGAGATCGTTTGTGTGGTTGCCGTTCAGATCTCCCTCGAAGTCGACGGAAACGGAGGGGAGGAGGCGAGCGCGCGCCGCTTCGACCGTGAGACGCGCCGCGCGGACCTGTTCGGCCGCTTGGCGAAGCTCGGGGCGATGTTCTTTTGCGGCGGCGAGGGAGGTGTCGACCGTTGGGACATCGGTCGGAGCGGGCGGAAGAGCGGCGAAAACCACATCACCCGACTCGTCGGCGCCGACTGCGTTGAGCAGCGCGAGCGTTGCGTTCTGACGGTCATTTTGGGCGAGGAGCAGCGCCTGCCGGGCGCGGGCCAGCTGCACATTTCCTTGTGCAACGTCGAGACGTGTTCCGGTACCGGCCTGGAACTCGTCCTGCGCTGATTGGAGCAGGCGCGTGAAGAGGGCGACGTCCGCCTGCCGCGCATCGATCTGCGTCTGCGCGCGCTGAGCAATGAGATAGAGCCGCGCCACCGATGCGGCGACGTCGTTCTCGGCCTGCTCGTTCTGGTAGTGACTCGCTTCGGCTGAGCGTTTCAGCGATTGATACCGCCGCAGCGCCGCGAAGTTGAATACCTGCACGGCCGCGGAGATCTGCGCGTCGGTGACGTTGAATGGTCCGATGACGGGCGGGAGGCCAGGCAGCGAAAAGCCGAACGTGGCCAGGTTGATCGACTGGCTGTACTGCATCAACTTCGCGTCCGCCTGCGGCAGTAACGCGCTCAGCGCCTCGGAGCGCGCAATCCGCGCCATCTGCTCGTTCGACCGCGCCAACTCGGCCTGCGTGCCGCTGCCGAGAGCCATGCGAATGGCGTCTCCGACGGTGAGGCGGAGCGGCGCCGTCTGCGTCTGCGCGCCAGCGCTGAGCGTGATTGCGAAAAGAAAAAGGGGAAGTCGTTTCGACAGCATGATTTCGAGGCGCCGAACTGGGGTGCAATTGATTCGCCAGCACCGAATGACCGTTCGGTCAGTTTGCGAGTAAAGGAGGAGAGGGCGGAGTTTCTTCCCGTTCGTATCCTCCGACCGGGCCATCGTTTTTGCGCAAAGCGCTTTGGACTGCGGCAGCGCCAGCTGCCGCTTTGAATCGCGTGCAGAAAGCGGCGGCTGGCGCCACCGCAGTCCAAAGCGCTTCGCGCGAAATGTTGAATCTACGCAAGCACTGCTGCCGCTCGCGATCCGTACGCTTGAGATATCGACCAATTACGTCGCCGCTGGGTAGGGATTTAATGCCCTGCCGACCCTCTCAAGGTGGGTACCCCAAACAATTCAACTTGGAGGGGGATTCGATGAAACCGAAACCGATGGTGCTTCTCTCGCTCTTGTGCTTCGTTGCCGCGGTGGCGTTTGGCCAGAATCCGTGCAGTCTTCCCACGACACCGCCGGATCCCAACAACCAGACACAGGTCGCCCAAACCGCCTGGCAGATCTTTGTGGCTGCTGCCTGTTCCACATCCACTCCTACGCAATATCCGATGCTCCAATGGGAGACGTGGCTCGAGCAGGCACAGGTCTACCCGGCAGCATCAAGCGGCGCTTCTTTCGCCGCGGCGATGAAACGCGGCGCCGCGAATCGTTTTCACGGCAGCCCGCTCGGCATTGTGATGGCCAGGAAGCAAGCGCTGGCCGCCGGAGCGCTGCCGCCGCAGTTGAATCCGGCAGACTGCAATTCGAATCCCAGCACGCAGCCTGGAATGAAACCCTCGCCGTCGCCAATCTGCGAGGAAGTTCGTCTGAGTCCCACCACCACCAGCTACGTCGGCTCGCCATTCCCCGGCGCCACGCTGACGTTTCGCCCACCGCAGGCCCGATTTGCCACCGCGGGCGCGGGGCCGTTCCAGCCGTTCTTTCCGCAGGGAGGATGGGCGAGCTCGAACATCAGCTTCCCTACGTCCTCGGTGGAGATCAAGGTCGATTGGATTCAATACACGCCCACATGTCCGGCTTCTCTCCAGGGAAACGTATGGACCGAAACGTACGGTGGTAATTGCTACGCGCTGGCCGGTATGCACGTGATCTCGAAGCTGGTTCCGAACTGGATCTGGGCGACCTTCGAGCCGCAGAGTCCGATCACGAATGCGAACCGTTGTGTCGTCCTCGGTTGCAACGACCCCTACGGCTCGAGTCCGGCCCAGACTCCGCCCAACACGTTCGGCGCCACTACGAACATCACCCCCGCGCTTCAGCAGCTCATGACCTCCGCGAATTTGAATTCGGTCTGGCAGAACTACCGATTGGACGGGGTGCAGACCACCTTCGTCGACGGCAGCGGCAATCCCGTTCTGCTTGGCAACTCCGTGATCGAAGCCGAGAACGCGAACGTTCCGCTCACTCAGGCGTCGTGCCAGAGCTGTCATGCGTACTCTTCGATCAATGCGGCCGGTACAGACGGGATCAACAACCTCCCGACCACCGGCAACCCGATCGGTACACCGCCGCGGAATGCGATTCCGGCGGGCTTCGCGGCTCGCGACTTTGTCTGGTCGCTGTCAATGGCCTGCCCGGGCAGTCCGTTTGGAAACCCCACCGGGCCGGGCGTCGCCAACTGCTCGAGCTCAACCTCATCGGCCAAACCGACGGCCGCCAAGACCAAGAAGAAATAGCGCACGTACCGAGCTGTATCGAGCCCTCTCCTCGCGAGAGGGCTCGTCGTGCTCGCCTGTCCGCTAACGAGGCGTGGTCGCCGTCTCGTCAACCACCACGTGCTCTTCGACGAACTCAGCATCCCACGTTCGGCTGATGACGCACGAGTTGATGCCGCCGACGCCCATGCTCAGTTTGCCGCTGTAGCCGTCGCCGACGGCGCAGCCTTCGCTGGAGACGAATTTCGCGTCCTGGATTTTTACGTCGGCGTGCAGCTCGCCCTCGGTCAGCGCCATCGGATAGAGGCGGCCTTTTGACATGCCCATGTGTTGGGCGGTGAGCTCCCAGCCGCCGCCGACTGACATGCCGTGGCCGAATGTTCCTTTGCGTGCGGTGAAGAGCACGTCGGGATGCAGCATCTCCAGCGCGTTCTCGATCTCAAGTGCGTCGCCCGGCGTTGCGGTGGCGTGCATATCCCAGGTCGTGACGTCGGCGGCCTGCAGTTCCTCCATCGCCTTCTTCATCGCCAGCTGCGCGCCGCCTTTCGACGGCGTGATGATGTGATGCGCGTCCGACGACGTACCGATGCCGACGATCTCCATCCCCAGTGGTTTGAAGCCCTGCGCCATCAGCTCCATTGCGTCGCCGACGATCCAGACGCATGAGCCGCCGGCGATGTGCGTGCCCTTCAACTCGGTCAGCGGGCGCGAGATGTCGGCGTCGGCGGAGAGGACGTTGGCGTTGTAGAACGCGGAGATGACCACCGGGTGAGGCGGGGGATCGGTCATGCCGACCACGACTGCTTTTGCGTCGCCGAGGTGGATGGCGTCGGCGGCCATTTTGAGAGCGACGCCGAACGAGGCGCATGCCGCCACCGGCGCGAATGCGGGGCCGACGATGCGGCCGATCATCGAAACCTGCGAGGCTGGGATGTTGGCGATGTTCCAGAGAAGGTTGGGCGACACGCTGGACCACGGTTCGCCCGGGCAACCCCACTTCCGGTTGAGCGCGCGAATCTTGCTCAGCTTCTGCCGGATCGAGCTGAGCTTCGCCGTACCCGAGGATGGAGGGACCGGCTCGGATTGGATGTTCGCCGCTTCCTCAAGATAGCGCCGCAGCGCGTCGCTCTTTTCTGCCCAGAACGTTTCCCAGACATGCTTCGCATCGATCCAATCCTCGGAGCCGATCGCGAACTCTTTCGGGTCGGGAGGTGAGACCGGATCGGGCGCGCCTTCGTTGTGCGCGCGCAACGCGGCGCAGCGCTCGGGCGAGGCCCAGAACTCGTTCCACTTCCGCAGTGCGCGGTCGTAGGCCAGCGTCTCGGCGGCGGTCACTGTGATCTCGCCGAGGCCGCTGCCGATGTAGACGTGAGCCTGGGTGCCGAGCGACTGCAAATAATCCTCGATCCCTGGGTTCTGCGCCAGCGATTGGATGAACGCGCCGATGCACGTCTGCACCATCGGCCCCATCTTGTCCTTGAGCTGCGAGAACTTGGCGGGGGGAAAGCGCTGGTCGAGCCAGTCGTGGTAGGTTTCGAAGTCGAATTCGGGCTCGCCCACGAGGAAATTCGACGGGCCGAAGCCGCGGAAAGGGGTGAGCCAGCTATCGGCACGTTCCAGATTGCGCTCGAAGGTATCGATGTCGGGGGACTTCGGGGCCACGATGCCCCAACCGAAAACACCGATCCGCTTCCGCTCAACCATGGGGCGGATTGTAGCGAATCCTGTCAGGGAAATTGCATTGGCTGGGTATCCATCCATGAGGTGTCCGTGAAAAGAGCTGCCACGCTGTCGGTAACGATCGTGATGATGTTGACGTTTTTCGCCTACGGCTGCCGCTGGGGGAAATCGTCGACGGTGACTTCGACTGCGCCGACGACCCAGACGATCGCTCCCGCTGCTGCGCAACCTTCGGTAAATGGCACCGACGCGGTGACGCAGACCGTCGATGTCGAAGACGGCCGTTCCGAAGAAGACGGTGGCGTGCTAACGAATCCGCAAACGGCGAAAGTGCCCGGCGCTGCGAAGCCCGCGAAAACCCCGGCGAAAACGCCGCCGAAGAAACATAGATAATCGGGAGTGCCGCCGCACTCCGAATGAACTACGGCCCCTTCATCGAACGCGACCTCGCTGCGATCCCTGCCGCGGTCGCTGCGTTTCGCGCGAGCCACACTGCCGAAGAAACGTGGATCGAGGTGACGCGCTTCGCCGTGCTCGCGTTCGCGCCCTCGGAGCATTCCAAACACGCCTTGCTAGCTTGTCTCTCCGCATGGGATCTGCGCGAGGACCTCGGCGAGCGATTCGATCAGGCCATCGTCGAGTGTGCGATCTACTCCGCGGCCAGCCGGCAGCCGTGGAGCGAGCCGCCGATGCTCGACCCTCCGAAGCTCGACGACGATCAGCGCGGCGATGTCGATGAGCTGCGTGAGGCGATCGCGATGTCCGATCGTTTGCGCGCCGAGCGCTGGCTGGCCAAGCGCTACCGCGACGACGATTTCGCGCACGATTTTTTCGCCGTGGCCTCCGACGATTTCGAAGACCTCGGCCACAAGCTGATCGTCGCCAACGCCGCCATTCGCCTGGCGGATATCCTCGGCGAGAAGGGGAGATACGCGATGCTTCGGGTGGGTGTGTGGGAGATGGTGGGGGTGGGGAGTGGGGAATCGGGAGCTGGAAATGGGAGCCTCGATCTCGATTCGCTATGCGCTGCGCTGGTCGCGAACGTCATCGCGAATGAGGGAGAGATCATTAGCGCCCATGCGCTTTTCCTGTTCGATGCCGCGCTCCAAACCGGCGACGACGCGGTGATCGGTCGCGTAGTTGCGCAGCTGTCCATCGACCCGCTTCCGACACCCGACACCCGACAGCCGGCACCCGACATCCCCGTCTATCCCTTCGCTCGCGACTACGGCGCCTGCCTCAAAGCGCACGCTGTCGCCAAGCGCCTGCGTCTGCGATTTCCGAGCGCTGATTTCGACGGCATGCTGGCCGCCGTCCATCGCAATCTCGAGACTGCGCCGTCGCTCGAAGGGATGGCCTTTGCGTAGAGCGCTCGCCGGATTCCTGCTCCTTTTCACCTCCTGCGCGACGGCCCCGCCGCCGCCATCACTCGCACAACGGATCGACGCGATCACCAGCACTCCGTCGCTCGCCGGCGCGATCTGGGGCATCGATGTCGTCGATGACCGCGGCCACACGATCTACGCGCGGAACGAGAGCACGCTGCTGATTCCGGCGTCGAATCGAAAGCTCTTCGCTGCCGCCACCGTCGCCTCCTGCGAAGGGCTCGACCGGCGCATCGCCACGGAGCTCTGGCGCGCCGGCGACGACGTCATCCTCCGCGGCGGCGGCGATCCCTCCCTCGGCGGACGCTGGGCCTTCGACCGCGACGCTGTCTTCGCGCCGTTCGTGTCCGCGTTGCGCGCGCGAGGCGTGACTGAGGTGAGGAACGTGATCGCAGACGTCTCGCTCTTCGACCGCAGCACCATCCCCGGCAGTTGGAAGGTCGGAAACCTCGGCAGCGACTACGCGGCTCCGGTCGATGCGCTCGCCTACAACGAGAACGTCGTCGGAATTGTGGCCGATCATTGCGCCAGTCCTGTCATCGTCACGGATCCTGCGTTTGTCCCTGCCTCCGCTGCGGTCGTTTGCGGCAGTAGCGATCCCATCGTTCGCCCCGGCGCCGGCAACGCCCTCACGATCAGCGGAACGATGCCGGAGCACTTCCATGATCTCGTCGCGATCGGCGATCCTGCGCTCTACGCAGCGCAAGCGCTTGCCGATGCGCTGCGGCACGCGGGGGTCGCTGTCCGCGGGCAAGTCATCGTCAACACGACTCCGCACGCATGGGGCGAACGCCTCGCCGTCATCGAGTCGCCGCCGCTCTGGCAACTGCTCTCCACCGTTCTCAAACCGAGCCAGAACCTCTACGCCGAGATGATGTTCAAGAGCCTGTCGGCCGGCGGCGCGCGGCCTGCGTCCTACGAAGCGTCTGCAGAGATCGAGCGGCGTTTTCTAACCGGCGAGATCGGGATTCGCGGCTCCGACTTTCGCTTCGTCGACGGCTGCGGCCTCTCGCCGGATGATCTCGTCACGCCTCGCGCCATCGTCACGCTACTTCGCTGGATGAACGATCCGGCGCGCCGAGGGGTGTGGTGGATGATGCTGGCGCAGCCGGGCGAGGAAGGAACGCTTCGGCGGCGACTTCTTCCATTCGCGAGCCGCATGCGAGGCAAGACTGGCAGCATCAGCGGCGTGAACGCGCTGAGCGGCATCATGGACGGCCCGAGCGGCTCGCACCGCTACTTCTCGATCATCATCAATCACCACACCGCCGGAACGGCCGACGCGCTGCATGCGATTGACGCCGTCGTCGGCGAGATCGGCACGTGGTGACGCGGACTCAGATCAGCTCGGAGACTTCCCCTACGACGCGGCGCAGCCGATCGATGTAGCCCGGATCGCCGGCCATTCGTTGCTTCAGCGTTTCCGCGAACGGCAGATCGCGGCGGCGCTCCTCCGCCGTTCCGCTCAGTTTCAGGAACTCGATCCATTTGTCGGGGTCGCCGTCAAAGATCGAGAGCAGCATGTGAACCCGCGCGAAATTCGCCACCAGCGCGGACAGATTCGTCGTTTCCACCCAGTCGTAAGTCTCAACAGTCATCGCGTGAACAAAGATCTCCCGCTGTAGGAGTGACGGAAAGGAGTCTTTCCCTACCCACCGATTCGAACTTTTAGCTGTTGACGACGGCGAGCTCAGCGCTTTGGCCGGTCCAGGTGCCGTACGAGAAGCATCGGACGCAGGTGAACGAATACTCAGCGGCGCCAGTCTTCGGATTCGTGGACGACTCGATGTCCAGCACCGACTGGCATCGGTAGCAGAGGTTGGCGTCGCCGCGCTCGATGTTCTCGAGAAAGCCTTCGACCTGCTGCCGGTGAAACTCCATCTGCTTCGGCCGCTGCGGAATCGTGATCGTCTCCTTCCCTCGGGGACAGGTGAGGAAAAGATGATCGGCAAACGTCGTCTGCACAAAGCTGCCGGTCATGATGACGAAGGGATGCTTCGGGCAGACGACCGGTTCACCCGCCCAGTACGCCCGCGCCAGATCGCGAAGTTGTTGTACGTCATTGGCCATGGACCGAAGTTTAACCTGAGGCGCGACGAAGCGGACAGGGTGCCGTGCAAGGTATCCGATGAGATTCCGTTTCGATCACGTGGGCAGGGCCGGACTCGCTTCAACCACTGGACTATCCGGCCGGATCCAACCACCGAGGCGGGACGCCTCGATGGCCGCGTGCGAGACGCACGCACTCCTCAGTGCTGCAAAGGAGTGCGGTCGTCTCGACCGCGGGCACTCGGGCGTCCTCGCCCGAGTGCTGTCAGGGCGGCGGTCGAAATTCGTCGACACTCGTGTTGGATGAAATACGGCTTCGGAGTTTTCTGCCGCGCAAACTCCTAGTACAACAGATACTTCGCCCGCCTTGCCGCGAACGCCGCCTCGTCCTCGCGCCACATCGCCGTGATCTCGGCTAACGGCTTCCCCGCGCGAATGGCTTCCAGCGTGGCCGGATCGCGGAGGAGTGTGGCGATCTTGTCGAGCGCGAAGTCTGTTGGATAAAGCCGGTGCAGGACGAGCGCGATGGCCACGCCGCTCATCACCGGCCGCCAGGCGTTGCGGTCGGTGATCGTCATCCGCACGCCGCCGCAGTGCTGGTTTGCGAAATTGCTCGACGTGGGCGTGAACTCGGTGGCTTCGAAGCGGATACCCGGAAGCGCCATCGCTGTCAGCTCGCGAGCGAGCGCCGCCCCGTCGATGTAGGGTGCGCCGAGGACTTCGAAGGGGGTGTCGGTGCCGCGTCCGACGGAGACTGCGGACTCGATGATGCCGATCCCCGGATAGAGCGTCGCCTCGGTCAGGCTGCGCATGTTTGGCGAGGTGTTGATCCACGGCAGGCCGGCGTCGTCCATCCACAGCTCGCGCCGCCAGCGTTGCAGCGGGATCACGGTCAGGTCGGCGCCGATGTGGCGCTCGTCGTTGAACATTCGCGCCAGCTCGCCGACCGTCATGCCGTGGCGGATGGGGAGGGAGTGCCAGGCGATGAAGGCCTCGTCAGCGTGCAGCAACGGCCCTTCGAAGGCGGCACCACCGATCGGATTGACGCGGTCGAGAACGATGAACTTGATGTGCGCCGCTGCCGCGGCCTCCATCGCCAGACCCATCGTTGCGATGTAGGTGTAGTAGCGCACGCCGACGTCCTGGATGTCGAAGACCAGCGCGTCAAGTCCGGCCAGTTGCTCCGGTTTTGGTTTGCGCGTTTCGCCATAGAGGCTGTAGACGGGCAGGCCGCTGACCGGATCGCGGTCGTCGCCGATATTCGCGTCAGACGTGCCGCGGATTCCGTGCTCGGGCGAGAAGAGCGCGGCGAGCGTGACCCCGGGCGCGCTGCGCAGGAGATCGGCGGTCGGATTCCAGGCTCTGTCGATGCCGGTGTGATTCGTGATGAGGCCGATGCGCATGCCTCGCAGCGACGCGTATTTCTCGGCTTCGAGGTGGTCGATGCCGTTGTTGGTGTCCGCGCCGCCGAAGGTCAATCGAACCTGTCCGCCTGCTCTCATCTGCATCGCGCCGGCCGGGGTTTCGTGCGGCACGTGCGCTGCCTCGGCTGCCAATGTGCCGAGGGCGGACTGCAGGCGGAGGACGTCGCCGGTGCCGTTTGGATGAACGCGGTTCGAGAGGAAGATATAGAACGTTTTCGAGAACGGATCGATCCAGAACATTCCGCCAGTGAAGCCGGTGTGGCCGAACGAGCCGAGGGGAAAGATCGAGCCGCGAGGGCGGCTGAAGGAGGAGTCGAGGTCGAAGCCGCCAGCTCTTCGCAGCGCGACGTTCGGGGGCGACTGGACGCTCGTCATCCTCGCCACGGTTTCGGGCTTGAGGATTGGCGCGCCGCCGTTGAGCAGCATGCGGCAGTAGAGCGCGAGGTCGTGGACGGTGATGAAGAGACCGGCGTGTCCGGCGACGCCTCCCATGTTGCGGGCGGTGGGGTCGTGGACAATGCCGCGGAGCATGCCTTCTTTTGTTTGTTCTGTTGGCGCGATGCGGGCGTTGACGCTCCGAACCTCGGCGCGGCGAAACCCTGTGTCGCGCATGCGCAACGGCTCGAAGATCTCGCGGCGGGCGAACACGTCCAGCGGGTCGCCCGACACGCGATGCACGATCTCGCCGAGGAGCTCGAAGTTGATGTCGCTGTAGCGGAACGTGTAGCCGGGGCGTTGCCGCGGCTCCTCGGCCATTGCCATCCGCATCGCGGTGTCGTATCCGCTCCACGGCGGCGAGAGGTCGAGGTCGGGACGAAGGCCGGACGTGTGCGTGAGTAGATGGCGGATCGTGATCTCGTCGCGCCAGCCTCCCGTGAATTCGGAGATGTAGCGGTTGACCGGCGCGTCGAGCTCGATCTTGCCGCGCTCGATCAGCAACCAGACACTCGGCGTCGTCGCCACGACTTTCGTGATCGACGCGGCATCGAAGATCGTGTCGGTCGTCATCGGCTCGACGGCCGGCACGAGAGCGCGGTTGCCGTACGCTTTTTCGTAAACCGCGCCGTCGCGCGCGAGGTGGAAGACGCCGCCGGGAAGTTTGTGGGCGGCGATGGCCTGCTCGACTGTGCGATCGATCTCGCTGAGCTTGGTTGGATCGAGTGCGAGTCCGTGCGGCCGCGTCGAGCTGCAGGCCGCAACGAGTGTGGAGACGAGAAGGACGAGCAATCTGGTGCAGGCTGAGCGCATGGAGCGCGAGTGTAGAATGCGCGCATCGGACTAGCAAAATGCTGCGCACTCTTCGCGGAGTCGTTGTCGCGTTCCTGCTTACAGGTACGGCGATTCTGCACGCGCAGTCGATCGTCACGGTCGCGGGCGGCGGGTCGGACGACGGCCTGCAGGCCACGCAGGTCGGGCTGTACGGCGTCTTTGGCGTCGTGTTCGATCCCGCCGGCAATCTCTACGTGACTGAATCGCAGGCGAACCTGGTGCGGCGAATCAACACGGACGGCACGATTCATACGATCGCTGGAACTGGCGGCGGAGGGTTTGCCGGTGACGGCGGGTTAGCGATTCGTGCCACGCTCAAGCAGCCATTCGGGATTGCAGTCGACGCAAGCGGGAACGTCTATGTGGCGGATACCAACAATGACCGTGTCCGCAAAATCGACGCGGCCACCGGCATCATCAACACGATCGCCGGAGGAGGCGAAGATCGCGCCGATCACACGATCGATGGCGCGGCGGAGGGCTGCGTCCTCAAGTCGCCTGTCTCGCTCTGGCTGGCCGGCAACAACCTCTACGTGGCGGAGCGCGCCTACAACGGAAACCGGATCCGGCGTATCGATCTCGCCGCGAAGACGATCGTCACCATTGCCGGCGCACTCGACGGAACCAGCGGCTACACAGGCGACGGAGGGCTGGCCCAGGACGCGCTTCTTGCGGCCCTCACCGCCGTTGCCGTCGACGCGTCGGGGAACATCTACCTTACTGACAACGAGCACAATGTCGTGCGCCGGATCGACGGAGCGACGAAAAAGATCGAGACCTACGCCGGTGGAGGGACGCTTCGTGGCGACGACGCCGATGGACATCTGGCGACCGAGGCGCTGTTCGATTACGTCGGCGCCTTGACGTTTGACACCGCGGGCAATCTTCTCTTCGCGCACCAGGACCGCATTCGGCGTGTCGACAAGCAGACGCGGAAGATCAGCACAGCCGGCAAGAACCTCTCGATCAGTTACGGGATGGCGGTGGCGGCGGACGGCGCCATTTTCGCCGGGAGCGACGACGGCACGATCAAGCGGTTTGCCCCCGGATCGCTCGATCCCGTGGTCGTCGCCGGCGGTGGCAACTACCTCGGCGACGGTCTGCTGGCGACGGCTGCGGTGTTGCGCCACCCGACCGGGCTGGCCGTTGACTCCGATGGCACGCTCTACATCGCGGACTCCGTCAACACCACGGTGCGCCGCGTCGATCCGAACGGGATCATCACCACGTACGCCGGTGTCGCCGGCCGTTTCTATGAAGAGGGCGGCGATGGTGAGCCTGCCACGGACGTCGCGATCGGCGGCGTTGCCGACGTTGCGCTCGACGCGGCCGGCAATCTCTACATCGCCGATCCGCACAACGGACGGATCCGCAAGGTCGACAAAACCACGCACCTGATCAACACCGTTGCCGGAGGCGGCGATCCGCCCGGCGGAAACAACGAAGGGCTGCCTGCGAAGTCGGCGCGGATCGCGCCGAGCGGAGTCTTCGTCGATGCGGCGGGCAACCTCTACATCGCGGACAGTGACGCCAATCGCATCTGGAAGGTGGACGCCGCGACGCAGACGATCCGGACGTTTGCCGGCAACGGCAGCAGTGGATTCAGTGGCGACGGAGGCCTGGCTACGGCTGCTGCCCTGTCGCAACCGACGCGCGCGATCGTCGACCTGGCCGGGAACGTCATCATCTCCGACAGTGGAAACCTGGCGCTTCGCAAAGTGACGGCGGACGGCAAGATCTCCACGATCCTGCGCGGCGAGGGCTCGACGGCGCCCGATCTTGGCGATGGCGGACCGGCGGCCGACGCGTTTGCGGAGCCTGCGCACATCGCGCTCGATCCGCGCAATGGCGACATCTACATCGCGGACCGAGGAACGTTGCGCGTGCGGAAGATCGACGCGGCCACGATGAAGATCTCCACCGTCGCCGGCAGCGGTAGGTCCTACGTCGACTCCGATTTTTCCGGCGACGACGGAAAGGCCACCGAGGCGAGGATGAACTTTCCGTTCGCGCTCAGCGGGGTGGCCGTCGATCGATCGGGCAACGTCTTCATCTCCGACTCGGGGAACAATCGCGTCCGCGCGATCTTCGCCTGCACCTCGGTCGGCGCACCGATTCTCAGCGCGCCCAGCGACGGAGCACAGACCTCGACCGCGCCGGCGCTGGCATGGCGGCCGGTTCCCGGCGCGTTCCGTTACGAGGTGCGCGTCGATGTCTCGTCGCCGCCAACGCGTGTGGTGGCCACCGATGTGAGCGAGACATCCTTCACGCCGTCGAACCTCGCACCCGGCACCAAGTACTACTGGCAGGTGGTGGCCAAGGGCGACTCGTTCTGCACGCCTCAGTCGAAAACGGCGTCGCCGATCGGCTCGTTCACGACCGCCAGCGGATGCGGCGTAGCATCGTTCAATCTGCTTTCTCCTGCGGCGGGTGCTCAAAACGCGGGCGACAACACCGGCGTCGTTCTGACCTGGGAACCGGCAGTCGGTGCCTCGACGTACGACGTCTACGTTGGAGGCAGCTCGCCGCCGCCGCTCGCGGCGACCGTTTCCAACACGAGTTACAAGGCAGTCATCAGCGGAACTGGCTACTGGTTCGTCGTTGCCCATGCAAGCTGCGACAGCACGAAGACGGCGTCGACGCCGATCCGTTCGTTCTCCACGAATAGTGCCGCAGCCTGCGACGTGCAGCCGACGCTCGCCCTCGGCGCGCCCTCCGCCGGCGCGGCCAACGTCAGCACGACGGTCGAGCTCACCTGGACCACGAACGTCGATTTCGACGGCTTCGACGTCTACTTCGGCACGTTCTCATCGCCGTCGCTCCTTCGTTCGCAGATCAGCGGAAAGGCGCGCTCGCTGGCGTTGCCGTCGCTGACTACCGGCACGACGTACTTCTGGCGCGTGGTCGGTAAGAGCTCTTGCCTGCAAGGGGGACAGACCAGCACGGCGGTTGCTGCATTCACGACGCGTACGACCTGCACGGCTCCCGGCGCGCCGGCCTTCCAGTTTGTACCCTCGACGGCGACGGCGGGATCGACATACGCAATCGTCTGGTCGCCCGCGGCCGGACTCGACGCCGACGGTGCCTATCTTGTTGAGCGCTCCACGTCATCCGCGTTCACGAATTCCGAAACGCAAGTGACCACGTCCGCGGCCGCAGCCTTCGTGGCCACGAGCACCGGGACGTTCTATCACCGCGTTCGCGGGCTGCCGTCGTGCGACCCGAACTTGTCGGGGCCGCCGTCCGAGGTGAGAAGCGTCGTCGTGTCGCAAGCGCCGCCGAATGTGATCTTCACCTTGCAGCCGCGCGCTGTCGTCAGCCCGATCGGCGACCGAATCGAAGATCATCCGACGACATTCGCGCTCGAGAATCTCGCCGCATCGCCGGTGCAGATCTTCATCGGGCAACAGGAGCTGAACGGATCGCCGCCCTTCTTCCGCATCGCCGAGGACGCAGCGTTCGTGACGCTGGAACCGCGCAAACCGCGGACCTTCACGATTCGATTCGGCGGCCCGCCGTCGAATGTCGCCGGCTCGTATCAGGCCGTCATCTTCGTCGCGTCGACCGGCACCGGCCTGGCGGTGACGCCGTACACCTTCGTCAATCTCAAGGTCGGTGGTGGCGTGGCCGCAGCGCCCGAATTCATCGTCGATAGTCTGCCGAGCGACTACGCGGCATTCAACGGTTTCAGCGGCGACGACACGACGCGGCCCGCGCGTCAAATCACGATCCGCAATCCCGGCACGACCACGATGGATTTGGCGGCGGAGATCGGCCCCGAGGCGTGGCTGGTGCCGGAGAACGGCTGGAACGCGCCGCTGGCCGCGGGCGCATCGCGCACCGTCAATCTCTTCACGCGCCGCACGCTGGCGCCGAACGGCTCGGCCCTTCCGCGCTACACGTACTTCACCGTTCGAACGAAGGACGGCGCCTCGGCGCGCCTGCTGGTGCAGGACAACGACGGCATCGCCGTGAGCGCGGGACGGACGACGAGTCTCGACATCAACGCCCGTTCCTTCATCGTTCCCGAAGTTGTCAGCGCAACCTCGTCCGGCGGCCATCGCACCGTCACGCGCCTCCGCCTCACCAACCTCGGCGGCGACTCCGTGCAGGCGGAGCTGCTCTTCACTCCCACCGGTCGCGACGGCTTCGATGCGTCGTCGGCGCAACGCGTCGTCGTTGTCGTCCCCGCGAATGACGTCGTCACGATCACCGATCCGGCCTTCCAGCTTTTCGGCAGAACGCCGCCGCAATCGGGCGCGATCGAAGTGCGTCTCCCGCGCGAGCGCGTCGGCCTCGTCAACGTCCGCGCCTCCATCGTCGTCCTCGGCGGCAAGGGCGGCTTCGAGACGCCCGTCGTCAACCGCGGGGACGGCGCGCGCGTCGGCGCACCTCTCGTCATCAACCTTCTGCCGCAATCGAATGTCTCGCTGGTGCTGGCGGAGACGAGCGGCGCCGATGCCGCCGCCGCGCGAGTGACGACGTACGACGCGAGCGGAGAGCAGACCTCGGTGCAGACGCAGCAGCTTGCGCGCTACGGCATGGTTCCTCTCACCGGCCTGACCGCCACGCGGATCGTGATCGACGTGCAGTCAGGTGGCGGCTCGGTCATCGGCGTCGCAACGATCAGCGCCGCGAACGGCGAGTCGGGCGCGACGTTCCTGAGCAGGCCGGTCGAGGAGCGCGTCGCAGGTGCAGCGATCGCCAATGCGATGTGGAAACGCGCACTCGACACCACGTCGCCCGTGAGCGTGACGACGGTGGTGCCGGTGCTGACGACTCCCGCGTCCGCAGGAGCCGCGCCCTCCTACAGCACCGCCCTCGGCTTCGTCGCGTCGTCGGCGGCGGCTGCCACGTTCAGCGCCACGTTCCACAGCAGCACAGGCGTCGGGCCGGTGCCGAAGGTCGACATCACCGTCCCCGCTGGCGGCAGCCGCGTCTTCACCGATGCGTCGAAGGAAATGTTCGGCAACGCCGCTACTGCGGGAGGCAGCATCTTCGTGAGCGCGCCGAGCGTGGCGAAGGTTTACGCCGTGTTGCAGAGCGGAGCGGGCGGCGGTGGAGCGACGACGCCATTGGCCTCGCTGCCGCTGCAGACGACACTGTCCGACGCCATCAGCGGCGCGACGTCGTCGGCGCAGAAGCCGCTGTCGTTCGACGGCCTGGAACAGTCGCAGGATCCGACCCGTGGCACGCGCTGGCTGGTCATCCTCAACGAAGTCGCAGGCGGCAGCGGCGTCGTCAGCGTGCGGCTCTACGAAGCGGGCAACCGGAACGCCGCCATCGGTCAGAAGGATGTCTCGATCGGTCCCTACCAGCAACTCCGGCTCGACACGGTATTCAGCGAGCTCGGTCTCACCGCCGCCGACCGGCTCAAGGACCGCACGAACGTTCAGGTGGTCGTCGCGGCGGCCTCGGGAAGCGCCCGCGTCACGGCATCGGCGATGTCGATCGACAACGTCAGCGGCGATACACACGTTTTCGCGCTGCTGCCGGTAGTCGGTACCGGTGCCCCGAACGTCAGCACCGTCGCGCCGGTGGTCACGACTCCAAAGCCGGTTGATCTTCCGCGGCATCGAGGCGTGCGGCACTAGGGGTCACACGTCCAGCTTGAAAACGTGGGTAGCCTCGCCTCCCGCAGATTGCGTTGACCGCGTGCGCTCCAGAGTCAGTTGACGGTTCCAACCGAAACAGACACCCAGGCGGAGTCCGCCGCGTCAGCGGCGACTAGAAGGTAGCCAGGCGTGCGTGCGCTTTTTGCGAGCACGCCTGGAAGTGATGTCGCGTGTTTTTGTGCCGCGTCAGCGGCTCTGGAGGTGTGCCGAGCAAGTTGCAGCTTGGAAGGGAATGTCTTCCCAACCTGATGGAGGTGAACGTTATAGCGAAGCGCAAGGGGGAAGCCGCGAGGCCAGCCTGAAGGGCCCCGGGATCGAATCGAGATCAGCGACTATTCGTTGGAGGGACCGAGCCGGGAGAGTTCCGACCAGAGGTCATCGAGATCGATCACCAGGTCGCGGCAACCCGGAACCGGATCCATCCCTCCCTCTGTGGCCCGCGCGGCGCGAGCGTAGCGCACGCCAAGCAGCTCAAACACCTCGAGCGATTGCAGGCTCGGGTCGAGAATCCAGTAGAAGCGCACCCCAAACGCCGCATACTCGTCCATCTTCTCGATGCGGTCACGCCGCTCATCGCGGGGCGAGGGCGATACGACCTCCACCACGATGTCGGGTGGTACACGTACGATTCCGCGTCGCGGCAGGTGACTCCCGTCGGACCCGAGGTACACCGCAACATCAGGCTTCCGGCCGCGATCCGCACGCACGGCATACTTTGCCTCGGACCCGAACACGAAGCCTTCCCGGCCCAACCACGTCCTGAGCACGTGAACCAGCCAGGACACGACTAACTCATGAACGAGATCGGGCACCTCCTCCTCCTCGAGATGGCCATCGACCAACTCGCCCGGCTCATCCTCGGGCATGGCGGCCCATTCCTCGAACGTCATGGGACGACCGAGCTGGGGCCGCGCGGGGTGCTCCGAGGCGAACGACACGATGAGCTGGATATTAGCACCTGCGCACTCAGCGGATCTGCGTGGTCACGATTCCAAAAGAGGCTGCGCTTCCGAGGAATCAAGCCGCGCCGCGCTGGCGCCGATGGCGAGAGTGACGAGCGAGCCGACCACGGTGTACCAGGGCCAGGCCACAGCCGTTCCGAAGCGCAGGTAGAGGACGGCGGCCAGTCCGCAACTCATTCCGATCAACGCCGAGCGCTGACCGCCTCGCTTCGCGGCTCCGAGGAGGAAGACGCCGAGGATGGGGCCATTGATCAGGGAGGCGACGGAGAGCGCGGTGCTCAGCGCGGACTCGCTCTTGTGCCGCACCGCCAGGCCGACGCCGATTTGCGCGATGCCTGCGACGATCGTGACGATGTGCGAGATGCGCAGATAGTGGCGATCGGGCTTGGTGGCCACGAACGGTTTGTAGAGATCGGCCACGAACGCCGCGGCGATCGAGTTGAGCGACGACGACATGGCGGCTGCGAAGATCGCGGCGACGACGAGCCCCGACAAACCGGACGGAAGATGCCGCGTGATGAAGTCGGGGAAGACCTGATCGGCGGCGCGGAACGGCGCGGCGGCGGGGCCTGTGGCGTATCCGGCCAGTTTGTACGGCGCGTAGAAAGCGAACAGCAACACGCCGATGAAAAGGAATCCGATGAACTGCGCGAGCACGACGAAGCCGGAGGAGAGGAGCGCCATCGCGGCGCTGCGCGGCCGGTCAGTGCACAAGTATCGCTGCACCAGGTATTGATCGGTGCCGTGCGTCGACATCGTCAGGAAGCAGCCGCCGATGACTCCGGCCCAGAAGGTGAACGTCTTCGTCGCGTCGAGCGCGAAATTGAAGAGATGGAACTTACCGTAAGTCTGACCGACGGCAATCGCGGCGTCGAGTCCTCCCGGAATGTGCCGCGTCAAAACGATCGCCGCCGCCAGCGCTCCGGCGATGTATACGCCAAGCTGCACGACCTCGATCCAGACCACCGCCTCCATCCCGCCGTAGAACGTGAAGATGATCATCACGATACCGATGCCGACGATGCAGAGCGTGACCACCGATTCCGCGGTGACGCCGGCAACGCTGCCGTAGACCGCGGCGAGTACGAACGCCGTCAGCAGCAGCCGCACGCCATCCGCAATCGTGCGCATGACGATGAAGAGCGACGACGCCAGCGCCCGCACGCGCCATCCGAATCGCCGCTGCAGCAGTTGATAAACGGTGACGAGATCGCCTGTGAAATACGAGGGGATGAAAAGCAACGAAACGACGATGCGCCCCATCAGGTAGCCGAAGACGAGTTGCAGAAACGTGAAGTCGCCGCCGCGCGCGAAGGCGATGCCGGGCACGGAGATGAAGGTGATCGTCGATGTCTCCGTCGCGACGATCGACGCACTGATAGCCCACCACGGCACATGCTGGCCGGCCAGAAAATACTGGCTCGTCGTCTTCTGCTTCCGCCCGAACCACGCTCCCGCAGCGACGACCGCGACGAGGTAGCCAACGATGATGACGAGATCGAGTACCGACAATGTGGGGGAGATTGTAGTGGCAACCGCTGTCATCCTTCCATGAGAAGGCCAATCGAAGTCAAGGGCCGTCGTGACGGCCGACGATTGGTTTTCCGATGTGCCTTGCTTCCATTCGCATTTGTGCGAGCCGGATGGGGGCTCGCTGCATGTTGGTGTTCGTCCCAGTTGCCGCCGCTATCTGAGTCACGAGCTAGCCGAGGCTGCTCGAGGATGACACCGCAGTCGGCAGAACCGGGCATCGGGAAAACGAATCGTCTTTGTTTTTCTCCTTTGCTGCGTTCTTTTTTTTGCCGTTTCAGGCTGCCTGAGACTGAGACTGGAGACGTTTGCTGGCGTACCTGGGGTCGTAGTCGACCTGATCGGTCCAGAGTTTGTGCAACAGAACAGCGAGCTTGCGTGCCACGGCAACGACCGCGCGCCTCTTGGCGATTTTCCCGCCTCGCTGGGCGATCCGCTGGCCATAGCTACGAAGGTCGCACTCGGGACCGAACCGGCCGAGGATGTACTGCGCGGCGCTGACCAACAGACGCCGCATCATCACATCGCCTTCCTTGGTGATGTGCATTTGCGGATCGTGCTCGCCTGACTGACTCGTGCCTGGAACCAACCCGAGATAGGCGCCCACACTCCGACTGTGCCGGAAGCGGCTCGGATCCTCCAGAGTCAGGACATAGGCCAGGGCGGTGATCGGACCTACTCCTTTGATCTGCTGCAGACGGTCGGTGATCGGATAGTGTTTCTTGCTCAACGCCTCGAGCTCCTGGTCGTACAGGCGGACCGCCTTGTCCGCAGCCTCGATCACCGGCAGCGGCGAGAGAGCCGCCTCCAGCACCTGGGGAATGGAGGGCACAGCTTTCTTGAGAAATGCCTCGGCCGAGCACGACGGCAGCCGGTGCCCGAGTGATTTGACGATTCCTCGGACGTGGTTGATCAGCTTCGTGCGCGACTGCACCGCCGTGTCGCGCGCCAACAGCCACGCTCGGCGCTGTTGCGTCACTTCGGAGCGATGCCTCACGGGACTGAGCAAGGCCACATCAGCACGCCCCAGCCGGGTCAGCATTCGCGCATCCACTCGATCGCGTTTGTTCTTGCTTTGAGAGATCAACTTCACTTTTCTCGAATTCGCTACCACTGCCTCATGCCCCAACTTCTGCACCAGCCGGCTGACCCACGGCGACTGTGTACTGGTCTCGATCACCACCCGCATCGGTGGCCGGCCTTCCAGCAGCTTTTCGATCGACGCCGGCTCCGTCGGCACCCGCCCTTCTTCGATGATCGTCGCATTGGCGTCGATCACCGCGTAACGACTGAACCGATCCCCCAGATCCATCCCCATCACCACGCCGTTTTCCTTCTTCGCCGTCCCCTTGCTGATACTCTTCTTCATGGCCAATCTCCTTTCCTGGGCCCTGAGCCCGTTTTGCCTTGCAGACCCAATATGGGTACTGCGCTGGAGATTGGCCTTCTCATCCCATCTGAGCCGCCGAAGGACACGGAGTGCCGGAGGACGGTCGAAGGACCCCCCGCGCTT
>JAXDGW010000034.1:0-17932 GCA_034664845.1 Thermoanaerobaculia bacterium | reverse complement strand
TAGGTCGGACTCTCCAGTCCGACACACGTGATTAGTCGGACTGGAGAGTCCGACCAACGTTATTCATCCCACAAACCACAGCTGCTCCAGCGAAAAGGGCGGCGTGCGTCCAGCCGAGGAACCATTGATTGTCGGGAAAACCGGGAGCTCGGGTCACACGATAGAGCGTGACGGCGATGGCGGCGACGGCGAAGCCGGAGGCGGCAGCGACCCCATCGCTCCACAAAAACAGAATCACGAACGCGAGTGCGGCGGCGACGAGCAGCGCGGTCTGGACGAACATCGCTGCGGTGATGGCGGCGCCGAGGAGGATGCCGGCGATCAGTTGTTGTCGTCGATCGCGGGCGCGCAAAGCCAGACACGTTGCGCCGAGAATCGCGAACGTCAGCGGAGGCTCGAGGAAATGGTGATCGATGCTGCCGATCCATGACGTCGTCACAAGAAAGGGCGATGTGGCCAGGGCGATGCCGCAAAGGATCGCTACGAGCTCGCCGTAGACGCTCGCCAGCGTGAAGACTGTGAGTCCGACGAACAACGCGAATAGCAGCGGCGGAAACCAGACCACCCGCTTCAGTACGGCATTCGCATCGTGCGCGCCGAGGAGCCGGGCCGCCCCGCCGGCGGTGACGTCGTACAGCGGGGGCCATGGACAGAACGCGCCGCCGATTCCGCGGTCGCGATCGAATTCGAGCACGTGCGGAAAGTGCGCCGCCGAGAACGCGATCCGCTTCCAGTGATACGCCTCATCGACTGGCGCGATCCGCGGCGCGCCGCTCTCAAAGATGAATGGCGCGTTGAGCAGGCGGACGGCGAGAGCGATCGTGAAGGCGAGAAGGGCCAGGATGCGCGGCGTCATCGTGATTCAAAGGCGATTCACCACAAAGAAACGTTCATGGCGCAATGACCTGCTCACGCGAAGCCGCGAAGACGCGAAGGGTAGATGTTTGCGATGCTCTTCTTCGCGACCTTCGCGGCTTCGCGTGAGAAATCGGTTACGGGCGACGCCGGCTCTGTGCCTCTGTGGTGATTCCGTCAGGCCACGATACCCGCAAAGCCCCCAAATAGTTCTTGCCATTTTCCCCCCTTTGCCCGAATCTTGTTTCGCGTCGTCCAAGACGTCCCAAAATTCAGGTGACCCCGCTGCGAAGAACCTTCGCCGCTGTCCTTTTCGCGTTCGCCGTGTACTCCTCGGCGGCCAGGGCGCAGGACTCTGTTTCGACGCGCTGCCACGAGACGGAAGTCGCTCTCGACGCCTCGCACAACGCCGCGAAACTCGAAGGCTGCGGCGACGAAACCGCGCCGGACCTGCTCTGGCATCTCGACCGGATCGATCAGCACGACGGCTCCCTTGACGGCCACTATCGCCGCCACGACCTCGGCGCCGGCTCCGTGGTCTACATCATGGACACCGGCGTTCTGGCAGGCCACGCCGAATTCGCCACCGCCGATGGCGGCACCCGCGTCATCGCCGGCTTCGATGCCACGCGCGGCGTGACCGTTGGTAGCTCGCACTGCACGAGCGCGAACAAAGCACTCGCCCCCTGCTTCTCGAACGCGAATGAGCTGGTCGGTGCGTCGCACGGCACGAGCGTGGCCTCGCTGGTGGGCGGACGGAATGTGGGCGTCGCGCCCGAAGCGATGCTCGTCAGCGTCCGCGTGATGAACGAGTCGGCGCTGGCGACGACGCGGACCTATCTCGAAGGATTGAACCGCATCATCTCGCACGCCTGGGATCCGGCTACGCCGCAATTCCGAACCGCGGTCGTCAACATCAGCGGATGGGTTCTGGAAAAACTGGCTTCCAATCACGATGCGAATCCGGTGACGTACGCCGCCGTCGAGCAGAAGATCCGCGACATGGTCCTCGGCGTCGACGCATCCGGCCGTCCCGACGTGAACGGCAAGCGGTTCCTCTTCGTCGTCGCCGGCAACAACGTCGACAACGGCTGCGGCCGCAACGGTGTCGTCGATCGCTTCCCGGCCACCCTCGGCAAGGAGATCGACGGCCTGATCACGGTCGGCGGCATGACCGCGGACAACGGCTGGTGGCCGGGCGCGTGTCACGGTGGCCTGGAGATTCTGGCGCCGTCGCAGGGCATTTTCAGCGCATCGATCACCGCCGCCGATCACTATCGAGGCACGAAACCGAATCTCCGCTCCGGCACGTCGTTCGCCGCGCCGATCATCTCCGGCATCGCGGCGCGCCTCCTGTCCGAGAACCCGAGCCTGTCGCCCGCCGAGCTGGAGTCGATCATCGCCTCGACGCAGTCGCGCATCGTCAATCCTGACGTCAGCCGTGCTGACGGGAAAGTAGCGTTCGTGCAGGATGCGCCCGCATTGTTCATGGCCGCGCGTGGGATGGGTAGTTCGGCGGTGCGTTTGGCGCCGTGATGTTCGCGGCCGTTCTAACCCCGCTGTCATCCTGAGCCGCCGAAGGACACGAAGTGCCGAAGGACGGTCGAAGGACCCCCTGCTTCCTGCCGGTGGTGAGGGAGAAGAAAAACCATCGCACAGAATAAGGGGGTCCTTCGACGTCCTCCGGCACTTCGTGTCCTTCGGCGGTCTCAGGATGACAGCGTTGTTTTTCGCGCGACCACGTAACCCCGCGACTCCACTACCGGGTCATCTGAAACGCGCGTTTCCCTTTGATCTCGTACTTCTCCAGCAGTGCATGCCCCCGCCCATGCAGCAGCCACTCGACGAACTGTTTCGCGCTCGCCGCCTCGGGTCGCCCCGATGGGCGGGGGATGATCACCGCGTACGTGTTGCGGAGGAACGGGTCGCCCGCGAAGAGAATGCGAAGTTGCAATGAATCCGCGAGTTGCTCGAATGTGGCGCGGTCGCTCAGCGTGTAGGCGCGCATCTCGCTCGACGAGCGGAGGAGCGCCGGCATCGGTTGGCCCATCTTGATGTAGCCGGGATTGAACTCGGGCACCACCAGCGACGCCTTCCAGATCGCGCGCTCTTTCGTGTTCGTGCCTGACTGGTCGTCGCGCGAGAAGAACACTCTGTGCGCATCATGGATGCGGCGGAACGCGCTCGCGGCGCTGGGGGCGTGCGCGACATCGGCAGGATCATTGGGCGGACCGACGATCACGAAGTCGTTCCACATGAACTGCTGGTAGAGCGTCGCTCCGTTCATCTTGACGAAGCGCTTCTCCGCACCGGGGTCGTGGGTGATTGCGACATCGGCCTCGTGCTGCGCTGCGAGCTCGAGCGCGCGCGCGGAGCTGACGACGAGCGGATGAATGTCGATGCCGCTGTCGCGCTTGAATTCGACGATCAGCATCGGCAGGACGCCCGAGCCCTGCATCGATGTCGTCGTCGCCAGGATGAACGACTTCGCGCGCGGCTCGCGCGTGCAGGCAGCCAGCAGCAGCGCAATCGCTGCGAGCGCGCGGCGCATCGGACTACTTCTTCACCGCCGCGCTGGTGCCGGCGTTGAACTCTTCTTCATGCAATTGCAGATCATCGCGCGGCGGTCCCTCGCCCATGATCCCTGCATACACCGCGGCCGCCGTTTCCCGCGTGAGGTGCGAGTAGACCGTGCCGCCGATGATCATGTTCGGCCCGTGATCGCAGAGGTCGAGGCACGACACGCTGCAGACCCGCACCGTCGCCTTGCGCCCCATCTTTTTGTTGTGTCCCTTGAGCTCGGCCTGAATGCACTCGCCACGCTCATCACCCCGCGCGGGATCACTGCATCGCGCGCCGATGCAGACCAGGAAGTGCTTTTCGAAGGGGTAGTGCATTAGTAAAGGCGGAATGTTAAATGTTAAATGTTGAATGGTATGTTGAATGAGGTTGAAAGTTGACCTACTCATTCAACATTCAACATTCAACATTTAACATTCCGTTTCTCCTTCAGGACAGCGCCCACTTCTTCCCCGCATCCAACACATTCTTCAGATCCCGCGGGCTGCACGCCTCGGCGTAGATGCGCGCTACCGGCTCGGTGCCGGAGAGGCGGAAGAGGAGCCAGTTGTTGTCGTCAAAGATCAGCTTCACGCCGTCGGTTTTGTTGACCGCGCGGACGGTGAAGGCGTCGATCGACGTTGGCGGGTTGGCCAGTTTCTCGGCGAGCGAGTCCTTGAGTTGCGGCGTCAGTTTCATGTCGAGTCGCTTGGAGTAGAAATAGCCGAACTCCGCGTACATCTCTTCGACGAGTTGGTTCAGCTTCTTTCCGGTGGCCGCGACCATCTCGGCGACCAGCAGGCAGGCCAGGATGCCGTCTTTTTCCGGCAGGTGGCGGTACATCGACATGCCGGCGCTCTCTTCGCCGCCCATGGCGATCTTGTCGTCGAGAATCAACTCGCCGATGTACTTGAAGCCGACCGGCGTCTCGAACAACTCGACGTCGAGCTTGCGCGCGATGGCGTCGATGAGATGCGTCGTCGCAACGGACCGCGCCAGACCTCCGGGGATTTTGCGGTCGCGTTTCAGATAGAGCGCAAGCAGCGAAATGATCACGTTCGGCGAGACGAAGCGGTTGCGGTCGTCGATGATGCCGAAGCGGTCGGCGTCGCCGTCGGTGGCAAGTCCCAGGTCGAAACCTTCGTCGGTGACGACCTTGCGCAGCTCGCCGAGATTTTTCTCGTTGCACTCGGGCGAGAAACCGCCGAAATAGGGGTCGCGATAGTTGTGGATGATCTTGACCTCGACGCCCGACTCGAGGAGGAAGTAGTCGAGATAGTCGCGCGAGGTTCCGTAAAGCGAATCGATGGCGATACGCAGGCCGCTCTTGCGGATGACATCGACGTCGACCTTCTGTTTGAGCTCGTTGAGGTAGCGGTCCTTCGGATCGATCTCCTCGATCAGCTCGGCCTTCTCGTAGACGTCGATCCGCTCGCCTGTCTCGGCAACCTTGCGGATCTCTTCCTCGATCTGCTTGGTGATCTCGGGAAGCGCCGGCGCGCCGTTCGACGTCGAGAACTTCAGACCGTTGTACTCGGGCGGATTGTGCGAGGCGGTGAAGTTGATCGCGCCGATCGCCTTGCGCCGGACGGTCTCGAACGCCGCGGTGGGCGTGGGAACGTCGCGCGTGCAGAGGTAGGCCTGGATGCCGTTGAAGGCGAGGATGCGGGCCGCTTCCGACGCGAACTTCTCGGAGAGGAACCGGGTGTCGTAGGCGATGACGACGCCGTTCCCCTTCAGGTTGGCCTTTTTCAGATAGTTGGCGATGCCCTGGCTGGCGATGCGGACGTTGTTGAAAGTGAAATCCTCGCCGATGATGCCACGCCATCCCGAGGTCCCGAATTTGATCATGGTTCTCCTAAGCAAGTGCGGCGTGGGAAGGTAGCACAGTGTGCGGTTTTGGGGTCGCGCGGATTCGCGTCTCGCCTGGCGATCAGTTCGGATCCAACCACCGAGGCGCGACGCCCACACTCCTCAGTGCATCACAAGGAGTGCGGTCGTCTCGACCGCGGGCACTCGGGCGTCCTCGCCCGAGTGCTTCAGGGCGGAGGTCGAGATTCGTCGACGTTCTTGGTCGCGTGAAGTACGGCTTCGTGGTTTCTGCCGAGGAAGATCCTGGATGGCTAACGCAGCCGAGAGAGTGAACACTGCGGCTCGAACATCGTCCGCAACGCCAACTTCGTTTCGAACGTCAGTGGTCCAGACGCGCCGCGCGTTCGGCGATGTATTCGCCAGCGTCGCGAAGCAGTTCGACCCTGCGATTCACGGCGGAGCTATCCGCGCGCACCGTGCGGCCGGCGTCGACCTTCTGCGACTCCAGCACGATCTGGTTCTGATCGGTGATGGTGTACGAGACGAGAAGACGATTCTCGGTGCGCATCGCAGCTCGGCGCGATGCGGTCTCGACCCGAACCTCGGGCTCGTCGATCGCGATTGAAATCCGTGCTGCACGTGTGGCCGGTGCGCGCCGGATTGCCGCTTCGGTGAAGCTGCGCAACACCGCGGCATCGGAGGCGTCGACGGAGCGCACGGGCGTCGCCACGACACTTACAGGCTGCGCGTCACGCGTCTGCGCGGAGGCGCAAGGGACCAGAACGAAAGAAAGCGCGGTCACGGTGAGGAATCGCTTCATTTTTGCCCTCCTGAAAAAGATGCCGTCAGTATATGTCCGCTTTCTGCGCGCGACAACCCGCGACCGCGCAACCGCGAACGCCACTGGCCCAATTCACGCAATAAGATGGGCACGCCATGCCCGAGCGGCCGTTACTACTGATTGCCGATGATGACGAAGACGTTCAGCGCCTGCTGACGTTGTATGTGCGTCCGCTCGACTGCGAGGTCCTCACGGCGCGCGACGGCGAGGCGGCTCTGGCCATCGCCCAGTCAAGGTTGCCGGACCTCGTGCTCCTCGACGTGATGATGCCGAAGCGGAGCGGCTGGGAAGTCTGCCAGGCGCTCAAGGCTGTGCAGCGGACTTCGCATATTGCCGTCGTGCTCGTCACGGGCCGAGGGGATGTGAAGGACAGACTGACAGGCCTGCAGCTCGGGGCGGACGACTACCTCGTCAAGCCGTTCAATCGCGACGAAGTCGTCAAGAGAATCACCGCGCTGCTCCAACGCAGACATCGCGACACCCCCTCCTCGGGCGAATTGTCGAAGACGTCCGAAAGCATGCTCTTCGACAGGGCCAGCGGCCTGCCCACCATGCCGATCGTCCTGCCGCGCTTGAAGGAGATGCTGATCGAACAGAGCGAGATCGGCATCGTCTACGTCGACATCGAGCAGTTCGAATCGATCGAGGCGGAGTACGGCTGGGCGTTCTTCGACGAGTTCCTTCGCTGCGCCGGCGAGGCCGTTGCCGCGGAGGCCCGGACGCGATTCCCGAGAGCGATCGTGGCGGCGAACCTCGTCGGCGGATCGAGCTTCTACATCTTCTTCGAATCGCGCGGCACCGACCTGCGGCAGGAGACGGCCTTCGACCTCATGGCCAACGACGTGCGGGAGAAACTGATCGCGGCCATGCGCCAGCGCTTCCCGAACATGCAGCAGGGCCAGATCGGATTCTTCGTCGGCGCGGCCCGCATCGATTACCGGCCGCAGATCCGCCTGGAGCGTCAGGTCTATCAGGGGATGCAGACCGCCGGCGACGCGGTGCGCGATGCCGAGCAGCAGCGCAAGAAGCAGTTGACGCGCGAACTGCGCGACATCATCCGCCGCAAGAAGGTGACGACGCTGTTTCAACCGATCGTCTGGGCGCAGAAGTCGACGGTCTTCGGCTACGAGGTGCTGACACGCGGCCTGCCGAATTCATCGTTCCGCAATTCCGACATGCTTTTCAGTTTCGCGCGCGAGGCCAAACTGGCCTGGGCGCTGGAGACGGTGGCGCTCGAAGCGGCGCTCAAACGCCTTCGCTCGTTCGAGCTCGACGGCAAGAAGTTTCTGCTCAATCTCGAGGCGGAGATGTTCGAGGAGTCGGAGTTCCGCATCCACGAGATGGTCACGTTCTTCTCCGAGCACCGAGGGAACTTCGTGTTCGAGCTGACGGAGCGCGCGGCGATTGAGGATTACGCAGTCTTCCGCCGCCTGCTCGACGAGTTTCGCGATAAGGGGATCGAAGTCGCCATCGACGATGCCGGCTCCGGCTACGCCTCGCTCGAAGCGATCGCCGCACTGTCTCCCGATTACCTCAAGATCACGAAAGGCCTGGTCTCGACCCTCGCCGACGAGCCGATCAAACAGGATCTCGTGAAGATGCTGGTCGATCTGGCCGGCAAGATCGGCGCGAAGACGCTGGCCGAGGGGTTGGAGACCGTCGAAGAATACGAATGGTGCCGCGACCTCGGCGTCGATCTGCTGCAGGGCTACTACCTCGCCCATCCCCAGGACGAGCCGGTCACCGGCGACGAAGAAGTGGAAGCGTCGTTGAAGGCGGATGCGGAGCGGCGGGAGTCAAAAGGCGATCCACAGATGGCGCAGATGACCGCAGATTGATATTGGTTCTTATCTGCGTTTATCTGCGTAATCTGCGGATCGCAGTTCAATCAACGTAATCTCCGGCGAGATCCCGATCCCGAACCGCCACGGAAACAGCCAATACCCCGTCCCGGTATTTACATACAACTGCGACGCGCCGCGCTGATACAAACCCATGTGGTAGGGGAGGAACACTCCCGCCAATGACCAATGCAGCGGCCGGAACGCGAACTGCCCTCCGTGCGAATGTCCACAAAGCGTCAGCGGCAATCCGCGCTTGATCCCCTCGGCGAACGCTTTCGGCTGATGGGCCAGAAGAATCGGAAATGCCGTGGGCGGCTTTCCTCGCAATGCCGCCTCGACATCCGGCGCCAGCTTCGGCGTCCGCGCCGCAAAGTCGGAAATCCCCGCAATCCAGATGTTCCTGACCGGCGTCCCCTCATTGACGAGCAAATGAATCCGGCTCCCGCGCAGCCGCCGGATCACTTCGGCCGGATCGCCATACATTTCATGATTGCCGAGAACTGCAATGAGCGGCATCTGCGCAATGAGAACATGCGTCGCCGCCAACAGTTTCGTCGTAAACACCGGATCGTCATCGATATTGTCGCCCGCCAGAAGAATCGCATCCGGCTGGAGTGCCGCTGCAGTATTGAAGATCGTCTCCAACCGCGAAGACCGCGTGTAAAGCCCCGTATGCAGATCTGACAACAGCGCGACGCGAAATCCCTCCATCTCCCCCGGCAGCCCCGCCACAGAAATCGCAACCCGCTCCACCCGCAACGGCACGAGCGCATTCCAAACGCCGATGATTAGCGCGAACAACGTCCCCCAAAGAAATACGCGCGACGGCCATCGCGCAAACCGCGCAAACGGCACCCGCCTCCCTGCTACGACCCACGGCACCGCCACCAGCAGCACGAGCACCGAGTAGAGAATCGCAAAACACGTCCACGCAAACCACGGCGGCCCCAGCGTCGCCCGCACGAAGCGCGAGAAATCGTTTCGCGCATTGAGCCACGGAAAGAACGGCCACATCAGATTGCAAGCCGTCACCAGCGCAATCACGAGCACGCGCCTGCGCGGATGCACGCGCACGAGCACGCGGTACGCGACGACGTTCGCGAGGAGGAAGGTCGCGATGGCACTGATCAGGGCGGCCGGCATGGGTGGGGATTGTAGTAGCGGGCGAATGGCGCATGGGGTCAGGTCGAAAGTGCCGGCAGCATTCGTCGCTGTGGCGCCAGTCATGACCCGGCACTTTCGACTTTCGACCTGACCCCATGGTCGCGCGGCCGGGATAGACTCACGGAACGCTCGAGCTCGCCGCAATGGACGAGGGGAAGCCTTTTCAAAAGGAGTCCGAATGTCCGTGCAGTAACATCCATTGGCTCGCAGCGAAGCAAAGGGAACCATCCTCGCCGGCGGCATCGCCCTGATCGTAGGTGCCCTCGCCTTTCTCGGCGTCTTCTCGTATCTCGCCGCCCGCTTCCACTATACCGAGGTGCTCGACGGGAGCGCCGCCGATGTGCTGCCGGCTCTTCTCGCCACCGGCGCGACGGGCCGCGCCGCCTGGGCTCTTTACGCGCTGCTTCCGCTGGTGTTCATCCCCGCCGGTGTCAGTGCGTTCGAGGCTCTCCGCGAGCGCGCCGCCGGCCCGATGCGCGTCGGAGCACTCTTCGCTTTCCTCGCCTCGGTGAGCATGCTGCTGGGCCTCGCGCGCTGGCCGAGCGTCCATTGGGAGCTGGCCCGCACCTGGAGTGCGGCCGCCGAGGGCGAGCGGCTGGTGCTGGCCGCAATCTTCTCTGGCCTGAACCTCTACTCGGCAATTTCGTCGGCGAGTTCCTCGGCGAGTTCCTCGGCGAGCTAAGTTTCAGCCTCTTCTTCGTCCTCTCCGGCGCCGCCCTTCTGCGTCATCCCCGAGCCCCCCGCGGGCTCGGATGGTGGGGCCTCGCCACCGGCCTCCTCGGCCTGATCGGTATGTGGCGCAACGTCACCCACGCCGTCGCCGCCGTAGCCGCGGTGAACAATTACTTATTGCCAGCGTGGGTGTGGCTGGTGATTGTGAGTCGACAGGATGGATCGAGGTGAGAGCTGAATACACCGAGTGTTTAACGTCGGAGTGGCGTAGCCGAAGAAGCAGCATTTACGCCGAATTGGGAATCGTGAAACACATCGATTGCCAAAACCGCCACCCACCCTCGCCCGTGCGAAACCGCGAGGAATCCGTCTGCGCGTTGGCCCACGGAAAGAACTCGCTACGTCGCGTTGGCGACGGCAAACAACGCGATGGCGATCGCGCAGCGCCGCGGATGCACGCGCACGAGAACGCGGTACGCGGTGACGTTCGCGAGGAGGAAGGTCGCCAAGGCGATGGCGATGATCAGGGCGGCGGGCATGGGTGATGGATTGTAGTCGCGAGGAAACGAAGGTCTGACCCAACTCACTCAGGAAGAGTGTCGATACGGGGATAGAATCTGACGATGTTCGAGTTCGCCGATGGAGCCTTTTCCGAGATTCGCACCCCGAAACTTATTGAGAGGTATCTGAGGTCAAGAAGCTCAAGGGTAGGGATTTGAAGGCTGGCGTCACTCCTAAGAAGGATGACATGGAGCTTCGCCGCATGACTGCCGCTGTTGCCGCGCAAAACTCAGCCATCGCGGCGGCTCGCTCCCGATGGTTTTGCAATCTCAGGCTCAATTGACCACAATAAGGCATCGTACGTGACAATCGCAAACTCGGATCAAGTTGACGACACAACGCCGCCCGACTCGGTCGGCGTGCTCGTAGCAGCCGCAGGGTACTTCGCGGTCGCGATCATCTGTAGCTTTGCTGGATACGCTGTCGGGCACGACAGGCTCATACCGCGTGACGGAGATTGGTGTGCGTTTGGCCTCCTAGCGGCGTTTCTCTTTCCAGCCTATCTCAACCGTGCGTTTCTGTATGAACAAGCTTCTCGGGCATTTCTTCAAGGTCAGAACCGACGCGGGTGGCAACGCCGATTAAGCTGGGTCATTCCAACCGGCTTTCTGCTGGGCCTTCTCTTGATCAGCGTGTTGTGGTGGCGAGAACTCCTCACGAACAGGTGTGTTTGGCTAAGCGTCGGAGCAGCGACGATGCCCCTGTACGTCTTGGGAATTGTGGCGACGATCGACTGGCCGGACCGCAGTCGAATTTACGAATTCACGTTTCGTAGCTTCTTCCCTGCCTTCGCCACATGCCTTCCGACATTCGTATTCGGTTTCGTCGGATGCAACTACTGGCAACCTGTCGTGGGTGCCTCTGCCACCGTAATGATATCCTGGTTGCTGGCGCTGCTGCTCCCGACAAAGCGATTCGCGCGAGTTGGCCTTATGGTTCTACTTGCTGTAGTCGGGATGTTGATTGTGCTATCTCTAAAGTACGACACCGAAGCAGCGCGTTGGGGGCAGGCCTGCACCTTCGGGATTCTTCTCACTCTCGCAATGGGAGTCGCGGAGGCTTGGCGGGTTACTAGTCGGATTCTGCGTGGTGTGGAGTTTCGGCCAGCCGAGTACACACAGGATGAACTGATCTACTACCACGGGGGTACGAATGCGGCGACAGCGCTTTTTCTCCCTTGTTTCGTGATTACGGCGGTTCATCCAGCGACAACGAGGCCGTATCTGTGGTGGGTGACGGTGCTGTTGGCGGTGGGGTACGTGGCTTGGTTCAGTGATAGAACGCTTAAGAAGAGGCGGTGGTGGACTGTCGCAGGCGTGGTCTTCGGATTGGCATTACCGCTTGTGGTGAGCTTCTTCGCGCGCGTCGCGACATCTTCTCCCCACGTGCCTGATCTTCGTGATACCTCGCTCACTCCCATCGCAAACGTGCTCACCATCGCGGCTTTCATGCTGGTGCCGCTCGGATTCTTCGGAAATGTTCTGAGAACTCGCCTGAGGCCAGGAGCGATACTCGCTGGATGTGTTTCACTCCGCGCATGCGTCGCAATAACGGGCACGACGGCTACTGGTGTCGTCCTTCTCATGTCAGCACTATGGGTGTTGGTGAAGGAAACCGGAGGGGTGGCTGCGTCAACCGAGGCCAGGCTGTCGGGCCTCTTCCTGGCCTATTTAACGATTATTGCCTTATGCAGCATCTTCTTCTTTACTTCGTGGATAAAAAAGCATTTCGCTTCTGCTGAATCGCCAGTTGATTCCAAAAAGGACTCCTCTGGCGACGACAGTACACACTCACTCAAGCAACTCTGGTATGCATTCCTCCTGACTCGGCCTCTTGCAAGCGCTACGGCCGGCGCCTTGACGCTCTTTGCTGGAATCGGTATTCCTTCGACGCTAAGCGTGATGGCGGCGATAGCAATGACTGCGGTGACGATGTTCGGTTTCGTCGTCAATGACATATTCGACGAAGCGAAGGATCGAGCTGCGGGCGTTGCGCGCCCGCTTGCGATGCGGCGCATGTCTCGTGGACTAGCACTTGAAGTAGCTGCGTTTCTCTTCTGTCTTGCCACGGCGTGCGGCGCGGCGGTGTCCGTGAGAAGTTTAGCGATCACCGTGCTGATCGCAGTGGCTCTCCTGCTCTACACCTACTTCGTTAGATACGCGCCGCTGTTGAAGGGTTTTTATACGGCCGGGCTCGCCTGCACCCCGCTATGGTACGGGTGCGTAGCATCTGGAGCCTCGGCGCCGCGCTACCTGTACGTTATATTGGCGATGTTCGTGCTGGGACGCGAGGCCTTAATGGATGTAGCCGAACGTGAGGGCGACTTCGCAGCAGGCTTAAGAACGCTTCCTGTCGTGTTTGGATCGCGCAATAGCACCGTCCTCGGCGTGGCGCTGATTGTCGCTGCACAGTTGCTCTTGATTGGCACGTCTCGCACAGTTGCTGCGATGCTGCTCGCTGGCACCAGTGCGACCTCGCTGGCAATAATTAGCCAGATGCCATTCTGGCCGACGACGAGACGACTGGCTGCGACTCGGGTATCAATGGTCATAGGCGCTCTTGCCGTTGTGGCTCAATTGCGGTGATGTGGAAGCGTTACAAGAACGTCGTTCCGCCGGCGCTCTTAGCAGCGGTGGTCGCTGTTGTAGGCATTCTTGGTGCCGCGGAGACGATCCCCCAGCCAGCAGAGTTACTGGCGGCCGTCGGGCGCTGGCTTGGCACCGCGACGCCGCCGTTTGTAGCCGCTTGCGCCTTTCTAGAGAATACCGTTGTTCTTAATAGTTACTTTCCGGGCGCATTCGTAATATTGTACTCGATGGCGGCGACGCATGGAGACATGTCGCGTGCGATGGCGGTGTTCGGCGCGATTGCGTTGGGCTCCGTGCTTGCTCAGCATCTGAACTATTTGGTTGGCCGATGGCTGGCGTCGACGAGCAGAGAGTCGCGCGCGATAGTTGTGGGCGGATTGCTAAGCTATTGGCATCCGCAGCTGGGAGCAATCTACTCGTTGCGGCTCGGCTTGCGAGGAAGGACGTACGGCGAATTCTTGCGGGCGTTATGCGTTTGGTTTCTATGGACGTTATTTTGGGGCGTATTGATGTATGGCCTTGGAAGAGTACCCGTGTCGGGAAATTCGTTCGGGGTGATATTCGTAGCCTACGTGGGCGTGTGGTTGGTTGTCGAGGTCTACAAGGCGCGCCGAACTGACGGCTTCGCGGCGAAGGGCTAAGTGCTCGGTCGACATTGGCACGTGTCGCGCCCGGGAGCGAAAAGAGCGGCCAAGCCTACGCGCCGCAGCTTAGCTTCAGCGCGCTACGATCCCGCCTTCACGATGCCCACCAGCTTGATGCCGCTCTCGCCTGTGCGGAGGATGCGGGCGGTCTTTGATTCGCCTCCCTTGCTGATCGTGCATTGGATCTCGGCGCCAATCGGGTAGGGGGCGTCATGCGGGCAGGAGACTGTGCTGTTCTCGAGCAGAATCATGAGCGTCCGTTCGACCATCACCGGTGTCATGTGCGCTTCGGCGTCGAAATGCTGTAGCCGCCAGTTGCCGTCGCTCCAGCAGAGATCGAAACGGATGGCGGCCTCGCCGTACTGGAACGACGCCTCGCCCGACGTCTGCCAGCAGCCGCGGTCGCCCGATTCAACGGGTGCGCTCAGCGTGTAGTCGTTCAGCGCTCCCAGAGGCAGCGATGTTCTGGTCATCAGTTCCCGAGCGGACTTGACGTCGAGTTTGGAGTAGGCGAGCGCCTCCTTCGAGAGACGGGGAGCGAGCGCGCCCGTGCCGTCCGCCTTCACCAGCGACAGCATTTCTCTGACGATCGGGAGGATCTCCTTCTCGTCGAGCGCGGCAGCAATTCCCTGCGGAAGGTCGACGCCCAGACGGGCGATGCGCCAACCGGTCTGCTCGTGGGCCATCACGAACCAGGAGGCTGCAGTCCCTTTCTGAAACCGGATGTCAGCCTCGTACATGGTCAGGCCGTGTTCTTCGTCAATCTCCTTCGCGAGGCGGATGTTCTTCACCTCGAGAGGTGGTCCCAAGGCGCGTTGGCGCGAGTCGAGATACGCGGAGAGTTGCGTCAGGCCGGTGGACGCCCGCGCCTCCTGCGACATGTGCTCGTAGGCACTGGCCGCGCTGCCACTCTGCCAATCGTGAACGAACCCGCTGATCTGGCTCTCGATGGCAGGGTCGGATGCAGCGGGAGCGGCCATGAAGAATCCGGAGAGAAGGAGAACTGCGAATGTCATTTGGCGCCTCCGGCCAAAGATCTTAGCAAGCGGTTGACGCCCGAGGCGGCGCTCCCAGATTTTTACCGACCGACCGGTCGGGATGCTCTACACTACCCGCCCATGTCTGACGCCGCGTCTGTCGAGAAGGCTCCTCCCTACTCCTGGTACGCGCTGGCGATTCTCACCGCCGTCTACGTCCTGAACTTTCTCGATCGCACGCTCATCTACATCCTCTTCACGCCGATCAAGAAGGAGATGGCCTTCTCCGATCTGCAGCTCGCGCTTCTCGGCACCACCTCGTTCGTCATCTTCTACACGCTCCTCGGCATTCCTTTCGGCCGTCTGGCCGACCGTACGCAGCGCAAGAATCTCATCGCCGTCGGGTTGGCAGTCTGGAGTCTCTTTTCCGGTCTGACCGGATTCGGTCACGGCTTCTGGCAAATCTTCTTCTGCCGCGTCATGGTCGGCGTGGGGGAGGCGACTCTCGGTCCCGCGGCGCTGTCGCTTCTCAGCGATTACTTTCCGACGCGGATGCGTGCCACGGTGCAGTCGATCTACTCGTCGGGCATCGCCATCGGCGGCGGCCTGGCGTTTTTTCTCGGCGGGGCGATCGGTCAGACCTACGGCTGGCGCTGGGCGTTCTACCTCCTCGGGTTCCCAGGACTCGCTCTTGCCGTGGCAGTATTTTTCCTGCGCGAACAGCCGCGCGGGCGGACGGAATCGGCCGCCGCGTTGCAGAGCAGCAGCGACTGGAAGCAGCTCCTACGCTCCCGCGCGTTCGTCTATCTCTGCGCCGGCTACGCGCTTCTCGGCCTGGCCTCGAACAACCTCGGCATCTGGGTTCCGACCTTCTATGTGCGCGTCCACAAACTCAGCCTTCTCTTCATCGGCACTACTGCCGGAATTCTTGCCATCGCCGTCGGCATGCCGGCGATGATCCTCGGCGGATTTTTCTCCGATCGCTTTCGCAGACGTTTCGGAGGAGGGCGGATGGCATTCACGGCACTTGCTGCACTCGTGTCGATTCCGCTCTGGTGCGCGCTGCTCTTCCTCAACAACCTCATCGCGCTGCTGATCGTGAATATCTTCGTCTACGCACTGGCGATGATGTGGGTCGGTCCCGCCACCGCGGACGTGCACGACATCGCGGGGCCGCACCTTCGCGGTCTGGCCATCGGAATCTTCTTCTCGATGGTGAATCTCGTCTCGTACGGCATCGGCGCGCCTCTGATCGGAAAGCTGAGCGATGTTCTCGGAGTCAGCACGAACGTCGAGGTCATGCGCTATTCGCTGCTGGCATGCCCGGCGGCCTGCGTACTGGCGTTTGTCTTTCTCTGGCTCGGCAGCCGCGCCCGAGGCGTGGCAGCGCCCGCGGAAGCTCGCGGATATAGCACGGCGGCGACGGCCAGCTCTGACTGTCCAGTTGATCGCGTGAGATGAGCTCGCGCATTTTGCGGAGCGAGCGCCGCGGAGTCGCAGGTAAACAGCTGCGGTACTCTAGTCGTCATCTCATCGCAAACGCGTCTTCTCAAAAGAGTGACTATGAAGAATCGGATTCTGATCCTGGCGATCTTGTGTTGTACGGTGCATTCGCTACTCTCCGCGGCAACGGTCAAAGTGAAGGTGAATTCCGACGGGTCCTTTTCCCCGCCATTCGTCACCGTCGCGAGTGGAGACACAGTTGAGTGGACCTTGAACGGCGCGGCGGATTCGATCATCCCGGTGAACTGGGATGGAGCGTCAGCCGGCGTCTGCTCCACGGTCAAGCCGTACTCCGCGACCGATGCGAACGATTTCACCGGACCGATGCCGCTGGCGGTCTCGGGCATCTTTTCCCTCAGCCCCATCGACTCCGGATTCACCGTCGTGCCCACCGGAAGCACCTGCACGGTGGGTGGGCAGCCCGCCGCCATCGTCGGATCGCAGATGCTCTGCCGCGGAGGGCTGAGCGGCGCGACGCTGGATGCGACGTGGCAGGATCCGAGCCTCACCGGCGTATTCATCCGCCTCCTCTGGAAAGATGTTCAGAAGGCGCCGGGAACGGTCGACTCCAGTTTCGATTTCACAGTCCTCGATCGCGAAATGAATAAGGCGGTGAAAAACGGGAAGGTTTACAGCCTGGCCATTCGTGCAGGGGACGACGGCACACCATCCTGGCTCTTTACGAACGGCGTGACTCCGTTGCAGCTTCAGGATCAGGGGGACGATGAGAGCGGCGGTTGCGGCGTGCGCATGACCCTCGGCAATCCCACCGAGATCGCTTATCAGAATCGCTATTTCGATCTTCTCCGGAAAGTGGCCGCTCACGTGAAATCACGCGCTGACTGGTACCGAGCACTCGCCTACATCAAGCCCTCAGGCGCCAATCTCCAAACACACGAGAACCGTTTGCCGAAGCATTGCTCCGCCGGCTGTCCCTGCAATACGCAAATCTTCGCGCAGAATGGCTACACACCGGCGGGCCTTTATGCCTTTTATCAAGCCCAGACGAGTCTCCTCGTTTCCGAGTTCCCGAACAAGACGATGGTCTATGCGCTGATTCAGGACGGATTCCCTCGCGTTAACAACAATGGCGGCTATGAAACTGTCGACGGCAGTTCCTCGGGCGGCGGAGCGCTGCCGGGCGGTGTCGAGCAGACGCAGACAATCCTCAATAATGGCCAGGCCGCACACGGGTTACTCTTTGCCGTCGCCCACAATGGGCTTCAGACCAAAAAGACCGACAACTGCCTGAACAACATCAACGGACTGGGTTGTCCGAACAAATGGGTTCTTCAGGAGGGATTGGAAGGGCAGGTCACTGGATGGCAGACTACGAACTCCGAGAAGGTCGCCAATGCATCCGATACCGACTCGGCACTCCAGAACGCATTGAGCAATTCGCAAGGAGTGTATGTCGAGCTCTATGAGGAGCGGTTCTGGGAAGCAGTCCACCAGCCCAACGGAATCATCAATCCCGCCGGATCAGGCAAGACCATGACGCAATGGGCCAACGATCTTCACAGCCGCCGGCGCACGTTGTTTCCCTCGCTCGGCGATCCCTTCCCAACCACATACCGCCACACGTTCACGCGGACGCTTGCCGGTGCCGGCAACCAAACCTTCTATTACATCCACGGATCGAAATGCGGCATCGGCCCCGCCGCGCCGGGAGCGGTGGTCGTGCTGCCGCTCGGAGGAACGGCCCCTAAACGCCAGCGCTCCGTACACCATTGAGGTTGGTAGAAGCAATTCACCACAGAGACACGGAGAGCACAGAGAAACCCCTCTACAACTAAGTCCTAAAAACGTCGCGTGGCGCGAGGATTAACAAGCCTGTCATCCTGAGCCGCCGAAGGACACGAAGTGCCGGAGGACCGGCGAAGGACCCCCCCCGCGTGGGCAGGGTCGGGCG
>JAXDGW010000033.1:0-3266 GCA_034664845.1 Thermoanaerobaculia bacterium | reverse complement strand
ACCTACGTAGATTTCGTCTTTACCATCGTTCATTCGGCTGGAAACCAGCGCAACGTCAACCGGTGACGTAAGTCTTCACTGCTTTCAGCGCGTCATCGTCCATTCGTAATGTCGTTCGCGGCATTGGAGTGCTCTTCCCTACTTCGAAGGCGTATCCGTCAGGAATCCCACCTTTTTCGCGCCTGCCTCATGTGCGGCATCCATCGCTTCGATTGCCCGATCGAACAGCACCGCGTCCTCGGCGTTGATGAAAACGACCCGCTCCGCGGAAGCGCGGGAGAGCATTTGCGGCGCGAGTGCGTCGCGCAGCGCTTTGGCATCTCCCACCTTTTGCGAGTTGAGGTAGATGCCGTCCGCGCGGACGGTGACGACGAGCTGGTTCTGCTCCGAGGGGGGAGGCGCACCGGTTACTTCGACCTTTGGCGGAACCTCGACATCAAGACCCATCTGCAGGATCGGCGTGGCCACCATGAAGATGATGAGCAGCACCAGAACCACGTCGACCAGCGGCGTGATGTTGATTTCGGATCGAACTCCATGGCTCGAGCCAGCGGACATTGACATGTGCTTTACCTCGTTGAGCGGATCAGTGGATCAGACGCGCCACGAATCCACTGCTTCCCTCACATTCCGTGTTCTTGCGCGATCTTCCCGCCGGCCATCTGGTTCTCGGTCAGGAACGAGACAGCGGTGAAGTCGGCGTCGTTTGCCGCTTTCATCACCATCCGCACCTTGCCGAAGTTGATGCGCCGGTCGGCCTTCACCATCACGTTGCGGCTGGCGTCTTTGTCGTGCTCGGCCTTCATGTAGCGCGGCAGATCACGGTCTGGAATCCAGTCCTGCCCGATGAAGACCGTGCCGTCCTGCTTGATCGAAACGATCAGATCCCCTTCCTTGCCCGGCTTCTTCTCCGAGTGCGGACCTTGCGGGAGCTGCACGTCGACGCCTGACTGCAGCATCGGCGTCACCACCATGAAGATGATGAGCAGGACGAGACAGACGTCGACGAGCGGCGTGACGTTGATGTCTCCTTTGACTTCGTCGGGGCTTCCGCCCCCAGCGCCGAATGCCATTGCGACTCCTAGCGGCCCGTCGCCGCGTTGGCGCGAACTCGTGCTTCATTCTTGATGAAGTAATCGATGAGCTGCGACGACGAGTTCGACATCTCCACCTGGAAGCGCTCCACTTTGTTGAGGAAGTAGTTGTAGAGCCAGACGGCGGGGATGGCCACGAACAGGCCGAACGCGGTCGTGACGAGCGCTTCGGCGATACCCGCCGATACCGCGCCGAGGCCGCCGGAGCCGCTGATGGCCATGCCCTGGAAGGCGTGGATGATGCCGGCGACCGTGCCGAAGAGACCGACGAATGGTGCCGTCGTCGAGATCGTGGCCAGGTTGCCGAGACCTTTCTTCATCTCCGCTGTGGTCATCAGCGTCTCGCGCTCGATGGCGCGCTGGCCGGAGGCGACGATGTCGAAATCGTCGGGGAGCGACTGCGTCGACTCGTACTGGAACTCGGTCAGCCCCGCGCGCAACACGCGTGCGAGGTGCGAGTGCCGGTACTTCTTGTCGGACGTCATCGTGATCGCTTCCTCGAGCTTGTGCTGCTTGAGCAGCGGCGTGACGCCGAGGGCGATGCCGAGCGACTCGCGCTTGGCGCGCTGGAAACGGACGATCCGCTCGATGGCGATCGTCAACGACCAGATCGACATCAGCGCCAGCACGACGACGACGCCGCGCGCCACCCAGTTCATCGTGGCGAACATCCCGAGGAGACTGAAACTGTTGTTATCCATGTACTTCTCCTTTTCTCCAGTGGTCAGCAGCCGGTGGCAAGCGGTCAGGACTCGCTGTTCTGACGTTGCCGCTGCACGCTGGTCACTTATCTCAATGCATCTTGAAATTCACGGTGAGCGTAAAGATGACGGGCACCGGCTGTCCGTTCAGCGAGCCGGGTTTGAACTTCCAGCGCTTGACCGCGTCGATTGCCGACTGGTCAAGGCCCATGGGCAGACCTTTGAGGACGCGAACATCGGTGACATTTCCGTTCCTGTCGATGATCGTCTCGACGATGACCAACCCTTCCACCCTCGCTTTGCGCGCCACCTCGGTGTAGACCGGTTCGACGCGGTTCGTGGCGATGGGAGGATTCACATCGCCGCCGACGCGCATCGGCTTGTCGCCCGCGCCGCCGATCTGGCCGCCGATCTGTCCTCCCAGTGTCCCGCCGAGGGTTCCTCCGATGACCCCGCCCACCACACCGCCCACGACGCCGCCTGTTTGCCCGCCGACCACGCCGCCTTCCTGTGCGCCGGCCGTATCGGTCGGAACGTCGACGACGGGAACTTCGCGCGGAGTGTTTGTCGGAGCGTGGAACGTTGGTTGGGTCTTCGGCGTCTCCTGATGCTGGACGTGTGGCGTCGATGACGCACTCGATGCGGGTGGTGGTGGAGGCGGCGGTGGAGGAGGTGGCGCCGATACGACGAAGGCCTGAATCGGCTTGGTGATGACCTCAGGATTCTGCTTGACGTAGTAGCCGGCAGCGACGACCGCTCCGATGATGACCATGTGCAGGATGCCGGAGATCAGCACCGTGACCCAGGTACCTTTTTTCTTATCCTTGCCTGCGGATTCGATCAGGACGTCATCAAACATGGCGGCTACCTCTTGCGGATACTGCTGTGCTCTTCAGAGATGATGCCAACCGGGGAGCGCCATCCTACGCCTGCAGCCCGGAACGGAGCCGGGGACGTGAAACAAAATTTACACGCGCTGAGGCGTTTTGGTACGCATCCAGCGAATACCATTCACCCTTCATGACGACGCTGGCAGACTTGGGGATCTCGGCTGAAGGGATTGCGATACCGGAGAATGCCCCTCCGGCGGTGACTCCGCTGCTCCCTCTTTTCGACCGCGAGCTGGGCGCTCTCGCCTTCAATGAGCGCGTTCTGGCCGAGGCGAGGAATCAGGCCGTGCCGCTGCTGGAGCGGGTGAAGTTCCTCGCCATCTGCGCACACAACCTCGACGAGTTCTTCATGATCCGGATCGGCGAGATGCGAGACCTCATCGCCGCCAACGTGCCTACCGATTCGCAAGGCAACGGCCTGAAACGCCTTCAGGCAGTGCGCAACGGCGCCCGTTCCCTCCTCCGCGACATCTACCGCTGTCTCGGCGAGGAACTGATCCCGGCGCTGCGCAAGGAAGGCATCCGCATCGAGCGCGTTTCCGACCTCGGCAAGAAAGAGCGCAATTTCGTCGAAGAGTACT
>JAXDGW010000032.1:0-25623 GCA_034664845.1 Thermoanaerobaculia bacterium | reverse complement strand
TGCTCCGCCTGCGCCAGTTGCTCCTGCTTCCACTGGCTGAATTCCGAGGGAGGGAAGACCGGATCGCGAAGAACCTCGCCGACGAGGGAAAGCACCGCCGGAAGATTCTCGCGCGTCGTTTCCACGTTGACGGTGATCTGGGTCGCGCCGCCGGACACGCCGACACGTGCTTTCAACTTGTCGATCTCGTCCTTGAGCTGCTGGCGCGTGTGCTTGCTCGTGCCGCGCATGAGCATGTCGGCGGTAGCGACTCCGGCAGTCGAGCGGTTCATCAAGCTCTTCTCGTCGCCGAAGTGCAGCACGCCGTACACATTCACCGTTCCACCCCGCGTTTTCTTGGGCAGAAGCGCGATTTTCAATCCGCCTGGCAGCGTCGTTCTGGTGGTGCGCGCGTCGATGTTCGCCGGCGATGGATCGAAGGTCTCGCCTGCCGCGATGGCTTCACCGCCCTTGTACGACTTCATCATCGCCGCGACGTCGGGCGGTGGCGGAACCTCGGCGCGAACCGGCTTCTTGTCCGGGATGAACTCGCCGACCGTCCGGTTGGACTGAATGAAGTACGTGTTCGCGATGCGCTGCACGTCCTCCGGAGTGACTTTGCGGATGCGGTCGCGATTCAGGAAGAAGAGGCGCCAATCGCCGGCGGCGATCGTCTCGCTGAGAGCCAGGCCGACGCGGTCCGCGGCGTTGAGTGTGAGGTCGATGTTCTTCAGGATTCCGGTGCGTGCGCGGTCGACTTCTTCTTTCGTCGGCGGCGTCGCTTTCAAGTCGTCGATGGTCTGCAGGAAAATTTTCTTCGCGTCATCCAGCGACTGTTCCTGCCGCACCTCGGCGGAGAGAGTTACGAATCCCGGATCGTGCAGGCCGGGCATGAAACCGCCGACCGACGTCGCCTTCTTCGGCTCGACGAGCGCTTTGTAGAGCCGGCCCGAGGGTGTATCGACGAGAAGTCGCACCAGCAACTGCGCGGCTGCCGAATCGGGATGTGCTTCTGCCGGAACGTGATAGGCAACGCTCAGTGCCTGCACGTCGCCAACGCGTCGCAGTGTGACGGCACGCTCCCCATCCTGCGCCGGCTCGGCGGTGTAGGGCTCTTCGAGCTTGCGCGTCGGACGCGGAATCGCTCCATAAATCTTCTCGATCTCGGCGAGCGTTTTCGCTTCGTCAAACTTCCCAGCCACCAGCAGGACGACGTTGTCGGGCTGGTAGTACTTGCGCCAAAAGGCCTGCAGACGATCGATGGGAACGCGCTCGATGTCGGCGCGCGAACCGATCGTGGAGTGTCCGTAGTTGTGCCAGAGGAAGGCGGTGGAGAGGACGCGCTCGTCGAGAACGTTCTCTGGATCGTTCTCGCCCATCTCGAACTCGTTCCGCACGACAGTCATCTCGGAGTCGAGATCTTTGCGGGCGATGAACGAGTGCTGCATGCGGTCCGCCTCGAGCTCCAGCGCGAATTTCACGTTCTCCTCGGTGGCCGGCAGGATCTCGAAGTAGTTTGTCCGGTCGTACCAGGTGGAGGCGTTGTAGTTCGCGCCATGCTCTTTGAGCGCCTGCGGGATGTTCTTCCGATTCGGCGTCCCCTTGAACATCATGTGCTCGAGGAGATGCGCCATCCCGGTCTCGCCGTAGCTCTCATGTCGCGATCCGACGAGGTAGGTGAGGTTGATGACCACCGTCGGTTTGGTCTGATCGGGGAAGAGCAGCACGCGCATGCCGTTGGCAAGGTCGTACTCCGTGATCCCTTCGACGGACGTGATCTTCTCGGCCGCCGCCTTCGCGTGTGCGGTTGCCTTCTTTGCTGTCGCCGGTGCGGCGAACGCGCTTGCCGCCAACGCGGCAAGGAACAGGCAGGACATCATCTGTTTTCTCAAGGGTTCTCCTCTGCTGCGGTTGTTTGTGGGGAAGCATTCTGCATCGGCAGCCGCCCGGGGCGCTACTCCGCAGCTGTTACGAAAGAAGGAGACGTTTTTCACCCCCGCAAAACCCCGCCGAGAATCTCGTACGACTTCAACTCGTGGCCGAGGAAGTTGCGGCGGAAGAACGCGGCGAGGGAGCGGATCTCGAACAGCACCTCGGGCGCGATCTCGCTCGCGGCGATCTCGCCGACCGGCGTGCGCATGATCGCGTCGAGCGCGGCAGCGACGTCGTTGGGGATGACCTGCGCATCGCCTGGTGCGCAGTTCGCGCAGACGAAACCATGGGCGTGGGCATCGAAGCGGAGCGGCCGCCCGAGGGGCTCATCGCAGACGTTGCAGTTGCGAAGCGAGGGGAGGATTCCCGCCAGCCGCAGCGTCCACACCTCGGCGTACGCAACGACATGCAGCGGCGACGCGCCGTCAAGCAGCGCCTCGGTGGTGCGATCGAGCAGCCGGTAGATCAGCTCCGCCGGATCGCCCGACTGCGCGAAGGTGTCGACCGTTTCAGCGAGATACGACGCCGCGACGCTGGCAGCAAGATTCTGCTGCGCCGGAAAAAGCGACCGGATCAGATCGACGGATTCGATGCGCACGACTTCATCGTTCTCGCGCTCGATGTACCCGATCCGAACCTTCGCCAGCGGTTCGAGCGATGCCCCGAAGCGCGTCCGCATCGAGCGCGCCCCGTACGCCCACCCCTTCACCTTGCCGTGATCGGGCGTCAGAAAGACGACGAGCTTGTCGCGCTCGCGCGCCGGGAAGGTGTGCAGGATGATCGCTTCGGTGCGTTGGGGCCGCATCGCCGAGGAGAGTACATTGGATGGAACGTTGGAGGGCCGATGCGATACCGAGTGGTGCTTCAGGAGTCCGATGAAGGGTTCGCGGTTGGCTGCCCGGAGCTTCCTGGTTGCTGGTCACAAGGATCCACCGAAGCGGAGGCGCTGGACAACATTCGTTCGGCGGTTGAGGAGTACCTGAGTGTTCAGGCCGAACTGCGGCCGCTCAGCTAGAGCAGTGCAAGAAACTCATCGAGCGGAAGTCCGGCGTCGGACAACTTTGCCAGCGTCGATCGTTTGATCGGCTTGTGCGCGGGAACGGTAAGTCTTTTGCAGTCCGGCGGGAGTTTGCTTGTGCATCCGAATGTGGCTCCCGCGTTGACGAACGACAACCAGCCGGCGCGCTGGAGGGCTGCGACGACGGAGTTGTAGTTGAGCCCGACACCTTCGCGACCAAAAAACGACTGTTACGGCGCCTATGTCATAGAATATCGCTCCGTAATATCGCAACTGAGCAAAAGGAGAGAAACGTGAAGGCCTCTGGCGTCGCTCTAATCGCACTCCTCGTCGTGGCCTCGGCCTACGCTCAATCCAACTGTCCTTCGGGTGGCACGATTCTGTCCATCCCATCCAGCGTGACTGGTCAAATAACGATCGGTAGTTGCAAGCAAGGCTCCGAATACCACGACATCTATCACATTCCGAACCTTCTTTCGGGACGACAGCTTCGATTCGTCGTCACGAAAACAAGCCTTCCTGACCTACATTTCGAGATCACTTATGTTGCAAACCTCAACATCGTAGACATCTACAACAAGTACGAATTCTCGAAATCGACAATCACTGCGGATATCGAGGTCCCCGTTTCTGGACAAATCAACATCTTCGTCGCCGGAGCGACCTCTTTCTCCACTGGTGGATACACGCTTAGCGTTTCGGACCTATCGGCCGCCGGCGGCGCTAAACAGATTGTTCCGATTGTTGGGCACGTTGCCGGAGTGGGTGGTAGCGCATTCCGAAGTGACTTGAAGCTCTATAACCCAACGTCAAGCACAATCACTGGCCGCCTAGTGTTCACGAATCGCGGGCAGAGCGAAACTCAGCAGGACACCTCAATCCCGTACAACATCCCGCCAAATGGCATTACGTTTTTTCAAGATGTCTACGCAGTGGCCTTCCCGGGTGTTGGCGGCGCAGCAAGGCTTTCCATCGTTCCAGACGGTTCGACTGCACCGATAGTCGATTCGTCCACATACACGGCGCTCTCCGACGGCGGCGAGTTAGCGCAATCGCCCACTGTCCTTACGCCCGCCTCGTTCATGACTGGTGTACAGGTCGCCGCACTCGGCAAAGGTGGCGAGCGTACAAACGTGTTTGTGATTACCGGGTCACAGGATGTCACGATCTATTGGAAATATCGGGACGCTACTGGTGTCCAACACGCAGCGCCGGCCCAGACGTATGCTCACGACGCTACTCACCAACTGTCAGTGTCCGACCTTTTGGGTCTCACTCCCGGTCCAAATGGCTCGCTCGAGGCGAACGTGGTTATCGGTAGTGCTCGTCTAGCGCTTAGTCCTGTCAATAATGTCAGCAACCAAGGGCGTTGGTTGGATTTTCAGCGCGTGCCCTAGGGCGGTCGCCCAACTAAGCGGTTGCAGCGGACTTCGTGCCGCCTCCGCTACTCTTGGTACCACCGGTTGGGCGCGGCACGATTCCGCTGAACCGCGGTCTCTTTAGCGACGGAACGTTGATCAAACGAGAAGCTCGACGATTTCAAGTCCTTCAGTGGCCGCCAAGTCGTCGTCAACCCGCTCCAGGTACAACTCGATGGCCTCCCGAATATTGGATAGCGCCTCATCGCGAGAGTTGCCTCGCTAATGCAGCCAGGCAGGGACGGCACGTAGGCGGTGTATCCGCCCTCATCACTCGGTTCGAGCAGGATTTGCAAGCTTCATGTCGTAATGCTAACGCTGGGACGCCGAACGACCGTCTATGCAGCGACGACCTGGCTCTCACGCCTTCTGCGAAAAAGCGTACGCAGCGCTACGACGACGAACGGCAGCGTCAGCGCGAGAACGCCCCACGGCAGCAGAAACATGAGTCCGAACGCCGGCGAAGTGACCGCGATGAGGCCCCAGACCAGCAGCAGAATCCCGCGCCAGGTTTTTCGCTCGGGCAGGAACGCCGCGCCGACCAGGAGAACGAGACCGCCAACCATCATGCCTCCGGAGATGATCTCGAGGAACCAGGTGCCGACCATCCATCCGAAATGTGGCTTGTCGAGCATGACTAGGGCGATCGCCAACATTGCCACCACGATGAGCGAGACGCCGGTCGTGGCGACGATCAACCAGCCGTTGCGCGGAGGGGTGGTCGCCGAGGGATGGGTCGTTATCGATTCGGACATGTCTGCTCACTCTAACAGCGTTGTCACGCGGAGCCGCGGAGGTGCGGAGAAAAGAAACGAAACTGACCTCCGCGTCTCCGCGCCTCCGCGTGACCGGTTTGGTTTCTCTAATGCGCAGCTGTTGACACCTCGCGCCGCCGCCGCTACTCTCGCCGCTCGATGAACGCGTCCCGCAACAGTTGGTGGTTCAGCCGCAGCTAGCGGGCAGCGCGCATGCGCCCCGCGAACGGGAAGGGGCGCGACAATCCGGTTTCAGCCAACCTCTTCTCGATTTGGAAGAGGTCCTGACGATGAAACTGGCCGTTACGATTCTGGAAGAGACGCTCGAGCGCGCGATCGATGCGATCCGTGCGCTGGACGCCGATCACGATGCCATCGAGTTGCGCGCCGATGCGTTTGGCGGGCGTGGCGTCGATTGGCGCGCGGTCCGGGCGGCGACGACAAAGTTGATCATCGCCACGAATCGCGGCCGTGGACATGTCGATCTCGACGCAGCGATCGCCGCCGGCATCGATCTCGTAGACGTCGAGTGGGGGAACGCGATTCCCGATGCGCATCGCGACCGCGTCGTACTCTCACATCACGATTACGACGGGATGCCGGATGTTGAAGATCTCGTGCGGTCGATGCGCGCGGCGGCCTGTGCGCACGTGAAACTGGCCGTCACGCCGAAACACTTTGCCGATAACGCGCGGCTGCTCGCGCTGCTTGACGGAGCGCCCGATCTGACCGTCATCGGCATGGGTGGCCGCGGTCTCTACTCACGCATCCTGGCGCCCTTCTTCGGATCGGCACTGCAGTTCGTCAGCGCCGATGACGCGCGTCCCGCCGCTCCCGGACAGCTTTCGCTTGCGCGGGCGTTGGCGATCTACGGTCCGCGCCGCGACCGCCTGAGCGCCAGGACCATCTTCGCAATCGTTGGCAATCCTGCCGCGCAGACAGGATCGCCGCTCATTCACAACGCCATCTTTCGCGAGCGTGGCATCGACGCGGCGTATTCGATCTTCGAGACGGATACGTTCCCTGACATCGCCGAGCCGTTTGCGCGCGGCGATCGTTTCGCGCCGGCCGGCCTTTCGGTCACCGCGCCGTTCAAGGAAGAGGCGCTGGCATTCGCGCAGTGCATCGGTGCGGAGATCGCGCCGAATGCGCGCGACGCGGGGTCCGTGAACACGCTCGTGCGAATCGGCGGCCGCGTCGTCGCCGACAACACGGACGTGGATGGCTTCGCGGCGCTCATCAGCAAAACATCGGCTCGGACAGCGGCGGTGGCCGGCGCCGGCGGGACGGCGCGCGCGGCGCTCGTGGCATTGCGGCGTGCCGGCATCGAAGCCACCGTCTTCAACCGCACGCCGGGAAAGCTCGGCGCGCAGCCGCTCGATGCGCTGGCCTCGTGGCGCGGCGATCTTGTCATCAACACGTTGCCGGGAAACGTTGCTGTCGCGCTGCCCTCAGCCACTACCATCATCGAAGCGGCCTACGGCGGCGAGTCGCAGGCAACCTTTACCGGACTCGATCTTCTCCGCACGCAGGCTGTGCGGCAAAGCGAGCTTTTTCTCGAGGCATGTTCATGAACCTGGATGATCTTCGCAACGATTACGACATCGTTCCCGTCGCGCGCGAGCTGAGCGCCGATGCCATCACACCGGTGGCGGCGTTTGCCGCGCTCTCCGGCGACGGCGAGGCCTTTCTGTTCGAGAGCGTCGAGCGTGGCGCCAACGTTGGCCGCTACTCCTTCGTCGGCTTCGACCGCCGCCGGAGTCTCCGTTTCGACGCCACGACCCCCGATCCGGCGCGCATTCTCGACGAAGAGCTTCGGCCGTTGCGCGTCTATCGTGAAGAGGACTTTCCGCCGTTCTTCGGCGGCGCGGTCGGATTCTTCGGCTACAACGTCGCCGGCTGGAGCGAGCGGATCCCAGACTCGCATCCGAACGAGAACGGCATCCCCGATGCCCGCCTCCTCTTCTTCGACAACGTCGTCGTCTTCGATCACGTCAAGCAGCGGCTCTACGCCATCGCCAATCTCTTCACGTCCGATGCGCACGCCTCGTTCGAGGAGGCCAATGCGCGTCTCGACCGCGCCATCGAGCGGCTGCGTGGCGCACGCGTGGAACTGCTTGCGTTTCCGGAGCGCACCAACGATGTCGTCTTCACGTCGAACATTCCGCGCGACGATTTCGAAGCCGTGGTGCGCGCGGCCAAAGAAGAGATCACCGCGGGCGAGGTCTTCCAGATCGTCCTGTCGCAAAGCTGGAGCACTCCATTCCCGGAATCGGAAGCGCTGACGCTCTACCGCGTTCTGCGCTCGGTCAATCCGTCCCCGTACATGTTTCTGCTGCGCACCCCCGAGTGCACGCTCGTCGGCGCGTCGCCGGAGATGCTCGTGCGCGTGGACGGCACGCGCGCGGAGACGCGCCCGATCGCCGGCACGCGCCCGCGTGGCGCGACGGTGCTCGAGGACAACGAGTTGGAGCGCGTGCTGCTGGCCGATCCGAAAGAGCAGGCCGAGCACCTCATGCTCGTCGACCTCGGCCGCAACGACCTCGGGCGCGTCTGCGTCAGCGGCTCGGTGGCCGTCTCCGACTTCGCCCACATCGAGCGCTACAGCCACGTCATGCACCTCGTCACGAATGTGGAAGGGACTCTGCGCGACGACCGCAGCCCGGTCGATCTCTTCCTCTCCTGCTTCCCCGCCGGCACGCTCACCGGCGCGCCGAAGATCCGGGCAATGGAGCTGATCGACGCCCACGAGACGACGCGCCGCGGACCGTACGGCGGCGCCGTGGCCTACTTCGGATTCAGCGGCAACATGGACAGCTGCATCACCATCCGCACGATCGTCCTCGCCAACGGCAAAGCCTCCGTGCAAGCCGGCGCCGGCATCGTCTTCGACTCCGACCCCGCCCGCGAATACGAGGAGACGATGAGCAAATCCGCGGCATTGAAGCTGGCCATCAGCATCGCAAAGACGGTGTTGGGGTAGCCAGCACTTCGTGCACGGCGCGAAGCCGCGAAGCCGCGAAGGGTTGATGTTTGCGATTCTCCTTCGCGACCTTCGCGGCTTCGCGTGAGAAATGGGGTTGCGGGCGCAAACCGCTCCGCAACGAGCCTCGATAGAATGCCGCCCGATGCGTATCGCCCTCACTCGCGAAGTCCCCTCATCGATCACCCGCTGCGAACTAACGCATCTCGCCCGCGACCCCATCGACATCGACCTCGCCCGCAAACAGCACGAAGCGTACGAACAGGCCCTCTCCGACGCCGGATGCAGAATCGTCCGCCTTCCAACGGAGGATGACCTTCCCGACTCCGTCTTCGTCGAAGACGCGGCGGTCGTGCTCGATGAAGTGGCCGTGATTACGCGGCCCGGCGCCGCGTCGCGACAGCCGGAAACGGCATCGGTCGCCGCCGCGCTGCGCGACGATCGCGAACTACTCTTCCTCGAACCGCCCGCCACTCTCGACGGCGGCGACGTCTTGCGCGCCGGCCGCACGGTTTTCGTCGGTCAGTCGACCAGAACAAACGCGGAGGGTCTCCGGCAACTGTCGGAAGCACTCACTCCGTTTGGCTATTCGGTGCGATCGGTAACGCCGAGCGGGTGTCTGCATCTCAAATCCGCCGTCACCACGTTTGCAGACAACGCAGTGCTGGTGAACCCGGCGTGGATCGACGTCTCGTTGTTCGATGGAATGACCGTGATCTCCGTCGATCCCTCCGAGCCATCTGCCGCGAACGTGCTTCGCATCGGAGATGTCGTGCTCTGCGCGGCAGCGTTCCCCCGAACCGCCGCACGTCTTCGCGATGCCGGCGCGAACGTGCGGATGGTTGACGTGTCGGAGCTGGCGAAGGCAGAAGGGGCGCTGACCTGCTGCAGCATCCTCGTGTGAATTAGCAGACTCGTCTGAAGGCGTCCCCTTCCTCGCGCAGGAATCCATAGGGCTGCCCTCGGCGTATCCGTTCGTCTGTTAGGATGCGCCGCCTCAGTGGTTCTCTTTTCCCTTCAGTTGCTCCTCGTGCTCGCCGCCTGTTTTGGCCTCTTCCGTCTCTGGCGCGCCGCTCTTCCCGGGCAGCGCTGGCTCCAGTGGGTGGTCGCTGCCGGCTTTCTGGCTCGGGCGGTGGGAGGGCAGCTTCTCTTCTGGATCTCCTGGGCACGGCTTCCCATCGCGCGCGGCCTGCAGCTGGGGGATGGGATGTGGTTTTTCGCGATCGACGGCACCTACTACTACAGCGCTGCCCTCGCGGCTGCGAATCAGGGCGTCGGAGCGATCCTCGCGCTCGACCGCAGCGCGCAGTCGGTCATGTTCACGCAAACGCTGGCCTCGGCGATGATGTTGTTCGGCAGCGCCTCCTCCGTCGCCCTTCTGCTGAACCTCGCCTTCTACCTCGGCATGATCGCGATCGTCGTTCGATGGGCTGGTGATGAGCCTCAGGCGCGCACCGCGGCCGTGGTCGCGATCGTCGGGATCAGCGTTTCCCCGTCGGCGTTGCTCTGGTCCCTGCAACCGCTCAAAGACACATTCTTCCAGTTCCTCTTTGTGGCATTTGTGGCGGCGTGTGCAGCGTGGCAGCGCGCGTGGAAAACATCAGCCGGGGGCGCGCTGCGACTGGCGGCCGGCTCTGTGATGGTGCTCATTCTTCCCGCGCTCGCGGCGATCCGCTGGTACTTCGGATTTGCGCTTCTCATCGCGACGACGGTTTTCCTGTTCTTCCTGGCGATCAGAAGCAGAGGAAGAATGGCCGCGTCGCTCGCTGCCGCGACTGTCGCCGTATTTCTCCTTTCACGCGGACTTGTGGCGGGTGCGGGCCCTTATCTTCCGGCCGCGGTCGCCGGTGTGCTCACGCCAAACAGGGTGTCCGCTGCAGCCAGGGAATTGCCGCGGACACTGGCCGGCGGCGTCGAGGAAGCCCGCAACTCGTTTGACCGGACCGGTGGCTCTACCTCGATCAAGCCGGGCGGGAGCCACGAGACAAGCACGAGGACGTCCTTGGCGCCGGCCACTTCCATTGCCGCCGCGCTTGTTTCTTCTGCACCCGAACCCGCGGTGCCAACGATCCCACCCGCGGCGGCCCAACCAGCAGTTCCACCAGCACGTAAACCAGCACTTCAACCAGCGGTCCCGCCAGCGGTTCAATCAACCGTTCAACCAGTGGTTTCCCGGCCGGTGCAGGCAGTTGCTCCCCCGAACACGGCGTCGCGAATTGCGCGGCTGCTCTCCGGTATCGCCGCGATCACGATCCCGAGCAGCATCGGCGAATCGCTCGGAATGTTCCACATCGGCGGAGGCCGGGGGATGCTGTGGTTCACCGAGGTCGATACGATCGTCTTCGATGTGGTGCTGTTTTTTGCCGCGTACGTGCTGATCAGAAACTCGTCGGCGTCGTCGCGCAATCCGCTGGTCTGGCTCGTCCTTCTGACCACGCTGCTGGTAGGTCTGCCGCTCGTCTACTCGGTTACAAATTTCGGCACGCTGTTTCGTTTGCGCGAGATGATTTTCGGCGGGCTGCTGCTTATGCCGCTGGCTGTGATGACGGGGGCGGTGCGTGGGAAGGCTAGCGCATCTTAGCGGCGCGATCTCCCCAGCGCTGACTGGTTGCAGCATCACGGTCGAGAGTTCAGAAGCGGGAGACGGTTCACGCGGAGACGCGGAGTTGTTTCAATCTCTTCTCCGCGGTCCCCGCGTCTCCGCGTGAAACCTCCCCCAAGATCTCACCGCTACCGCGCCCCCGAGCTACCGCCCTGCGCCCCAACGAACCGCACCTTCGTCGCGCCGAGCGTGTGCAGCAATCCCGCGATCCTCGCTTCGGCGTTCTGCTGGGCGAGGGGGAGGATGCCTTTGTGCATCGCTTCGTTGCGGATGTTCTGTTCGGCGTATTGGCGGGCGCGGCCTTCCATGCCGACGTCGGCGCGGCGGAAGACGCCGGTGCGCCGGCCGGTGACGCGAGTGAGGCGGTTGTCGATGCGCGAGACGAGGATTTGAGACGGCGGCAGTTGGACGACGACGGTGCCGTCGGGCTCGCGGCGGATATCCTCCTGTTTGAGTAGCGACATATCGACGCCGGCGATGACGTCGCCTGCGGCGTAGAGCGTCAGCTCATCGCCGGCCAGCGCGTTCGGGATCAGGTCGTAGGTCTGCCGGATCGTGCTGATGCTGGTGACGCGCATCGTTGCGGTCTCCAGGCGGTTGAGGTCGCGGACTCGCGTCACGAGTGTCCCGAGGTCGACCATCTCCTCTTTCGCGGTGACGGCCTGAATGGCCCGCTGCTCGATGCGGCGCACAAGGAACCATGCCGTGCCGAGGGCCACGGTGACGAGGAGGAGCACCATGGCTCCGAAGAGGATCAGGATCTGCCGGCGTGTCATCGATTCCACAATTTCATTTGCTTTTGGAATTTTCTGCTATCCTTCCGCTCTCCCCGGTAGATTCAAGGAAGCATTCAAGGGTACGTCGGCCCTTCCGGCCTTCGGCCCTTTCGGTGAAGGGGCGGATTAGTAGATTAGTCAATCCCCGAACACCAACCTACATCCCGCTATCTCGCCGCAGGCGCCACTGCTTCTCGATGTGTCCGGCAAAGCTTGACCTGCCGGTTTCGAGCCACTCGGTCAGAAGGTCGATGCTGATCTCGTCCAGCGAATCGATGATGGCGAGGCTTGCCGCCTGGGCCACGCGTTCGATCGGTTTCTCGAGCGTTGCCACGACCTTGGCGGATCGGGTCAAACGCCACGCGAGATCTTCATCGCGATTCATCGCCAGGATTCGATTCGCGAGGAGCGTCAGCAGGACGGCGGCGTTCCAGTTCGTGGGGCGGTCCCAGCGCGGCGGAACGACGAAGTCGGCGGCGCCGATCTCTGCGGCGAGCGCGGCGATGTGGCGCTCGGTTGCCAGACGGATCGGGCCGAGGTCGGCGTGAAACAGCATCTCGAAGGTGTCGTTCTGATCGTTGCCGGTGAGAGATCGGGCCAGCGCATTTCGCGCGGTGGCGTCGAGCTCCACCGGCACTCCGGCGAAGAAGGATGTGCCGTACGACTTCGCCAATTCGGCAAGCTCGCCCAACGCGGTGAGATCGGTGGTGACGGGGTAGATGATGGGGATGACGACGCCCCATCGCAGTCCGCGTTCCTTTGCCTCGGCGAACAGCGTCTCGATCCGCGTGAATTCGAGCGGCCATGCGGCAATGGCGATGACGGTGTCGTCATGAACTTTTTCCGGTAGCGCGCCGCGGGCGGAAATGAGATGCAACGCGGCGACCTGCTGCTCCGCGCAAAACAACAGCGCTTCCTGGCCACGCCGGAAAATCACCTCGGCGAATTCCGTGGCGTCGATCAGCACAGGCGCGTGCAGCGGATGGCGCGTGGTCGAGCGTTCCAGATCGTCGCGCACGTTCTCGCACACGGCCACTTCAAACCGCTCGGCCCACGAGGCTCGCAGATCGATGTAGTCGATCGCGATCGGTGCGGCGCGCCGCGGGCTGTAGGGCGCGACGGTCGTGGCCGCCCAGTACGGCGGCTCGGGCACCTGCGCGCGCATGAGCCGCAGGTGCGGCGTTTTCTTGTAGACGATCAAGCGGCGACAGTGTATGCGCGTCTCAGCGCCGGAGGTATGGAGCGGCCAGCGAGCGGACGTACTTGGCGACCATGTCGAGCTCGAGATTCACGCGATCACCCACGGCCGCGGCGCCGAGGTTCGTGCGGTCGAGCGTCTCCGGGATGAGCGCCGCGCCGAATGTGGAGCCGTCAGGCTCGACGACCGTCAGCGACACGCCATCGACGGCGATGGAGCCCTTGTCGACGATGAGATCCGCGTATTCGGCTGGATGGCTCCACCGATAGACCGCGAAATCGCCTTCGCGCTTGATCGACTGGAGCGTTCCGACGCCATCGACGTGCCCCTGCACGAGATGTCCGCCGAGGCGCTCGCCGAGGGCAAGTGCGCGTTCAGTGTTGACGCGCGCACCGCGGACGAGCGCGCCGAGGGTCGTGCGTGCGAGTGTTTCGTTCGAGACGTCGGTGAGCAGCAATCCGTCGTCCTGCGGGAGAACGGTCAAACAGACACCATTGACGGCGACGCTCTCACCTCGGACGAACGGTTCGGCATCCTCAATCCGCAGGCGCAGTTGCGCTCCCGACTCGCTTCTCACGAACGATTCGATGATGCCGGTGCGATGGATGATGCCTGTGAACATTGCGGTTTCGAGATTTCGTGGTTTCGTGGTCGCGAGGCCGGCGAGACTCCGCAACCACGCGACTCAGGCAGGGTACGCCGTAATCATCACATCACTTCCCACCCTCTCCACCTGATCAAAGCGAAAGCGATGCGCATCTGTCAATGACGCGACGCCATCGCCGGTGAAGATCGACGGCGCGTTTGCTCCGCCGACGATCATCGGTGCGACGAAGAGGATCATCTTCTGCCACAAGCCGCGGCGGATGAATTCGGAGAGCACAGACGAGCCGCCCTCGACGATCACCGAGTGGATGCCGCGTTCGTAGAGATCGGCGAGTAACTCATCGGGATCGATGTCCTTTGTGATGTGGATCGTTTCGCCCCCGTCTGTGAGAACGGTGGCGTCCGGCGGCACAACGCGGCTGCGATCGAGGATGACGCGAGTCCAGCCGGCGGCCGAGGTGTTCAGGCCGAGGCGGCGCGTGAGGCGGGGGTTGTCGGCGCGCACCGTGCCGCCGCCGGCGAGGATCGCGTCGAACTCCTCGCGCAGCGCCAGACTCTTCTCGCGCGAGGCCGCCGAGGTAATCCACTGGCTCTGGCCGGTCACAATGGCCAGCTTGCCATCGAGCGTCATTCCCGCTTTCAGGACGACGAATGGACGCCGATGCGTCACGGCATGCACGAAGATCTCGTTTTGCTTCCGTGCCTCGGCTTCGAGCACTCCCGTCGTGACCTCGATCCCTGCTTCGCGCAGTTTCTCGATGCCGCCGCCGGCGACGTCGTGAGGATCGCGCATCGCGACGACGACGTGCCTGACGCCGGCGGCGATGATGGCGTCAACGCAAGGCGGCGTCCGGCCGTGATGCGCGCAAGGCTCGAGCGTGACGAGCAACGTGGCGCCGTGCGCATCGCAATCGCGCAGCGCTTCGATCTCCGCATGCGGCTCACCGGCTCGGTGGTGCCATCCCTCGGCGATCACGTTTCCATCGCGGACGATGACGCATCCCACCATCGGATTCGGACTCACGGAGTAGCGGCCACGCTCGGCGAGATCGAGCGCGCGGCGCATCAGGTCTTCCACGCTGGCGATTGTACGTGGAGCAGTGTGGAGTGCGGGCGAGTGATCAAGAAACGGCGGACACATTTCTTTTCGATCACGCAATTCAAAGCGGTGGCTGGCGCCACCGCAGTCCAAAGCGCTTCGCGCGAAATGAACGCGCCACAATTTCGGCGAAGCCTTTGGAGTGCGGTGGCGCCAGCCACCGCTTTCAAGCGCGCGATCAAACGAAAATCCCCGCCACCTTGTCAGGCGGCGGGGATCGTCAATCGCTGGGAGGGATGTTGGCTTACGGCACGTGGATGAAGCGGTAACCGGAGACCGCCGCTCCGCCGCGGCCGGTGGGGGAGGTCACGTAGATGCGTGCGACCTGGCCGCTCTTGAGGCGATCGATCGCCGCGCGGAACTGCGCCAGTGTCGTGGTCTTCTCGCCCGCCACCTCGCTGATCACGTCGCCCTCGCCGAGGACGTCGCCCGCGGGTGAGACTTCCTTCACATCCGTCACGACGACGCCGGAGACTGCGTCGGCGTGGCCGTACTGCTGGCGCAACTGCGGCGTGAGCTCCTGAACGGACATGCCCAGCTTGTTGCGCGCCGGGGCGGCTTCGTCAGCGTGCGTTTCCTCTGCCTTATTGCCCTCGAGGTTCCGCTCGATCGTCGAGGCGACCAGCATCTTGCGCTTGCCGTCGCGGATGACGGTGAGGTTGATCTTGTTGCCGACCGGCTGGTAGGAGATGTAGTCGATCAGCTGGCGGTTGTTGGCGATCGGGTGGCCGTCGGCTTCGACGATGACGTCTCCCGGCTGGATGCCAGCCTTGAAGGCCGGCAGGCCCGGCTCGACGGTCTGCACGAGTGCGCCGCGGGCATCAGGCAGATTGAATCCGTTCTTCACATCCTCGGTCACGTCGATAATGCCCATGCCGAGGTAGCCGCGAACGACCTTGCCCTGCTTGAGCTGCGCGAGAAGGCGCTTGGCCGTGTTGATCGGAGTGGCGAAGCCGAGGCCTTGCGCGCCACCGCCGCGGATGGCGGTGTTGATGCCGATCACTTCGCCGTTGACGTTCATCAGCGGGCCGCCGGAATTGCCGAAGTTGATAGCGGCGTCGGTCTGGATGAAGTTCTCGAAGGAGCGGGTCTGATCGCTTAGTCCGAGGGCGCGTCCCTTCGCGGAGATGACGCCGACCGTGAGAGTGTTTTCGAACTGATAGGGATTGCCGACGGCGATGGCCCAGTCACCCTTGCGGATGCGGTCGGAATCGCCGAGGGGAACGCTGGGAAGGTTCGAGCCGGCGTCGATCTTGAGCAACGCGATGTCGGTGGCGGGATCGCGGCCGATGATCTTCGCTTCGAGCGTGCGGCCGCCGTTGCCGTTCTCGTCGGCGCCCATGTGGACTTCGACAGTCCGCGCGCCTTCGACGACGTGGTTGTTCGTCATGATGTAGCCGTCGGGAGAAATGATGAAGCCGGAGCCGCCGGCGACCTGTTTCTGCTCGTCGTCACCGTCGTTGCCCCCCGGCGCTCGGTTGCCGCGGGGGTTGCGTTGGCCGTGCGGATCGGGGAAGAAGAATTCGAAGGGATCAGTCCCGAACGGCGTTTGTTTGCGGAGATCGCTCGTCTTGATGACTTCGGTCGAGCGGATGGAAACGACCGCGGGCATGACGCGCGCCGCGACATCGGCGAAGGAGGGGATGGTGACGGTTGTGATGGGGGCGCCCGAGGCGGTGGTCTGGATGGATGACGACTGGGCGTTGGAGGCCTTCATGAAGCCGAGGTCGGCGGTGAGGACGACCCCGAAAGCGACCGAGGCGATGACGATCGCAATTGTCGACAGAATGCGTTTCGTGGTTGGGTTCATATCAGTTGCAAGCTCCTTAAAGAACGATACTCGTTATGTGTGGGGGATTCTCCACCCGTTTTGCCTCGACGGCCAGCGGGTGGGGCGTGACCGCCTTTGTATCCTGAGACGAACGTCCCAACGAAATGTTTCGTGAGCCCGCCCGGCATCGGATACGAATAACCGGAAGGGCCGTTGAAGCGTTCCGCCGACATGAAAAAAGGCCCCGTTTCCGGGGCCTCAGGGGCAAACAGCGAGTGGTTGAGATCGTCAGGCGACTGCGCGCCGGCCGACGATCAATCGATAGATGAACAGCAGGACGATGGCGCCGATGATGGAGCCGATCCACCCTGCCGTCTGCTCGTTGTGACCCAGCATCGAGGCGAGGAAGCCGCCGACGAACGATCCGGCAACGCCCAGCAGGATCGTCACGATCCAGCCGCCCGGGTCGCGTCCCGGCATGAGGAACTTGGCAATCGCGCCAACTACGAGACCGAATAGAAGCCATCCAAGGATGTTCATTTTTTTCTCTCCTTCAAGGTTGGCCAGCTGAGTTGGCCGGCACGCTGCTAGAGAGCAACTGCAATGCCACAAGCGGGCCGGACGGCGGCGAAAACTGGAATCAGGAGTATTGGGGGAAGCCGGTAGTGTTCGGTCGTGGAGCCTGAGCATCGCTTCACTAGCGACCCTCGAAATCCGCTGGCATACAATGCGCGGCTCAATCACGAACAGGAGAGATCAATGTCTGGAAACCTCATCGATTACCGGGTGGAAAAAGGGGTGGCGATCCTCGAGTTGAACGATCCCCCCGCCAACACCTACACGTACGAAATGAACAAGGAGCTCGACACGTGCATCCTCAATGCGCGTATGGATGACGATGTCTACGTCATCGTGCTCCGCGGCGCGGGCGACAAATTCTTCTCGGCCGGCGCGAACATCAAGATGCTTTCCGAGGTCACGCCGCAGTTCAAGTACTACTTCTGCCTTCACGCCAACGAGACGCTCAACCGCCTCGAGCAGACGCCGAAGCTGGTCATCGCCGCGCTGAACGGCCACACCGTCGGCGGCGGACTGGAGATCGCGATGGCCGCCGATATCCGCATCGCGCTTCAGGGCGCGGGCAAAGTCGGCCTCCCGGAAGTGACGCTCGGCGTGCTTCCCGGCACCGGCGGTACGCAGCGTTTGTCGCGCCTCGTGGGCAAAACGAAGTCCATCGAGCTGATGGTCGAAGGCGGTCTCTTCGAGTTCGAGGAAGCGCTCCGCCTCGGCGCCATCAATTACCTCTGGCCCGCGGAAGAGAACGGGCAGAAGTGGTGGGACCGCGTCATGGAGTACGCGCAAAGCTTCTGCCCGCCGAACAAGGCATCGCGCGCAGTAGGCCGCATCAAGCGCTCCGTGCAGAGCGGGTGGGAAGTTCCGTTCGAGTCCGCCCTGGCCATCGAACGCGAGCTGCAGCAGCAGCTTTTCCAGAGCGAGGACGCAAAGGAAGGGCTCAGCGCGTACAACCAGAAGAGAAAGCCTGAGTTCAAGGGAAAATAGGTTTAACGTAGGTCGGACTCTCCAGTCCGACATCTTCGGGTGGGTCGGACTAGAGAGTCCGACCTACGTTTATCGCATGCGCTACCGCAACCTCCACGGCACCAACCTCCAACTCTCCGAGCTCGGCTTCGGGACTTGGACGCTCACAACGGGATGGTGGGGGACCTATACCGACGACGAAGCGCGGCGGCTGATTGGAATCGCGCTCGATGCCGGCGTCAACTACATCGACACCGCCGACGCGTACGGCAACGGCCGCGGCGAGACGATGCTCAAGCCACTGCTGGCCGAGCATCCCGAGGTCATCGTCGGGACGAAATTCGGCTACGACTTCTACAACAACCCCGAACGTCCTCGGGGACAGCGCGAGTTGCCGCAGGACATGTCGCCGAAGTTCATCCGCTTCGCCATCGAGCAATCCCTCCAGCGGCTCGGCGTCGATCGCGTCGCGATTTATCAGCCGCACAATCCGCGCGTCGTCACGCTGATGGAAGACGAGCATTGGGAAACGCTGGAGTCATTGAAGAGCGAGGGAAAGATCCTGTCGTACGGCCCGTCCCTCGGCCCGGCCATCGGCTGGCGCGATGAAGGAATCTACGCGAACGCGATTCGCCAAGCGCCGGTGACGCAGATGATCTACAACGTGCTGGAGCAGGACCCCGGACGCGAGTTCATCCTCGCCGCGGAAAAGGGTCCGTCGTACGCCGGAGTGGATGAGTCGATGAAAGGCGAGACAGGGAAGAAGGTCTGCGCGCCGTCATCGGCGTTCGATCCGTCGTTCCGCGCCTGGAAAGCCGATCCCGATCCGCAGTTCCTCATCCGCGTGACGCACTCCTCGGGCATGCTGGAAGGGAAGTACACGATCGATACGAAGTTCGACGAGAGCGACCACCGCTCGCATCGCCCGCGTTCCTGGCTGGTCGAAGGTCTGCAGAAAGTCGATCGCCTCGAGCCGCTTCGCGACGAGCGCGGCGTGACGATCGGCCAGCTCGCGCTGCTCTGGCTCTACGCACACAAGTCCGTCCTCTCCGCGCTGCCGAACATCTACGACGAAGAGCAGATCCGCGAGTTCGCCGCCGCCTCGGAGCACACGCCGCTGACGGACGCCGAGATGGAGCGCATCCACGAGATGTACGTCCGCGATTTCGACATCACGCCGTACGTCGCGGAAGCGGCGAGCGCGTAGCACCTCCGAACGTAGCGCTACGTTCGATCTTCCCATTTGTTAGCATCGCGATATGACCGCAATCGCAAACGACTCCTACATCCAGAACAAGCTCTTCATCAACGGCGAATTTGTCGACGCGCAATCGGGCGAGACGTTCGCCACGACGAATCCCGCCACCGAGGAGAAGATCACCGACATCGCATCGGCGGGGGAGGCGGATGTCGATGCCGCGGTCCGCGCGGCGCGAGCCCAGATGGAGCCCGGAAGCGCGTGGCAGAAGATGAAGCCGCGCGACCGCGCCAAGATCCTCTGGCGCATCGCCGACATGCTCTCCTCGCGCGCCGGCGAGATCGGCCGCATCGAGACGATCGATAACGGCAAGCCGATCTTCGAGTCGGAGTTCGTCGACACGCCCGCCGCCGCGGAGTGCCTCTACTACTTTGCGGGCTGGAGCGGGAAGGTCACCGGCGAGACGATTCCGATCGCCGACAACGCCTTCACCTACACGCTGCGCGAACCGGTCGGCGTCGTCGGCGCGATCACGCCCTGGAACTTTCCGCTAATGCTTGCGGTCTGGAAAATCGCCCCGGCGCTGGCGTGCGGCAATACGGTCGTGATCAAGCCGGCATCGAACACGTCGCTGTCGTTGCTGAAGTTCGCCGAGTACGCGAAGGAGTGCGGCCTCCCTCCCGGCGTGCTCAACGTCGTGCCCGGACGCGGCTCGGTCGTCGGCAACGCTCTCGTCGATCATCCCGGCGTCGATGCCATCGCCTTCACCGGCTCGACAGAAGTGGGGAAGGGGCTGATGGCGCGCGCGGCGAAGACGCTGAAGAAAGTCTCGCTGGAGCTCGGCGGCAAGTCGCCGAATATCGTCTTCGCCGATGCCGATCTCGAAGCCGCCGCCCGAGGGGCGCTGAACGCGATCTTCTACGGCAAGGGCGAAGTCTGCGCCGCTGGCTCGCGCCTCCTCGTCGAAGAAGCGGCGCACGACGAGCTGATGGCGAAGATCACCGAGCGCGCCAACAAGATGGTCGCCGCTGATCCCCTCCACCCGAAAACCCGCCTCGGCGCCCTCGTGTCGAAAGAGCAGATGGAGACCGTGCTCTCGTACATCGAAGCCGGCAAGAGCGACGGCGCGAAACTCGTCGCCGGCGGCGAGCGCACCGACATCGGCACCGGCAAAGGCTACTTCGTCAAGCCGACGATCTTCGACGACGTCGAGGTCACTCACCGCATCGCCCGCGAGGAGATCTTCGGCCCTGTCCTGGCGACGATTCGTTTCAAAGACGCCGAGGACGCAGTCGCGAAAGGGAACGCAACGGTGTACGGACTCGCCGCCGCTGTCTGGACCCGCGACATCTCCAAAGCCCACAAGATCGCCCGCTCGATCAAAGCCGGCACAGTCTGGATCAACAGCTACAACCTCTACGATCCCGCGCTCCCGTTCGGCGGTTTCAAGGAGTCGGGCTTCGGCCGCGATCAAGGCCGCGACGCGCTGGAGAAGTACACGCAGACGAAGAGTGTGTGGGTGAATTTGTAGGGCGACGAGCCTGCCCCGAACTTACTCGAACAAAGAGGCAAATCCGGAGCATGCCGCTGTTCTGCGACAAGGTGTGAACGCAGGGAATGCATGGCGTGACGGTAAACCCTACATCATTCCAGTCGTGGCCCGCGTCGATCTGAGGGGACACGACCTCAGACGCATCAACTTCGCGCATGCTGATCTGACGCGAGCCATTCTTCGGTCTTGCGATCTTTCTGAAGCGAATCTGTATCAGACAAACCTTATGCAGTGCGGATCTTCGTGACTGCAAGCTGGAATCCGTGGGAATGGAGGGAAGCAAGCTGCACCGTACGGATTTTCGTGGTGCCGATCTCGCCGGTGCCGGACATGTTTCGCGCGGACTTCATCGGCGCTCAGCTGGATCCGGCGAAAACCGGCGACTGACTAGCGTCCCAAGATGCGACTACGCCGACGAGTCGGCGCTATCATCGCGTCGGGAAGATACACATGGGGTTACAACCACTCACATTCTTCGCAATCCTGATTCTGGGATTCGCGTCGACGGCTTCGTCGGGCACCGATTCTGTCCTGCCACACGAGACATTCACGATCGATTCGAAAGTGCTGCATGAAACGCGGCGGATCAACGTCTACACGCCGCCGGGCTATGACAACTCTGCCGTCCGCTATCCCGTGTTGTACATGCCCGACGGTGGCGTGGAAGAGGACTTTCCTCACGTAACCAACGACATCGACGCCGCGATTCGCGCCGGGGAAATGCGGCCGGTGATCGTTGTTGGCATCGAGAACACTGAGCGGCGCCGCGACATGACCGGACCGACGGGAGTCGAGTCGGATAAGAAGATCGCGGTCCACGTCGGAGGCTCAGCGAACTTCCGCGCCTTCATCCGTGACGATCTGATGCCGGTGATTCGCAATCGCTTCCGAGGAAACGGGGAGAGAGCCATCGTCGGCGAGTCGCTAGCGGGACTCTTCATCGTCGAGACCTTCTTAGAGGAGCCGAAGTTGTTCGATACGTACATCGCTCTCAGCCCGAGCCTCTGGTGGAACGATCAGGCCCTCGTGCATCACGCCGGCAAGTGGCTGCGATCGCGGCGGAAGCTGACGGCGACGTTGTATCTGGCGAGCGCTGGCGACGACGATCGCGGCGATGCGGTCAAGGCGCTGGCCGGCGTCCTTCGTGCCGACGCCCCGAAACGGCTGACGTGTTACTACGAGCCGCGCTCCGACTTGCAACACAGCACAATTTACAAAGGTGCCTCGCCCGGTGTCTTTCGCAGACTTTTTCCGCCGGGGTGATGCTAGGCTGGCACCTTCCTCCCTGCTGTACAATCCGCAACTCTTTGAAGAGGAGACCTATGCGCAAGAACACATTCATTCTGATTTCGCTCGCGGTGCTGTCGTTCGGACTACTCGGCTGTCCGCCGAAAGAGAACGGCGGGAACACCTCCACGAGTGCGGCTGGCGGAGACATTCTCGTCGGCGAGTACGGCTCGATGACCGGGCCGCAGGCTACTTTCGGGCAGTCCACTCACAACGGCATCATGATGGCCGCCGATGAGATCAACGCCGCCGGCGGCATCAACGGACGCAAGATCAAAGTCCTCAGCGAGGACGATCAGTCCAAGCAGGAAGAGGCGGCCAACGCCGTCACCAAGCTGATCTCGCAGAACAACGTCCTGGCCATCCTCGGCGAGGTTGCATCCTCCGCTTCGATCGCCGCGGCGCCGATCTGCCAGTCGAACAAGGTGCCGATGATCAGCCCCTCGTCGACCAACGATGAGGTCACCCGCAAAGGCGACTACATCTTCCGCATCTGCTTCACCGACAGCTACCAGGGCGAGTACGAGGCAGTCTTCGCCGATCAGTGGACGACCACCAACGGCAAGCCGAAGAACGTGGCCATGCTGCTCGACGTCAAGAGCGACTACTCGCAGGGACTCGGCAAGGTCTTCACCGCCAAGTTCCAAGCCCTCGGCGGCAAGATCATCGGCACGCAGAGCTACGCGAACGGCGACAGCGATTTCCGCTCGCAGCTCACCGCGATCAAAGCGACCAACCCGTCGATGCTCTTCGTTCCGGGCTACTACACCGACATCGGCCAGATCGCCATCCAGGCCCGCGACCTCGGCATCACCTGCCCGCTCCTCGGCGGCGACGGCTGGGAATCGCCGAAGCTGATCGAGATCGGCGGCAAGGCTCTTGAGGGTTGCTACTACACGAACCACTACTTCTACGCCGACCCAGCGCCGGTGGTCGCCAACTTCGTGCAGAAATACAAAGAGCGCTACGGCCAGATCCCCGACGCGCTTGCAGCACTCGGCTACGACGACATGAAGACGCTCGCCGACGCCATGAAGCGCGCCGCCAAGCTCGACGGTCCGTCGCTTCGTGATGCCATCGCCCAGACCAAAGGCCTCATCGGGGTCACCGGCACGATCACGATCGGGCCGGAGCGCAACGCCATGGGCAAGAAGCTCGTCATCGAAGAGATCAAGAACGGCCAGCTCACCCTGGCAGCGACGATCGATCCGGCCACTGGCGGCAAAGTGGAGATGAACACCGGCGCGGCTCCGGCGGCAGCACCGGCCGCGGCTCCGACAACAGCAACCGGCGGTACCGCGAAGCCGTAGCAGTACACCCGACACCAAACTTTATCTTTACAGGAACGGGTCCGGCGGGTAGCGTTCGCCGGACCTTTTTTTTGAAGCGAATCCCGATGCGATGGTGATCCGATCGGGATCACCGTAACGCACGACAATCCGACGAGCCCATAGCGACCACTCAATGCAGGAGATCCTCCAGAATCTGCTGAACGGAATTGCCGTCGGCGCGATCTACGCGCTGATCGCCCTCGGGTACACGATGGTGTACGGCATCCTGAAGCTCATCAACTTCGCGCACGGCGACGTCTTCATGCTCGGCGCGTTCGTCGGCTTCTACGCCGGCGGCTTCGCGGGACGCCATCTTCAAACCCAGGGCGGGCCGCTCGGCTGGGCCTACGCCGGGCTGGTCATGCTCGCGGCGATGGTGATCTGCGGTCTGTTCGGATTCCTCAACGAGCGCATCGCCTACCGACCGCTCCGCAACGCACCGCGCATCGCCTCACTGATCACGGCCATCGGCGTCTCGTTCCTGCTCGAGTACGGCGGGCAGTTTGTCTTCGGCGCCGATCCAAAGTTTTTCCCGACGCTCGTCGAGAAACATCTCATCCATTTCGGCGGCGTGACGACGACGAACTACCAGATGATCGTGCTCGTCGTCGCCGTCATCTTCATGGGCCTGCTGCAATACATCATCTACGGCACCAAGTTCGGCCGGGCCATGCGCGCCGTCTCGTTCAACTTCGAGACCGCGTCGCTGATGGGCATCCCGACCGACCGCATCATCTCGATGACCTTCATCATCGGCTCGATGCTCGCGGCGGTGGCCGGCATTCTCTACGGCTTGTCGTATCCGAAGATCGATCCGCTGATGGGGATCATGCCGGGCCTGAAAGCATTCATCGCCGCGGTCCTGGGCGGCATCGGCAACGTGCCAGGGGCCGTGATCGGTGGCCTGATCATCGGCATCATCGAATCCTTCGTCGGCGGCAGCCAGTTCTCGAACTACCGCGACGCCATCGCCTTCGTGATTCTCATCGCGATCCTGCTTTTCCGTCCGTCCGGGCTGTTCGGCAAATACCAGGCGGAGAAGGTGTGAGTGTGAGAAGCGGAATGTTGAATGTTGAATGTTCAATGTTGAATGTTGAGTGGCCCGCAGCGCGCGAGGCATCGCCCTTTGCTGCCGTTGTAATTCAAAATTCAACATTAAACATTGAACATTCAACACTCGCTTTTGTCTCACACACGATCCAACCCGGAGCGCGTGCATGACGAAATCGCTCCCCTGGTGGCTCCGCGATTTTCTCCTCCTCTCCGGTTTCGTCGCGGTGCTCATCGGTCTGTCGTACGGCCTCGAAGCCATTCCGATCTCCGGCATCGCCTACTACAACCGGATCCTCGTCATCATGGGGATCAACATCACCCTGGCGGTGTCGCTCAACATCATCAACGGGCACGCTGGCCAGTTCTCGCTCGGCCACGCAGGCTTCATGGCGGTCGGCGCGTATTTTTCGGCCTATTTGACGTACTACCACTTCGCTCCGCGCCTCGACAAGATGCCGGCCGGGACGCAGCAGTACGTGATGCAGAACGTCTACCTTGTCGTCGCCGTGCTGGCGGGCGGACTGCTGGCCGCACTCGCGGGCTACCTCGTCGGACTGCCGTCGCTGCGGTTGCGCGGTGATTACCTCGCCATCGTCACGCTGGGATTTGGCGAGATCATCCGCGTGCTCATTCTGAACATCGACAAGATCGGCGCGGCGCGCGGCTTCAGCGGCATCCCGCACTGGAGCAACTTCTTCTGGGTCTTTCTCGTCGCCGGTCTGACGATCGTCATCTCCTGGCGGCTCGTGCAGTCGTCGGTCGGACGCGCATTCCTGGCCGTGCGCGAGGATCAGATCGCCGCCGAGGCGATGGGCGTCGATACGACGAAATACAAGGTCAAGGCGTTTGTGATCGGCTCGTTCATGGCCGGCGTGGCGGGCGGGCTTTACGCGCACTACATGATGTACCTCAACCCGCAGATGTTCATGTTCGTGAAGTCATTCGAGGTCGTGGCCATGGTCGTCCTCGGCGGTCTCGGCTCGATCTCCGGTTCCGTCGTCGCGGCAGTCATCCTCACGTTCCTGCCCGAGGGATTGCGCTCAGTGAAGGATTACATGCCGGGCGGCCGCGATCCGCGCATGGTCATCTACTCGATCATGCTCATCGTGCTGATGCTGACGCGGCCTCAGGGACTGCTGGGGCGGCGCGAACTGTGGCAGGTGTTTGGCCGGCGTAAGAAACCCGACGTGACTCCCGACCCTGACGATCCAAACGTCAAGAAGAGCGGCGACGCCGCCACTCCCATTTAGTGATGGCAAACGAAAACGCACTGCTCGACGCACGCGACGTGACCATCCGCTTCGGTGGTCTGACCGCGGTGTCGCATTTCAACCTCGCGATCCAGCCGCAAACGCTGGTCGGGCTCATCGGCCCGAACGGCGCCGGCAAGACCACGGTGTTCAACATGCTCACCGGCGTCTACAAGCCCACCGAGGGAGAGATCTTCGTCGGCGGAGTATCGACGCACGATTTCAAGCCGTACCAGATCACCGCCCTCGGCGTGGCCCGCACGTTCCAGAACATCC
>JAXDGW010000031.1:0-176209 GCA_034664845.1 Thermoanaerobaculia bacterium | reverse complement strand
ACAGAGGTTTTCTCTGTGCTCTCTGCGTCTCTGTGGTTCACGGTTTTGGGAAATGCGGACTAGATCCCGAGCACCGCCATCGCAGCGCCGACGCTGACGATCAGCGCGCCGGCGACCGCGTGGCCGTAGCGGTCGATCCATTGCGCGTGAATGGCGCGGGCTCCGGCGTGGGCGGCGGTGACGAGGACGACCATCGTGGCGATCGTGGCCAGCTCGTACGAGACGATGACGGCGACGACGGTGTGCCAGCCGGCGCCGGCCGAGGCGATGATCATCGGGATCACGGCTACGCACGGGTCGGCGGAGAAGAGAAGGAACAGCGACCACTCGGTCAGGCCGTGATCGTGATCGTTGTGCCCGTGCTTGTGATGGTGATTGTGCGCGTGCATCACGGCGAGCGGATCGCGGCGCAGGCTGCGCACGATGCCCCAGACCATGTAGACGGTGCCGAATCCGATCAGCAGCCACGTCGCCAGCGAAGCGAGTTGCCCGCCGATCAGACGGATCACGCCGAGGCCGGCGAAGAGCGCGGCGATGCCCATGAGCGCCGAGACGGTGACGTGTCCGAAGCCGCAAAGAATCGTCGTCCGCACAGTGCGTAGCGGCGTCCAGCCTCGCGCACGGCCGAGCGCGGCGAACGGCATCCAGTGATCGGGCGCCATCGTGTGCAGCGAGCCGACGGTCGCCGCGGCGACGATGAGCGTCCAGGAGAATCCGTTCATCACGCGGCCTTCAGCGCCCCTCGGCGCTTGATCAGCCAGTTGATCCATCCTTCGACGCCGCCGGGCTGCCGCGCGGACAGCGGGATCACGATCGGATCCGGCATCACGCGCGCCAGAGCGTGGTAGATGACCGCGACGTCAACGTCGAGGTACGGGAGCAAATCGGTCTTGGTCAGCAGGACGAGATCCGCTTTCGCAAACATGGTCGGGTACTTCAGCGGCTTGTCCTCCCCCTCGGTCACCGATAGCGCGACGACGTTCACGTCCTGGCCGAGGTCGTAAACCGCGGGGCAGACGAGATTGCCGACATTCTCGATGAAAAGGTAGTCGATGCCTGCCAGATCGAGATGATGCAGCTCGTGATGGACCATCTCGGCGTCGAGATGGCAGGCCTGGCCGGTCTTGATGGCGCGCGAACGAATGCCGGCGCGCTCGAGGCGCATGGCGTCGTTTTCTGTCGCCAGATCACCGGCGATCGCCGCGAGCTTGCTGCCGTCGTGAAACGCGCGCGCCGTCGCTTCGAGCACGGCCGTCTTACCGGAGCCGGGCGAGCCCATGAGGTTGACCGTAAAGATGCCACGCTCGCGAACGTGCGCGCGGTTGTGCGAGGCCGTGTCGTCGTTGCGCGCCAGGATGCGCGTCTGCAGCTCCATAGGCACGAGGTTTACATCACCACATCCGCAGTCGGTACACATCAAGCCACCTCCAGTTCAATTCGTTGCAGCACGATCTCGTCGCCGCTTTTCATATGCGCCGGCTCGTCGCATTGCGTACAGCGAAGAAATGCACCGCCGGCGATCGCTACCTCGCAGAGCGGGCACTCCCAGCGCACCGGGATGCGATCGATCGTCAGCACCGCGTGTTCGCAAAGCGTTCCGGCGCGGAAGACTTCGAACGCGGTCGCCAGAAGGCCGCAGTCGACGCCGGCCATCTCGCCGATGGCGACGCGAACTTCGTGTACGGATGCCACGCGTGTCCCGACCGCAGCGGCGACGGCGTCAACAAGTGACTGCACGATCGAGTATTCGTGCATCACGACGCTCCGAACTTCGGCTGGCGTTTGCCGAAGAAGGCGTTGATGCCTTCGGCGAAGTCACCGGCGTCAGCGATGCGGGTGAGGTGCTGCAGTTCGCGATCGAGATGAACGTCGAGCCGGTCCATCCCCGCGGCCTGGTTGATCAATTCCTTGGCAATCCCCATCGCCTCGGTCGGACCGGAGGCGAGTTGCGCCGCGAGCGCCGCCACATCTGCGTCAAATGTTTCCGCCGGGTAAATCGCAGTGATCAAGCCGATCTCCAGCGCGCGCTGCGGCGTGAGGCGCGGATTGAGAAAGAGCAACTCGAACGCGGTTCGCAGTCCGACGAGGCGCGGCAGCATGAAGGTGGAGCTCTCCGCGCCGGTCAATCCCGTCTTCGTGTACGCCCACTCGAACGAGGCGCGGTCAGAGGCGACGACGAGGTCGCACGACATGGCCAGACCGAAGCCGCCCGCCGCGGCGATGCCATCGACCGCGGCTATGAACGGCTTCGGCGCGCGGCGGATCTCGGAGATCGTGCTGTGGATGTATTCGAGGATTTCTTTGAACGCCTGGCCATACGCGGGCGAGGCAGCGCGGATGTCTTTCAGATCGGCGCCGCTGCAGAAGACGCCGCCGGCGCCCCGCAGCACGACCGCGCGAATCTCCGAGTCGCGGGCCATCTGCAGGCCCGCCTTGCGCAGCTCGCGCGCGGTCTCGACATCGAGCGAGTTGAAGCGCTCGCGGCGATCGATGGTGATCGTGCCGACAGCAGCTGAGACATCGACGCGGATCGATTTCACGCAGCCGCCTCTTTCGGACAGATTCGCGCAAGCGCCTCGCCCGCGAGCGCGCCCCACGTGCTGCGCATCATCCATTCGCGTTGCGCGTAGGCGTAGGCGCGGACGATGTCGTGCTCGCCGCGCAGCGCGGCCACGCTCGCGAACGGAGCAACCGGAAACGCGTTGCTGCGCGCGATGACCGGGCCGGCGTCGAGGTGTTTCGTCACCACGTGAACGCTGCTGCGCGTCTCGTGCTCGCCTGCAATGATGGCGTCGCGCGTGGCGTGCAGTCCCGGATAGCGCGGCCGGCCGTCGTCGTCGCGCAGCGTCAGATCGGCGTCGTGGACGTTGATGATCCGGCCGGGAAATGCGTCCAGCATCGGATCGGTCAGGACGTAGAGATAGCCGAGGAGGACGACGGCATCGACGTCGTAGGGAAACAGCAGCGTCGCGGTCATGGCGTCGAACGCCTCGCGGTTGCGTCCGTGAGGAAGTTCGCGTTCGAGGACGCACGACACGTGGACGAGTTCGCGCAGCTCCGGAAGACCGGGCGCGCGTTTCGAGCAGAGAACGGCGACGTTCAACATATGCGTGGCAGCGGCTCGCCTTCCGGCTCGGCGAGCAGCCTCCTTCCGAATCCGGTGTCGAGGATGATCTTGCCGGGCCGCTCGGCGACACACGTGCCGATGATTGCGGCGCTGCGGCCGAGGGGATGGGCGCGGAGGAGTTGCAGGACGTCATCGGCGCGATCGGCGCGCACGCCCATCAGCGCTTTTCCTTCGTTGGCGACGTGCAGCGGATCGATGCCGAGGAGCTCACCGACGGCGCGGACGGCAGCGGTGATTGGAACCGAGCGTTCGTCGAGCACGATGCCGATGCCGCTCTTCGCAGCCATCTCGTGCAGCGCGCTGGAGACGCCGCCGCGGGTCGGGTCCTTCATCGCGGTGACGGCGTCCGGCAGCAGTTCGAGCACCGCGGCGATGAGCGAATTCATCGGAGCAACGTCAGAGACGAGATCGCCTTCGATTCCGATCGAATGCCGCGCCGCCATCACCGCCAGACCGTGCTCGGCAATGTTGCCGGTGACGATGATGCGGTCGCCTACGGAGAGGCCGTTGTCGCGAACGAGCGTACGCGTCAGACCGATGCCGCAGGTGTTGATGACGATGCCGTCGAGCTCGCGGCGGCCCATGACTTTCGTGTCGCCCGTGACGACCGGAGCGTTGGCCTCGCGGCACGCGGCGATCATCGAGCGCTGAATCGCTTCGAGCGATTCGAGCCCGAAGCCTTCCTCGAGGATCACACTGCAGGTGAGCGCGAGCACGTTCGTGGCTCCCATCATGGCCAGATCGTTCACGGTGCCGCAGATGGAGAGCCGGCCGATGTCGCCGCCGGGAAAGAAGATCGGGTGGATGACGTGCGAGTCGGTGGTGATGACGAGCCAGTCGTCGCCGATGCGCATCGCGGCGCCGTCATCCATCGCAGCGATGCCGACGCCTTCGAAGGGGAGCGTGGCGAAGTCGCGCACAAAGAGCCGCTCGATGAGCGTGCGCATGGCCTTTCCGCCGCCGCCCTGTTTGAGCGTGATGCGTCCTGTCGGAGCTTCCATCAACGTGGTCATGCAGTCGCCTCCAGATCAGGAACGCCGCCGTAGAGATGCCAGATCTTGCAAGTCCCTTCGTTCGACACCATGCACGCGCCGACCGGGGTTTCGGGGACGCATTCGCGGTTGAAGAGCCGGCAGTCGCGCGGGTTGCGGATGCCCGACATGATCTCGCCGCAGATGCACTGGCCAGCCAGCGCGGGCGGCGCGTAGTCCCACAGCGACGGCAGGTCGATGGTGAAGCGTTTGCGCGCGTCGACATGCGCGAATTCGTCGCGCAAGCGGAGGTTTCCATTCGGCACATGCGCGATGCCGCGCCATTTGCCCCCCACCGGCTCGAATACGCGCCACAGTTGTTTCTGCGCCGGAATGTTGCCCTCGGCGGACACGCATCGCGGAAACATGTTGGCGACGCGCGGCGTCTTGTTCAGGATCAGCTGGAGTAGCTCGACCAGTCCGGCCAGGATGTCCATCGGCTCGAAGCCTGCGATGACGACCGGAACCTGATGCCGTTCGACGAAGGGCTCGAATACCGCGGAGCCGGTGATCGCCGCGGCGTGACCGGCCGCGAGAAACCCTTCCACGCGCGAGCCCGGCATCTCCGCGACGATCTCCATGACCGGCGGGATGTATTTGTGCGCCGAGAGAACCGAGAAGTTCGGCGGCGGATTGTCGAGGATCACCGCAGCAGTAGCGACTGCCGTAGTCTCGAATCCGGTGGCGAAGAGGACCACCTCTTCATCGGTCTTTCGCGCGATCTCGATGGCCTGACGCGGACTGTAGATGACTTCGATGTTTCCGCCGCTGGCCTGCGCATCGGCCAGCGATTGCACGGTGCCGGGAACGCGCAGCATGTCGCCGAACGTAACGATTCGCACTCCCTGCCGTGCCAGTACGACCCCCTCATCGACCTCGGGTACATCGGTGACGCAGACCGGGCATCCGGGTCCCATGATCACATCGAGCGCCTTTGGAAAAAGGGATCGAAGGCCGAAGCGTGCGATGGCCTGTTCGTGGCTGCCGCAGACGTGCATGACCGCGACGGGGCGGCCGATCTCATCGACCAGACGAGCCAGCGTTGCCGCAAGCGAGCGCGCCAGCGCAGGGTCGCGGAATTGAAGTTCGTTCGTCACGCGGCCCCCGCGATTTCGCTGCGGACATCAAGGGCCATGAGATCGCCCTCGCCGTCGACGTTCTCGCGCAGCAGCATTTCGTAAAGCGCCAGCGTCTCGCCCACGGCTTCAGGCGCAATACGGCGGATGGCGAATCCGACATGGTTGAGGATGTAGTCGCCCGGAACGACCGGCTCATCGACGATGTCGAGGCGCACTTCCTTGCGCACACCCCAGAAGTCGACGAGTGCGGTGCAATCGTGGATCTCAATGACACGTCCCGGCACACCTAGGCACATACGAGCTCCTCTTTCATTTCGTTGACTGTGATGCTCGCCGTGATCCCGGCGCGGAGGCGTGCATCGGCGATGAAGGCCTGACCGAGGGCGATGCCGCCGTCGCCGGCGGGGACGTCGCGGTTCATGACGACGCGGGCAGCGGGCCGGAGTGCGTCGATGACGGACTCCGCGAGCCGCGCGTTCTGGAAGCATCCGCCGCTCAACACGACCGGCATCTCTCCTCGGCTGATCAACGCCGCGTGCACAACTTCGGCAGTGGCGGCGGCGAGCGTGTTGTGGAATCGCGCGGAGATCGTGGCGGCGGAGCGGCCGGCGAGGAGATCGTCAACGGCGGCTTTCACCATGGGCCGCGGATCGATCTCCCACGGAGCAACTCCGTCGTGGATGACGATCGGATAGAGGCCTCGCTCCGCAGCGTCCGCGATCATGTTCCATCGGAAGGCCACTTCGCCTTCGTAGCGCGCTTCGCCGAGCCCGAGGATGATGGCGCCGAAGGCGTCGAAATAGCGTCCGATGCCGCGCGCCGGCGTGGTGTTGAAACGGCGCGTGATCATCCGGCGCACCGCTTCGATGGCAGGCGCGGAGAGCTCGCGGAAGAGAGGAATGGCGTGCAGGGGAGGAGCGCCGTCAAAGACATCGTCGAGCAGCGCCAGCGCCACGCGCCACGGCTGTCGAATGGCCTGATCGCCGCCCGCCAGCGGAATGGGCCGGAAGGTGGCGAAGCGCTCGAAGTCTTCGTAATCGGCGATGAGAATCTCGCCGCCCCACGACGTGCCGTCGGTGCCGAAGCCCGCGCCGTCGTAGGCGATGCCGATGACCGGCCCTTCGAGTCCGTGCTCGGCCATGGCGCTGGCGATGTGCGCGTGATGATGCTGCACGCCGATCGTGCGCACGCCTTCCTGCGCCAACGCGTAACGCGTGGAGAAGTAGTCGGGATGCAGATCGTGAACGAGCACGCGCGGCGCGACGCCGATGAACGTTTTCATTCGCTCGATGGCCGTCTCGTACGCATGAAGCGTGGCCACGCTCTCGAGGTCGCCGATGTGCGGCCCGAGGAAGGCGCTGGTGCCGGAGGCGATGCAGAAGGTGTTCTTGAGATGCGCGCCGCAGGCGAGGATCGGCTCGGAGAACGCTCGCGGCGTTTCGATTGCGCGCGGAACATATCCGCGAGCCCGCCGCAGAACGGCCGGCGCTCCGTCGATGACGCGGACGATGGAGTCGTCGACACGCGTGACGATGTCGCGGTCATGCAGGACGAAGACGTCGGCGATGTCGCCAAGCTGCCGCAGAGCATCGGCGTTCGTCGTCACCATCGGCTCGTCGGAGAGATTCCCCGAGGTCATCACCAGCGGCACGCCGGCATCGCGCAGAAGAAGATGATGCATCGGCGTGTACGGCAGAACGATGCCGATGAGTGGGACGGCGCCGGAGACTTGCGCGGCGATCGGCGATTCTGTGCGGCTCTTCGCGAGGACGATCGGGCGCTCCAGCGAGATCAGGAGCTCGCGCTCGACATCGCACAACTCCGCGATCTCCTCTGCTTGCGCGAGGTCGCGCACCATCACCGCCAGCGGCTTGCGCTCGCGCCGCTTGCGGTCGCGAAGCCGTTGCACGGCGGACGCGGAGGTGGCATCGCAGGCGAGATGAAATCCGCCGAGGCCTTTGAGGGCGACGGTGAGCCCGGCGCGAAGAGCGCGGGCCGCGAAGTGAACGACGTCGGTCGTGTCGATGCGCACTCCGTTGTTCCGGGTTGCGGTCAGACGCGGCCCGCAGTCGCGGCAGGCATTCGGCTGCGCATGAAAGCGGCGATCGTCGACGGATTCGTACTCGTGCCGGCAGGCATCGCACATCCGAAAGGACGCCATCGATGTGCTGGCGCGGTCGTACGGCGCATCGAGCACGATGGAGTAACGCGGTCCGCAGTTCGTGCAGTTGATGAAGGGATAGCGATACCGGCGGTCGGCAGGATCGAGCAGCTCGCGCAGACAGTCGTCGCAGGTCGCGAGATCAGAGGGAACCGAGACATGACGTTCCAGGGTGGCGACGCTGCCGGCAATCGCGAACCCCGGATGTTCGGCGAACGGAATCGCCGCAGAAGAGACGGACCGCACGTGCGCGGCGGGAGGAGGAGTTACGCCGCGCAGTGCAGAGACGAATTGGTCGAGGGCGTCTGACGTGCCGAACGCGTCAATCGACACGCCAGCCGAGTCGTTGCGAACAACCCCATGGATCCCACTTCGTTGTGCCAGTTGGAACACCCACGGCCTGTAACCAACGCCTTGAACCGTCCCTCGGATCTCGATATGCAGTCCATCTGATGTCATGTCCCGATCCCCGTGCGCTCAAGGTAGGCGCAGCCCGAACGCGCGGCGATGTTGAGCAACACACGAGCTGGTGACGGGTGTCACGTGGGGGGGGGTACGCTACGCAAACCTAATCCGCAGATTGCACAGATGTACGCAGACTAAGGCCCGCAAGCATTTTCGTCCGTTTTCATCTGCGGAAATCTGCGTAATCTGCGGATGAACGTTCTGGAGGTAACGCGTCGGACCGTTAGGCAGTCGCTTGTTTAAGAGGCGCTTCGAAAACGGCGATCACGGTGTCGAGCTCGCGCTCGATCGCATCAATGTCGATGATCGACTCAATGATGACCGGGCAATCATCCGGAACGAGCCTGGCCACGCGCGCGAACGAATTGCGTGCCGCCGCGCCGAGCGGCAGGTGCTCGCCGTGAGGGCCGACGTCGCTGACATGCAATTGCCGAAGACGATGACCGAATTCGCGCAGCATAAGAATGGCCGATGTCATCGTCGGATCGATCTGTCGTGCGTGACCGAGATCAAGACAAAATGTTGCCTCAGGGAACGCATCGAACAATGTTCGGAGCTCGGAAACCGTACGGCCTGTCGCCTTCCGATCGTCCATGTTCTCGATGCAGAGACGGTCCCCGAGGCGTCGCCAGAGAGCCGGTGTCAGCAGCAGCTCAGGATGGACGATGATCGGCCACGGATCAGGAACGCGAAGGAGCAGATGGAAGGCCCCTTCTTCATCTGCCGCCGGAAGCTTGCTCGGCGCATGAACCGAGACGTATTCGAAGCCGCCAAGATCCAGCGAATCGATCGCGTCAACCAGTGCCGGTAGCTCGTGACCGCGAAGCGCGGAAAGCTCAACCGCCTGGATGCCTGGGACTTCGCGCTGCTTTTCGAGTCCAAGCGCGAAATCACCCTTCGCCAATGCGCCGGTGGAAAAGCCGATCGGTCTCATCAAAACACTCCAAAGTCGCGGATCAACTGCGGCAGTTTAGGGTGTGTGTCAAAAAACAGGCGTGTCACTCCTTCTCGGAAACGGTGACTCGCCTCGCGGAGATCGGCGTACGTCGGATCATCGAGAGCATCATCGAAGCGAACCGCCTCCAGCTTCCTTCGCGAGTCGGGATCGGAGAGAACGTTCAGGAAGTGATCGTACGAAGAAAAGATCGCCTCAGCCACGGAGTCATCTTCTGACTGCAGAACGGCGCCCGCAAGGAGTACCAGTGGCGAAACGTCGGTCTGCACCCGGATCAACTCTGCCAGCCTCGAAAAGTATTCGTCATCACTCTCCACATCGTAGAGATCGGGCGGTGCGAAAAGATCGCAGGAAAAGCACGCGAGAAGACCCCACAGGAAGAGCACCTTGCGCGAGAACCGCAATTTTATGTTGCGGATGCCCCAGCCTTCGCGATCTCTCTCCCACATCTTTGACGCGAAGTCCGAGGTCATCGTGCGCCAGTAGCGAACGACGTCGTTCATGAGGAAGTGTGCAACGGTCTGACGGTGGCCGCCTCGGCTCTGGACGGAGCGATCGTAAATGACGTAACGCGCCAGCACATTGCGGATGACGCGTTCGCGAAGCAGCGGATTTGTCAATGGCCGCGATTCGGAGAGCAGGAGGATTCGGCGTGTCAGATTCTCGTTGGAATCGCGCGTCCCGGCGATGTAGTGAACCAACTCGTGACTGGCCACGATGTCGCCGAACGTGCCGGTGCGGCCGACGTTCTTGCCGACTACTTCGACGATGCGTGACCGTATCGAGCGCGCAAGAATCGCGTGCTCCGGATCGGAACGACCATCGACGAGCAGAAGCCAATCCGCATCACTTCCTTCCGTCGCCTCGCCGCGGCCGAGCGAACCGGTCACGATGATCGAGTAGTTCGCGTCGTGGAGGTCAGCGGTGGCCGCGTGAAGCTCCGCGATGATCGCCTCGGTCCTTTCGCGTGCGGCGCGTATCGAAGCCCAGTTCGCACCAAGCCGCGCTTCAAGTACATCGATCGCCGCATTCACGCCGATAGTCTGTCAAACGCGGCACTCGAAAGCGATTTCTCTACGCCGCGTAGCGTCGCTTCCCCAACTCCGCCATCACCGCCTGCGCTGCGCGGGGCACCGCCCCTGCCACCGCTGGCGACAATGTCATGCAGCCATCCAGCGTTTGCGGGACTACCCCTACCAGCACTACATCCTTCGGCGCGCCGCCGGCGAAGTCGAGGACGATGAGGGCGTCGTTGATGGTGGGCTCGTGGGGGCTGATGCGTATGCCGGGCGGGGTGGCCACGATTTCTTCGCGCGAGTAGAGGCGGATCGTGCCGGGTGGGGCGTTGGCGGCGACGGCGTCGATGAAGATGACGAGGTCGAAGCCGGTGAGGTAGTTCGGCAGGTCGAGTGACGGAGTGCCGAGGTCTTCGAGGGTGACGTCGTCGCGATAGGTGTTGTTGGCGGAAAGGTAGTTGATGACGGCGGGGCCGACGCCGTCGTCGCCCATGAGGATGTTGCCGATACCGTCGATGGCGGTGTTCATGGCTCCCTTGGGTTCTGATTCGTTGTGTCGCAAAGCCCCCTCATCCGCCTTCGGCACCTTCGATTGGAGGGTGTGTCAGTCAATTAACTTTAAGGGATGAGCGCCTGCCAGCGCTGCTCCCATCTCCACCTTGCTCACAAATCGAGCCCCTTCTCCCCATCGCTTTTCAGATGGGGAGAAGGTGGCCGAAGGCCGGATGAGGGGCCGGGTATGAAGCGCAATCCTCACAGCACTTTCACCTTCGCTACGTTGTTTCCCTCGGGGTCGAACATGTGGACCGCGCAGGCCATGCAGGGGTCGAACGAATGGACGGTGCGCAGGACTTCGAGCGGATGCGCGACATCGGCGATCGGGTTGCCGAGGAGCGACGCCTCGTACGGGCCTGGCGTTCCTTTGCTGTCGCGTGGGCTGGCGTTCCATGTCGTCGGCACGACGGCCTGGTAGTTCTTAATCGCGCCGTTGTCGATGACCACCCAATGCGAGAGGGCGCCGCGCGGCGCTTCGTGGAAGCCGACGCCCTGGATCTCGCCCTTCGGGAACTCCGGCCGGTTGTAGATGGTCGAATCCCCCTTGACGATGTTGTCGGTCAGGAGCTGCCAATGCTTCACGGCGAGCTCGGAGAGGACGGCGGTGCGGACGGCGCGGGCGCCGTGGCGGCCGAGGGTCGAGTGCAGCATCGCAGGCGTCGCTTTGACTTTGGCGATTGCGGAGATCTTGTCGAGCGCGGCGTCGGTCCACTTCACGACCAGCGGGTTGCCCGATGCGTAGCCGGCCAGTACATTGGCCAGGGGACCGACCTGCGCTGGTTGTCCTTCGAAGCGCGGCGCTTTCACCCACGAATACTTGCCGTCTTCCTTCCAGTCGGTGATCTCAGGATCGGTTTCACCTTTCCACGGATGCAGCGGACCGCCGCTCTTGTACCAGGCGTGCTCGCTGTCTTCGGTCACTCCGTTGCGCCAGTACGGATCCTTCTGGCCGGTGATGGGGTGGAACTTCGAGAGATCGCCATTCGGGATGAAGCCGCCCGGCAGTTCGAACGTTGTGCTCCTCTCATCGAGTGGGAGATCGGGAACGGAGAGGTAGTTGGTGACGCCGGCGCCGTAGTTGAACCAGTCGGGATAGAAGCCGGCCACGGCGCAGACGTCGGGGACGTAGACGTTCTGTACGAACGACACGACCTTGTCCAGCAGCGATTTCATCTGGTAGAGCCGATCGACGTTGAGCGCGGCCTCGCTGTCGAGATTGATGGCATTCGCCACGCCTCCGACTGCCACATTCTGAATGTGCGGCGTTTTGCCGCCGAGCATGGCCACGACCTGATTCGCGTAGCGCTGATACTCGAGCGCCTGCAGGTAGTGCGAGACGGCGATGAGGTTGACCTCCGGCGGCAGCTTCATGGCCGGATGTCCCCAATATCCATGAGCAAACGGACCAAGCTGGCCGCTGTCGACGAGGCCTTTCACCTTCTGCTTCACGGCGGCCATCTCTTTCGTCGAGTTGTTCGGCCAGTCCGAGAGGCTTTCGGCGATCGACGACGCTTTGGCGGGATCGGCCTTCAGCACCTGCGTGACGTCGACCCAGTCGAGCGCGGAGAGATGGTAGAAGTGGACGATGTGATCGTGCATTGCGTGCGCGATCAGGATCAGGTTGCGGATGTACTGCGCGTTGATCGGAATCGGCAGGTTCAGCGCGTCTTCGACTGCGCGAACCGAGGCCAGGGCGTGGACGGTGGTGCAGACGCCGCAGAAGCGCTGCGTGAAGAGCCACGCTTCGCGCGGATCACGGCCAAGGAGAATCTTCTCGATGCCGCGGAACATCGTCGAGGAGGCCCAGGCCTTACTCACTTTTCCCTGATCGACTTCAATGTCGATGCGGAGGTGGCCTTCGATTCGTGTGATCGGATCGATCGTGATTCTCTTCGACCCCTCGGACGGGGTGAAGGCCGGGGCGGGGGTCGCTGGCAGAGTCGTTGTCGGTGTCACGGTTGCGGTCGGCATGGCGTTGTCCTCACTCCTGGATAGGTTCGGGAAGAATCGCAAAACGCCTCGCGGCGGCGATGAAGAGCGCTACGGCCAGTCCGATGTATCCGAGACACATCAGGAGCTCACCCAGCGAGGGAAAGTAGATCGAGGCTTTGCCGTAGCGGAAGGCAAAGGTAGTGGGCGAAAAACGATAGGTCAGTCCGCCGATGGCGGTGAGGACAGCGGTCACGAACAGAATGCGCGGGCTCAGGCGGAGCCGCTCGTTGAACAGCACGAGTGCCGGGACGAGCACGAAAAGATTCTCGGCGTGGAAGAGGAAGGCGTACCACGTCGGCTGGAACGCCAGAGCCAATTGCCCGCGCACGACGACGTCGATCCCGCGGGCGATGACGAACACGACCGAGCCCCAGGCCATCCATCGCGCCAGCCCGCCCAGGATCGGCACGTCCAGCGGACGATTCCACGCCAGACAGGTCACCATGAGGAGAATGACCATGGAGGCGAAACCGCAGATGATCGCCTGCATCAGGTAAAAGGCCGGCAGCATCTGCGTCTGCCACAACGGATGAATCTTGCCGGCGGCGATGATCATCATCGACCCGAGCGACGACTGATGCTTGATCGGCAACAGGAACGCCGCCGCCACCATGTATGGGTAGGCAGGTTTGATGCGCTTGAACCAGCGGTCCGGAAGAACCTGCGGCAGGTTCTCGTACAGCAGGAAGATCGCGACGTAGGCGGTCATACAGACCGAGACCTCGAGCAGCGCGGAGTGCAGATTCCAGCGCCACGGAAGCATGACGTTGTAGAAGTTCCAGGGCCGTCCGACGTCGAAGCCGAGTGCGAACATGCCCGTGCCGTAGAACAGGAGGCTCGACGAGAGCGAGGCACGCATGATCACGTGGAATTGCTTTTGATTGAAAACCCACGTCAGCAATCCGACCGCGAGCGCCGACGATCCCAGCGCCGTCAGCACCATGACGTTGAACGTCTTCCACACGCCGATGGCGTAGTCGTCGTTCATGCCGGTGAAGGACAGACCGCCAAGGAGACGCTTCGCGGAGAGACCGAGTGCGATCACGGCCAGCGAAGAAAAGAAAACGAACGGCGCCGTGAAAAGCGGTTTCTTCACCGGCGAGACGTGCTGCCATCCTGCCGCGCTCATAGCTGCTCCTCCCGGCCGGTTTTCATTTCCTCGGCACGCGCTTCTTCTTCATGGATGCGGAAGCGGCGGCGCATGAGTGCGGCCAGTCCCGCGTAGACCATCGCCGGGACGACCATCCCTTTGTAGAGGATCGAGTGCACTTTGGAGCCGTAGTGCGCCGGCGACTCGGTGCCCGTTTCGGGCAACCCCAGTTTTGAAAACGGGACGTGCGATAGATAGATGACCTGTGTGCCGCCGAGGTCGTGCTCGCCGTAGACGCGGTCCTGGTAGTACTTGCCGGGATGAGCGCTGATGCGGCGATGCGCTTCCTGCAGCAGTTGGGCGCGCGTTCCGAAAATCACCGCGCCGACCGGACAGACTTCCGTGCACGCCGGCTGATCACCATTTGACAGGCGATGGCGACACAGCTCGCACTTCACGATTTTCGGATTGAACTTCGCCCACTCGAATCGCGGCACATCGAACGGGCAACTGATCTCGCAGAAACGGCAGCCGATGCAGCGGTCGCCATTCCACTCCACGATGCCGTACTTGCCCTTTGACAACGCACCGAACGGACAACCGGAGGCACAGGCCGGATCGACGCATTGCATGCACTGGCGCTTCATGAACGACGACTCGCTGCCGTCGTCGGAGTGATAGACCGTGATGATGTTCTTGGTCTGCGCGTTGAGATCGGTGGGCATCTGCCAGATGCCGCCGGAGAGCGCTGTATCGGGCTCGAGGTTGTTCGCTTCGGCACATGCCCCGACGCAGGCTTTGCAGCCGATACAGACGGTCGCGTCGTAGAGGAGGCCGAGGTCATCGACGCTGGATTGAGAGGCCGAAGCCTTGACCGGCAGGACCGCTGCAACGGCAGCGACCGAGCCGCAGCCGATCGAGCGGAAGACATCGCGTCGCGTGAGAGTCACGACTCCGCTCCTGTATCCGAGACCACTTCTTCGTCTGCGCCCGGGGCCGGCGGAGGTGGCGTTGACGACGACGGAAACTTTCGCGCGGCCACGTAGCCGGCGCCGAGGAGGATGCCTCCGACGATGCCGGCGGTACCGGCTGCCGACGCCTCGACGATCCCGCGCGATGTCGAGATCGGGGGATACATCGACGTCGGCTTCGGATCGTTGATCGGCGCGAGTGTGAACAGCGGAATCGTGTAGCCGACCGATTTCTCCGCGCAGCCGAAGCAGGGATGCCCGATACCGATCGGCCAGGCATCGACGACTTCATTGAAGTGCCGCGTCGAGCAGGACGAGTGCGTGACCGGACCCTTGCAGCCGAGTTTGTACAGACACCAGCCGTTGCGATGAGCATCGTCGCCGAAGACTCCGGCGAACCGGCCGGCATCGAAGTGCGCGCGGCGAGGACAGTGATCGTGAATGAGGCGGTCGAATGCGAAGAGTGGACGGCCTTTCGCGTCGAGCTTCGGCAGTTTGCCTGTCGTTGCGTACTCGAGGACCGTCCCGAGAACAATGTACGGATTGGGAGGACAGCCAGGGATGTTGACGACCGGCTTGTTCTTGATGATCGAGTCGACTCCAACGGCGCCGGTCGGATTCGGGCCGCTCGAAGGAATGCCGCCCCACGAGGAGCACGAGCCGATGGCGATGACTGCCGCCGCGTGGCTGGCAACATCTTTGAGCATGTCGATGCCGTTGCGTCCGGCGATCTTCAGGTAGTTGCCGTTCTCTCCGGTCGGGATCGAGCCCTCGACGATGAGCACATACTTGCCGTCGTTCTGCGTCATCGCATCGTGCAGCGCCGCCTCGGCATCCGTGCCGGAAGCGGCCATGATCGTCTCGTGGTAATCGAGCGAGATGACGTCGAAGATGAGCGACGCGAGATCAGGCTCCGAAGTGCGGAGCAACGTCTCCGTGCAGCCGGTACAGTCCTGCATGTGCAGCCAGATCACCGACGGTCGCCGCGCTTTTCCGATCACCCCGGCAACGGCTTCAGGGCTGAGGAAGTTGGTGATGGCGAGGCCGAACGGCGCCGCGACCATCAACTTTCCGCAGAGGGTGATGAAGTCGCGCCGGCTGCTGCCGGATCTCTTGAGTTGCTGGTCGATTGTCGGGTGCAGCGTCGGATGCAGGGTGGGATGCACGCTCATGCGCTCTCCTTCGGTCACGTCGTTCAGTGAGATCGAAAAAGAATGTAGGCGTACCAGCGACGCTCTGACGTGCGCTCCGGTACGCGTGCGTGTGCGATTCCGCACAAGTCGATGTTCACCGGGTCGCTCGTGCTGATGGGCGGGAGACGTTCTCAGACATCACGGCGCTATGTGATGCGCGTCAATGTGGTCTGTGCCGCCGCTCCTCGCGCGACGATCCGCATCAAGGCAGCATAGGGCCTCAAGGAGGCTCTCATGCGCAGAACCCTTTTCTGGTCTGGTTTGGTCGTACTGATGGTGCTGCCGGTCATTTACGGCGTTCAGATTTATGTGACTCAGGATCTCCCGGCCATCCAGGTGTGGCAGTGGATCATCCCGGCCGCGGCGGGATTGATGGTCTTCTTCTCCCGCAATCCGGACGATGTATTGAAGCATCACGTCGTCTCCTGACGAGTCGCGCCGGCGCGAGCACCGAGACCTTGCAATGACGGGTGTCACATCGACATGTGAAGGTGGCGGCTCCGTCCGCCACCTTTTTTCTTTAGCCTGCACATTGCACTCACTGGCACAGCGGCAGCATGATGGCCATCTGAAGTGAAGGAGAACTTATGAAACGGAAGCTATTGATCGTCACAACTCTCGTACTGCTCGTCGCCTCGGTGTCATTCGCCGCGCCCGGTGCAGCGGACACCTACAAATCAAAATGCGCAAGCTGCCACGGACCGGACGGCAAAGGGCAGACCACGGTCGGTAAGGCTATGAAGGTTCGCGACCTGTCGTCCGCGGAGGTCCAGAAGCAGTCCGACACCGACCTGCAGAAAGTCATCAGCGACGGCAAGGCGAAAATGCCGGCGTACAAAAGCAAGCTGAGCGTCGCTGACATCAGCTCGCTCGTCGCGTACGTTCGCGGTCTGGCAAAGCACTAATCCTTCACGAGTCATTCACCACAGAGGCACAGAGATCACAGAGCTACGACTTTTGTTTCTGTGATCTCAGTGCCTCTGTGGTGAATGCTTTTTTACCCGGTGCGCGTCATCACGTAGTCGTGTGTTGTACGACATTCGAGCCGCCGGCGCGGTGGCCGATCATCGCCGCATGGCGAACGACGCGAATCACCTGCACACCAAAGCAATCCACGGCGGTCTCGATCCGGCAGCCCATCGCGGCGCGGTGTCGGTGCCGATCTACCAGAGCTCCACGTTCGCGTTTCCCTCGGCTGAAGAAGGAGCCGCGCGCTTCGCGGGAACGTCGCCCGGACCGATCTACACGCGGATGGGCAATCCAACCGTGCAGGCGCTGGAATCGTGCGTCGCGGATCTCGAAGAAGGATGTGGCGCCGTCGCTACCGCCACCGGCATGGCAGCCATCAGTACCGTCTTTCTGGCGCTCCTACGCACTGGCGATCACGTCGTTTGCACCGATCCGCTCTACGGGGCGTCGCGCACGCTGCTGACGCGCTACTTCTCGCGCCTCGGCGTGACCTCGACATTCGTTCCTGCGACCGACAATGCCTCGCTGATTGCGGCCATCCGTCCTGAGACGCGCCTCATCTACGCCGAGACGCCCGCCAATCCGACACTCGATCTCGTCGATCTCGCCGCGGCATCGGCGGCCGCGCGCGCAGCCGGCATTCCGCTCATCGTCGACAACACCTTCGCCGGGCCGCATCTGCAACGCCCAATTCTTCTCGGCGCCGACGTCGTGCTGCACTCGATGACGAAATCGCTCAACGGCCACAGCGACGTCATCGCCGGAATCGTGATCGCGCGCGATCCCGCCATGTTGGCCGTGCTGCGCGATGCGGCCGTGATGTTCGGCATGACCATCGATCCGCATCAGTCGTGGCTCGTTCTGCGCGGCATCCGCACCCTCGGCATGCGCGTCGAGCGCGCGCAGCAAAACGCAATCGCTGTCGCCCGCTGGCTGGAGAATCACGACGAAGTGGCGTGGGTGCGTTATCCCGGTCTGCCGTCGCATCCGCAGTACGACCTCGCGCAACGGCAGATGTCGGGCCCCGGATCGATCATCGCCTTCGAGATGCGCCGCGGTGTCACGGCCGGAAGCATCCTGATGAACAGCGTTCGCATGATCACGCTCGCGGTATCCGTCGGCGGCGTCGAATCGCTGATCGAGCACCCCGCCTCGATGACGCACAAGAGCATCCCCGAATCCGAACAACGGCGTCAGGGAATCACTGCGGGACTGGTGCGCCTCTCGGTCGGTTGTGAAGATCTCGACGATCTCTTCGCCGATCTGACGCAAGCGATGGCGCACGTGACGGCGGCGGTGGGGTAGGGCTTTCTACGGTGTCAGTACCTCAACCCGATCGCGTGCGACAAAAGTCGCCACCAGACGCCGGTCAAGTGTGAGCAACGTTGCGTCATTCGCCTCGGCGACCGCCACGAGGTACGCATCGGTGACTTGCTGGTGTCCCAGCAGCCGTAGAACTGTTTTCTCTACGCTGGCGAGCCTGGGGAGCTCGTCGAAATAAAGATGTTGCTCGTCGGCGGTCAGACGACGGAGAAGGCTGATCGCCTGCCCCGGGGTCTGATGCGGATCAACGATGGCTGGGTTCGATGACAGCCGCACAAATCCGAGCTGCGTCAGCAGGCACGTCGCCCACTTCTGAGTTGGGTGATGTTCGAGCCGCTGGCGCACGGCCACATGAAACTGATGAGTCGGCCAAGCCAGAGCGACGAGAGCATTCACATCCAGAAGTAGAACCCGGGCCTTAGACGATGCCATCTTCGTCTAACGCCTTCTGGACCTTGGAGGCCAGAATCATTCGACTGCCTGCCGGCACATCGAATGAAGCAAATCTCGTCCGCCTCTTGCGCGACGGGACGTTCCGCTGGGGCTCCAGAGCCTTGCGGGCCATATCCGAGAGCACCTGTCCGAGCCGGCGGCCGGTGGCTCGGGCATTTGCCAGAGCTGCCTCGTAGATGTCGTCGTCGATCGTTACGGTCGTTCGCATGATGCAATGATACGGTGATGTAGAAGTATCGTCCAGTCCGATCCACTGCCGTCGCTGATAGCGAGCACGTCAGAGTCTTCGTCATCATTCGGCGTTTTCTACATCAACGTTCACGGCCTTGCTTCGTTGGGAAGCCCGCCGCCAGCCACGCATCGAATCCGCCGGTGAGCGCGGACGCCGGGATCCCGCCGTTGTTCATGATGAGCGCCGCACGGGCGCTCGATTCTTCGTTTGGTCACGTGCAGTACGCGACGATCGGCTTCCCGCGCGGCAGGTATTGCAACTCCGATTCGACGTAGGAGAGCGGGATGTGCATCGCGCCGGCGACGTGCGACGCCGTATACGAATCGATGTCGCGCACGTCCATCACCACGACCTCGCCGCGATCGATCTTTTCGCGAAGCGCGGCGACAGAAATGCGCGGTACCGCCTCCAACGATGTCAACGTGGCCGCAGGAGCCGTCGCGGGTGCCGTTACCTGGGGCGGCGCCGCCCGGCCGCCGCGCATTGCTGCGACGCCGGCAAACACGAGTGCTGCGATTCCAACCACAGCGATACCGATCGCAAGCACGTTCTTGTTCATGGAAGGCTCCTGCGTTGCTGCGGCTGCAACGGCTGCACCACGACGTGATCCTCGACGCGCGCAATGCCGCAACGGCGCGAGGCCAGCTCGATGAGCGCGTCGTGTTCCGTACAGGAAGTGACTGTTCCGTAGACCGCCATCGTCATGCCCGAGACTTCCACCTTCAGCTCGCGAACGGTAAGCGCGGCGCGCCGCCGTACCGCGGCCTCGAACGCTTCGGCGGCCCCGTCTCCGTTCTCCGGCGGTGCCACGACGATGTGATTGTCGATGCCGCGGATCCCCGCCACATCCCGCAACGCCTCTTCCGCGCATCGCTTCTGGACGTCCGAGGCAACGGTGCCGTCGAGAGAGAGCCAGCCGCCGCGGACCGTGATGCGCGGCAGCGGATCGCGGAGCGACGTGTGGTTCTGCAGAATCTCGGACGTGAGTCGCTCGAGACCCGCATCGGTCCGATAATTTCCGATCGTCAGCCGCACGTCGAGGTCGTTTTTCACATCGATGACGCCGCGGATCTCGCGCGCGATTTTTTCCGCGCAGCACTTCTCCGAATAGCTGCGCGCCGTCCCCGTCAGCGTGACCGTCCGATCATCGCTGGAGACGATGATCCGCTCCGCATTGATACGCGGATCCCATCGCAGCTCCTCGCTGACGGATCGGACAACATCGTCATTCATTGTCGCACGGTAGCTGCCACCCACTCGCGCCGGGAACGACGGGGATCACGATGCGGTGTGACGTGCGTCGCATCGATGTGTCTACCACTCTGCGCCCCACATGCTGACCGGCTCTTCGGCTGCCGGTCCGTGCTGGAGATCAACCTCGGCGTCCGGAATCACGGAGCGAACGGCTCGCACCACAGCGTCGGCACGATCCGTGTCGTAGATGACGATGAAAACGTGCCGGACGGCTGCCGCGTGATCGCGAAGCGTCTCCGCCATCACGCGGACGGCATCCTCGAACTTGAACCTGGCGTGCCCGGTCCCGAACACCGGCATGGCGATGCTCTCGCAGTCGCCCGCATCCGCAAGCGCAAGCGCGTTCGTTACGCAATCGCGAATGATGCCGGCCGACGATCGATGGCCGTCATCGCTGGCAACGCAATGGATGATCATCTTCGCCGCCAACTGGCATGCGGTAGTCCGATGCGCCGACCCGGCCGCCAATCCGCGACTTCCCGACGCCTCAACGATCGCCTCGCACTCGCGCAGGATCCCGTATCCGCCACGCCCGCGCACGGAGCCGCCAGTCCCCATCGCCAGCGACAGCCGCGGATTCGTCGATGTACAGAGCGCCTCGGCCGGCACGTCGCAGAGATCGCCAGTGAATACCGAAATCTTCATGCGCCTGCAGCCTGCGCCTCACTCCGCACCCGTCGCGGTGGCTTGGATCACAAGGCGATGTGATGCGAACAGGCGGCGCACAGTGGAGCTGTCGAACCATCGAGGCGGGACGCCCCGATGGCCGCGGGCGAGACGCCCGCACTCCTCCGTCGTAAAGGAGTGCGGTCGTCTCGACCGCGGGCACTCGGGCGTCCTCGCCCGGGTGCTGTCAGGGCGGAGGTCGAAATTCGTCGACGTTCTTGCTGAAGTACGGCTCTGCCGCGCAAACTCCTGTCCAATGTCACGACCCGGCCACCATTCACCGCGCGCAAACGAGTTGCAATCCGGTCAGCCTCCGAGTCAAGATCGAGCGGAGAATACTGATGAACTACTCCTCGCTGGAAACCGTCGTTCTCGATCGTGACCTGCCTGATCATGGCTTGAAGAGTGGCGATCTCGGTACCGTCGTCGAAGTTTATGAGCCGGACGGGATCGAGGTGGAGTTTGTTACGGCCTCGGGCCGAACGGGCGCTCTGCTTACGCTCGGCGTCACCGACGTTCGTCGCGTTGCGGACACTGACCTGATGTCGGTCCGGCAATTCACCGGGTCCGCTTAGGCGCTCCCACCCACCTTCGCGGCCTCCGCGCCTCCGCGTGAGTCGTCTTTCATCGAGCTCAGATACGAATACATCTTCCACCGCGCATCCACGTCATGCTGCGCCGCGGCAATGTCCTCGGCACTCAGGTCGTGGAACCGGTTCTCCGTTTTCAGGAACTCGCCCACCGGACGCTTCAGCGTCCGCGAATCGAGTTGCAGCGCGTTCTCACCATTCTTTGCGCGGTCGGGATTGAAGCGGTACAACAGCCATTGCCCCGCCTCGACGATCGACTTCTGGTGTTGCAGCGCCGTGCCCATGTCGATGCCGTGCGCGATGCAGTGGCTGTACGCGATGATCAGCGACGGCCCGTCGTACGCCTCGGCCTCGATGAACGTCCGCAGCGTGTGCTCGTCGCGCGCGCCCATCGCCACGCTGGCCACGTACGCGTTGCCGTACGTCATCGCCATCAGGCCGAGGTCTTTCTTGGCTGAATGCTTGCCGCCGGCGGCGAAACGCGCCGTGGCATTGCGCGGTGTCGCCTTCGACATCTGCCCGCCCGTATTCGAATAGACCTCCGTATCGAGCACGAGGATGTTCACGTTGCGGCCGCTGGCCAGCACGTGATCGAGTCCGCCGAAGCCGATGTCGTACGCCCAGCCGTCGCCGCCGACGATCCAGACAGATTTCTTGACCAACGAATCGGCGATCGCAAGAAGCTGCTGCTCGTCGGTCGCATCGAGCTTGTGCATCCGCGTCGATAGCTCAACGCGGCGCAGACGCACCTTCAGCAACTCGACCCGTTCCCGCTGCTCGAAGATCTCCGCCTCGGTGACCTGCGCGCATTCGATGATGGCGCGGCAGAGGTCCTCGCCGATCGCCGTCGCGAGGCGTTCGAGCAGCTCGATCGCGAACTCCCGCTGCTTGTCGAGGGAAAGGCGAAAGCCGAGGCCGAATTCGGCGTTGTCTTCGAAAAGAGAGTTCGCCCAGGCCGGACCGCGGCCATCGGCATTCTTCGACCACGGCGTCGTCGGCAGATTGCCTCCGAAGATCGACGAACAGCCGGTAGCGTTCGCGACGACGGCGCGATCGCCGAAGAGCTGCGTCATCAGCTTCAGGTACGGCGTCTCGCCGCATCCCGAGCACGCGCCGGAGAACTCGAAAAGCGGCTCCTGCAACTGCTGCTGCCGGATCAAACCCGCATTGATCTCGCGGCGGTCGCGCTGCGGGAGGTTGAGGAAAAAGTCCCAGTTCGCGCGCTCCGCTTCGAGCAGCGGCTGCTGCGGCATCATCTCCAACGCCTGATTTTCTGGATTGACTTTGCTGCGCGCCGGGCAGACGTCAACGCAGATCTTGCAGCCGGTGCAATCCTCCGGCGCGACCTGGATGGTGTACACAAGCCCTGCCCAATCCTTGTGCATCGGTTTGAGCGATTTGAACGTCGCCGGCGCCTCGGACAACAGCGCCGGGTCGTAGGCTTTGATGCGGATCGCGGCATGCGGACAGACCATCGCGCACTTGCCGCACTGGATGCAGGCCGCCGTCTCCCACGCGGGGATCTCCTGCGCCAGGTTGCGTTTCTCGTACTGCGCGGTGGCGGTGGGGAAGGTGCCGTCGCACGGCATGGCGCTGACCGGCAGCGCATCGCCGCGGCCGCCGATGATCTCGAAGAGAACGTCGCGCACGAATGCGGGGGTCTGAACGTGCGCATGCACTTCGGGCGTGACCGGTTCGGCGCTCACGGCGATCTCGCGCAGATTCGCGAGCGTGGCGTCGATCGCGCTCAGATTCTTCTGCACCACCGCCTGGCCCTTGCGCGCGTACGTCTTGCGCACGGACGAGCAGATGGCGTCGAGCGCCTCATCGAACGGCATCACCTTCGCGCAGGCGAAGAACGCCACCTGCATGATCGTATTGATGCGGTTGCCCATGCCCGACTCGCGCGCCACGCGCGAGGCGTCGATCACGAACAGCCGCGCCTTCTTCGACGCCAGTCCCGTGCGGATGTGCGCCGGCAACTGCTCGAACGAATCGATCGGTGCGTTGATAAGGAAGATGCCGCCTGGCGCGAGATTCTTCAGCACGTCGTTGTGCTGCATGAGCGACGACTGATGACAGGCCACGAACTGCGCTTGTTCGATGAGGTACGGAGCGCGGATCGGCGCCGGCCCGAAACGAAGGTGTGACACCGTCACCGCGCCGGCCTTTTTCGAGTCGTAGACGAAGTAGCCCTGTGCGTAACGGCCCGTGTCGCCGATGATCTTGCAACTGGCCTTGTTCGCGCCGACGGTGCCGTCGGAGCCGAGGCCGTAGAACATGGCGCGGACGACGTCGTCGCTCTCGACGGTGAACGACGGATCGAAGTCGATGCTCAGATTCGTCACGTCGTCGCGGATGCCGACGGTGAAATGGCGCCGCGGATGATCGCTCTTCAGATCATCGAAGACGCCTTTGACCATCGCCGGCGTGAATTCCTTCGACGACAATCCGAAGCGTCCGCCGGTGACGACCGGCACGTCGCGGTCCGTCTCGCGCAACGCGGTCACGACGTCGAGATAGAGCGGCTCGCCCGCGCTGCCCGATTCTTTCGAGCGATCGAGCACGGCGATGGCGCGCACAGTCATCGGCAGCGCATTCGCGAAACGCTCGACATCGAACGGACGGAAGAGCCGCACGTTGACCACGCCGAGCTTTTCGCCGCGTGCGTTCAACGCCTCGACCGTCTCGCCGATCGTCTCGCACGCCGAGCCCATGGCCACGATCACGCGATCCGCGTCGGGCGCGCCGCGGTACTCGTACGGCGCATAGTTGCGGCCGGTGCGTTTGGCGAAGCGCTCCATCATCTCGACGACGATGCCGGGACAGTCGCGATAGAACGGATTGGCGCGCTCCCGCGACTGAAAGAAAACGTCGGGATTTTGCGCTGTGCCGCGCATCACCGGATGGTCAGGCGTCAGCGCGCGCGAGCGGTGATCGAAGACCAGCTCCAGATCGATCATCGCGCGCATCTGGGCCTCGGTCAGCAGCGTCACCTTTGCGATCTCGTGCGAGGTGCGGAAGCCGTCGAAGAAATGGAGGAAGGGGATGCGCGACTCCAGCGTGGCCGCTTGCGCGATGAGCGCGAAGTCGTGCGCCTCCTGCACGCTCGAGGAGCAGAGCATCGCCCAACCCGTTCCGCGCGCGGCCATGACGTCGCTGTGATCGCCGAAGATCGACAGCGCGTGCGTTGCCAGCGAGCGCGCCGCGACATGAAAAACCGCGGCCGTCAACTCGCCGGCGATCTTGTACATGTTCGGGATCATCAGCAGCAGCCCCTGCGAAGCGGTGAAGGTCGTGGCCAGCGATCCGGTCTGCAACGCGCCGTGTACCGCCCCCGCCGCTCCCGCCTCGCTCTCCATCTCCACAACCGAGGGGACGGTGCCCCAGAGATTCGGCCGCTTCTGCGCCGCCCAGTCGTCCGCCCACTCGCCCATGTTCGACGCGGGCGTGATCGGATAAATGGCGATCACCTCGTTCAGCGCATAGGCCACGCGCGCGGCGGCTTCGTTGCCGTCGATCATCGCTTCAGAAATGGCCTCGGGCAATTTTTCGATCTGCGGTTTGACGGCCGGCGACGCGGGAACCTCGGCGAGGATTGTCATGAAACGACGATAGCCACGGCCCAACCATCGACCGATGACAGGCGTCATGCGCCGTGGTGACGAGCGTCACCCGGCAGCGAGGACGCGCATGTCGTCGTACACGGCGTTGACGTCGCTGCTGAGCACGCGCAGGACGCTCAGCCAGATCGCCGGCGTTTTCTCCAGCGACCGCAGAAACTCTTCGCTCCCGACGAACCCGACTTCGCAGTCGGTCCGCGCCACCGCCGAACAGTCATGCGGGCGCTGCATCACCACGGAGCTCAATCCGAGAATCCGCCCCGGATTGACGACGCGCAACGGCTTTGGCCGCCCCTCGCGCGGCGAAAACACCAGCTCGACGTCGCCCTCATGAAGGACATACACGCCAGCGGGTGGCTCCCCCTCCATGAACAACATCTCCCCGGCAGCGCGGCGCTCACGCCGTTCAACCGCCTTCAGAGGTGCTTCCATCAACGCAGTCGCTTGCACGGCAGGAAAATAACGGCAACCGCGGCCGCTGCGTTGTGATGTTCGCTACACGTCGATGTGAGGCGCACTCGTCCGTGGCAGCACGACGGATCCCACGAACTCGTACTCAATGGCGAAAGGCACAAGCAAGGGTGTCAGACGACAAACAACAACAGAGAGAATTGATTATGGTGTAGCGAGGGGTTTGTAAATGAGACCGATGACGATTCCGACGATTGTCCACTGGACGAAGTAAGCCGCGGCCTGTCCCATAGCGAGTTTCAGCCCGATGTTGAAGTTCACGTAGTTGTGCAGCACACAGGCGCAAACGACAAAAAGGCCCATGAGAACGCCGAAACGCGCACCTTCCGCAATGCCCGACCCGCCCTGACGGATCATTGCGAAAATAATCGCGGCAACCAGAATCGCCAGGAAATTGGCGGCCAATCCAATTGGCATAACCGTGTTCATTTCTTCCCGCGGCCGGAATACAGCCGGGTATTTGTGAGCTTCGTTGATAAGAGCGGGCACCAGCCAAAAGATCAGGAAACCAACGGCAAGAGAGGCGACCGTGCCACCAAGCGCTGCCAGCCCGAGACGTAAATAGTTCATTTGCGCTCCTTTACCAATTGCTGATCACAATCACAGCCGGTTCGGCAGGACTGGTTCGCCCAAACATTGATGATTTTTGCAGGGTACCACGGCGGGATTCCCGTTGAGCAGAGTCGTCCCAATGACGATCATCGGAAAGAAGTTCGCGTCAGCTCCACATCGATTTGCACGCCTCAGCGCAAACGTTCCGTCTGCAACGTGACCTTCTGCAGGATCGCGGCGTTGATCCTTACGCCGGTTCCAGGCCCTTCGGGGACGGCGATGAACCCGCGCTCGTCGAGCACGACGGCGGGTTCGACGATGTCCTCATGAAAATAGAGGCGCGTTTCCGAGGTGTCGCCCGGGAGCGTGAAGGCGGGCGATGTCTGCAGGTGGATGTTCACGGCGCGGCCGATGCCCGTTTCGTCCATGCCGCCCGACCAGACCGGGATGCCGTGAGCTGCCGCAAAATCTGCGATCCGCAAGGCCTCCATGAGGCCGCCGACGCGCCCCTGTTTGATGTTGAGGATGCGGCAGCTGGAGAGAGCGATGGCGGCATGTGCGTCGGCCAGATCGTGGATCGACTCGTCGAGGCAGAGCGGCGTGGCCAACTCGCGCTGCAGGATCGAGTGGCCGTAGATGTCACTGTACGAAAGCGGTTGCTCGATCATCATCAGTCGGAACTGGTCGAGCTCGCGCAGATGCGTCGCGTCGTCGAGCGAGTAGTCTCCGTTTGCATCGACCATTAGCGGAACATCGGGGAACCGCTCGCGCACCGCGCGCACCATCGCGACATCGCAACCGCGTTTGATTTTCATCTTCACGCGGAGATAGCCAGTTGCGATCGCCTCGGCGACGGCATCGACCAGTTCCGCGGCGCTGTCCTGGATGCCGATGCTGATGCCTGAGGGAATCGGTCTGCGCGGATAGCCGAGGAGGTCGTGGAGCGGGAGGTTCTCGCGGCGGGCGATCAGATCGATCAACGCGTTCTCGATCGTCGCCTTGGCCATGCGGTGACCGCGCACGCGCTGAAACCGCCGCTCCAGCTCCGCCAGCGTGATGCCCGGCTCGACGAGCGGAAGAAGAAAATCGTTGATGATGTGATGCGCGGTCGTTGTCGTCTCGGCGGCGTAGTACGGATCGGGATCGGCGACGCACTCTCCCCATCCGGTGATGCCGTCGCCATCGATGCGAAGCAGGAGCGCTTCCTTCGCGGTCCATGTCGCGGAGCTGATCGAAAACGGCTTCACGAACGGCAGCCGTACGGTCCGCAGCTCGATCTGATCGATCGCGCCGATCGAGCGTTCGCCAAGCGCGCGGATGTTTGCCGATTCCTCCATGTTTGCTCTCCCTCAGCGCATGACGCGCAGCACCGGCAGCGTGGCATCGGGGACGGCGAGCGGCCGGAAGTTTGCGTATTGGTAGATGCCGTACAGCGATGCCGGCTCGAGCACCAGCGCCGCACGGAGGGCTGCCTCTCCGCGCAACGGAACCAACAGCGTTCCCGCCGGCAACTCGCGTTTTGCGAGCGGCTCGACGCGAACGATCTGGCGTCCTTCGTAACGCGAGTAGACCTCGTCGAACGGATCCTCGATGCGCAGGAGCGTGCATGCTTCGACCTCGAAGCTTCGCGGGGACGTCAGCGTCTCGTACGGAATCGCGTGGCGCTCCAGAAGCGCGCCGATCGCAGCGGCGGCACGGGGCTCGACGGCGTAGGCGAGGGGAGTGGTGACGCTTTTCTTCACCGCGACCACCGTCATCATGTTCGCGGTCGGGACCTGAATCGTCCGCCCCGAGGCAGTCTCGGTCACCGGGACGCGCGTGATGTTTCCGCCTGCGTTGACCCATAGGTAGTTGATTGGAAGAAACGGCGGAAGCGTTCGTCTGCGCGCGTTCCGGATCGCCGATCGATCTTCCGCATCATGTCCATCACCTTTGACGAACAACCGGAACATCACGAGATAGGCGTCGACGCGGTTGCCCAACTCACGAGCAACTGCCTCGCCGCCGTCGCGTGCCGCCGCCTCGATGATGAACGAGAGCCCGCCGTAGGTGCCGATGGCATTCATCGCCGAATCGGTCTCCGGCGCGGAGTGCCGCTGTTCGTCATCGGGCGGAGCGCCGCCGACCGTGTAGCGGAGAAAGGGATGACCAGCTGCCGCTTCGGCCTTCGCCGCTTCAGTAAACCATCGCTCGCCTGCCGCAACCCGCGCGGCATCGAACAACGGATTGTTCAGGCGGTCCAGGGTGATGTCGGGCCACTTCTCCCACCCGCGCTTCCGCCAGGCCGAGGAGGCGCGGCCGAACTCGTGGCAGTCGGCGGCGATGTCCGGCCGTACGCGCCTGATGACGCGATAAAGCGCCTGGGTCTCGGGCTGTTCGAGCGTGATGTGATCGCGGTTGAGATCGACGCCGGCTCCGCTGACTCGGGTGCCGGCCTCTGCGCCGTCCGGGTTCATCATCGGAAGGATCCAGACGCCCGTATCCGCAGGCAGTTTCTCAGGATGCTGGGAGATGTCGCGGATCAGGTAGAGGAGCGCGTCCTTGCTGGAGATTTCGTCGCCGTGCTGCTGCGCGTAAAACACGATCTTGCGGGCCGGTGCGGAGCTGCGGCCGAGATGCACGAGGTAAATCGAGCGCCCCTTGGTCGAGGTTCCTTCGATGGAGACATGCACCGGACCTTTGCCATCGACCGACGCGAGAAACGTCTTCATCTCCTCGTACGAAATCGTCCGCGTCAGAGCGCGGTGATTCGCCGGCATGACCGATGATGGCAATCCGGCTGCGATGAGCGCAGCGGACGTTGAAGCGATCGCGAAGATCAGGAGCAGACTCAATCGATTGATCATCAGAACGGTCCCCACTTCGTCAGCACCGGCGGGATGAGCAGAAGAAGACTGAGGATGACGAGGATGATCATCAGCGGAAGGAACCAGCGCGCCCACTTCTCCCACGGAATCTTCGCCATTCCGAGAACGCCCATCGTCACGGCGGAGGTGGGGAGGATCGGGTTGATGAACTCGCAAAGCTGGTACGCATAGACCATGGTCTGCCGTGTGATGCCGACCAGGTCCGCGAGCGGCGTCATGATCGGCATCGTCAGCGCCGCCTGCGCCGTACCGGAGTGGATGAAGAAATTGATGATGGCCTGGATGAAGAACATCACCTGCACCGCCACGATCGGCGGAAGCCCGGCGATGGCGTGGGAGCTGACCTGCAGGATCGTGTCGAGAATGGCGCTTTCGCGAGCGATGATGAGCAGCGACCGGCCGCAGGCGATGATGAGCGCGACGGTCACCATGTCCTTCGCTCCGGCCACGAAGTGTTTCGCGATCTCATTCGCTCGAAGACCGGCCACGATGCCCATCAGCAGGCCCATCGCCAGAAAGAGCGCGCCGATCTCCTCGATGAACCACTGTGCCCGGAGGATGCCCCAGATCAGCGTGACCATGCTGATGACGAAGAGCACCAGCACCAGGGCGCGCCGCGGCGTCCACGGCTCCGGAGCGGCGTCGACGTCGTAGGCACTCAGGTCGCGGGCGCGGTCGATTTCGTAGACGGGGCTCAGCTGCGGATTTTTCTTCACGCGCGCCGCGTAGACCATCACCCAGGCGATGGTCACACCCGTGCCGATGAACCACGTCACGACGCGATAGCCGAAGCCGGAGTAGAGCGGCAGACCAGCCAGACCCTGCGCGATTCCAACCGTGAACGGGTTGAAGAACGCGGCGGAGAAGCCGGCGGCGGCGCCAAGGAATGGGATCGAAGCGCCAACGATGGAGTCGTATCCCAGCGATAGCGCCAGCGGGACGAAGATCATGATGAAGGGGATCGTCTCTTCGCCCATGCCGAAGATCGAGCCGCCGAGCGAGAAGATGATCATCATCACCGGGATCAGCAGTTTCTCGAGGAACGGTTTCGTCCTCAGTGCGGCGGTCACCCGCTTGATCGCGAAGTGAATCGTTCCGGTCTCCTGAATCACGTTGAACGAGCCGCCGATCAGCAACAGGAAGGCGATGATGAGGGCGCCGTCGACGAAGCCTTTGACCGGCGCGATCATCAGCCACTGCACGCCGAGGTAGACCTTCGGGACCTGGTGATACGTGCCGGGAACCGTGACCTGCCGCCCTGCCCGGTCGACGCGCTGATAGGCGCCCGATGGAATCATCCACGACATCACCAGAACGATCACGATGAGCGCGCCGACGATGACGAGCGTGTGCGGCATGCGGATCGTCCGCGGGGTTGGATCTGCCACGTCAGACATGCGCGTCGTACCTCCTGTTGGAAACGTAGGTCGGACTCTCCAGTCCGACCGTCTTCAGTCCGATCGCCTTCGGTCCAACGGTCTTCGCGAGTCGTCGGACTGGAGAGTCCGACCTACGTAACCGCATACGTAACCGCCGGAATCTCTCCATCGCTAGAGGGTGGCGAGTAGATCCGCGAGAAGGAGAATGCGCGGGCCGAGGGAGTCGAGATTCAGGAATTCGCCGCGGATGTGCATCCCATCGCCCGTCGGTCCCAAGCCATCGACCACCGGTGTTTTCGCCGGGTCGGCGATGAAGTTCGGGAAGGAGATGCCGCCGCGGTCGTCTTCGACTTCGAGATGGAGGCCGCGTTTGGCCCCAAGCTCGACGGTGCGCTGCACAAGCGCGGCACCGGGACCGTCCGGATCGACAGGCGCGACCTGCATGCCGGGAGTGAACGTCGCGGCGACTTCGTGGCTGGCTGCGATTTCCGCGGTCAGACGCGTGAGCTCGGCGAGCATCGCCTCCCCTCCTGTCGGCGTCAGAAACCGGAACTCCCCCTCGGCAACCGCGTAGTCCGAGATCACGTTGAGCTGCCGCGAGGTTCCCACGAGATCGTGGTGCCGTGCGAGATCGCGAACAAAGTCCGCTCCGCCGCCGATCAAGCGACCGACATTGACCGTAGGCCCAGTCCCGTTCCGCGAGAGCCCTTGCGCCCGCGCGCACCAGTCGGCGGCAGCGGCGACGGCGGATCTGCCAGCCCAATAGGCCAGCCCCGAGTGCGACGCGCGGCCTGAGATTTCGAGCTTCCATTCGACCATGCCGCGGCGTCCCGCCACGAGCGTCTCGCCGTTCGCGCGCGCCTGACCCGGCTCGAGCACCAGAACAGCGCGGGCGTTCCTGCTCCAGCGGTTCGTTGCGTCACCCGAGATCAGGCTCTCTGATTCTTCGTCGGGGACGAGCACGACGAGAATATCGGGCGGGAATTGCTCTCCCCGCGCGGCGAGAACGTCGAGCGCGCCGAGAAGCATCGCCAGGCCGCCCTTCATGTCGAGCGACCCCGTTGCGAAGAGTGTTCTGCCCTCGATCTGCGGCTCGATCGCGGGAAGAACCGTGTCCATGTGGCCGAGGAGCAGGAGATGAGAGTTGCCGTCCGCGGATGGCCCGCGAGCGATCAAAACCGGCTGTGGCTTACCGTTGGCGTCCGGCTCGTCCACGACTTCGACGAGCAAGCCGTGGCGCTCCAGCTCGGGCCTCAGTTGATCCGCCACGCTGCGGATTCCGGCCGCGTTGCCGCTCTCCGATGAGATCGCGCAAAGGCGCACCAATCCCGCCTCGGCCTCCGCCACGATTCGTTCGATCGTTCCCTCTTCCATTGGTTCCATTGCTCTCCGTCCCGCCCGGAGTCTACTATTCTCATCAAGCGTCCCGTGCTCGTTTTTGACCGGCTGAAGATGCAAGAAAGAAGGCGGTCACGAATGGCTGCTCTTCCATTGACAAAGGCCGCGATTGCGTGCACGGTCTCACTCGTCAGACAGGTCCGAGAGTCGGGCAATTCGAAAAACTAGGGGGGTTCCATGAAGCGACATCAGGCTTTGCACCGGTACGTCTCCGTCCTCGCGGTGATCGTAGCGGGAGTTCTGTTGTGGGCGGCTCCGATGGCGTTTGCGCAGACCGCGGGAGGAAACGTCGTCGGCAAGATCGTCGACTCCTCCGGGGGTGGTCTACCAGGCGTCACCGTCACTCTCTCCGGGATTGGTGCCCCTCAGGTTTTCGTCACCGGAGCGAACGGCAGTTATCGCTTCCTCAACCAATCGCCCGGACGTTACGACGTCAGCGCCGAGCTGAGTGGCTTCTCGACCAGGCACCGGCCGGTTGACGTCAGTATCGGAGCGAATTCCGAGATCGACTTCACCATGTCGCCGACTGTGTCCGAGGCGATCACCGTCTCCGCATTGACGCCGTTGATCGACGTCCGCAGCACAGGGACCAGCTCCGACATCAACGAACAGGAGTTGCGCGAAGTGCCCTCGGCGCGCGATCCGTGGGTCGTCCTTCAAACGGTCCCCGGTGTTCTTGTGAGCACGGTGAACGTCGGCGGCAATCAGTCCGGGCAGCAGTCCTACTTCATCGGCAAAGGCATCGAGCGTCATCAGACGGAGTGGAACCTCGACGGCGTCAACGTCACCGAGATGCAGTCCACCGGAACCTCCGACTTCTACTATGACTTCGACTCGTTCCAGGACATGCAGATCAGCACCGGCGGATCCGATCCGCGGCTGCGGACTCCCGGCGTTCAGATCAACCTGGTGTCCAAGCGCGGAACGAATGAATTTGCGGGATCGGGCCGCTTCTTCTGGACGGACAAGAAATTCCAATCCGACGCAGTGATCCCTGCCGAAGCGGGGTCCTATCTCAAGTCGGCGAACTCGATCAACAACATCGACGACTATGGCTTCGAAGGGGGAGGTCCGATTCTGAAGGACCGTCTCTGGCTGTGGGGCGCGTATTCGAAGAACGACATCAACAACTTCATCGCTGGCCCGACGATCCCGCAGAAGACGCACATCACGAGCTGGAACGGCAAGCTGAACCTGCAGCTCACGCCGTCGAACACCGGTTCCGGCTTCTACATGTTCAATGACAAGACCGTCCATGGCCGCGGCCTCAGCATCACGCGGCCGATTGAAACGGCCACCGATCAAAGCGGACCCGGACACGTCATCAAGTTCGAGGACACTCAGACCTTCGGCAGCAACTTCTACATCACCGGCCTCGTGGGGATCATCAAGAACGGTTACACACTCACCCCGATCGGTGGACGCGAACAGAACGCCTGGTGGACGAGCTCGAGCTATACCAAGAAGCATCCGGATATCTCCTCGGGCTGGCATCGCACGTACAGCTATTTCCACCAGGACGTTCCGCAGGACGACTACCGCCTCGACGGCTCCAAGTTCGTCACCATCGCAAAAGTCGATCACGAGCTGAAGTGGGGATTCGAGTATAGGAACACTCCGGCCAGCTCGATCACGTCATGGCCGGGCAATCAGACGTTCGGCAATTTCTATGACGGCTCGGCGCTGGCCGCACTGACAAGAAATGCCGTCCCCAAGTTCGGATCGAAGTACAAAGACGTCTACGTCGGCGACACGATCATGTTGGGCAACCTGGTTGTGAACGCCGGTGGCCGCTATGACCTGCAGAGCGCCAAGAACTTCGCCAGCTCCGTTCCGGCCAATCCGCTCGTCCCTGACATCCTGCCGGCCGTGGACTACAAGGGCGATTCGAAGTCATTGAAGTGGAATGGATTCTCACCGCGCGTCGGCTTGACGTATGCCTTCGGCAAGGACAGACGGGCGCTGGTTCGCGGGAGTTACAACCATTACATCAATCAACTTGGATCGAGCGACGTCGGCTCGGCCAATCCCTTCTATCGAGTTCAGTATCTGTACTATTACTGGGATGACTTGAACAACGACCGCAACGTCCAGCGGAATGAGATCGATTTCGCGTCGGGCGTTTACTCGTTCGCGAATATCGATCCCAACCACACGTCGGTGGGATATTCGCCGGGCCGCGTCGATTACGGCATGAAAGCTCCGAATACGAACGAGATCATCGGCGGCGTGCAATACGAGCTGACACCCGGGTTCGCGCTATCCGCGAACTACACGCACCGCTATAGCACGGACTTCACCTGGAATCAGTTCGAGAAGACTCGCGGCGCTGGTGATTACTACACAACTGCCGACTATGTGCTCGCGGGCACCAGAACCGGCAAGCTGCCGGACGGTACGGCCTACAGCGTGCCGTACTACACGATCAAGACCGGTGTGAAGGTTCCAGTCAATTACGTCTTCACGAATCGCAAGGATTACTCGCAGACCTACCAGGATCTCGAGCTATCCGCCGTCAAGAGGATGTCGAACAACTGGATGATGCGGGCAAACGTCACATTCGCCGACTGGACGCAGCACGTCGGACAGGGCGCGATCATCGATCCCTCGCCGCTGCTGAGCAATAGCACGAATTCATTCGATAGCTGCTCGACTTGCAATGGAGCGCAAGTCGCATCCGGCGGCGGAATCGGAAACAACTACATCAATTCTCGTTGGGCCTACAGCCTCACAGGCCTCTACCAGTTGCCATGGCAGGTGACCATCGGTGCCGCCTTCAACGGCCGCGAAGGCTACCTGAACCCGTATTACGTCAGCTTCAAAGACAAGAAAGAGGGAACGACGAAGCACCTGCTGGTGTCGAAGAATTTCGACGATAACCGGCTTCCCAACATCGCTAACCTCGATCTTCGCCTGGCCAAGGACTTCAAGTTCTCCGGAAAAGGGGCGGTCAACATCTCATTGGACGCCTTCAATGTCCTCAACCATCACACGGTGCTCGATCGCAATACGCTGCTGGATGTCGGCGCCGACGGTACCAGCCCGGTTTACAACCACATCTCGACTCTCATGAGCCCTCGCGTGCTTCGCTTTGGAGCGCGCCTGAAATTCTGAGTCCTCAATGTCTCAGGGAAGGTCCGCCGTTCGCGGCGGACCTTCTTGTTTCGGGCTCCCTTCCTGGAATGTTGAATGTTCAATGTTGAATGTTGAATGTTGAATGAAACGGGCGATGGCACATTCAACATTCAACATTCAACATTTAACATTGAACATTCCACGTCCCTCCTGGGTTGTGGTGACGAGCCGCGCGATGAAGTCCCTGACCCGCTCCGCCGCGCGAACGTTGCTGCTGCTCGCCCTCGCGGTCATGGCAGGAACCGCGTGTGACCATAAGGCCAAGGTCGCCGAGCACCCCCCGGTCATCATCATCTCGATCGATACGCTGCGCTCGGATCATCTTCCGGCGTATGGCTATCGCGGGGTGGAAACACCTTCAATCGACTCCTTCGCGCGCAATGCGATTGTCTTCGACCGGGCGTTCAGCCACTGTCCGCTCACGCTGCCGTCACACGCGACGATTCTTACCGGCCTGCTGCCCGCGGACACAGGTGTGCGCGACAACATGGGATTCAAGCTCGACCCGGCGAAAGCAACGCTCGCCCAGGTTCTCAAGAACAACGGATATGCGACCGGAGCGGCGGTCTCGGCGTACGTTCTGCGGCGTGATACTGGAATCGCGCGGGGGTTTGAGTTCTTCGACGATCACATTCCTGAGCACGCGGACCAATCGTTGGGCGGTATTCAGCGAAGCGGCATCGAGACCGAGGCGATTGCGGAGAAATGGATCGGCGCTCACGCGTCGCAGCCGGTTTTCTTCTTGTTGCACCTATACGAGCCGCATGCGCCTTATGACGCGCCGGAGCCATACCGCTCCCGCTTCAAGCCTTACGACGCCGAGGTCGCGAATGCCGATGCGATTGTGGGACGTTTCCTCGATTCGCTAAAGCAACTGGGGATGTACGACCGTGCCCTCATCATTCTCCTGTCCGATCATGGAGAAGGGCTTGGCGATCATGGCGAGGATGAACATGGGATTTTCCTCTATCGCGAATCGATCCAGGTTCCGCTGATCGTCAAGCTGCCCGGTTCGTCACATGCTTCGCGGGTTGACGGAACGGTTGGGCTGCGCGACGTGATGCCGGCGATCCTCGAGGAGCTCCACATCGGGCTTCCGCCGGGATTGACCAGCCGGCCTCTATTTGAAGGTAGTGCGCCGTCGCGTGACGTCTATAGCGAGACCTTTTATCCGCGTCTTCATTTCGGTTGGAGCGACCTTCACTCGCTCACCGACGGCACGAAACACTACATCGAGGCGCCTCGGCCGGAGCTGTACGACCTCCACACCGATCCGGGCGAAACGACGAACCTGGCTGGCACCGATCGCCGCACGTACTTCGCGATGAAGCAGACCATTACGCCGATGCTCAAAGAAGCTGTGGCAGCGGCGGCTGTCCCGCCCGAGGAGGCAGTCAAGCTCGCGGCACTCGGATACATCGGCAGCGCCGGCAACGCAGCCCCCGGTGAAGCGCTGCCCGATCCGAAGGACAAGCTCCAGACGTTTCGCGACCTGCGCAGTGCGTTCGCGCTCTTCCGCGCCGGGGACAACGTATCGGCACTGGCGGCGTTTCAAACGATTCTTCGCGAAAATCCTCGTATGACGGACGTCTGGGACGTGACGGCGAAAACGTACTGGCGCCTCGGACGCGAAGACGAAGCAATCGCCGCCGCAAAGCAGGGCCTGAAGACGAATCCCGAGTCGCCCATCCTCGCCATGACCGTGGCGAATTTCGCTCTCGATGCCGGTCACATCGACGACGCCCGGCAACATGCGGAGATCGCTCTGCGACTGGATCCTTCGCGTGCGCACGAGATTCTTGCGCGGGTGTTCCTAGCTCGCGGCGATCTCGCCAACGCGGAGAAGGAAGCGCGGATGGCGACCGGCGGCGGCGACCGCGCCGCGGCGAATGTGACTCTGGCGCGCGTCCTCAAGCAGGCCAATCGCTATCAGGAGTCGCTGGCCAGCCTGGACGAAGCAGCACGCATCATCGCGACCGAGCACAAGCCGCCGTTCGCCGGTCTGGCGTTTCTCCGCGGCGACCTTCTGGCCCGCCTCGGGCGCAATGAAGAGGCGGAGCAGGCGTTGAAACAGGAGATCGCGCTTTCTCCCGGTGACGCCCGCGCCTATCAGAGTCTCATCGTGTTGCTGGTGAGCGAAGGGCGTGGAGACGAGGCCACCCGTCTGGTCTATCAGCTCATCAACGCCGCACCGACAGCCGCGAACTTCGCCGCGATCGCCGAAACGCTCAAGACCCTCGGCGATGGAAACGGCTCGCGCTACTGGGCCACGCGCGGATTGCAGAAGTTTCCGCGCGATCCTCGAATTCGAAAGTACGCGGGTTGAGACCGATGGTCTTCTTCAAGAAAAAACGAAACCTGTGGCTCGTCGCGATCTGTGCGCTGGCTCTCTCTATCGGGCTGGCCGCAATCGTCGTCATGCCGATCCTCCGGCGCAGGAACGAGCCGCCGGATGTCATTCTCATCACCATCGATACGCTGCGTGCCGACGCCCTCGGCTTCGCTGGCAACACGCGTGTTCGCACGCCCTATCTCGACAGTCTGGCGTCCCGAGGGACGGTGTTCACGAATGCCCATGCGCACAACGTGGTCACACTGCCCTCGCACACCAACATCCTCACCGGTCTTTATCCGTATCAACATGGGATTCGCGACAACGCCGGCTTCACCCTGGACGCCACTCACCCCACGCTCGGCGGGATGTTGCGCGGAGCCGGTTACGCGACCGGTGCATTCGTCAGCGCGTTCCCGCTCGACTCACGGTTCGGACTCAATGCCGGCTTCGATGTGTACGACGACAAGTATCGCGAGGGCTCGAACCCGCTCGACTTCGTGGTTCAGGAAAGACCAGCCGAAGAGACATTGAGCGCCGCTCGAACCTGGTACGGCTCCGTTCCCAACAGAAAGAAGTTCCTCTGGATCCACCTCTACGACCCGCATGCGCCGTATGACCCCCCCTCGCCGTTTCGGGAGCAGTACCGCGACGCGCCGTATCTCGGCGAGGTCGCGTATGTCGACGCGCAACTATCGCGATTTCTGCAGCCGCTGCTCCAGAGTCACCCCAACACACTCGTCATCATCACCGGCGATCACGGCGAGGCTCTTGGTGATCATGGCGAACAGACACACGGACTGTTTGCTTATGAGTCGACGCTGAAAGTTCCGCTCATCATCGTGGATCCGGATCAGCAGCCGAGGAAAGAAGCGGGCTACGTCAGGCACATCGATCTGGTTCCTACGATCCTTCACCGACTCGGCGTCCATATCCCGCCGACGCTCCCCGGACACCCGCTCCTTCCCGGCAACGGCAACGCCGACAGCTACTTCGAGGCGATCTCGGCGTCGCTCAATCGCGGATGGGCTCCTCTCGTTGGACTGATTCACGGAGGCCGGAAGTACATCGACCTGCCGGTGCCTGAGCTCTACGATCTCGCCGCCGATTCGGGCGAAAAGAGAAACCTGGCGGAGGCCGACCGCCGCAGCCTGTTCGCGATCCGCAAGCTGCTGGCGGATAACGCTCCCGCTGCACAAAACATCACGCGCAAGGTCGACCCAGCCGAGAAGGCGCAACTGATGAGCCTCGGATACATCTCAGGCTCCGCGGAGAAGAAAACCTATACCGCCGCGGACGATCCAAAGAATCTCATCGATGTCGACAACGAGCTGCACGAAGTCGTGGCGCTCTATCAGACGGGGCAGCTGCCGAAGGCGATCGATACGCTTCGAACGATCCTGAAACGCGATCCCAACATCAAAGTCGCCGCGGAGATGCTCGCCTTCATGCTCCAGCAGAACGACAACCCGGCGGCGGCGATCGGCATGTTGCGCAAGGCCGTGCAGTCAGGCGCAGCGAACGAGGCGATGCAGGTGCGTCTCGGTCTGCTGCTGAGCGCCTCGGGACAGGCAAAGGAGGCGCTCGAAACGCTTAGGCCATTCGCATCCGGCCGGGATCCCGACGTCCTCAACGCCTACGGCATCGCGCTGGCCGACAGCGGGGATCTGGCGAGTGCGCGCGCGGAATTCCATCGGGTGTTATCGATCGACCACACAAACGCGACCGCCTATCAAAATCTTGGCGTCGTGGCACTGCGCGGCGGCGACATTGCCGGAGCCCGATCGAGTCTCAGCAAAGCACTGGCACTCAACAACCAACTCCCCACGGCATTGAACCTGATGGGCGTCATTGAAATGAAAAGCGGCCGCGCGGACGAGGCGATCAACTGGTGGCGCAAAGCGGTCAAGGCTGACCCACGCCTTTACGACGCAATGTACAACCTGGCCATCGTCGCCAGCCGCACCGGCAGAAACGACGTGGCCCGCGAGGCTCTGCATCGCTTCATCGAGACGGCCCCGCCGCAACGGTACGCCGACGACATCACGACCGCCCGAGCGCTTCTCGGACAGTTGGAGCGTTGAAGGCTGAGAGTGCGCTGAGTTAGCCGGACAGTCTGCTGGACTCAATTGCTGGGTGCCTTGTAGCGCCAAGTAGTCCGTCGCTGCATAGCCCTATTGAATCTCTCGTATGACAAAGTCCCCGCCTGGAGACGTTGCTTTCAGTAATGCATCCAGTTTCTCGAGAGTTGGTGCAGCTTCACCGCGCTCATACCTGGCGTAGGCATTTCGCGACGTCGCTCCTAGTCGTGACGCCATGTCGCGTAGAGACACGCCACTCGCTGCTCTTCGCCGCCTCAGCAGCAACGCGATCATCGATGTGGCATCGGAGCCGGAAACCTCAAACTCTGTGCGACCCTTAGCGTGCACGGTCGCTCTGAAGCCGCGCCGATTTACCGCCGTCTCAAGCCAATCCTGGATCATTTCGAGCGCTTCACGGCGCGTGCGGCCTTGCGTCAACGCATCAAGCATCGGTATTTCGGCCAACCACCAACGACCATCTCGCTCCAGTTTTCCAGCAAATCTCATATTCAATCTCTGCAGGCGATGCTATGGCGCCCGCGGCAGCGCCCCAGGCTTTGCCAACGAACGCACCCGCCGTGGTGCCTGGTCAATACGGATCGCCGCTCAACACGCCTTCGATCACGTCGATCGTCTTGTAGCCGGTCGCGGGTAGCTTCGACAGATCGATCGTCTGGCCATTGTCAAAGTGCCAGATCTTGAATCCGCGGTATGTGAGAGGCTTGCCGCGCTCCAGAACTTCAGCAGGATGATCCGCCACAACGACGTTCACCGGGCCATTCCCGAATACCGTCGCTTTTCCTTTTGCGTCCATCACGGAGGCCGCCGCTTCGTTGACGCCGAAACCGACGAGCCGTGTCTCGTGTCCTTCACTCAATGCACGAGCCAGAAAGACTAAGAGCCGACCCATCCGGTCGCGCTTCTTGAAATGCGTGTCGGTGATTACGTGACGCATCGGTGGCCAGTTTAGAAATCCTCGCGAGAGACTGACATCGATGCTGAACGGGTCCTTCAACACATCTGCAGACGCCGCGCTCTGATCGGGACAGGCGTCGTAGACGACCTCGCCCTGGATGGCCAGCCCCGCGCTCGAGCCGCCCACCGCCCCGCCTCGCCGGTAGACAGACTTGACCGCCTCGTCAACGGGAGTGCCTTTGATCCAGCGGATGTAGTTGCACTGATCTCCGCCGGCAAAGAAGATCACCTCGGCGTTGCGAACATCCTTGACGACGTCCGGTAGCGAGGAGGTCTCACGGTCCGTGATGACCAGCGACTGCACGGAATTCACGCCCTTCATCGCAATGAAATAGGGGTTGTAGCCGTCGGCACCCGAGGCGCGCAGGACTACGACGTCCAGCTTCCGATCGCAGTCTGAGCAACCGCGAACCCGGTCGATCGCACTTTGGATCGCCGCATCCTGATCGGTGCCGCCACCAGCCAGAATCAGAACCGGGCCATGAAGCCGCGGCGATACGTTGTTGTGATTGCCCGAGAAGAACCTCACGAGCGCGGCCTTACCCGGGCTCGCGAGCAAAGCAACAACGATCAAGCATGTGCCGACTGTTTCTTTCATTCTGCTCCTGCCTTCAAACGCCGCCGCTCCGAGGCCGGATTCGGGGCATTTCTGCGTCAGATTGGGATGCCATCGAGCCCGGAATTCGTTCCCGCCACAGCCCGCGGGAGACTAGCACGCGAGGGCAGAGGCAATGCTTGCGAACTGCCGGGCTGCTCCTTGTTGAGCCTCGTCTCCCACTGCGACAGAATGCCGGCGGAGGTCTCCGCATGCGTCTTCGACTCACGCCGGTTATCGTCATCATCCTGTTCTTCGCGATCGCGCCGGTGTTCGCTGCGCCTCCGAACGCGGCGCCTCCGTCAAATAGCATCCTCCTTCGTCCGCAGCGCGTGTTCGATGGCGCCAGCGGCGTCACGCACGATGGGTGGGTGGTGCTCGTCACGGGCGAGAAGATCGCGGCCGCCGGACCGGCCACCATCGCGCTGCCGGTGGGGACGATCACGATCGATTTGCCGGGGATGACACTCCTGCCCGGACTGATCGACGCGCACTCGCACATCTTTCTGCATCCATACAACGAGACGTTGTGGAACGAGCAGGTGCTCACCGAGCCGGTGGCGTATCGGACGATCGCGGCGACGCTCCACGCGCGCGACACGCTCCTTGCCGGCTTCACGACCCTGCGCGACCTCGGCACCGAGGGAGCGGGCTTCGCCGATGTGGCGGTAAAGCGCGCCATCGATGAGGGCCGCATCCCTGGTCCGCACCTCTTCGTCGCTACGCGCGCCATCGTCGCCACGGCGAGCTACGGTCCTGGTCCAAACGGTTTCGCGCCGGAGTTCGATCCGCTGACGAAAGGCGGCCAGGAGGCGAGCGGCACGGCGGAGATTCTTCGCGCGGTCCGCGAGCAGATCGGCCACGGCGCGGACTGGGTTAAGGTCTACGCCGATTACGGGCGCGGCAGCAGCCCGGCCACGCCGACCTTCTCGCTCGATGAGTTGAAGACGCTCGTCGATGAGGCGCACAGCGCCGGCCGTCCGGTGGCGGCGCACGCTACGACACCCGAGGGAATGCGCCGCGCGATCATGGCTGGGGTCGACACGATTGAACACGGCTACGGCGGCACGGACGAAGTCTTCAAACTGATGGCCGCGCACAACGTCGCTTACCTTCCGACGCTCGCCGCCGAGGAGGCGTACTCGGAGTACTTCCAGAGCTACAAGCGAGGAACGAAGCCCTACACCGCCAGCATGGAAAACGTCCTGCGCGCCTTCAAGCTGGCCCTCGCCAACAACGTCATCATCGGCTGCGGTAGCGACGTCGGCGTCTTCACCCACGGCGACAACTACCGCGAGCTCGAATGGATGGTCCGCGCCGGCATGACCCCGGCGCAGGCGCTGCTCGCCGCAACATCAGTCGATGCAAAGATCCTCAACCAGCAAGACCACCTCGGCCGCATCGCGCCGGGTCTCCTCGCCGATCTCATCGCCGTGCCGGGCGACCCGACGCACGACATCACCACCATCGAACACGTCCCGTTCGTGATGAAGGGCGGGCGGGTTTTCGTGCAGCCGGGGAAGTGAGTAGCATGATCGATAGGCGACATCGAGCGGTATCAACGTTGCTATCTGCGAGGTATGTCGCAATCGCGAGCCCGTCTCGTCAGTCTCCTGGGTTTCGGCTGCGGCTGCGCGGGTTTGTTCGCCTGGCTTAGCCGGATCGTTCTCCAGGGTCGGGCGAATGGGATCGATCGGCGCATTCACGACTGGGTGGAAGAGTGCGCGAATCCTGCACTCGATTCAGCGATGGATGTGGTGAGCGCCCTCTCCGCCCCAGCGTTCCTTGTGACCGCGACGCTGCTGGTCGCGTTCGCCGTTCGGAAGCGTGGCCGCCGCGTGTTCCTCCCGATTGCGTTCTCTCCACTTGCAGCGATGACGGCCGGATCTTTGATGACTTCTCTGATGCCTGTGCGGTATCCACCCGACGCGGCGAGCAAGGGTTATGAGCCCTGTTTTCCAAGCGGTCATGTGACAGGTGCCACGGCGGAGCTGCTGGTGAGCTGCTACGTGCTTGTGCGGGAGCAGATCGTTCCAGCTCCCGTCCTTTCCGTCGCCGTCGTAGTCCCACTCCTCGCTGGTTGCGCCCGCGTTTATCGTGGTCGTCACTGGTCGTCCGACGTCATCGCGGGATGGCTCGTGGGAACCGCGCTCGCCGCGTTCTGCGCCGCAACGTACGAGGCTTTTCGACGGCCGACCCCCCCGGCACTCGCTCTCGCCATCAAGACGACTCGCGGCCGGGCCAAGTCCCGCGCCGGAGCGCCAGCACACTGTGAAGTGTTATGAGCGCAAGTGCGAAATGAAAGTTAGAGAACGGGCGAAGGTCGTTTTCCCCGAGCCATTTGGACCAGCGATGGTCGTGTTCGCGGGCCGCGAACGAAGCGACGTCCCGTCAGACGTGAGCGAAGACATCCGCAACAATTTCGTACGACCGCAGCCGCGATGCATGATCGTAGATCGCGGATGCGACGATGATCTCGTCGACGCCGGTCCGCTTTACGAATGAAGACAGTCCCTGGCGAACTGTGTCGGGAGAGCCGGCGAACGAGCAGGCCAGCATTGCGGAGGCTTGCGCTTTCTCCTCCGGCGTCCAGTAGGTTTCGATGTCGTCGATCGGCGGCGGCAGGCGGCCGCGGGAGCCGCGGAAGATGTTGGCGAACGACTGTTGGGCGGAGGTGAAAAGGCGCCGCGCATCGGCATCGGTATCAGCGGCGATGACGTTGACGCCGGCCATCCCGTAAGGCCGTTCGAGCTGTTTCGATGGCTTGAATCTGGCGCGATAGATCTCGAGCGCCGGCATCAATGCATCAGGCTGGAAGTGAGAAGCGAAGGCGAAGGGTAGGCCTAGCTCGGCGGCGAGTTGGGCGCCGAAGAGGCTCGACCCGAGGATCCAGAGCGGGACGTTGAGGCCAGTGCCGGGGACGGCTTGAACGACTTGCCCTTCCTGCAGCGGTCCGAAGAACGCCTGGAGCTCGAGTACATCGTGGGGAAAGGTATCGGCGCTGAGAGGGGAGCGGCGCAGCGCTCGCAGCGTTCGCTGATCGGTGCCCGGAGCGCGGCCCAGCCCGAGGTCGATGCGGTTCGGGTAGAGCGACTCGAGGGTGCCGAACTGCTCCGCGATCATCAGAGGCGCGTGATTCGGCAGCATGATGCCGCCCGCACCGACGCGGATCGTCCGCGTGCCCGCGGCGACGTAGCCGATCACCACCGCCGTCGCCGCGCTGGCGATCCCGATCATGTTGTGATGCTCGGCGAGCCAGAAGCGCCGGTAGCCCCATCGCTCGGCGTGCTGCGCAAGATCGAGCGTGTGGCGTAGCGCGTCCGATGGCGTAGCGCCGGCAGGAATGAAAGCGAGATCGAGGATGGAGATTGGCGGCATCGAATGGGGTTCGGGAGAACTCGTGCAGTGTCTCCGAACGACCGCTGACAAACAACATCGACGAGCGTGAGGCGTGCGCCGACTCTCCCGCTTGAGGTGGGTCATCCACTGCCCACTGTTCAGTTTGTGACCTGGCCTTTTTCATCCCCTCGGGTCAGCAAAGCTACCAAAACAGCCCAAAACGGGTCGATTTGTGACGGCACAGCTCTTGATGTAACAGAACGGTGTCCACCCCCCGGAAACTGATGTTTAACGAAGGGAAATGTACGTGAAGAAAACTTCTATCGTTCTGAATTTCGTCTTTCTGTTCCTGGCCGCGGTTGCGTTTGCTCAGGGACCTCCGATCATCCCTCCCGGGCAAGCGAAGAAGTTTCCCTCGCTCGAGGAGCAACTCAAGAAGGCGCATGTAAAAGAAGGCAGTGAGCTCGAAAAACTGATCAAAAAGAATCAGGACTTCGACAAGCTCAAAGACAAAGACGCCGACGATCCGATCGTCCCGCCCTGGCTCAAGGTGTACTGGAAGAAGGGACACCCCGAAGCGAACTACGACAACGACAATGACCCGACCGGCGGCTATCCGCTCGTTCTGAAAGAAGTCCTCGAGTGGATGATCACCCACCAGGACCTCAAGCCCGGAAATCCGAATGCGAGCATGGCGCCGGGACGACAGTTCGGCGATACGGACGAGGATGTCGATGTCGAAGACGCGCCCACGTTCACCATGGGCCGCTTCGGTCCGATCGTTGCGCTCGGCGCCACCGCTGGGACGAACGTCCGAACGTCAGGCGCGCAAACGGTCTCTCGCAGCGAGTCGGACATCCGCATCAACTACTGGGACCCGACCAAGATCATCGCCGCCTCCAACAACATCGGCGGCTCCGGCATGCAGGGTCAGTACTACTCGACTGACGGCGGCGTGACGTGGGGTCAGACCAACCTTCCGCTCGCCAGCGGCGACGCGTTCCACTCCGACCCGACGGTCGACTGGAGCTCGGACGGTACGGCATGGTCGACGACGATGGGCATCAACTCCGGCCAGACCGTCCTGAAGGTTCAGTCGTACCGCTCGGCCAACGGCGGCGCGACGTGGACGTTCGACGGAACCATCTCCGGAAGCCAGACCAACACAGACAAGCAGATGCAGTGGATCGACCACAGCGCCTCTTCCCCATACGCGAACAACAACTACGTCATCTGGCACAACGGCAACCCCGCCTTCATGAACCGCCGCACCTCCTCGGGATGGGGCACTCCGATCCAGGTGAGCAACTCCGCAGCGACCGGAACCTGCATCGGCGCCGACGTGAAGACCAACTCCGCCGGCGACGTCTTCGGCTTCTTCCCCGATACCGGCTCGCGCGGGATCTTCGTCGTCAAGTCGACGAACGGTGGCACGAGCTACGGCACGCCGGTGAGCCTCGTCACCACCTACGATTCCTATGACATCGGTGTTCCAGCATTTTCCAGCCGCAGGATTCTCGTCTACGTCTCGGGCGGCGCGTACAAGAACGGCGCGACGAACAACGTCTACGCACTCTGGACCGACCTTTCCGGCGACAGCGGCTGCACTGCCGCTGCGAACGAGCCCGGCACGAACGTGAGCTCCACCTGCAAAACGCGGGTTTGGTTCTCGCGCTCCACGGACGGCGGCACCACCTGGAGCGCCCGCGTAAAGATCAACAATCAGGGCGGCTTGAACGATCAGTTCAACCAGTTCCTCGCCGTCGACGAGACCAACGGCAACCTCGGCGCGATCTACTACGACACCGTCGCCGATGCGGGCCGCAAGAAGGTCGACGTCTACTATCAGCTGTCGACGGATGGCGGCGTGACGTGGCAGGCGGCAGTCAAGGTCACCACGGCCATGACCGACGAAACGGTCTCCGGCTCGGATTCCGGCAACCAGTTCGGCGACTACAACAGCCTCTCCGGCTACGCCAACGCGTTCTTCCCCTCCTGGACCGACCGCCGCAACAACGCGAAGGAAGAGATCTGGACGGCGAAGATTACGACGTCAACCACGCCGACCTACTCAATCTCCGGCAACGCCGGAACGACAGGCGCCACCGTCACCGCGGGATCGGGTTCGGCGACGAGCGACGGGTCGAGCAACTACTCCATCGCCAATCTGGCGGCCGGCACATACACAGTCACGCCGAGCAAGAGCGGCTGCACCTTCTCGCCCACCTCGAGCTCCGTGACGATCACCTCGGCCAACGTCACGGGCGTCAACTTCACCGCCAACTGCTCCGCGCCGACATTCACGATCAGCGGCAACGTGGGCACATCGGGCGCCACCGTCACAGCGGGATCGTCCTCGACGACGAGCGACGGCTCGAGCAACTACACGATGTCGGGCTTCGTCGCCGGCACCTACACCGTCACGCCGAGCAAGTCGGGCTGCACCTTCTCGCCTGTGTCGAGCTCCGTGACGATCACGTCCTCCAACGCCGTCGCGAACTTCACCGCAACGTGCGGCAGCGGCGACACGCAGCTCACGAGCGGCGTGCCGGTGACCGGCCAGAGCGTGGCGATGGGAGCCTGGAAGTACTACTACATCACCGTACCGCCTGGCGCCACGAACCTGACCTTCACGACGACCGCCGCCACGGGCGACGTCGACATCTACACACAATTCAATGCAAAGCCGACCTCGAGTACCTACATCTGCCGGCCGTACACCTCATCCGGCAATGAGACCTGCTCTGCGACCAACCCGTCCTCCGGCACCTGGTGGCTTGGCGTGAACGGCTATGCCGCCGGCAGCTTCACCGTAACCGGCACCGTCACGACGCCGGTGCCGACGTACTCGATCTCCGGCAGCGCCGGCACGACGGGCGCCACGGTCACAGCTGGCTCCTCCTCCGCGACGAGCGACGCAGCGAACAACTACACCGTCACCGGTCTGGCCAACGGCACCTACACCGTGACTCCCAGCAAGAGCGGCTGCACATTCACGCCGACTAGCACCTCGGTGACGATCAGCGGCGCAAACGTCACAGGCACGAACTTCACCGCCAGCTGCAGCGGCCCAACGACTCTCTTCTCGAACGGCTTCGAGAGCGCCGGCACCGGCTGGGCTACCGCGCAGGTCTCCGGCACCGCAGGCGCCTGGACCTTCGTGACCGCGGGAACTCTCCCGACCGCCAGTCCGCACGGCGGCAGCTACCTCGCGAAGTTCAACTCGTACGACGCCGCCAGCGGCTCGCAGACACGCGCCTACCAGACGGCCGGCTTCGCGATTCCGGGCAGCGCCACGACAGTCACGCTGAAGTTCTGGATGTACCACGACACCGGCTATACGACCTCCGCCGACCGAGTGCAGGTACAGGCTTCGACCGGTACATGGGCGAACGTAGGAACCGCGGTCAATCGTTACGACGGATCGACGGGCTGGAAGCAGCACACCATCGACCTGACCGCATACAAGGGAACAACGATCCAACTCGGCTTCCTCGGCATCAGCGCCTACGGCAACAACGTGTTCATCGACGATGTGATCGTGACCACGCCGTAAACGCACACACATCTGCGATTCGGATCAGGGGAGGGCTCGACGCCCTCCCCTTTTTTTTGACGCGTCATTCGCAAGCGTCGCCTGCTCATCCCGGCGCCGCGACGACGAGCGCGCGCAGTGTTGACAAGCAGGTAGAACGTCTGGAGCCAGGTGCCGTTGCGGTCGAGGACGCGGCGCTTTCATTCGACGCTGGGGATGTCGTCGGTGTGAGGGCTACGGATGGTGTGGTGCGCCCGACTTCGTGCGGGCCCTTCTTGGTCTGCCATCTGTAGAAGCCAAACCTCATTACGGAATGGCCGAACGAGCGCATCCGTTGCCCACGAAGCATGCGGCGCCTTTTCGCGTTGATCGTAGTGCTGACCGTGAGCGGGCTTCTTCCGCTGGCGGCCAGCGCCGGAGTTTGCGCGGCGACGACTTGCTGCCGTGCGCATGCGGCGAGCGAACCGTCGATCGCCGCGCCTCCTTGCTGCAATGAGACGCGTTGCGTGCCTGCACCTCCGGATGCGCAGGCGACGACGGAGATCGCCAAGACGCTGGTGAAGCCGTCAGCACCTGTGATCTCGCTTGCGGCGCTTCTTCTCGTCTCCGCGATGCCGCGCATTACCGAGCCGGCCGCGCATGGCTCCCCCCCTGCGCAGCAGCGCCGGCTCGCGGCGCTCTCCATACTCCTCATCTGATCTTCGCTCCGCTCGCGCTTCGTTTTGTGCGCTGACGCTCGTCGTCCGCGCGTTCGAGCCTGTGAGGATTTATGGACCGAAGATTCATCGCCGCCTGGTTTGCAGGCGCGCTTCTGATTGCAGCGCGCGCCAATGCGATCGACTGGAACAATCCGCGCGACGTCATCGACGCGGCGATCACGGCATCGCCGTCGCTACGCGAGATGGATGCGCGGATCGCGGCTGCGCGAGCGCGCGCCGCGGGGGCGGGGACGCTGCCGAATCCGATGCTGATGGCGGGAGTGCAGAACCGGCAGATCGATCTGTCCTCCGATCCGATGACGATGTACATGGTTGGCGCGTCGCAGACATTTCTTCGGAAGGACCGGCGCGAGTCGTTGCAGCGGGCGGCTGCGCTGGACGTGCAGCAGCTCGAGCGCGAGCGCGAGATTCGCGTTGCCGAGATCACGCGTGACGTGCTCGTCGCCTACGACGAGGCGGCGGCGGCGGTGAATCAGATCGCGGCGAATGAGGAGATCGCGTCGCTGGCCGCATCGACCGGCGAGGCGGCGAAGATCCGTTATGAAACCGGGTTCGCACCGCAGATCGACATCATTCGCGCCAAGCTCGAAGAGACGAACATTCGCCACGCCATCCTGATGCAGCGCGGCGTGCGCGATCAGGCGCTGGCTCGCTTGCGCGCCTTGCTCGCCCTGCCGGCCGGTGCCGCGATTCCGTCGTTCGCGCTCGGTCATGCGATGGAGCATCACGATCGTGCGGTTGCCGAGCGTCTCGATGTTCCGAAGCTTCCGACTGCGGTTCTCGAAGCGGCGGCTGCGCGTGCCGAGGAGGAGATTCGGCTGGTCAGGCTGGTATCGAAGCCGGATGTAAATCTCGAAGCCTCGTACGGATTCCGGCCGCAGCAAAAGGACATGATCAGCGTCGTGGCGCGGATCGAGTTGCCCGTTCGCAAGGCGACGATCGCGCCGCGGATCGCGGAAGCGACGGCGGAGCGCGACGCGGCGCTGGCGCGAATCGACATCCTTCGCCAGAAGTTGCAGAGCGAGCTTGGCAAAGCGATCGCGCAGCGTGACGAAGCGATCGAGCAGATCAATCTTCACGTCGAGCAACTGGTGCCGCAGGCGAAGCTCGGATTCGAGTCGGCGGTGGTCGCATATCAATCAGGCAAATCGTCGTTCGATGCAGTCATCGGCGCGTTGCAGACGTACCGCACGCTGAGTGTCGACTACTACGACTTCCTCCGGCAGTTGCTGGTGGCCGAGGCGCTGATCGATGCGTTGCAGCATGGGGCGGAGAGTACGGTCGTGCCGGAGATGGGAGGTGCGCGATGAAGCGCTGGCTGCCGTGGATCATCGCAGGACTTCTGGCTGTGACGCTCGTCGTCGTGCTCAGTACGCGGCGCGGAAGCTCGTCGAACGATGCTGACGCCGTGACGCAGGACGGCTCCGGCCGCCGCGTCACCGCCTGGATCGACCCTATGTATTCGATGGGGCCGCCGCACGTTTACAAATCGAATCAACCGGGACGCGCGCCGGACTGCGGGATGAAGCTGGTTCCTGTTTACGCGGACGATGCGCCGGTCACGAATACTGCGTCGAATGTCAGCGGCTACACGAGCGTCTCGATGTCGCAGCCGAAGCAGCAGCTCATCGGCGTGAAGACGGCCGTGGCGGAACTGCGCAACCTCGCGCGCACGACGCGCGCGGCGGGAAGGATCGCCGTCGATGAGCGCAGAACGGCCCAGATTCACACGAAGCTCGAGGGGACCGTGGAAGCGATTCCCGTCAACTTCGTTGGCCAGCCGGTGCGGCGCGGCGATGTGCTCCTCTCGATCTACAGCCCCGATCTGCTGGCGACACAGAACGAGCTCCTCCTCGCCCAGCGCAACACCTCCGACCTCGGGCGCACGCTTGCCTCCGCGGCGCGCACGCGGCTCCGGCTCTGGGACATGACCGATGCCGACATCGACCGCGTCGGGCGCAGCGGCAAGGCGATGCGCGACATCTCGCTGCGCTCGCCGGTCAACGGTGTGGTCATGGCGAAAAACGTCGTCCTCGGCGCGCGCGTCACGCCGGCAGACACGCTGTTCGAGATCGGCGATCTCTCGCACGTCTGGGTGCTCGCGGATGTGTACGAGTCCGAGCTCGCATCGCTGCGCGTGGGATCGGGCGCGCAGGTGATCGCCGGCGGACAGACGCTCGCAGCGCGCGTGACGTTCATCGGCCCGGTGATCGCCGCGCAGACGCGGACGGCGAACGTCCGTCTCGAGCTCGAGAATCCGGCCGGTTTGCTGAAGCCGGACATGTACGCCGATGTTCTCCTGCAACAGCCGGGCGGGAACGTGGTCGCGGTACCGGACAGCGCGGTGATGAACACCGGCACGCGCTCGGTCGTCTTCATCGCCGGCGCCAACGGCACGTTCGCTCCGCGGGAAGTGGTGACCGGCGCGAAAGTGCCGGGGTTCTACGAGATTCGATCGGGCGTCGCGGCAGGTGAGCGTGTCGTCGTCGATGCGAACTTCCTCGTCGATTCCGAGTCGCGCCTGAAATCAGCGATCTCGAAGATGCCGACGACCACCGGAGGCACTCCGTGATCGAGCGCGTCATCCGCTGGTGCGCGACGAACCGCGGGCTGGTCGTCCTCGTCGTCGCGGTGCTCGTGGCCATCGGCGTCTGGAGCATCCAGAACATCGCCGTCGATGCGTTGCCCGATCTCTCCGACACGCAGGTCATCATCTTTTCGAAGTGGGACCGCAGCCCCGACATCATCGAAGATCAGGTTACCTACCCGATTACCACCGCGCTCCTCGGCACGCCGCACGTGAAGGCCATCCGCGGCTTCTCGGACTTTGGCTACTCGTACGTCTACGTCATCTTCGACGAGGGGACGGACATCTACTGGGCGCGCAGCCGTGTGCTCGAATACCTGTCGAAGGTTCAATCGCAGTTGCCGAAAGGGGTGGAGACTTCGCTTGGTCCTGATGCCACCGGCGTTGGCTGGGTCTTCCAGTACGCGCTCGTCGACGCGACCGGCCAGCACTCGCTCGCCGATCTTCGCTCGCTCGAAGACTGGCACATCCGCTACGAACTGCAGTCGGTGCCCGGCGTGGCGGAAGTGGCGAGCGTCGGCGGATTCGTCCGCCAGTACCAGATCACCGTCGATCCGAACCGGCTGGCGGGCTACGGCATCCCGCTCTCGCAATTGAGCGACGCCGTGCGCAAGTCGAACAACGAAGTGGGCGGACGGCTGATCGAGTGGAGCGGCGCGGAGTACATGGTCCGTGCACACGGCTACGTCAAGAACAAGTCCGATCTCGAGCAGATCGTGCTGAAAGCGAAAGACGGCACGCCAGTGCGCCTGTCCGACGTCGCCAGCGTCGAGCTCGGCCCTGAACTGCGGCGCGGCATCGCGGAGCTGGACGGACGAGGCGAGGTGGCGGGCGGTGTCGTCGTCATGCGTCACGGCGAGAACGCGATGAAAGTCATCGGCGCCGTGAAGGAGCGCCTCGCGCAGATCGGCACGTCGTTACCGAAAGGCGTGCAGATCGTCACGACGTACGACCGCTCGCGACTGATCGAAGAATCGATCCACACACTGAAGCACGAGCTGCTGATTCAGATGCTGATCGTCTCGCTCGTGATCCTCCTTTTTCTCTGGCACATCCCCAGCGCGATGATCCCGATCATCACGCTGCCTGCCGCGGTGATCCTGGCCTTCATCCCGATGCGTCTCTTCGGCATCAACGCCAACATCATGTCCCTCGGCGGGATCGCCGTGGCAATCGGAGCGCTCGTCGATGCCGCGGTGGTCGTCGTCGAGAACGCGCACAAGAAACTCGAGGTGTGGGAGAGCACGGGCCGCGCCGGCGATTACAAGGAAGTGCTGATCAAGGCGATTCAGGAAGTGGGACGGCCGAGCTTTTACTCGCTGCTCGTGATCGCGCTCTCCTTCCTGCCGATCTTCGCCCTCGAAGCGCAGGAGGGAAAGCTCTTCAAGCCGTTGGCGTTCACGAAGAACTTCTCGATGGCGATCGCGGCGTTCCTGGCCATCACTCTCGATCCCGCGCTGCGGCTTATGTTCACGAAGCTGAAGCGCTACGAGTTCCGGCCGCGATGGCTGGCCGGAGTCGCCAACGCCGTCTTTGTCGGTCGAATGGTCCCCGAAGAAAAGCATCCGATCTCGCGCGTGCTGTTTCGCATTTACGGACCGCCTGCGCATTGGGTGTTGCGCCACACGCGCATCGTCATCGCCGCTGCGCTCCTCGTCGTCCTCGGCACGATCCCGATCTACTTCAAGCTCGGTCACGAGTTCATGCCGCCGCTCAACGAAGGGGTGATCCTCTACATGCCGACGACGCTGCCCGGCATCTCCGTCGCGCAGGCAAGCGCGCTGCTGCAGACGCAGGACGCGCTGCTGCGGCAGGTCCCCGAAGTCGAGCGCGTGTTCGGCAAAGCAGGACGCGCCGATACGTCGACCGATCCCGCGCCGCTGTCGATGGCGGAAACGACCGTAATCCTCAAGCCAGAATCGCAGTGGCGGCACAAAGACCGCTGGTACTCGACATGGCTGCCGTCGTTCCTACAACCGCTGGTGCGTCCGCTCTGGCCCGACACGATGTCGTGGGAGGAGCTGGTCAACGATCTCGATCATCGTCTCCAACTTCCCGGACAGACGAACGCCTGGACGATGCCGATCCGCAACCGCATCGACATGCTCACAACCGGCATCCGCACACCGGTCGGCATCAAAGTCTTCGGCGCGGATCTCAAGCAAATCGAAGCGATCGGCAAGCAGCTCGAGCAGATCATCGGACACGTTCCCGGCGCGCGTAGCGTTTACGGCGAGCGGGTCGCCGGCGGCTACTTCGTCGACTTCGACATCGATCGTGTGGCCATCGCGCGCTACGGCCTGACGATCGACGACGTGCAGCAGACGATCATGACAGCCATTGGCGGCGAGAACGTGTCGACAACGATCGAAGGCCGCGAGCGCTATCCGATCAACATCCGCTATCCGCGGGAGCTGCGCGACGAGATCGACAAGCTCGGCCGCGTGCTCGTGGCCACACCGGCCGGCGCGCAGGTTCCGCTCGGCCAGCTCGCGAACGTTCGCATCGTCGAAGGCCCTGCCATGATCCGCGATGAGAGCGGCAAACTTGCCGGTTACGTCTACATCGACGTCGACACCGCCCACCGCGACCTCGGCAGTTTCGTCGACGAGGCCAAAAAAGCGGTCGACTCCCATCTCCGCATGCCGGCCGGCTACACGCTGCAATGGAGCGGGCAATACGAAGCGATGGAGCGCGTGCGCCAGCGCATGATCATCGTCGTCCCGCTGACGCTGCTCGTCGTCTCCTTTCTGCTCTTCATGAACACGCGCTCGATTCCGAAGACGATCATCGTTCTGCTGGCAGTCCCATTCTCCGCCGTCGGCGCCGTCTGGCTGCTTTGGGCCCTCGGCTACAACATCTCCATTGGCGTCTGGGTCGGCCTCATCGCGCTTCTCGGGCTCGACGCCGAGACCGGCATCTTCATGTTGCTCTACCTCGACCTCGCGTTCGATGAGCGCGTCGCCCGCGGAGCCATGCGCACGCGTGAGGATCTGCGCGAATCGATCTACGAAGGAGCGGTAAAGCGCGTCCGGCCGAAGGTGATGACGGTAGCTTGCGCGTTCTTCGGACTCGTGCCGATCATGTGGTCCACGGGTGCCGGCGCCGACGTGATGAAACGCATCGCCGCCCCGATGATCGGGGGACTGTTCACGTCATTTCTCATGGAGCTTCTCGTCTATCCAGCGATTTACTACCGGTGGAAGTGGAGGTCGTTGCGGCGGGCTCCGTCATCAACGCTGTCATCCTCGCTGTCATCCTGAGACCGCCGTAGGACACGAAGTGCCGGAGGACGTCGAAGGCCCCCCCGCGCTTTCTGCCTGGTTTGTTTGCCACCAACCCGGACCCTGCACAAGATCAGGGGGTCCTTCGACCGTCCTTCGGCACTTCGTGTCCTTCGGCGGCTCAGGATGACAGTGGCGCTACTTTTTCCGCGCCATCGCAGCCTTCACGATCCCATCCACCATCTCCGTGTATGACAGCCCTGACTCCTTTGCCGCCATCGCGAATTCGGCGATGGGGTCGAGCCAGGGGTTGGGGTTGGCTTCGATTAGGTAGATGCGGCCGTTGGCGCCGAGGCGGAGGTCGATGCGGGCGTAGTCGCGGAGTTTGAGGGCGCGGACGGCGGTGACGGCGACGCGCTGGATTTCGGCCACGACATCGTCATCCAGATCGCGCGCGACTGCCGACTTCGTCTTTTTGTAGACCTCGGCGCTTTCATCGAATTTCACGTCGTGGCTGGCAATCTTCGGCGTTCCTTCCGGCAGCTTCGAGAGATCGAGCTCGACCAGCGGCAGCGCCTCGGGTGGATCGCCGATGACCGCGGCGTAGATCTCGCGCCCTTCGATGTACTCCTCGATCAGCGCGGGCGAGTCGAACTCGTCGTGAATGTAGGCGATGCGCTCGAAGAGATCCTTGATCGATGACACGACCGACCCGGCGTCGATCCCTTTCGACGCATCCTCGGCTGCCGGCTTCACGATCACCGGGAACTGAATGTCCTGCGCGTGCTCGACGCGCCCCTTGTCCATCACCGCGGAGTACGGCGTGAACAGGCCGTGGTAGCGGACGATCGTCTTGGCGATGCTCTTATCCATCGCCAGATACGAGCCCTGCGGACCGGAGCCGGTGTAGCGCTTGCCGATCAAGTCGAGGTACGCGGCGAAGTGCATCTCCATCGTGTCGTCTCCGTTGTACGACTCGATGAGATTGAAGAAGAGATCGGCGTCCGAGCGCGCCAGACGAGCCAGCGTTTGCGGGCGGCCGTCGATCGGAAACGTGGTGGTCTCATGGCCAAGCTCGCGCAGCGAATCAGCAATGGCCTCGACATCCGTCTTTTTCTTTTTTCGCTTGCGCTTCGGCTTCGCGGCTTCGATCTCCGCGCCGGGCTGTTCTTCGTATCCCTCGAATTGTCCAAAAAGAATTGCGACTTTCATTTCACCTTCCGATGGCGGAGTGGGCGTTTGCCGATGAGAAACGTCATCGACAGCGCCGTGATGTAGACGGTCAGCTCGATCATCTGGGAACGGCTCCTTTCGCGTGTCGCGAGCAGACCCAGCTCGCGTAAGCGCTGCTCGACGGCGCCGACGAGGGCGCGAACGAGCGTGCGGCGGACGCCAGTCCACTCGTTGACTTTGTCGACGATGTCGCGGCGGTGCTCGGCCAGCAGCTCCTCAGCTGCACGATAGTCGGCATCGGCGCGACTGCGGGAGGGATCGAGGAAGATGTCGCTGAGGTCGGTGTCGAGAGCGAGGCCGGCAATCATCGCTGACTCGTCCGGATGAACGCCGCGATAGAACTCTTCGACGGTCTGCTCCATCTCATCGACGGTGATGTCCGTCTGTCCTCCGGCGTGAGTCGGCGGCGTGTCGCTGACCTCGTGCGCGACGCGGTCGATGTAGAGCAGTTTGCGCATCGCTCCCCAGTTTGCGTAGCGCTGCTGCCAGTGCGAATCCGGATCGAGCCAGACCGCGAACGTCTCCGCGAAATCTTCGTCGGGATGCTTCTGCGCGTACCAGCCGGCGATGTGGCGGACGTAGTCGCGCGAGAACGGAACGAACGGATAGTCGTCACGATACGGACGGCGGAACGAGCCGAACAGCTCGTGCCACTCGTCGGTCCGGTAGAGCTCGTACGCGTAGTTGAAAGCGTGGCCGGCCTCGTGGCGCAGGTACATCATGATCTCGCGCTCGTTCTCGATGTCATTGACGGCGTCCTCGATGTGGGCCACGCGCGAATCGCCGAGGTAAAACGGAATGCCGATGACGGGTTCCTCGGACGGGCAACCCCACTCATCGGACAAATAGCAGGCGGGCCGGAAGTGACGCAACCCGGCAGCCTCGAGCTCGGCATAAAGGCGGCGAACGTACTCAGCCACAGGCGATTCGTCGAGCCGGAGGCCAAGCTCGCGGATGGGAACGGTCAACAACTGCCGCGCTTCCGGCGGGGCTTTTTCGAAAGCGGCCACGGCCTTTTCGGGAGCAACAACCGGGCCGGAGGATTTAACCGAGCGATTCTGGCGTCAAATCCGCATGCCCGCGACGCATCATGCCCCCAACTCCCCAGATCCTCGTGGTAGAGGATGACGACGCGATACGTGCGTTGCTCGTGGCCGCCTTGCGCCGCGAGCCCTTCGACGTCCATGCAGCAGTGAATGGCGCTAAAGCGCTGAACATGACGCAGGCAACGGAGTACTCAGTCATCCTGCTCGACCTGATGATGCCCGAGCTCAACGGCCTTGAGTTCCTTGAAGCGTTCCACGTAGCGTCGCCAAAGTCGCGCTCGGTGATCTTTGTGATGACCGCCGGCGACGACACGGCACTGCGCCACCTCTCCTCGAACCTCGTTCACGGCATCGTGCGGAAGCCGTTCGACGTCCCGCAACTCGTGGCGATGGTGCGGGAGGTGGCGCTCACGCGGGCTGCTCGCGCAACCGAGACGACCGCGGAAGTGAACCTCGCGGAAGCGGGCGGCGAGATGGAGCTGGCGGATCCGCCGAACTAGCGCGGTATCCGGGCGCCTGTCATTTCGAATCGGCGGAACCGCGGGGGCGGTAGGGTGGTGGGAGCGGTGTAGCACGATGAGAAATCCCCTGCCTCGGAGCGGTCATCGCCATATCGGTGGGGATTCCTCCCCCCCCCGCCGCCCCGCCCGCTCGGAATGACAGCATGGGGTGCGCTCGCCCTCGCGACTAAAACGGACGCTTTGGCGATTGCCAGCGGCGCAGCACGACGTCCGCGCCTGCTGCTGCGAGCCCCAGTTCGTATGGCAGCACCGGCAGCCAGTAGCGGTACTCGATCCACATCGGGATGTGGAAGAAGAGTGTCGCGAGGACGAAGGCGGCGCAGAGTGAGATCGCGGGGTTGCTGAATGTGCGAGCGAGGCCGAGAGCAGCGAGGGCGAGCGGCAGAAGCGAGAAGACGATCAAAAAACCGGCCAGCAGCGCTGCCGCGCCGAACCTACGCTGCGCGATGACTTCGCCCAGCGTCTGGTCGATGCCCATCGATCCTCCGAACGTGCTGATGAAGAGGTGCGGGTACGTGCGGATTCGCGACATGAGGTAGGCGCGAGGATTGGCCCTGACGTTCCGGATGGCCTGGTCGCGGCCGAAGTCGTTGAGGTCGACGATCTCGGCGGAGGTGCGCGCGGCATCGAGACGCTGTCCGTATGGATCGTTCTTGAACTGCCGCCAGAGGGCCGTCTGATCGTTCTGATCCCAGTCCCAGCGCGTCGGGAGGTACCAGTTGCAGATTCCGGCGGCCTGCGCGATCACGACGCGTCCGGTGACGACGGTGCAGCGGTAGGTCCACGGCAGGATCGTCAGCGCGCATCCGATCAGGAACGCGGCTGTATGAGCGATGACGCGCGGGCGGCGCCAGGCGAGGAGCACCAGCGCAGCGGAACCGATGTAGATCACGCCGAGGGGGCGACAGAGAACGGATACGCCCATGACGACGCCGGCGAGTATCGAAAGCGCCGGCCGGTCGCGATTGCGCGCAGCGAGCACGAGGAGAGTCGCGCCTGCGAGGAGAAACGTGAACAGAGTCTCCGTCAGCAGCGTCGACGAAGCGGCGACCGCGGCGGGATGCATCGCGTAGATCACCGCCGCGGCGATGCGCACGCTTTTCATCGGAATGGCGGTAGTCAACAGGAGAATTGCCACGGCGACGGCGCTGTCGAGAAAGATCTGAACCGAGGCGACTGCGTACGGATCGACGGGACCGCGTCCGCCGACCAGCGCGAGAAAAGCAGGATAGAGCGGCGGCCGCCGCACGCTTGGGATGAATGGCGCGGCGGTGCTGAGAGTGAATCCGTTGCCGGCGGCGATGTTGTGCCCGAGGGTTTCGTATTCAGAGGAGTCGGGCGCGGAGTGTGGTCCGGCAATCGCCAGAAAGGCGAAGCGGATCATGAGGGCCAAGACGAACACGGCGAGCAGCAAGGGAAGCTCGCGGCGAGCGGACGGCGTCATCGGTGCATCGTATCGTTGGTGGGTTGTTTGGTTGCCACCGCGACTGGCGTGACAGGCGAGGGACTAACTGCCTTCGCTACGTAACGCTTGCGTGGCGGTCATGGGTCACTTTGAGCGGTGACTTGTAACATTGCCGGACAATGCCGGAAATAGCCGGACGGAAACTCATTCGCGAGGACGGCGGCGTTTCGTCCCGAGCATGAACTCCACGTCCAGTTTCTCGCGAGTCACCGGGCCGTAGGCCGATAGCCGCTCGCTCATGCCGTGTTCTTGGCCAGCAAGGAACTCTCGCGCCGCTTTCGTCAAGCTGGCCCGCGCTTCCTTGATGTTCTTTCCGTGCCCGTGTACGCCGATCAACTCCTCTACGAATCCGCTGACTCCGCCGTCGTCATCGAAAAAGATCGCGTTCAGGGTTGCCAACATTACGTCCTCCGTTTCTTTCCGGCGCTACTCATCCACTCCAGCGCGACGCGCGCGAAGTCCGGCGATTGCTTCATCAGCCGCTCGACTTCATGGACCGTGATGTTTTCGAGAATCGCCGCCTCGATCGCAGCGGAGGCGCTGATGCGTTGCTCCTTCGCGCGATGCTGAAGAACGAGGACGGTGAAAGTCGAGAGCGTAACGGTGATGCGTGCGGGCAGCTTCGGCATGACGATACTTTGTCCTCGGGCAATGGTGCGAACTTTAGCCGAGGACGAAGATGCAAAGCAAGATGCCGCCTGCGAAAGGGAAGAAGTCACCGGCTGCGGTCAAGTTCGGATCGCGCATCCGCGAGCTGCGGCACGCGAAGGAATGGACTCAGGAAGACCTCGCGGAACGATCCGGGATGAACGTCGTCCAGATCAGTCACCTTGAAGGCGGACGGAATGAGGCGAAGATCAGCACGATACTCCGGCTCGCGAAGGCGTTCGGCATTCCTCCGTCGCACATGCTCCTGTCATTCGACAAGCGGAAGTAGTCACGTTCACGCGTTTTTCTCCCCGGCGAGTTTCTGATCTGCGGCGAAGAGCATGTCTCGCACGCTCCAAACCGTCGTTGCGATCCCTGCCGCCATCGCCGGAGTCTTCCCCTTCAGTGATGAATGCTTGCGGCAGAAGTTGTAGTAGAAGAACGTCAGCCCGAGCGCGGCCTTGTGGTACTCGATCCGCTTGCTGAATGAGTTCGTCAACCGGGTGAATCGGCGATTCAGCATCCTGACGGCGAGGTTGCTTCGCTCAACGTACGACGTAGACGCCAGCTTCATGTCCGGCTCACCCTGCACGCGAGTCTTCATCACTCCGAGGCATACACCGGGCGAGTAGCGAACGTGAGCAGGCTTGTCCGTGGTGCCGGGTGTAGATGCGTACTCTTTGATGACCGTCGCGTAATCGACGTTGCCAGCGAACGCGAGTTCCACCGCCTGTGGATAAACCGCATGTCCGTCCGTGGAGAGCTGAATGCGGCCCGTCACGCGGTCTGCGATGTCCTGAATGAACGGGTCGCCCGTCGCTGCCGAACGGTCGCCTACGCGCCACGTAACCATCAGCTTCGATGTTGCATCAAGCGCGGTCCAAGTCCACACATCGCCCCAGCCAAAACGATCGCGCACGTCCTGCGGAATGCCAGCGGGGACGTTCTTCTCTTTCGAGTAACAGAACGACCAGACTTCGTCAGCCTCAACGCGAGTAGTTTCGAGACCGCGAATCCACTGCCGCTGGAAGGCTTCACAGCCCGCGCCGACTTCGCGAACCAGACGAAGGCCGGTGCCCTTCGCAATGCCTGCGATACGGCACGCGGCCCGGACTCCCATGCCTTCAACGATGGCCCCGAGGAACTGGATTCGCTTCTCAACCGGCAGCTTGTTCATGTGTGTAACAATCTATGCTTGCTTACGATGATTGTCAAGGTGCAAGCTAATTAAGATTCAGCAACATAAGCGAATTGAAAAGAGCGCAACGCCGGAACGTATTCTGCTGCTACAATACTCGTATGTCTCTGTCGCAATACGACTTAGCTCGCTGCCATTCAGCGATCGAGAGCGTCGAGCGGCGAAACAAACCGGTAGCCGAATTCCCCATCGTGGTGTCAGCGCCGATGCTGGGCCAGCTAGTCGATGATCTCAGGCAATGCGCGGTGCAATCTGAAACAGGGGAGATTCGAGTCCACATCAGTTATCGCGATGGTGTTGCACTCTGCGCGTTCTTTCGCTATGAATGGTGCCGGGCCGCACTGGCGTTCTTGAAAAAGGGGGACGGTTGCCCGCCCCCCGCACTACATTGGGTTCAGGGCCTGCTTTTCGGGTATGACCCTGAGTCAATCGAGAGGTTCATAGCGCGTAGCAACTACGTGCTCTGATACAGCGTCCACGTTGCGGCCTTTCTACACTTTTGACACGGAGGAAACGTGTCGCCCTTGCTCAGGGCAATACGTTCGTTGCAGCACGCCGAAGCGTAGAGGCCGGATTGCTCGCACTTGTGACCAGTTGTTCCAGACATTTGTCAAAACTCCTTTTCGTCTAGCGAGTCCCTCGCGGAATCTCGCGCAAGTTGCAGAGATGGCGACGTTTGAGTCTTGACTTTGGGAGGCGAACGACCTAGGATACACGGCGTAGAAGTTACGTTCTTTCGAAACAAAGCGGGCCCCTCCTGCCACACGCGGTGGCACTTTGGTCTCGGTTACTTGCCCCCGTCCGGAGCGGAACTTCAAGCCGGGGGTACAACGCATTCTGAAAGCCCTGCGGTCCTTGATGTTTCGACCATCAAGAACTGTGGGGCTTTCCTTTTTCTACCGTATGTAGCGTTCTGCTTTTGGCAGTCGAGTGGTGCGTCTGACAACGTACCTCCGCTCATCCCCGTTGTCAAGAGTGGACATTCGAAAAATAATGACCACCCACAACTTTGCATAAGCAACTGTGCAATTAATAGGTTACCGACCGCTCTACCACTTGTAGAGTTGCCCGCTTTTCCACGGCTTTTGCACAACTTTTTGGGCAGAAAATGCGCAGCTTTTCCGCAGGGGGGGCGCGGGTACTACTTCTGCCAGCGGGTACTAGCAGCCTTCACCGCGATTTCTTTCCGGCGTTCTGGCGTGAGGTTCGCGGAGCGAGCCGACGCGCCTTTGGTTGCCCGCTCACGTCGTACGCGGTTCGGCATTTTCTCGCCGGTCACCCTTTCGAGGATGGAACGCGCAGAGGACAGCGATTCGTCAACCATCTCTTCGGGTTCTTGTTCGCGGGGAGGTTTTGCCATCGCGGGACAATCTAACATCCGATCGGCCCGGCGTCATCCGGCGATGTTACAACCGGCACTTCAAACTGACCCATGACCTGCGTGGCCGCCGCGGCGGCGGACTCGCAACGACACATGCAATAATCCGTCAGAGATGCCGGCACTTCTCCACAGGCTCAATTACACGTACGCCGAGTATCTCGGGTTCGAGGCGTCCAGCAACGTCAAGCACGAGTTCCTCGGCGGCCAGATTTACGCGATGGCCGGCGGCACGCCCGAGCATGCAGCGCTCGCGGCGGCTGCCATCACCTTGCTGGGCCCTCAACTCCGCGGCGGCGAGTGCCGGCCGTACAACTCCGATCTGCGTGTTCGCACACCCACCGGCCTTACAACCTACCCCGACGTCACAATCGTCTGCGGGCCACGTGAAATCGATGGCGTTGACCCGTTGGCGATCACGAATCCGGCGCTCATCGTGGAAGTGCTGAGCCGCAGCACCGAGGAGTACGATTCGGGCGACAAGTTCGAGCACTACAAGACCTTCCCGTCTCTGCGCGAGTACGTGCTCGTCTCTCATCGCGAGCGCTCCGTGGAGGTCAGATCGCGCGGAGAAGATGGTTGGCAAACGACTGTCGTTCACGAAGGTGCGATCGCAGAGCTATCGATCGGCGCACGGCTCGATGTCCGCGATCTCTACGATGCCGCAGCAGAGCCGTCCGCGTAACGCGAGACCGTGCCGGCCGTTTGTACATCCTCGCGTCGCTCAGCAATGCGGCTTGGGTAACCTATCAACTCGGCTACCAAGCAACCCGCCGAAAACCCTTACTCATTCGTACCGGAGCGCGTCGATCGGATCGAGTCTGGCCGCCTTCCGTGCCGGGTAGAAGCCGAAGAAGATGCCGACGAACGCGGCCACGCCGAACGACAGCGCGACCGAGGCGGGCGTTACGACGATCGGCCATTGCAGGAAGTGTTTGACGGCGAGCGAGGCGCCGACTCCGAGTGCGACGCCGAGGACGCCGCCGACGATGGCGAGGGTGACGGCTTCGAACAGGAACTGGAGCAACACGTGGCGTCCCTTCGCGCCGATGGCCATGCGGATTCCGATCTCGCGCGTCCGCTCGGTGACCGAGACGAGCATGATGTTCATGATGCCGATGCCGCCGACGAGCAGCGAGATCGCGGCGATGACGAGCAGGAGCATGCGCAGGATCGCGGTCTGCTGTCCCTGAGCCTGAGCGATCTCTTCCTGCGAGCGCATCTGAAAATCGACGTCGCCGTTGGGAGCGATGCGATGGCGCTGACGGAGCACCGCGTCGATCTCGTTCTGCGCTTCCTGGACCTGGCCGGCCGAGGCGGCGGAGAGTTGGATCATGTCGATCTTCGTCTTGCCGGAGAGCCGCTTCATCACCGTCGTGTAGGGCGCGACTACGGTGTCGTCCTGATCCTGACCCATCATGTTGCCGCCCTTTTTCTCGAGGACGCCGACGACTTTGAAGGGGACGTTCTTGATGCGGACGATTTGACCAACTGCCTGGCCGTCGGTGAAGAGATTCTCGGCGACGGTGTTGCCGAGGACGCAGATTTTCGAGGCGCTCTTGACGTCCTGATCGGTGAAGAAGGTTCCCTGCGACACGTTCCATGAGCGGATGAGCGGATAGTCCACGCTCACGCCCTGAATTGAGGTTCCCCAGTTGAGCTCACCGGCCACGATTTGACCTGAGGCGCGCACGGTGGGGGAGACGTAGGCGACTGCCGGGCATTCGGCCTTGATGGCGTCGGCGTCGTCGGCGGTGAGCGTGGAGTTGCCGGTGAACATGCGAGCGCCTCCCGAAGTCGAGGCGCCGGGAAAGAGCATGATGTAGTTGGTGCCGAGGGAGTTGATGGTGTTCTCCACCGACTTGGTTGCGCCGTTGCCGATGGCGACGACCGCGATCACGCAGCCGACGCCGATGATGATGCCGAGGGCGGTGAGGAAGGAGCGCATTTTGTTGCGCGCGATGGCACGAAGGCCGACCATCGTGATGTTGCTGATGCGCATGACGGAGCTTTTCATCGGTTTGCCTCCGCAACTGCTGATGCCGCAACTGCTGCTGGTGCCGCCGGAGCAACGGGCGGAGCGATGCCGCGAACATCGACGCGGTGTTGATCGACCTTCTCGTCGTGCTGGATGACGCCGTCGCGCACGGTGATGACGCGCTTGGCGTGCTGCGCGATGTCGGGCTCGTGCGTGATGAGGACGACGGTCTTGCCGCTGTCGTTGAGCGACTGAAAGATGCCCATGATCTCTTCGGAGGTGCGCGAGTCGAGATTGCCGGTGGGCTCGTCGGCGAGGAGCATGGCGGGGTCGGTCACGAGCGCGCGTGCGATGGCGACGCGCTGTTGCTGGCCGCCGGAAAGCTGCGACGGGTGATTGTGCTCGCGCCCTTTGAGTCCGACGCGATGGAGCGCATCCATTGCTGCTTTGTGCCGCTCCACGCGCGTCCACCCGAGGTCGCCGTAGATGAGCGGGAGCTCGACATTCTCGGCGGCTGACGTTCGCGCCAGAAGATTGAAGCTCTGGAAAACGAATCCGATTTTGGCGTTGCGGATGACGGCGCGCTCGTCGCGGTCGAGCTTGGAGACGTCGACGCCGTCGAGATGATAGGTGCCGGCAGTGGGGCGGTCGAGGCAGCCGAGAATATTCATCAGCGTCGATTTTCCAGAGCCGGAGGGTCCCATAACGGCGAGGAACTCCCCCTCGTCGACTTCAAGGTCGAGGCCCGCAAGCGCGCGGACCTCGACTTCTCCCATCGAATAGACCTTCGTGAGGCCGTGAATCTCAATGACCTTTTTCGGCACTACCGCCCACCTCTGCCGCCGCCACCGGGCCGTTGGCCGCCGCCCATCGGACCGCTGCTGCCCGGAGGAGGATTCGAGTCGACCTTCGATGTGGCCAGGCCGACGATGACGCTGTCGCCAACGTTCAGATCGCCGGAGACGACCTGCGTGAAGTGACCATCGGTGATGCCGGTGCGGATCTCGACCGCTTTGAGTTTGTTGTCCGCGCCGAGAACGTAGACGGTCTGCGGCCGCCTGTGCTGCGCTGGCGGAGCGCCCAACCCACTGGCTGCCCCATCAACTCCTCGGCTGCGATTGCCCCAGCGCGCGGCGCGCTCTTCAGCGGTCATGCCGCTTCCGGAGGTGCCGGTCTGTCCGTTCTGGCGGTCGCGCCAGCGGCTGCGTTGCTCGGGCGTTGGGCCGCCGGATGTCGTCGCGGTCTGTGTCGGTGCGGTGCTTGCTGTCTGCGCGGTCTCCGCCGGCTTGGCGCCGCTGGCGGTCGCGGTTCCAGGCTTGGCGCCTGTTGCCGCCGTGTCCGGCTTGAAGCGGAGCGCGGCGTTCGGGATACGAAGAACGTCCTGCACCATGGCCACGTCGATCGTGACGTTCGCGGTCATCTTCGGGCGCAGTTTCTCATCGGGATTCCCGACTTCGATGATCACCGGATACGTGACGACGTTCTGGCTGACCGTGGCGTTGAGGCGGATCTGGGCGATGCGTCCGCGGAACTCCTGGTCGGGATAGGAGTCGACCGTGAATCGCGCCGTCTGTCCGACGGCGATGCGGCCGATGTCGGACTGATCGACGTCGGCCTGCACCTGCATCTTCGTCATGTCCTGCGCGATGGAGAAGAGCGTCGGCGCAGAAAACGAAGCGGCGACGGTCTGGCCGACGTCGTATTGCCGGTCGACGACGACGCCGTCGATGGGCGAGATGATCTTCGTGTACTTCAGACTAGTCAGTGACTGATTGAGCGAAGCGGTCGATTGCGCGACTTGCGCGTTCGCTTCTTCGTAGGCGGCGCGCGCCGAGTCGAGGTCGGCCTGCGGCGCCAGACCTGCCTTGATGAGCCGCGACTGCCGGTCGTAGCTGATGCGCGCGTTCGCGGCCTGGATGCGCGATTTCGCGACGTCAGCCTGCCGCTGTTCGACCGTTTGCTGAAACGGCGTGGGATCGAGCTCGGCGAGGAGCTGGCCTTTGGTCACGCGGCTATTGAAATCGGCGTAGAGGCGCGCGATCACGCCGGAGACCTGGCTGCCGATTTGAACGGTGGTGACGGCGGACAGCGTTCCGGTCGCGGTGACGGTCATGGTGACCGTGCCGCGGTCGACTTTCTCGGTTCGGTATTGTTCGGCTTTGTTGCCACTGCCTTTGCACGCTGCCAGGGCAGCAATCGTCAGAAATACGGCAAAACGTCTCACGCTGATGACTCCCTCCGCGCTCCTTACGACCCGTTCCTCCGGGCGTTGAATGAGCGCGCGGAGTGTAATGCACCGATCCCGCCTACAATTCTGGCTCCGGCGGCCGCTACCGATTCGTGACGTGAATCAGAGATCAGGGAGCAGAGATCAGAGATCAGGGGACCGAGATCGCGAACGCTTTTCCTGATCTCTAATCTCTAGTCTCTGATCACTGAATCTCCGCTCTGCTATGCTGCCGCCCCCATGGCGCTTTTCTCAACGAAAGAGACGACTTCACCCACACGCGGGGCCGATCCTCAGCCCGCACATAACGGTACGTACTTCGGTCCGAACACCACCATCGACGGGACGATCACCGGCTCCGAGCCGGTGCTGATCGAGGGCACCGTCCGCGGAAAAATCAACCTCGGCGGCGAGCTTCGTATCGGTGCGAAAGGCCGCGTCGAAGCAACCGTCCACGCGAAGAATGTGTCGATCGAAGGGAAACTGACCGGAGACGTCTCGGCCGACGACAGAGTGGAGCTGGTTGCCAGCGCCACCGTCGATGGCAACATCAAAGCGCCCAAGATCATCGTGGCCGAGGGCGCGCGTTTCCGCGGCTCGGTCGATATGGGATCGGCGAAGCCGGCGACGAGTGAGCCAGCGAAGTAAGTGAGATCAGAGATCAGTGACAAGAGATCAGAGATCAGAGATCAGTTTGTCATTGGCTATGCGCTACGTTTCTCCGATTCTCTGTTTCTGATCTCCGATCTTTAATCTCTGATCTGATCTCTAATTCATGATCGCTAATCTCTGATTTTCCAATCTCTAGTCTCTGATCTCTGATTCTCCCCGGAGGCAACCATGTCCTACCAACTGCGCGCCACGCGCGACTACAAAAACTACATCGACGGCCAGTGGGTCGTTTCGTCGAGCGGCAAGACGTTCGAGAATCGCAATCCCGCGGACAACGACGATCTCGTCGGCACGTTTCAGGAGTCGAATGAGGATGATCTCAACGTCGCCGTCGACGCGGCGGACCGTGCGTTTCAGCAGTGGCGACTGACACCTGCGCCGCTCCGCGCCGAGTATCTCTATGCCGTCGCCAACATCCTCAAGCGCGACAAGGAAGCGATCGCATCCGAGATGACGCGCGAGATGGGGAAGGTGCTGCAGGAGACGCGCGGCGATGTGCAGGAAGCGATCGACATGGCGTTCCTGATGGCGGGCGAAGGGCGCCGTTTGCATGGCGTGACGACTCCTTCCGAGCTCCCCAACAAGTTCAACATGGCCGTGCGCATGCCCCTCGGCGTCGCCGGTCTGATCACGCCCTGGAACTTTCCGATCGCCATTCCGGCGTGGAAAGGAATGGCAGCGCTGATCTGCGGCAACACGGTGGTGATCAAGCCGGCATCGCAGACGCCGCTGTCGGTCGTCATGCTGGCGGAGGCGTTCGAAGAGGCGGGGCTGCCGAAGGGTGTGTGGAACGTCGTCACCGGCGGCGGGCGAGAAGTCGGCGAGCCGATGCTCCGGCATCCGAAAGTCTCGGTCATTTCATTCACCGGATCGACGGACGTCGGCCGGCAGATCTCCGTCGCCTGCGCGCCGCAGTTCAAGCATGTGCATCTCGAGATGGGCGGCAAGAACGTCATCCTGGTGATGGACGATGCCGATGTCGATCTCGCGGTCGACGGCGCGCTGTGGGGCGCTTTCGGGACGGCTGGCCAACGCTGTACTGCCGCATCCAGGATCGTCGCGCATCAGAAAATCTACGCGGAGTTCGTGGAGAAGCTGTCGGCGCGTGCGAAGAAACTTCGCGTCGGCAATGGTCTCGATGCGCAGACGGACATGGGGCCGAACATTTCGGCGGACCAGATCGCCACGATCGCGAAGTACGTGAAGATCGGAAGCGACGAGGGAGCGACGATCACCGCCGGCGGCGCGACGCTGACCGAGGGCGCGTACGGTAAAGGCCACTTCCACCAGCCGACGGTATTCGCGGACGTCACTCCGAACATGCGCATCGCGCAGGAGGAGATCTTCGGGCCGGTGACGGCGGTGATGCGCTGCGATTCGCTCGATGAGGCCATCGCAATCGGCAACGGCGTGAAGTACGGGCTGTCGTCGTCGATCTACACGCGCGACATCAACAAAGCATTCGTGGCCATGCGCGACATGTATACCGGCATCTTCTATGTCAACGCGCCGACGATCGGCGCCGAGGTCCATCTGCCATTTGGCGGGACGAAGCAGACGGGTAATGGTCATCGCGAGGCGGGCATCGCAGGGATTGATGTGTTCAGCGAGTGGAAGTCGATTTACGTCGATTACTCCGGCGCATTGCAGCGGGCGCAGATCGATACGGAAGAGGTGTAGGTTTTTGGCGCGGCTTGGCGGCGAGACGCCGCCGGGCCAGCCGCCGGGACGGCGGCGTTCCGCCGGCCAAATCGCGCCTTACGCGGACGGAACGCTGGCGTCCTCGCCGGCTGGCTCGTAGGCGTCCCGCCTGCGATGCACTTCACGCTAAACTTCGCCGGCAATGAAAACGCTCGCTGGGTTTCTCCTCGTGCTGCTCGCTACCTCCGCCTTCGCGCAATCGACCGCGGACGCGATCATCGCCCGTGAGTTGCAGTCGTCGCAGGCGTACGAGACGCTGAGCCATCTCACCGACGATATCGGCGCGCGGCTTTCGGGATCGAAAGGCGCGGCTCTCGCGGTGAAGTGGTCGACGCAGCAGTTCCGCGATTGGGGAATCGCAGTTTCCAACGAGCCGGTGAAAGTGCCGCACTGGGTGCGCGGCCGCGAGGAAGCGCGGCTGATCGCGCCGGCGAATCACAACATCGTGCTCACGGCGATCGGCGGGAGCGTGGCCACGCCGGACGCGGGCATCACCGCCGACGTCATCGAAGTCGATTCCTTCGACGATCTGAAGACACTCGGCGCGGCGAAGTTGCGCGGCAAGATCGTCTTCTACAACAACCCGATGGACATGGATCTCGTCCGCGCGCATCGCGCCTTCGAGGCGTACCGGATCGCTGTGGCCTTTCGCGGTGCCGGCGCCAGCAGAGCCGCGGAGTTTGGCGCGAAGGCGATCGTCATCCGCTCGGTCGGATCGGCGTCTCTGCGGACGCCGCACACCGGCGCGCTGCGCTACGACCCGAAGCAACCGAAGATTCCTGCCGCGGCGATGACCGCCGAGGATGCGATGCTCTTGCACCGGTTGCTGGCGCGAGGGAAACGCGTTCGCATGCACATGGTGCTCACGCCGAAGACGCTGCCCGAGGTTCAGTCCGCGAACGTCATCGCCGAGATTCGCGGAAGCGAGAAGCCGGACGAGATCGTCCTCATCGGCGCCCACCTCGACTCGTGGGACCTGGCCACCGGCGCGATCGATGACGGCTCCGGCGTGGCGATGGTGATGGAGACGATGCGCCTCATCAAGGAGATGAACCTTCGTCCGCGACGCACGATCCGCGCGGTGCTGTTCATGAACGAAGAGAACGGCCTGCGCGGTGGGCAGCAGTACGCGAAGGATCACGGAAAAGAAAAGCACGTCGCCGCGATCGAGACCGACGCCGGCGGCGCGGCCCCGACGGGATTCACGACGACGCTGAAGGGCGATGTTCTGGCCGCGCTGGAGTTGAGAACGAAGCCGCTGGCCGCGGTCTCATCCAATCATTTCGAAGTGGCCGAGGAGACAGGCGCGGACACCGGCCCGCTGACGGCGGCGGGTGTCCCCGGCTTTGGCCTCGTCCCCGAGCCGCTGCACTATTTCGACTACCACCACACGAACGCCGACACGCTGGATAAAGTCGATCCGAAAGAGCTGGCGATGGATTCGGCCGCGATCGCGGCGTTGGCGTGGATTCTGGCGGAGTAACACGCGCTGTCCTATTCGCTGTCATCCTGAGACCGCCGCAGGACACGAAGTGCCGGAGGACGTCGAAGGACCCCCCGCGCTTTCGCATTGTCACCAGTTTCCCCCCCCCCCGCCCCTGCAAAATGCGCGGGGGGTCCTTCGACCGTCCTTCGGCACTTCGTGTCCTTCGGCGGCTCAGGATGACAGGACGGGTGTTGGTAGAGTTGCTGGATGCGAAACGACATCATCGGCGGGGCGACGACGTTCGTCGCCATGGCGTACATCATCGTCGTCAATCCTGCGATTCTGAAGGCGGCGGGGCTGCCGGTGGGAGCGAGCACGGTGGCCACGATCGTCGTCGCGGCGCTGGGCTCGATTCTCATGGGTCTTTACGCGAAACGGCCGATCGCCGTGGCGCCGTACATGGGCGAGAACGCCTTCATCGCCTTCGGCCTCGGCGCCCTCGGCATCACGTGGCAGCAGCGTCTCGGATCGGTTTTTGTCAGCGGCGTGCTGTTTCTGATCATCACGCTGATCGGACTTCGCGGCTGGCTGGCGAAATCGATTTCCCAGAGTTTGAAATTCAGTTTTGCGGCGGGCATCGGCCTCTTCCTGGCGTTCATCGGATTGACGGAGACCGGAATCGTCGAGAGCGGAACCGGCGTGCCGGTGAAGATCGGCAATCTGCGCAGGCCGGAGGTGTTGCTCGCCATCGGCGGATTCATCGTGATGATGGCGCTCATGCGGCTGCGCGTGCGCGGCGCGATCCTGATCGGCATCGTCGCAACCGCGGCGGTGGGCATCCTCCTCGGGTTCGGCCACGCGCCGCACGCGTTCGTGGCGCTGCCGTTCACCGGCGACTACAGTTTGGCGCCGATCGCGATGCAGCTCGACATTCGCGGCGTTCTGAAACTCTCGTTTCTTCCGATCCTGCTGACGCTTTTTCTGATGAGCTTTCTCGACACGCTCGGGACGCTCGTCGGCGTCGGTGCCGCGGGCGGAATGCTCGACGAGCACGGCAACTTTCCGGAGATCGAGAAGCCGATGACGGTCGACGCCATCTCGTGTTGCATCAGCGGACTCCTCGGGACGTCGACCAGCGGCGCATACATCGAGTCGGCGGTGGGCATCCGCGAGGGAGCGCGAACGGGCGTGGCGGCGATCGTGACCGGCCTCCTATTCGCGCTCTCGCTCTTTTTCATCCCGATGGTCGAGCCGCTGCAGCAGTTGCGTTTCGCGTACGGTCCGGCGCTGATTGCGGTGGGAGCGCTGATGCTGGAGTCGATCCGCCGCATCGACTTCGACGATTTGACGGAGCTCGTTCCGGCCTTCGCCACGATTGCGATGATGGTCTTCACCTACAACATCGCCAACGGTCTGACGGCGGGACTGGTGCTGCACCCGCTGATGAAGCTTCTTGCCGGCCGCCCGCGCGAGATCGGCGGAGGCTCAATCGTGCTCGCCGCGCTCTGCCTCGTTTACTACGTGTTCGGTCTCCCGCACTGAAACAAAAAGCCCCGGCCGAGGCCGGGGCTTTCATTCCAACGGATGTTGCGGGGATGACTAGAAGCGCGCGCCGATTGCGTAGAGATATGTGCGCGGGAGCTGGTACTGACCGTTTGTCGATGAGAACGTTGTTGGAGTGCCGGTGGACTTACCGAAGGTCGTGTTGAGCTGGTAGTTGGCACCCAGCGCGGTGCAGGTGGCCGCCGGCGCGCCGGTCGGACACTGAATCGGGGACTGCGTGAACGGGTTAAACGCAGACAAGCCGCGCCCGGCGTTCTGATTCGTGAAGACGGTGGTGTTGCCGCCGACGTTCGCACGATGGTTGAACGCGTTCCGCATTTCGGCCTTGGCGAAGAAGGCGAAGTTGTGAATCGGGATCTCGTAGTTCACTGCAAGGTCGGTTGAGACGACGCTGTTCCAGCGGAACTCACCACGAGGGCCGAAGAAGTAGGTGACTGTAGCGATGCCAACCTGGTTCGAGTTGTTCGTGGCCGCGGAGCCGTTGATTGGCGCGTACTGATGGTTCGGATCGCGCGCCGAGCCGTCGGGGTAAATGTTCGAGCTGCCGGCTGGACAGAGCGCGGCGGTCGAGGGCGTGGTGCCCGCCACTGGTGTCGCGCCACCCGAGCAGAGCATGGAGGGCGTGATGGTGATCAAGGCGGATTCCGAGAATGGCGTACCGGAGTCGTAGCGTTCGATGAGGCCGAAGTTGAAGTGCCCGATCGGGGTGCCGAGATCGTAGCTCGCAAATGCACGAAGTTTGTGACGTTGATCGGCCGCCAGATAGCCGACAGGAGCGTTCTGCTTGAAGTTCTGGAACTCCTTGAAGGCCACGCTGGTGCTGGCGAAGGTAACCGGACCGCCTCCGGTTGTTTCACCTTCGACATTTCCGGTGAGCTTGGAATAGGTGTAGTTACCACCGACGCCGAAACCGGCCGGAAGCTGGTACCGAGCCTGGAACTGGGCGCCCCAGTACTTGCGGTTGGGCACATCAGAATTGCCGATGCGATTGATGTTCGAGGTACCGCCGTTCACGGGGTTGGTGACGACAGTACTGCCAGGGACGTCGAACTGTGCGTAGAAATCCTGCCAGTCACGATGGATGTAGTCGGCGCGGAAGTACCCCTTGCCGACCTGCGTGGCGGCACCGAGCGTAATCTCTCGCGTGTTCGGTGAGGTGACGCCGGACTCGACCAGCAGCGTGTTCAGGCCTGGGATGCTCACGGAGAAAGGTCCGCGATTTGTGTATCCGTTGTCGAGGAACCATTGGAAGGCAGTTTGAAGAGCGGTGCGTGAGTCGATATAGCCGGTGGTCGGCCCACCGTACAAGAACTGGTAGGTGGCAGGATTACCGCCGGCCGAGGCTGATCCGGACACGGTCTCTGCGAGACGGCCGACATACTGGCCGTAGTTCGCATCGAGACGCAGGCGGCCGTTGCCGAAGACATCGAAAATGACGCCGAGGCGCGGGCTGAAAGCGCTGTCCTTGGAAATGCCATTGCCGGCGCTATCGGCGGCATCGTTCTTATCGTAGCGAGCGCCGAGGTTGAAGGTGAGATGCTGATTGAGGTCCCATTTGTCGTTTACGAATGCCGAGGTGGTCTTCAGATTCGAGCCGAGCGACGAAAACGCGATCGGGAACCAGACAAAACGGTCGCTGTTGCCGAGGGAGATCTGCACCGTGCCGTCCGGCATCTGCTTGGGTACGTTTGTGCGGACGTCGTAGCGGAAGTCGGTGGGCGACTGGAAGTTATTCGAAAGGCGCTGCTCCGCCCAATTGTCGTAGCCGGCCACCACGTTGTGGGTGCCCAATGACTTCGTACCGAGGAAGTAGCGGGCCTTCAGCTCCCACTCCTTGTTGTTTCGTAGCTCAGGGCCACAGCTTCCGCAGAAGTACGGAGCGTTGGCCGTCACGCCTGTAGTGGTCTGGTCAAGGACCGGGCTTCCTTCCGCGAAGTAGGCGGCAGTCGGGTTGGCCTGGTGAGCGGGCGTGGTGCCGCCGAAGTTGACGAAGGAAAAGAACTTCTTGGCCCAGTCGCCTTCGATCAGCAGGTTGTTTGTGATGACACCGTTGTAGTGCAGGGTCTTGAAGTTGTTCGGGTTCTCGATGCCGCTGCCGGTGTTGATCGACCGAAGATCGAGGCAGCCGATCTGGCAGTTCTTTGTGTTCTTGACGTTGTTGGTCAGGTACGAACCAACGACGGAATGCTTCTCCGTCAGATTTGCCGTGACCTTGTATTCCTGCCGTGGCTGACTCTGCACGTTGGACCACGCGCCGATGGCCGGATTAGGCAGAGTGGAGATCGCGCTCAGGTTAAACGCCTGCGTGATCTTGGCCTGGCGGGCAGCGGCGAAGAACCACAGGCGATCGCGGATGATCCGGCCGCCGAGGGTTCCTTCGTAGGTGTTGTTGGTATGGTCGACCGGCTGGGCCTGCGTGGCGACGCTCTTTTCTGTCCACTGAGGATTGTCGAGCGTGTCGCGGACGGAGCCGTTGAACTCGTTGCCGCCCGACTTCGTGATCGACGAGACGACACCACCTGTGAAGCGGCCGAATTCGGCGGAGATGCCGCCGGTGAGAACGGTCGTCTCCTGGATGGCGTCTTCGATGAAGAGGGCGTGCGGCTGGCCGCGCAGGTTTTCGTTCACCACTGCGCCGTTGACGAGATAGAGGTTGTCGTACGACATGGCGCCGGAGATCGTTGGACCGTTCACGCCGCCGGTGACGCCGGGAGAGAGCTGCACCTGGTTTACCGGCTGGCGGCCCATCGGCAACCGATTGACCGTTTCCTGCTTGTAGTTTGTCTCGACCTGCGGCGTCTCCATGACGTTGGTCTGATTGGCCGTGACGGTGATCGCTTCTGCGACGGCCGACATCTTCATGTCGGCGTCCATGCGCGTGGTCTCGACGAGATTGACCGTCGCGGTTTTCGTGACGTCGGTCAGGCCGGACAGGGAGTACGTGATCTTGTACTGTCCGGGTGGGATGGCCGAGAAGTTGTAGTCACCGCTCTCGTTTGTGACGGTGGTACGTGTTCCCTGCAGCGTCGGCGATGAGATCGTCACCGTGACGCCCGGAAGGCTGGTTCCTGCTTGCGAGACCGTGCCGGTCAGCGCCCCGGTCGTGCCTTGCGCAAACGCGCCGGCTGCAACCAGGAGCAGCAGGAAGAAACAGATCGTAAATCGTTGTAGCTTCATCGTTCCTCCTCGATTCCCCTCAATGAAAATTAACGTTGGACTTCAGTCGGACTCTGCATTTGCCAAACCATTTATGCAAATGGAATCTTGTATTCCAAGTGCGTGTGCTGCAAGCACTTATATTGTTTCGCGAGAAATTCTGCCAACCGGGAGATTCAACGGTTTGTAGAGGCGCAACGGTTGGCCGCATGAGGTGCCGGGCATGTATGCGGTGCATCCGCTGAAAAAGATTTTGGCCTGCGAGATTGAATTGTGGACCCTTGCCTGGGCGGTTGGACAGCCGCCGTTTCGACGATTACCGGGAGGGCGCATCCTACGCGCTGTATCTTAGGGTTGCAAGACTTGGGAGCCCATGCGGAGATCGTGGCTTCATGGATCAGAGATCAGTGATCAGGGAGATCAGAGATCGGTGGTCAGAGGTCAGAGGTCAGCGGTCGGCGGTCGGAGATCCGTTGCCAGGTTAAACGCCAAAGTTTTGCGAATGCCGCACGTCCGTTCTCATGCCGCTGATGCGTTAGCTGGCTCGATCGAGGGAGTGGAGTCAGCCGGCGTCAGCGGCGTCAGAGGGTAGCGGGCGTGCGAGCGATTTTTGCGAGCATGCCTGGAAGTGATGTCTCCGCACGTTCCAGTGCCGCTAACGCGGCACAATTTCAAGTTGACATGGTTCCAGGGGTTGCTCGCAAAAAGCGCTCGCAACCCCTGGCTATCTTCACAGGCCGCTGACGCGGCGATCCCTGATCTCTGCTCCCCGCTCCCTGCTCCCCGATCACTGCTCTCACTGCTCTCCCTGCTCCCTGCTCCCTGATCTCTGATCCTGATCCTGATCTCTGCTCCCTGCCGCTCACCGCGTCATCTGCCGGTACCGGATCCGATGCGGCTGATCTGCCTCGGCGCCGAGGCGTTTGCGCTTGTCTTCCTCGTACTCGCTGTAGTTGCCGTCGAACCAGACCACGCGGCTGTCACCTTCGAACGCGAGGATGTGCGTGGCCACGCGATCGAGGAACCAGCGGTCGTGCGAGATGACGATGGCGCAGCCGGCGAAGGTCTCCAGCGCTTCTTCGAGCGCGCGCATCGTGTTGACGTCGAGATCGTTCGTCGGCTCGTCGAGCAGGAGCACGTTCGCGCCTTCCTTCAACATCTTGGCGAGGTGAACGCGATTTCGTTCTCCGCCCGACAGGATCCCGACTTTCTTCTGCTGGTCGGAGCCGGAGAAGTTGAAGCGGGCCACGTACGCGCGCGAGTTCATCTCGCGTGATCCGAGGAGCACGAGCTCCGTTCCGCCGGTGATCTCTTCGAAGATCGACTTCTCCGGATCGAGCGTGCGGTTCTGATCGATGTAGCCGAGGGTGACGGTTTCGCCGACGCGGATGGTGCCGGCGTCCGGCGGCTCCTGGCCGAGGATCATGCGGAAGAGCGTCGTTTTGCCGGCGCCGTTCGGGCCGATCACGCCGATGATTCCGCCGGGCGGCAGTTTGAACTCCATCTCATCGATGAGCAGCGTGTCGCCGAATGCCTTTCGAACGTTGTCTGCTTCGATGACGATGCCTCCAAGGCGCGGACCGGGCGGGATGTAGATCTCGAGATCCTGTACTTTTTCCTGCGTCTGTTCGCGCAGCAGTTCCTCGTAGGAGTTGATGCGCGCTTTGCCCTTGGCGTGACGCCCTTTCGGCGACATGCGGATCCATTCGAGCTCGCGCTCGAGCGTTTTCTGCCGCGATGATTCGGACTTTTCTTCCTGCTGCAGGCGTGCGCGTTTCTGTTCAAGCCACGACGAGTAGTTGCCCTTGAAGGGAATGCCAGCGCCGCGATCGAGCTCGAGAATCCATCCGGCCACGTTGTCGAGGAAGTAGCGGTCGTGCGTGACGGCGATGACTGTTCCGGAGTAGAGCTGCAGATGCTTTTCCAGCCACTCGACCGACTCTGCGTCGAGATGGTTGGTCGGCTCGTCGAGGAGAAGGATGTCGGGCGCCTGCAGCAGCAACCGGCAGAGCGCGACGCGGCGCTTCTCGCCGCCGGAGAGAATGCCGCACAACGTATCGCCGGGCGGACAGCGGAGCGCATCCATCGCCATCTCGAGTTTGGAGTCGAGATCCCAGGCGCCGGCGGCGTCGAGCTTGTCCTGCACTTTGCCCTGGCGCTCCATCAGCTTGTCCATGTCGGCGTCGGGGTCGCCGAAGGCGTTGTTGATCTCGTCGAACTCCTTGAGCAGATCGACGACCGGCTGCACGCCCTGCTCGACGATCTCGCGAACGGTTTTGTCCGGAGCGAGCTGCGGCTCCTGTTCGAGGAAGCCGACGGTATGGCCGGGGGAGATCACCGTTTCGCCGAGGAAGTCGTGGTCGGTTCCGGCGAGGATGCGGAGGAGCGACGACTTTCCGGAGCCGTTCAGACCGATGACGCCGATCTTCGCGCCGTAGAAGTACGAGAGGTAAATGTCCTTGAGGACCTGCTTCTTGCCGTGAAACTTCGACACTCCGACCATCGAGTAGATGATCTTGTTTGGTTCTTCAGGTTTTGCCATGGGGCGCGGATTGTAGTGGAGTGCCGGGCACTCCACTACGCCCATCATTCGCTACGGGGTCAGGCTGGCTTCTGAATCGCGTTGTCGAGGAAGTCCTTCGCCGTGCCGGCCAATCCCCCGTTGCCGCTGACAGTCCATGCGAACGCGGCGCTTTCTTCGCCCGCCTTTACGGTGACCGAGGCGATCGCGCTCGTACCGAAAAGCGTGACCACCGTGTCGGAGTCGATCGGCGGGCTGACGAAAACCCGGCCTGCGACGACGTCAGCGGTGGTCGTCAGCGTCGCCGCGCCGCTCACCTTGCCGGCTGGCGCATTGATCGAGAGCTCGATCCCGTAAAGCGAGACGAGCGTTGCCCCGAGCGCGGTCGGATAAATGGTTGCTCCGCCCTGAACGAATTCCCCGCCCGATACGAACGAAACGCTGTAATAGGCCGTCGTCGACGCGGAGCCGTTGACGGTGATCGTGAGTCCATACAGTTCAATTGCCATTGTTGTTCTCCCTCTTTCTGAGGAGTGACGGAGAGCGCCGGCTCCCTACCTCGAATGTTGCCTGACGCGTTGCGCTAACTTGCCACGCGCGCTCTCGCTTCTTCCTCAAACGACACCACCACGAGCGTCTGGTCATCCTCGGGAGGCCGATTACGCGTGAATTTCTTGATCGAGTTGAGAAGCGATTTCTTGATGTCTTCGGCGTCCATGTGGCCGCAGGAGAGGATGGTTTTCTCGAAGCGCTCGAAGCCGAATGGATCGCCGTCGTCGTCGATTGCTTCGATGAGACCGTCGCTGTACAGGATCAGCCGGTCGCCGGCGTCGAAGTCGACGGTGTGCTCGGTGAAGGGCTCGCGGCGCTTCACGCCGAGGGGGAAGCCCCAGGACGAAAGCGCTTCGAGACGTTGCTCGCCGGCGCGATAGACATACGGATCGAGATGACCGGCCGACGAGAAGCGCAGCGTCTGCGTGTCGGGATCGAGCAGTCCAAAGAAGAACGTCATGAGGATGCGACGCGGCGCGGTCTTCATGACGATGTCGTTCAATACATTCATGACCGCGCGCGGCGACGCGTCGTAGCCAACCTGAACCAGCAGCGCAGACTTCGCCATGGCCATGACGATGCCGCTGGTGAGACCGTGTCCGGAGACGTCGCCAAATGCGATGCCGATCTCGCCCGACGGCAGGGTCAGGAAGTCGAAGTAGTCGCCGCCGATCTCCGTTGCGGCGCGGTAGTGTGAGGCGAACGACGCGCCGGAAACATCGGGCGCATCGACCGGCAGCAGCGCGGCCTGAATGCGGTTCGCGGCGTCGATCTCGGCCTTCACGCGCTCACGCTCGACGATCCGCTTCACGTGCGGCGCGAGGTCTTCGTAGGTGTAGACCACTTCGCGCTTCGTCATCATCGCCACGATTCCGAAGATCAGGAGCGCGGCCAGCGGCAGTGCGGTAACGACAATCAGATGTTGAAGCACGTGGCCGTGCCCCACCGACATCAACGGAAGAGTGAGCGATAGAAGCGTGCCGCCGAAGAGGGCCACCGAGGTCGAGAGCAAATCGAACTTGCGCAGCATCAGAACGATCGAGGCGATCGCGCCGAAACCGAAGAGCATGCCCGGGAGCAGCGGATCGATCGGAACGCCGCAAACGCCTCCGATCACACCGAAGACGATGGCGGCAATCATTCCAAGCCATAGCACGCGGTGGCGGTTCGTCCACGACATGAAAAACAGCGACGTGATCGGGAAAATCACCGCGTCGAACGCCGCGAAGAGCACGATGAGAAACGGTCCGCCCAGGCGGACAAAGATCTCGGTTCCGATGCCCATCGTCGGATGGGCAAGGTGGAGCAGGAGCGGAATCGCTCCGATTAGAAGCGCCGATCCGGCGATCGCGGGTGCGAAGAGCACTCCGTTGAAGACCGAGCGCCCGACGGTGGCGTTGAGTGAATCGCGGCGGAGGATGGCGTCGAACGAAGCCAGCCACTCGCCCCAGCGCTCGCGCGTGTAGCTCTCTCCGACCGACCAGGCGAAGAAGACGACCACGGCGAGCGGAAGATCGTAGAGAAGAAACTTGAACGCCATCTGCGCCGCGGTGGTCGACGCCGCGTCGAGGCTCCCCATCGTGTTCCCTTCCGTACCGGAGGGGCCCATCATGAAGTCGATGACGAGAGCGATCAGCAGAGTGATCGCGAAAAGGATCGAGCCGGTTCCCACGCCAACTTCACCGGCGTGGTACTTGCGCAGAAAGATGACCAGCAGAATCAGCAGCAATGCGTAGATTGTGGCGAAGCGCAGCAAAACGCTGGCGACGCCGCTGCCGGTGTCGTCTCCCCGGAAGGTGCTTCCGTCGGCGTACTCCTCGGTCAGTCCCCATCCCGTGAGCTGATCGCCGGCAAAAGAGACAAACAAGTACGGCACGACGTTGCCGATGGGGAAGCTGGTCTTGACCCGGTAACGGAGTACCCAGTCCGTTCGCGAGCGCATCACGTTGGGGCGGGCGTCCTCGAACACAGGCGATGGTGCTCCCGGGAACTGGCGCGAGTGAACGAAGGCGTCGGCCCGGAGCCGCACTTGCTCTTCGGTGAGACGCGGGCCCGTCTCCTCGGCACGACGTTGCCTTCGCGCCATGAGGATGGCGCCGGTGCGGTGATCGACGACGACGTATCCGTATGGGCTGTTCTTCTCGAGGCCGCGGCGATAGTAGACGCGCTTGTAACCACCCAGGCGTGGGCCGATCACCGGATCGCCGGCGGCGCGCAGGCGAAGCTCCGGTTTCGGCTCCAGCTCCTTGTTGAGCACCCCCGAATCCGACCACGACAGCACAGTCCACGCGAGATCGACCGGAATACCGATCTGGCGCGCCTGTACGTCGGCGATCCGAATGGCGTCCGAGCGCGTGAGGCGAATCCCCTGCGGCTGCGCATCGTTGAAACGCGGGATCAGCAGCACGAGCACGACGATCCCGGCGACGCACGCGAGATAGGGGAGGAGTTTTTTCATGATGGATGAGCGGCGCCATGATAGCGCGCACCTTTGAATACGCTTTGCGGCGTGGCTGGTTTCGAGCGTTACACTTCCGTGAATGGCCGTAGCGATCGATTCGCCAGCCGCGCAGCGCGCCGCCCGATACGCGCTGGCCATCCTCACGCTCATCAACCTTTTCAACTATCTCGACCGATGGGTTGTGGCGGCGGTCGTGGAGTCGATCAAGAAGTCGGAACTGCATCTCTCCGACACGCAGCTCGGCCTCGTCGGCACTGGATTCATCGTCGTCTACACGATGACGTCGCCGCTGTTCGGCGCATTTGGTGACCGGCGGTCCCGTCCACCTCTCATCGCCCTCGGCGTCGCGATCTGGAGCGTGGCGACGTCACTGGCTGGATTCGCGCGCGGCTTCGTGTCGCTCTTCATCGCGCGGTCAGCGGTCGGGGTGGGCGAGGCGGCGTACGGAACGATCGCGCCCGCGCTGCTGGCGGATTCGTTTCCGATCGAGAAGCGTGGCCGCGTGCTGTCGGTATTCTTCGCCGCCATTCCGATTGGCTCCGCCGCTGGCTACGTCCTCGGCGGTCTCGTCGATCAGCACTACGGATGGCGCGCGGCGTTCTGGATCGCGGGCGCACCGGGTTTGCTGCTCGCACTTCTGGTGATGCTGGTGAAGGATCCGCCGCGGGGATTGCATGATCATGCATCGACGGTCGCGGCCGAGGACGTTGCTCCAGCGCATTGGACGGATGCCTACCGCGATCTTTTTCGCAATCGTCCGTTCATCCTCACTGCCCTCGGATATGGCGCGTACACGTTTGCGCTTGGCGGCCTGGCGTTCTGGATGCCCGCGTTTCTGGAGCGCGTGCGCGGCATGCCGAGGAGCGAAGCGACGGTGACGTTTGGCGCGATCGCGCTCGTGACCGGCTTCGTAGGAACGTTCGCCGGCGGATGGCTGGGCGATCTTTTCCTATCGCGCTCGAAACAGTCTTACCTTTGGGTCTCGGGCATCGCTACTTTGCTCGCTGCGCCTGCGACGTATCTTGCCGTTTCGAATCCAAATCGAAGCGTGTATCTGCCGGCGATTGCAGTCGCTGAGGTGTTCATTTTCATGTCGACGGGACCGGTGAACTCCGCACTCATCAACTTCGTGAAGCCGGGTGAGAGGGCCACAGCGCTCGGCCTGTCCGTTCTGGTGATGCATCTCGTCGGTGACATCCCCTCGCCGCCGCTGATCGGTATCGTTTCCGATCACTCGACGCTGGAGCGGGCCTTCATGCTCGTCCCGCTGGCCATCGTGATCGCGGGCGCCATCTGGTGCTACACGGCGTGGCGGGGACGCGAGCATTGAGGCGTTTCGTCGTCCCGTTGCTGCGGCTGATTGCGAACATTTTCTTCCGGCGCATCGAGAGTGTGGGATGGGAGAAGGTTCCTTCCGCGCCGGTGGTCTTCGCGGTCAACCATCCGAATGGTCTGATCGATCCGCTGTTTCTTCTCTGCTTCACGCCGAGGCCGATCTCGTTTCTGGCGAAGGCACCGCTCTTCCGGATGCCGCTCATCGGCTGGTTCGCCCGAGGTCTCGACACGATTCCGGTCTACCGAACACAGGACAACTTTTCGACGAGCAAGAATCAAGAGATGTTCGCGGCAGCTCGCGCGCTGCTCGTGCGCGGCGGCGCGATCGCGATCTTTCCGGAGGGGACGACGCACAGCGAGCCGCGATTGAAAGAGCTCAAGACGGGCGCGGCGCGCATTGCCCTCGGTTGTGGCGCGTCCGAGTGTCCGGACATCTTCATCGTGCCGGCTGCGATTTTCTACACGGCGAAACACAGCTTCCGCAGCGATGCGCTCGTCTACTACGGCGATCCGATCAAGGTCGCGCCGGTGTCTGTCGACGAGTCCGGCGAGCCGCCGCGTGATGCGGTCGAAGCGCTGACGTCGCGGATCGAGGCGGCGATGGCCTCGCTTACGCTGCAGGCGGATACGCGCGAAGCGCTCGACCTGATCGGCCGCGCGGAACGTGTGATGTCGCTGGGCCGCGCCGCGCTGCCGGAGCAGCTCGATCTGCGCAAGCGTTTCATCGCCGGCTACGCGCGCTTGCGCGAGCGCGACCCGGCGCGGCTGGCCCAGTTGCAATCGCGATTCGAGCGGTTCGAGGCGGAGTTGGGCAACGCCAACCTGGAGCCGGAAACGCTGTCCGCGCCGACGATCGGCGGCAGCGTGCGGACGCTCAGCACGCTGCTCGTCACTCTGCCGCTGGCGCTGGCCGGAGCCGTCATTCACTATCCGGTCTATCTAGTGATCCGGTTCCTGGCGACGCGACTGACGCGCGAGGAGGAGCTCGTCGCGACGGTGAAGGCGGTTGCCGGCATGGTGTTTTATCCGCTGGCGTATCTCACCGTCGCTGTATTCGCCGGATTGCGTTTCGGATTCGCGTACGGCGTCGTCGCCGTGATCGTGCTTCCGCTGCTTGGGTACATCGCGCTGCGCTTTTTCGAACAACTCGACGACGTCATCGGGCGCACACGATCGCTCACCTGGCGCATCGCGCGGCGCAGCGCGTTCGAGCGCCTCCTGCGCACGCGGGCCGCGCTCCGCGACGAGATCATCGCGCTGGCGGAAGAGATGGGCGTGTGAGTTCGCTACTTGCCGGCGGCGGCGGACTGCGCGGCCGCATCGATCTTCGCGTCGATCGATTCCTGCCGCTGCACTGCGCCATCCGGCGGAGGCGAGCCGTTGCGGATCGCGGTATCAAACTCCGAAACCAGGCCTCGTAGATCGCTCATCGCGGCACGCGCCGTTTCGCACGACTCCTGCGTGCAGCGGCATTCCTTCTCGGCCGCGGCGATCTGTGTGTCGACGTCGCCGCGAAAACTCGACCACGCCGCGACGTCGTACGGCGGATTTGCGAAACGATGCAGCCAACTGCCCCACGCCTCCGATGCATGCTGCGCGGCGGCGGGACATGAGCTTTGTGCGGACGACGCGGCGCTGCCCGACCCGTGCATCTGTTGTTTGGCCCAGGGCAGCACGTGCTTCCAGATGAGAAACAGCACCACGACGAGGGCGATCCATTTGACGACGCGGTTCACGTCCATGCCGAGATCTTACGCCGGCTCATCGCGTGTAACTCGCGGCGTGTGTGGCCGCCCAGCGGATGGCGTACCGCATCGGCGTAGCGTCGGCGATGCCGCGTCCGGCGATGTCGAACGCCGTTCCGTGGTCGACCGAAACGCGAAGATAGGGGAGGCCGATGGTGACGTTCACCGACTCGTCGAACGCCATCGTCTTGATCGGGATGAGCGCCTGATCGTGATACATGGCAAGGACGACGTCGTGTTGTCCGCGATGCGCGGCCAGGAAGATCGTATCCGCGGGATGTGGACCGGTGATCGAGAGCCCCTCGTCGCGCGCCCGAGCGACTGCCTGCTCGATGACGCGCTCCTCGTCGCCGAACTTGCCGCCTTCTCCCGCGTGCGGGTTCACGCCCGCGACGCCAATGCGAGGTCGCTGGCCGTACAGGCGCTCGTACTCGCGGCTGGTGAGCTGCGCCAGCGCGACGATGTCGTCCGCATCGATATGCGCAATTGCTTCGCGTAACGGCAGGTGTACCGACAGCAGCACGGATTTCAGGCGCGGTGAATCAAAGTACATCGCGTAGTCGTGCCCGTAGCGTTTCAATCCGGCGCGCTCGGCGAGAAGCTCCGTATGGCCAGGGAACGGCGATCCAGCCAGCGCGATCGATTGTTTGTGAATCGGTGCTGTGACGAGCGCTGAGCACTGACCGGCGTCGATCGCCTTCAACGCGGCGTCGATTGAATCGAGAGCGATACGTCCGTACGCTGCGTCGATGATGCCGTAACGGATCGCGCCTGTGCCGCCGACATCTACGAACTCGAGGCCGTCCGGAGGATCAGCAAATGCGCGGCTGCCGAAGATGATCGCCGGCACATCGGCATCCTCAATCGCTTTGAACACGATCTCCGCGCCGATACCTGCAGGATCTCCAAGCGTGATCGCGAGGGGTTTCACTGGAGGGATTGTAGTAGCGCGGTTGCGGGGTAGCGCGGTTGGTGGTCATTCCGAACCGCCGGAGCGCAGCGGAGGACGGAGAGGAATCCCCTGCATACGGAGCGATCCTCGTGCTTCGGCTGGGGATTCCTATCCGTGCTTCGCCGGTTCGGAATGACAAATCCGCGAATCACCGCGCGCCGCGAGACCCCCGCAACCGCGAGACCTCGCGCCCGCTACTCGTCTTCCTGCTTGTACAGATACTTGATCCACTGTTTCTGAATCAGCAGATTCGGAGCGCCGGTGCGATTCACCTTCAGCGACGTTTTGTCGTACCACTCGATGCAGCCGCGGATCTCCTCACCGTCGGTCATGATGATCACCATCGGCGTTCTGGAGCTCATCTGCTTCAGGTAGTAAAAATTCTCCGCGTTGGTCGCTTCCGGCGGCGCCGCTTTGAGGCTCGGCCGCGAATTGCCGTTCCCGTTTCCTCGAGGCTGCCGGTTGAAATCGGTCATCGGTGACCGGAACTCGCGTCGATTTCCTGACTGGCTCCGATCCGCCTCGTACTTCCGGTTCATGAATGGCATCGCGTCCCTCCGATTCGGCTCCTGTGGCGAGCTTCGACTCGCTGGTGACCGGCTCGCTCCGTTTGGAATTGAGAAGCGTGTTTGCGAACGCCGTGCCTTTTCCCTAGAATCCGGCCCGCTTTACCGGAGGCCAACCTTGAATTCCGTAGTGTGTATCGCGCAGGTGCCCGACACCGAGACGCGTATCAAGATCGGCGGCGACGGACGCCGCATCGACGAAACCGGCATCAAGTACATCGTTTCCCCTTACGACGAGTACGCGCTCGAAGAAGCGATTCGACTGAAGGAAAAACAGGGCGGTGATGTCACGGTCCTCGGCTTCGGCCCCGACCGCGTACAGCAGGCGCTTCGCGAGTCTCTCGCCCGCGGCGCGACGAAGGCGCTTCACGTCAAAGGCGAATCCGGCGACGCAGACTCCCTCGGCATCGCCAAGGTCCTCGCTGCGGCGATCAAGACCATTCCTCACGATCTTGTTTTCTTCGGCAAGCAGGGCGTGGGTACGGACAACTCGCTGGTCGGTCCGATGGTGGCCGAACTCCTCGGGTACCCGCAGATCAATGTCGTGACGCACATGGAAGCGGCCGAAGGCAAGGTGACGGCACACCGGGAGATCGAAGGAGCGGAAGAGATCATCGAAGCATCGACGCCGGCGGTCATCACCGCGCAGAAGGGCTTGAACGAGCCGCGCTACGCCTCGCTCAAAGGAATCATGGCCGCGAAGAAAGTCGCCATCGATTCGAAATCGATCGCCGACCTCGGCCTCGCCGATTCCGACATCGTCAATCAGCGCGTGACTGTCGTCTCCCTGGAACTGCCGCCCGAAAAGAGCAGCGGCCGCAAAATCGACGGCGGTGATCCGGCGGCGGCAGCCAAAGAAATCGTTCGCTACATGAAAGAGGAGGCGAAGGCGTTGTAGCGGTTGCGCGGTGACGAGGTTACGAGGCCGCGAAGGCCGCGAAACCGCGAGACTGCGACGACCGCGAGACCCCGATACAACATGCCCGGTGTTCTCGTTTTTTGCGAAGTACAGGATGGGAAGTTGAAGAAAGCCTCACGCGAGGCGTTGTCGATCGGCCGCAAGCTCGCCGAGGCGGCGGGAGGCGAGCTCTCGGCATTCGCTGCGGACAAGTCAGCAGCCGATGATGCCGGCCGCTACGGCGCCAAGAAGGTCTTTGTCACCAGCGCCGGCGGCTACAACACCGAGACCTACACGGCGGCGATGCAGGCTGCGATCGCGCAGGCTTCGCCCGCGGTCGTGCTCTTTGGCGGCACATCGAACGGCCGCGATCTCGCGCCGCGGCTGGCTGCTCGACTTGATGCCGGCGTCGCCTCGGACGTCGATCGTCTCGAATGGACCGATGGCAAATTGAAGGCGCGGCGCCCTGTCTACTCGGGCAAGGCTTTCGCGACGGTCGAGGTTACCAGCACTCCTGCCATCGCCACGACGCGCATCAACGCCTTTCCGGCGGAAGAGTCAGGCGGCGGTGCCGCGGAGGTCGTCGATGTGAGCGCTGCGGCGGATTCGAAGACGAAGGTCGTCGAAACGAAGATCGCGGAATCGGGAGAGCTGTCGATCGCCGAGGCGGACATCATCGTCTCCGGAGGCCGCGGCCTCAAAGAAGGAGCGAACTTCTCCCTGATTCGGGATCTGGCCCACGCGATCGGCGGTGCAGTCGGTGCATCGCGCGCGACGGTCGACGCCGGCTGGATCGACCATCAGCATCAGGTCGGGCAGACGGGACGCGTCGTCAGTCCGAACCTCTACATAGCCGCGGGCGTCTCCGGCGCGATCCAGCATCTGGCCGGTATGTCCTCGTCGAAACACATCGTCGCCATCAACAAGGATCCCGAGGCGCCGATCTTTCGTGTGGCGGACTTTGGCGTCGTCGGCGATCTCTTTACGATCCTTCCGGCACTGACCGAGGAAGTGAAGAAAGCAAAGGCGCACTAATGGGAAAGGCCGCCAAATGGCGGCCTTTCGAATGAGCGTTTGTGTCGATTGTTATGGGGGGCTGCCGCCGGTGTTCGCCGCGCGGCCCGGTCTCTCGGGCGACTGCACTGGCGCGGGGTCCTTGCCGATTACGGTCTTGATTGCATAGCCGGCGTTCATGGAGTTCGAGATCGGGTTGGTGCCGGGCGGGAGGCACTCCAGCGTGATCATGGTGGCGTGCCGGGCGAAGAGCGCGTCGCAGCGGTGTTCGCTGCGGGCGGTGTAGATCTTCGGACTCTTGGCGACGATGCGCTTGCCGTCGAGGATGATGAAGTAGTACTCGATCTGCTCGTTGGGATCGAACTTCGGAAGCGTCACGTTCGATGCTTTGCCGCGGTTCTGGCCGTCGACGAAGCACCAGTCGGTCGATCCCTGGCGGCGGAAGTACGCGCGGAGCAGACCTTCATCCGACGTCTCGACGGTCATGATGGCCATTTCGCCTTCCAGCATGCATCCGGCAGGAGTGTGCTCGATGTTGCCCGGCTGCGCGAACAGCGAACCGGCGAACAGTGCCGTGGCGAGCGTGAAGAGAATACGGAGTTTCATAGCGCCCTCTGACAAGGGGAGATGATACGTCAAAATTTCACTGCTGGCCGAGAATCCGGTCGCGGTACGCCAGGATGGCCGGGGTCTGTGGGAGTGCCGGGAAGGCCCGCGTCATCAGCTGGCGGGCCAGGTCGTAATCGCCGAGCTGGTAGCGGTTGACGGCCTCGTAAAACATGTGAGCCTCTTCGCCAGCCTTCAAGGGATACGTTTTTCGATATTGCGCGGACGATTCGGCGTACAGCGCTGCCTGACTCATCGCCCGGCCCAGAGCGAGACGCTCGGGGCGCTGGAGGTTGGGGAGGGCCGCGATACGGCGCAGTTCGCCACGCGCGCCGACGATGTCGTTCTGGCCGAGCATCCGCTCCGCTCCGTTGATCTGAATCGAGGTGGCGGGCATGTCAAGGCTCTGTTGAACCGGAGCAGGACTCGGCACAGGCAGGACCGGGTGCGATGCCGGAGTGACCGGCTGCGATGGCGGGGAAACAGGCTGTCGCGGTGCGGGCGCCTGCGGTTCAGGCTGGCGCGACACAGAGGGTTGGGGCTCGGGTTGGCGTGGCGCGGGCGTTTGCGGCTCCGCCTGACGCGGCGTGGCGGTCTGTGGAACCGGCTGTTGCGATGCCTGCGGCTGCGGCGCGGGCTGCCGCGGTGCAGGGGGCTGAGGCACTGGCGCGGGCGGCTGGGAGGCGCGCTGCTGTGCCGGTGGCTGCGGCACGGGCCGTGGCGCCGGCTTGGGATTGAGGGTGTCCATCGCCTCACGGACGTCTTTTCTCGCAAGCACGGACGGCGGCAATCCACGCTGGACGCCGAGTGCGTCGGACGTGCGGGAGATCTTCGTCAGCGCAATGAAATAGGCGGCGGACTCATCGTCGGTCAATCTCCGGCGGGTCCTGACGACCGCGTAGTGCTCCGCAACATCGCTCCAGGCTCCATGTGCATAGGCGATCTGCGCAAGCGCCGTATGCGCGTTCACGTTCGTGTCGTCGGCTGCAAGAGCCAGATCAGCGTATCGCCGTCCGCCCGTTTCGTCGCCCGCCGCGACATGCTCGAGGGCCATTCGTCCGTAGTCGAGAATCTGGGGAGGCTCGACCTTGTCGTCGTTCTTTCTTACGGTAACGGCGACGTTTGGCTTCTGCGTGGGTGTGGGAACGGGAGGCCGCGGCTTCGTCGACAGACGCGGGGCGCCTGGCTGTACGGCAGGTGCCAGGCTGGCCAGGCGTGCAAAGGATGGAGAGTGCGAAAGCTGGTCGCGCGTGAGGAGCGTCGGAAGCAGTGTCTCAAAGGAGCTGCGAACTTCGGCTGGCAAATCGAGCCTTGGGTAGAGCGGACTGACGCGGTCGGCCTGCACGACTTTGAGCGCAGCCAATCTGGCGTCTTCCGCATGATCGAGTTTATCGTTTGCGAGAGCGAGATAGATTTCGGCGACTTCATACCCGGCCACGTCATCGACACGGCCAAATGCCGCTACACGCAATTCATCGACGGCGCGGGCATACGCTCCACGATTAAAGTCCGTTACCCCGCTAAGAAATCTCGCGTCATAAAAGCTCTGCGCGGAGGCCGTAGCGGCGATAAGACACGTGACAAGCGCCCCGAGCGGGCGGATTAGTGATTTCACCTGGTAAAAAGCCTTTGTATGCGAGCGAAGAGAGGTACCGACTTGGTTCCAACTACTTCCGGAATATCAGGATCGTACACGAGTCCGCGGTTTTCAACGATGGATTTTGGGTTTTCGACGAAGAGTGCCTGCGCGATTTCCTCACCCATCAGCTCAACGACTCTCTTTCGCGCGGCCTGAAAGCGCGGTGGGCGTTTGGTCGTGTTGTGCGCGTCGGTGGCCATCACATGAACCCACCCGCGTTGAAGCCAATCGATCGATGCTGCTTCCGCTTCAGGTCCGAAGTGGCCGGTGAGGCTTCCGGTAGTGACCTGGGTCTTCACGCCGATGCGAAGGAGCGAGGCCAGCAGTTCCGGGTTCGCCCGAAAGACGAGGTTCCTCTCAGGATGTGCGATCAATGGCGTCCACCCCTCCAGCTGCGCGCGATAGAGCGGCTCCCGCACCATCGGAGGAATCGCGTGGCTGGCGAACTCGACGAGTACATAGCGCCCGCCGGCCAGAGGGAGAATCGTTTCCGTGCGCAGCATTTCGGCCATGTCGTGTCCGAAGAAGTACTCGGATCCCAGGAGGAGTTTCGGCACGTCGCCTACGTTGGCGCGTAAGTCGTCGAGAATCGACTGGAGCTCGGGCGGCGACGTGTTCTCCCACCGGCCCCGCAAAACGTGCGGTGTGGCCACAATCGTCTCGATCCCTTCGTCCGCGGCCATTTTGCAGAGGTCTACGGACTCTGCGAGCGTCGGCGGTCCGTCGTCGACTCCCGGCAGGCAGTGGTGATGAAGATCGATCATCCGAGGCGCGTCTCGCCGGCGTTAGCCGACCCGTTTGGCTGGAGCGTCCTTCTTATCGGTGCCGTCGTCCTGATAGTAGTCGTAGTAGCTCTTCTTGAACGAGTAGCCGTACTGCTGCAGATCGAGGTTGTTGAGGAGCGCACCAAGAACGGGGATATTGCTCTGGCGCAGCCGCTCGGCCGCACGCTGCACGATGTCGCGCGGCGTCTGTCCGCCATGAACGCAAAGAACCACGCCGTCGGCGTTGGCAGCGAGGACGATTGAGTCCGTCACCGCCATCACCGGCGGAGAGTCGAAAATGACGAACGCAAAGCGGGAGCGAATCTCGTGGATCAGATGCTTCATCCGGTCGGAGCCGAGGAGCTCGGATGGGTTGGGAGGTGTCGGCCCGGAGAGGATGAGCGAGAGGTTGGGGACCTGCGTTTCCTGGATGACGTCATCGAGGGGGATGTTTGCCGCGAGGTAGTTCACAAGGCCGAGGTTCATCTTCCCGCGGAAGATTTTCTGCAGCCGTGGACGCCGCAGATCCGCATCGATCAGCAGGACCGGCTTGCCCATCTGCGCGAGGACCGTGGCGAGATTGACCGACGTCGTTGTCTTCCCCTCACGAGCAAAGGTCGATGAGATGACGATGACTTTCGGAGAGCTCGCTGAAGCAAGGAGCAGCGACGTGCGGAACGCGCGGTACGCCTCGGCGATGGCCGAACGGGAGTTGCTGTGAGGCAGTAGATCGATGCCGGCTTGCTCCTGCCCTACCTCGATGACAGGTCTCAGCTTGCCGGTGCCGCGGCCATAGCCATATCCGCCGTAGCCGTATCCCGCGCTGTCCGCGGAGCTCGCGGCCGGGATGACGCCAAGCGACGCGAACTTCGTCACGCGCTCGAGCTCTTCGGGCGTCTTGATCGAGCGGTCCATGTACTCGAGGAAGAAGATGGCGGCCAGCCCCAGGACGACGCCGAGGGGGAAGGCATTCTGCAGATTCTTCTTCAGCGTCACATTGAAGCGCCCGCTCGGTAGAAGAGCGTGATCGACGATGTGGATGTTCGAGGAAGCGGAGCCGCGCAGGCGTGCCGTGACTTCCGTCTCGTTTTGCCGCTTCTCGAGCTGATCCAGCAACGACTGCTTGGATTCGAGGGTACGGTTCATGTCGCCGAGCCCGGCAGCGGTGGCGCTCAGCGACATCGTCTCGCGCTTCTGCGCGCCCATCGCGGAAAACATCTGATCCTCGGTCTGCCGCGCCGCGGCGAGGTCACGGTTTGCGGCATCCTTCGCCCGGGTGAAAGCGTTGGCGATCGCGGACATTCGCGCCTGATGCGTTTTTTCGATCGAGCCTTTCAGCGAGACCATCTGCGGATGGTCGGGCTTGAATGTCATCAGGTTCTGGCTGTATTCGCGTTGCTTCCGCGATTCCTCTTCCGTGAGCTGGCTGACCAGAGGATCGGAGCTCGTCACCGACTCGGGATTGGTTCGAAGGAGTGCTTCGTAAGCGTTCTGCTTTTCAAGCCGGCTGTTCGTGGCGCTCTGAACGTCTGAGGTCAGCTTCATCAGCCGCTGGAAGGGGATGCTGCTCGCGTCCTCTTTCGAGACGATGCCTTTTGTCTCGTTGAACTGCTGCATATTCCGGCGGGTGACTTCGATGTCGGCACGGAGCTGCGCGATCTGACGGTCGAGGAAGTCTCCCGCCTTCTGCACGGACTCGAATTTCTTCTCGTTGTTGAGCCTGATATAGGACTCGCCGACGCCTTCGGCGATTTTCTGGGCAAGATGCGGAGTCGTCGAAATGCAGGAAATCTCGACGAGTGATGTATTGCGGACGGGAGTGACCTCGATGGAACCGATCACAGCTCCGGACATCGACTCGCGAGCCTCCACGATCTGAGCCGGCGTTTTGCCGCTGATACCTGACGGGTAGAAGGCGGGATCGCTGAGGAGCTTCTGATCGTCGATGACCTTCTCCGCCAAACCCCGGCTCTTGAGCAGGACGTACTGTGTCTGCAGAAACTCCTGGTCGGACGCTGCGATGCCGAAGAGGTCATCGACCGTGAGTTGGTTCGGATTCTCCCGCTCGATCTGGATCTGAATCGATGATCGGTAAAGAGGTTTGGAGAAGTGACTGGCGAGATACGTCCCGACCATCACCACTACAAGAATCGACAGTGCGACTTTCCATCGCTTGTAGATGATGTTCCAGTAATGCGATAGATGGACTTCCTGCGTGTTCAGGTCCATGGCGAATGGTAACCCGTCACCGATCCAGAGACTTCCAGCAGTTTCCCGGTTGCGTTTGAGGGTACTCCGAGCCCGAGGCTCAGAAGAAACTTTCCTGGAAGATGAGACGGTCGCCGTCCATCAGGACGACGTCGCTCTGCCGGCCGTCGATGATCTTGCGGAAATCGTAGTGGAACGTCTTCTCCGATCCTCCGACAACCCGCTTCAACACGACCTTCTTCGAAGCGCGGTCAGTCGGTCCGCCGGCCGATGAGAGTACCTGCAGCAGAGTGGGTGTCTGCGAACGCCGGAACTGCACGCTGCCGGGATGCATCACCTCTCCGAGAACGTAGATGTTGATCGAGCTGTCGATGGGAACGTTGATGACGTCGTTGGCCCGCATCGGCAGATTGAGGTCGGGGTTTCCGTTGACCATCAGATCGTCGATGTCGATCGAGATCTGCTCGGTAAGGCCGTTTGACGCAGTGCGCAGGACGTACAGCGACCGGCCGTAACCGGTGGCCAGGCCACCCGCCTGTGTAATCGCCTGGATCAGGGTGATGTTGCCCGTAATTCCAATTCGTCCGGGGCGCGTCACAGCGCCAATGACGGAGATCGGCTTGCTGCCTGCCTCGGTCACTGTAACGCTCACGTCCGCCTTATTGATGTACTTGGCTTCGAGGAGAGCCTTGATCCGCATTTCGACTTCCGTCGGTGTCAAACCAGAAACGTCGACTTTGCCGATCAACGGCATGGTGATCCGCCCGTCGTCCGTGACGGTCATCTTCGTGTAGAGACTCGGATCCTGAAAGACCTTGATTTCGATCTGGTCGCGCGGACCGATGGGCGCGTCACTGGCGCTGCCCGAAGGGTCAGCGACCATCGAGCCGGGCGGGACCTGCGCCTGCGGTGCGGCTGGGCGCTGCGAGAACGCTGGAGTGGTCAGCATTCCCACCGCCGCTACAATCAATAAGACTCGTTTCATCGTTTCCTTCCAACACGAACTGACTGCTCCGCATGCCGCGAAAGCAGTGATGACTGACGTTGTTGCTGTCGGACCGCGAGAATCGTAATGCGGGCTCGTCAGTTGGTCACGCCAAGGCGTGTGAATTCTTTGTCAAACGGCCGGTTAATGCGGTGCGATTCTTAGGGTTATTTGGACCAGGCTATGGGGTGAAGGACAATCGGTAGAGGATGCGTATTCCACTGTCGACGTTGACGTCGAAGTTCGACGTGCGCCTCACGTAACCGATATCAGCACCTCCGCGGAGGCGGGCAAAGCCGTACGTGAACCCGATGCTTGGAAACGTGAAGACGTCCTTGCGCTTGAGAAACCCGTGGGGGCCGGCGACCGGCGTTTCGTAGAGGTCCCGGCCGTATGCCGCCTGCAGGTTGATCGTCAGACGGCGCGTGGCTTCCCACGACCAGAGGCCGGACACACGGTCTGCGATGTAGTAGTTGTTGAACGCGAAGATGGAGAAGTCGACATCGCGGGAGGCCGTCAACGTGCCGGCAGTTGACTTGCCGAATTTCTTGGTGCTCGAGAGGTTGCCTAGTGCTCCCTGAAAGTCGTGTTCGCCGGGTCGGATAAAGTCGAGCTTGCCCATGCCGGCTTCGCCGCGCGTGACCGTACGGCCGCTGTCATGGACAAATCCGAGTCCTGTGTAGGAGCGGCTTCCGTTCTTGAAAACCGCGTCAGTGAACGAATAGTCGCTGTACTCAGTAGCCAGAAACAATGACGTCAGAGGAAAGGTCTTGTGATGCACCGTCAGGCGATAATTATGTTCACTGCGGTCCAGCAACTGTACCGGAGCGGACGGTTGGATCTTGTCCAGGGGATGGCTGCTCTTACCCGTCGATGCGTTGAACGTCATACTCGTGCGGCTCGAGTACTTCAACTCGCCGGACACGCCGGCGGACCCTGCCTTCTCGGTCAGCAGCCGGGCAATCTCGCCGACGTCGGCGCGGAGCTGATTCGCTGTTTGTGCGTAGAAATCGAGATATAGGTGATTGAGCAGGTATTGGGCGTCGGCGCGTGCTTTGTATCCGAACACGACCCGCTGGCCGCTTCGACTGAAAAAACTCCACTCCGGTCTTACGTCGAAGGAGTAGATGGTCTTTTTGCGCGGAACGATGTACAGCCGTGTCGGAACCTGAATGCCGAAGCGAAATCCCGACTGCTTGTCGGCCGTCGGGACGTAAAAGCTCGAGTCGTAGCCGATATCCGATAGCTGAAACGTATTCAGTAAGTAAAACGCGCCATGATGGAAATGTGCCCTGCGGAGATCGTTCGCGATCTCCTGGCTCGCGGAGAATGCACGCTCACGGTCTCTCAGACCGTTCTGCGCGAACAGGCCCCGAGCACCGCAGGCAAACACCACCAGAGCGACGATAATTAGCCGCTTTCCTTGCCCCACGAACCCTCCACTTGCCTTACGAAACTGCGATGAGTTGAAAATTGGCCCGCGGCGATGTTAGCACGGCCTCTACAATGGGCCGTAAAGGAAGGAATGAATGCGGGGCTGGGCAGATACGGCGCTGTTCTGGTTGCTATTGGCCTTTCTGGCCTGGGTGCCGATGCCGTTCGGCTCCGCCAGCGATGCCGCGCAACTTCCGCTGATCGTACCTCCTCTCGTCATCTGCGCGGCCGCCGCTCTCCTGCGTGCGACGGGTGACGGGAAATTCCGAATGACAGCTCCTGGCCTGATCTGGACGGCTGGCGGCATCGGCTTCGCGGCCGTGATCGGATTGCAGCTCCTGCCGATGCCTCTCTCCCTCTTGCGAGTGCTCTCCCCGCAAGCGGCAGAGATCTGGGGCCGCGCCGGGCGGCTGGCGGCGCTCGCCGGCGTCCCCTCTCGATCGTTGTACCCGATCTCACTCGATCCATCGGCCACCGGGCTGCATCTCTTCCGTGTGCTTGCGTATCTGGCGACGTTTCTCGCAGCGATGCTTCTCGTCCGCGACCGGGTGCGGCGCACGATCGTGGCTTCGGTGCTGGCCGCGCTGGCAATTTTCGAAGCGCTCTACGCCGTCAACGAAGCCGCCACCGGAAGGTACGCGGTCTGGGGATGGAAGAACGTGCTCATCTTCGGCCGGGCCACCGGCACGTTCGTCAATCCAAACCATTTCGCGAACTACGCGGCGATCCTGCTTCCAATGTCGCTCTACATCTCCGCCTACGCCTGGCACACCGCCGCACCCGCCGGCGCGCTCCTCGGGCGGCGCTTCGTGAAACTGATCGAGAGGCGCTTTTTTCCTTTCTCCTACGGCCTGATCGGGGCACTTGCGTCGATCGCGGCGATCCTTGTGTCGGAATCGCGAGGAGCGATGCTGGCGGTCATTGGAGGACTCGCTGTCGCCGGCGGAATCGCCAGCGGTGGACGGCGCGCGGTTCTTCGCGGTGTATTGATTGCCTGCTTCGCCGTCGCGGCAATCATCGCCGCCGTCGTGTTCCTGGGCCGCACCGAAACCTTCAGCAGGATCGAGCAAAGTCAGACCTCGCAGCTCGGCAGCCGGCGGGCGTCAATCGTTGGCGCGTTCCGTATCTGGAAGATGTTCCGCATGTTCGGCAGCGGTGCGGGGACCTATCAGGACGTGGTGCTGATGACGCGCGCGACGTCAAGTGACGTTCTCGCCAACCACGCCCACAACGACTACGCCGAGGTCCTGGCGACGACGGGCGCGCTTGGCTTCGGCATCTCGGTACTTTCACTCCTGGCGGGTTACGCGGCGCTGGCGTGGAACGCCTTCTCGGAAAACGGCGAGCCGATGAGCTGGCGGCGACGTGCCTTTAAGGCCGCCGTGCTGGCAAGCATCAGTATCGCCATGATTCACGCGCTCGTCGATTTCAGTTTCTTCATCCCCGCGAATCCGATCACGCTCGCCGCGATCGCCGGCGCTGCGGTGGTCGCTAAAGAGTCGTGATGCTTGCGACGTGCACCCGCCGGGAGGCCAGGTTTCTCGTCACCGGATTCGCAAGCATTACCTCGATCCGATGCGTCCCGCGGTTTCCGGCCGGAACGATGAAGTCGCGTTTCACCCCGACTTCTCCCTCGGCGCGCAATACGTCATCCACGTAAATCTCGACGTATGCCGGCAGTTCATCGGTCTGCGCGGTTTGGAGCGTCAACGCGATTCCGTGGTCCGCTTCGATCATCCGCCATGCCCGGTTGCAGACATCCGCGCCACACAGTCCCTGCCAGTCGTGATCGTTGGGCGGAACATGGCGCGGGTCACTCGAACCTAACTGGAGTTGGGCCGCTCGCTCCTTGAGGCCCAGCGCCAGCGACAACTTGATTCTGGTCTCGGTTCCCGCTGCACCCGGCGTGCGCGAGATCACTTCCAGGCCGTCGAGCGGACCGAGGTCATGACGCAACGCGTAATCGACGATGGCGTCGACGACCTCTTTGCGGCCCGCACCCTCGCTGAGGGGCCGTTGATGGAGCTCATCGAGAAGCGCCTTGATGAGCGGCTCGTCACTCGCGTGATACGGCGGGTCGGGGAAGCGGGCCAGAAGCTCCTCAGACGTGACTGTATGTAACCGCGCGCCGAATTCGTCGATCCGTTTCTGCGGCAGCTCGCCGCGCAGCTTGCGATAGTCGGCAAACTTGCCGCTCGACGACGCCAGCCCGGTGAGCCATGCAAGCGTGTCCGCCGTCTGCGGACCCACGCGCTGAAGAAAAAACAGATCGCCGGTGAGCTCGAAAATGGGACGGCCCGTGCGCGCGAAGACGGCCGGATCGCCAAGGAGTCTGCCGTATGCAGCCAATGCGTTCCTGTGATCGGCTTCCGAGAGCTCCTGCCAGTGAAAGAACGCCGCACGCGCAAAGGCGTTGGGCGGATCCCTTCTCTCAGGTGCGAGCAGCGAAGCGTGTTCGAACGCCGACCGCCACAGCAACACGCGAGTATCGAGCCTCGTATCGAGAGCGACCTCGGTCAGTGCGCTCGCCGCCGGCCAGTCGGTTGGATGCCGCGCGATCCGCTCCGCCAATCCGCGTGCGTCCGCTCCAGACTTCGCGCTGCCGATCTCCGGTGGATTGACGACAAACGCGAAGGCCGCGCCAGCCATCGTCAGCGCCACGACGATTAGAAACGCTCGTGAGCCGCCGCCGGTCACGTCAGCACTTTCTCCCATGCAGCGAGCGCGATCGACGGGGCGAACATCGTTTCGTACAGCGTCCGGCCGCGCCGTCCCATTTCACGTGCGCGTTCCGGATTCGCGGCCAGCTCCAGGATGCAGCGCGCCAATCCAACGCCATCACCAGACTCGACGACCATCCCGCACTCATGTTCCCGGATGATACGCGCCAACTCGCCGTCCGGGCTGCCGACGAACAGCACGGGACGCGCGACTGCCAGAATCCCGTAGAACTTGCTCGGTACGATCAATCCCTCCAGCGATGGTTGCAGCGACACCAGCTGCGCGTCCGCTGCCGACAAACTCTCGCTCAAACGTTCGCGCGGCGCGTACTCAGCGAAGCGGACGTTGGGCAACCCTTCCTTTCGGATGATGTCGAGTTGCGCGCCTCCGCCGGTGATGAGGAACTCCACCTTCTTCTCGTCGCGCAGCGCGTGCATCGCGGTCAGCATCGTGTTCGCGTCGTGGGCGCGCCCAAGGTTGCCCGAGTAGCCGGCGATGAACTGGTCGTGGGCGTGATTGACTGGACGAAGAGCGGCATCCGCCCAGTTGTGAATGACGACCGCATGCGGCAGTCGCGCGGCCATCGAATCGCCGAGGGCAACGTTTGTTCTGGCGCGCCGGAGGGACCAATTGCGCACGCCGCGCAACATGCGCAACGCCTTCATCCCAAGTGCCTCGGCCACTTCCGGAAAAAGGTCCTGCGTCCAGTTGACGAGTGCGGCGCCGCGGAGCATCGCAGCGATCGCCGCCACCACCGAGATCAGCGGCGGATCCGTCAGTGCGACGATCGTCGTTTGTTTCGTCGATCGCCGCAGCAGCGCGACGAAGGCGCTCGCATAAAACGTCGCGTAATCGATGGCGCGGCCCGGCAGGAAGTTCCGTCCAAAACGAGCCGACCAGACGCGCGTTACCTGCACGCCGCAGACCGTTTCGCGCGCCGGAAGACGCGCCAACGCATCGCCGTAACGCTGCCGGCTCGTCACCACCTCCACCCGCCACCCGCGCTCCGTCAGATGAAATGCGAGATCGGACAGCATCTGACTTGTTGCAGAATGATCAGGATGGAAAAAGCGATTCACGAAGACGACGTGTCGCGCGCTCATGCGGTTGCCGACATTATGCGGTCAGCAGCGCCGCTGCGCGGGCGACTCCTAGCGTTGACCCACCGACACCGCCCATGATCATCCTCGGCATCAACGCCCACCACGCCGACGCCGCCGCCGCGATCCTCATCGACGGCAAACTCGTCGCCGCCGCCGAAGAAGAGCGATTTCGCCGCATCAAACACTGGGCCGGATTTCCCTCGGTCGCCATCCGCTACTGCCTCGATGAAGCGCGCGTCGACCTCAACGATGTCGATCACATCGCCGTCAACCGCGATCCGAACGCGAGGCTCTTACAGCGCGCCAAATTCATCCTCGCAAAACGCCCATCGATCGGCGCGATCAAGAAGCGCCTCGCCAACCGTTTCAAGATCGCCGGCATCGACGAAGAGCTCAAGCAGGCGTTCGGCCTCGAGACGCTGAAACCGGCTCTGCATCACGTCGAGCATCACCGCGCCCATCTCGCCTCGGCGTATTTCGTCGCGCCGTTCAACGATGCCGCCGTCCTCTCCGTCGATGGTTTCGGCGACTTTGTCAGCTCGATGTGGGGCGTCGCCTCGGCCAACAAAATCGAGGTTCTCGGCGAGATCGGCTTCCCTCATTCGCTCGGCATCTTCTACACAGCCATGACCCAGTACCTCGGCTTTCCTCACTACGGTGACGAGTACAAAGTCATGGGTCTGGCGCCGTACGGCAAGCCGTCGCAGATCGCGGCGATGCGCGACATCGTTCGCGTGCAAACCGACGGCACGTTCAAACTTAACCTCGACTACTTCACGCATCACTCCGCTGGCCTCGACATGGTCTGGCAAGGCGGGATGCCGGTGATTGGCCCGGTCTATTCGCAGCAACTCATCGACAAGCTCGGCCCGATGCGAACCGCTGACGAGCCGATCGAGCAAAGGCACAAAGATCTCGCCGCGTCGATGCAGGCGATGTTTGAAGAAGCCTTCTTCGCGCTCGCAAACGCGCTCTACGAAAAAACGAAAAATCCGCGTTTCTGCCTGGCTGGCGGTTGCGGCTACAACAGCGTCGCCAACGGCATGGTGTTCGATCGCTCGCGCTTCCGCGACCTCTACATCCAGGCCGCTGCGGGCGACGCCGGCGGTGCGATCGGCGCGGCCTACTGGGTCTGGAACGAGCTCCTCGGCAACACGAAATCATTCGTGATGACGCACGCGTACTGGGGACCGGAGTACGACGACATCGCGATCGATGAGTCGATCGAAGCGCGGCGTGCCGACCTCGATTCTGCCGGCTGCACGATCGAGCGCGTCGGCGATGAGCGCGAGCTCTGCCGCCGGACGGCAGCGCAGGTCGCGAACGGCGACGTCGTCGGCTGGTTCCAGGGACGGATGGAGTGGGGCCCGCGCGCCCTCGGCAATCGATCGATCGTCTGCGACCCGCGGCGCGCAGACATGAAGGACATTCTCAACAAGAAAATCAAACGCCGCGAGTCCTTCCGTCCGTTCGCTCCCTCGGTCTTGCGCGACGCCGTCGGCGCCTGGTTCGAGACCGATTACGACGTTCCCTTCATGCTGCAGGTCTACCAGATCCACGAAGAAAAACGAGCGTTGATCCCGGCCGTCACGCACGTCAACGGATCGGGACGCCTGCAATCGGTCGACGAAGAGCAGAACGCGCGCTACTACCACCTCATCGAAGCATTCCGCGCCGCCACCGGCGTACCGCTCGTGCTCAACACCTCGTTCAACGAAAACGAGCCGGTCGTCAACACCCCGGCCCAGGCCCTCGACTGCTTCCTGCGCACGAAAATGGATCTGCTCGTGATGGGCGACGTGATGATCCGGCGGCAATGAGTTTCCTCCCTGACGCCAACGCGGGAGCGTGAAATCCACTTGGAAGACAGAACGGCCACTGCGCTCAAATCGCTGGTTCGAGCGCTCGTTCTTGACAAAAAAGGACGTCAATGCCCATGATCCGCGCCTCCATATCGAAAGGACTTGCCAGGAGGCTTCGGCGACGCCAAACTTTCGGATGGCGATCTTTCGCAGCAGGGGCCTGTACGCGGCATACGGATTTTTTCAAGAAGTGCAGTTTCGGATGCATCAAGCCTGGGAAGTTCCAGTGATCGGGCGCGCGGCGCGTGTGCTCTTGGCGGTTATGGCTGCGGCCTCGGCTCTCGCCGACGGACGTAGTATCGTCGTTGGGTCGAGTGTGCTGCCTCGAGACACCACAATTGGCGATGCGCTGCACTTGAGAGTCGTGGTGAAGAACGTGAGCGAAGCGCCGATCCTGCTTCTCGCTCGCGACGCGAACTTCGCCGTCGAGGTGCAGTCCGCGAAAGGGACTCAAACGATCACAAGCCCGCGCTACACGCGTCGTGCAAGTGTGTTCAAAGATGATGAAGTGCCGCTGCGGCCGGGCGATTCATACAGTCGGACGCTCCCGATCTCGCTGAATGATCTGCACGCAACGTTCGGCGAAGGGTGGCTCGGTGAGCCAGACAACTATCAAATCCGGGTGCGGTACGAATCGGACCGTTCGTCGCGCGAGAGCAGCAAGTCAGTTTGGCGCGGCATACGCGTGTCCGAGTGGACGGACATGCGCCTTCACGCACCTGACGATCGGCAGCGTGCGCAGCATCTAAAGGATCTAGAGGACTGCGTTCGGAGTGAAGAATGCGACGCGGTCGAAGTTGCCAACTTTTACCGAGTTGTGCGTGCCGAGCGTACGTCAGATCTGTTGCTGCGCCTGATCGAGGAAAAGCCGTACAGCATCTGGTTGCTTGATGCGATTGTCTTTCAGGCTCGTCCATCGGATGCGACGCGGCTGCGGGATCTTGCCACTAGAGTCGACGATCAATACACGCGGAAAAGGTTCATCGATGCGGCGTTGAAGCTCGAACAGTCACCAGGGCGGCGAACAAAGGCGTTAGTCCGCCCCTAGGCAGGAGGGTCCGATCGAGAGCCGAAGTGAACCGCCCGCCCCCAAGCGGTTAAGCAGCGAATGGGAAACCTCGAGGAGTTAATAATTGCATACGGAGGGATGATTGCAAACCCAGAATATCCGTAGGAGTACACTCCATATCTTAGTATCTGTAGCCTCGGCGATCCCCGCCATCTGGTGTAGTCCGCAGGCTCGTTCGGCCACAACGGGGCGCGAGATGACACTGCGCCTTAATTCAAAGGTCACTCTGTCGGCGCATCAGCTATCGGCCAATGGTGGACTGGTGTTCCTTAATGAACACTGGGACAAAGAGCATTGAGCTGCAACGTTCTGATCTGCCGATATACCAACGTACGTTGTTGGTCGTGGCGGTCGATGCCTCGACGGAGAAACCTCTCACTAAAGAGTTCTTGCTGGAGACGGCGCCGCCCGGTCGCATACACATTCCGGCCGCGCTACGATTACCGAGGATCTTGATCTTAGTAATTGGTTCTCGAATCTCCGCGCTGTGCTTCGCGCCAATGATGTAATCGTCTTATGGCGATACAAGGTTATGTCCACGGATCATCCTGGCGAAGGGGTACTCATCTACGGCGGAATCACCCTCCGCCACGAATGAGTGACCATGCCTGCCGGGGCGGACCGTGGAAGAGCGGACGGACCTGTCAGGCTGGCTGCCTCAGGCTGAAGTAAGCGACAAGATTCGCCACCGGCGTTATCTCACATAGGATGTGGCGTGGGCCGCGGCGAGACAGGAGCCCACTGATGGCTAGCCGGCCACGATGAACGAGGTGGTGAGCACACCCCGGCTCAGGCCCTCGACTGCTTCGTGCGCACACGAAAATGGATCGGCTCGCGCCGAATCGTCACGTCGCCCCTCACGCGTGATACCGTCTAGCGAAATCGCAGCTTTCGGAGGACGTATGGAGAACGTGGTCAGCTCTCTCGATCAGGAAGTGCAGCAGCGCCATCTGCTCAATCACGAGTTTTATCAACGCTGGAGCGCCGGCGAGTTGTCGCGCCCCGAGCTCGAAGAGTACGCGCGCCAGTACTACCACTACGCTCTCGCCTTTCCCACCTTCCTAAGCGGGATGCACGCGCACACCGAAGACATCGTCGTGCGCCAGTACCTTCTCGAGAATCTGATCGAAGAGGAGCGCGGTCCCGAGAATCATCCGGAGCTCTGGCTGCGCTTCTGTGAAGCGCTCGGTCTCGATCGTTCCGACGTCGTCTCGGCGACGCCGAACGCGTCGACGATTGCTCTGATCGAGTCGATGCGGACATTCGCCCGGAGTGAAGACCTGCACGAAGGCCTTGCCGCGCTCTATGCGTACGAGTCGCAGATCCCCGCAGTGGCGAAGGCGAAGATCGACGGACTCGCTGCGTGGTACGGCATCACCGAGCCGCGCGATGTAGCGTTCTTCTCCGTGCACATGACCGCGGACGTGCTGCACTCCGCGACGGCGCGAACGCTCCTTGAACAGTTGTGCGACACGCCGGAGAAAAGCGAACAGTCGCGCGCAGCGACGGCCGCGACGCTCGAAAAGCTTTACGAGTTCCTGGACGCCGTGACTGTGAATTAGAAGTTGGGCGGCACGAACACGAATGGTCCTTACCGGAACCGGCAACACCGCAGTCGCAGATTTGGGCGACCACAGCCGTGAAATCCAAGGATCCCCATGAAGATCAAGATCACCACGGTGTACGTTGACGATCAGGAAAAGGCGCTGCAGTTTTACGCCGAGGTTCTGGGCTTCCTGAAGAAAGCGGACTTCTCGCAGGGACCCTTTCGCTGGCTGACAGTAGCGTCGCCGGAAGAACCGGACGGCACGGAGCTTCAGCTCGCGCTGAACAGCAACCCCGCGGCGAAGGCTTTTCAGGAGGCCCTGTTTCAACAGGGGCAGCCCGCGGCGATGTTTTACACAAACGATGTACAGGCAGAGTACGACCGCATGAAGGGCCGTGGGGCGAACTTCACTATGCCGCCCACCAAGGTGACCGGCTCGACCATCGCCATGCTGGACGACACCTGCGGCAACCGGATCCAGATCGTCGCGCTCGATCGCCGGGGCTCGTGAGCCGCGCAGCGCGTGCGGGCAGGAATGGTGCGAGCATGGGAGTGCGGGCGTCTCGCCCGCGGCCATCGAGGCGTCCCGCCTCGGTGGTCAAGATCCAGCCCGCAGCCGAGGCAGAAACGATTGGCCCGATTACCTGGTGCCCAGCACGAGGTAGTCGCCATCGGCCGCCCCGTCGCGAAGCAGCCGGAGATCGAATCCGGCACTCTGCAGCGCTGCCCAGCATCGCTCCTGTTGCACATGGCCGTGCGTCGAGAGGACGAGGGTCAGGCCGGTCGAGGCGAGAAGCGTCGATGCTCCCCGAAGCGCTTCCGACTCCGCGCCCTCGATATCCATCTTGATGAACGCCGGTATCCGGACGGATCCCTCGGCCATCAGGTCATCCAGCGATGCAGTCCGGACCACGACCTCACCTTTTTCGCTGAGTCTCCCTTGCGAATCGTTCTCGCCATCGCCGAACCGAGCGGAGCCTGAGGTTGATGCGATGGCGATGGGCTGCACGGTGACGTTCGTGACGTCGTTCAGCCGGAGGTGCTTTTCGATGTAGGAAAGATTGCGCGGGAAGGGCTCGAACGCGTAGACGTGGCCTGATGGTCCTGCCAGTTTCGACGCCAGCAGGGTGAAGAACCCGACGTTTGCGCCGATGTCGAAGACGACGTCGCCCTGGCGGATGCGCTCACAAAACAATTGTTGGACCTGACGCTCGTACGTGCCGAGCCACGAGCTATGCGGCGCCGAGCCGGCGATCCATTTCGATCCGCGCAGCGGGCCGGAGCGGATGCGCATGATCTTGTTGCGCGGAACGAGGCGCAGCGGAAGCCTGAGGATCGTTCGTAGCAGATCGCGGACTCCGCTCCTCATTTCGCTCACCTATCCGCCTTCCTGAACAACTCGATCGAGAGAATGCCCTCGGCCAGAAATCTTTCCAGCGCATACCGCAGCCCGGCGACGCCGTCGAGAATCGTTCGCTTGGCGACGAGGACATACGCGAGAGTGGCAAACGGTGACACCACTCGCAGCTTGCGGATGCGTCCAGAGAGGGGGAGCTTGCCAAACGGCGTGGCGTGTAACTTCCGGGCTTCCTTTCGCATGTAGATTCGCTGGCGTTCTAGGAAGCGGCGAAGGTCTTTACGATCGTCATGAATCAGGCGCGTCTGCAACCGTTCGACACGGCCATGAATGCGAACCCGCTGCGTATGTCCGTCCTGCCAGAACTCGAATGCGCCGCGCCGCAGCAGAACGACGCGTGGCGTGTAGAGCGTCGCGCGAAGGGGCCTGCCGTTGATCGCGTACGTGAACGCCGCCTCGTAACCGGCGAGGTCTGGCGGAGGCTCGAGCGACGCGAGCTCGCGAGTGAAACCGTCGGGGACGAAGTAGTCCGCGTCGAGTGTCAGCATCCATTCGGTCTCCACTTGAGACGCGGCAAAACTCCATTGCGCGGCGTGCGAGTCGAAGGCTCGGCGCAGCAGGCGGACGTTTGCAAACCGCTGCGCGATTGCGGAGGTGGCGTCGGTGCTTTCGCTGTCGACGACGATCACCTCCCGCGCCCATGTCAGCTGCGCCAGCGTTCGTCCGATGTTCTCCTCCTCGTCGCGAGTGAGGATCACAGGTGTGACGCGGTCGAGCATCGCAGGGCATGGTAGCAGCGGCGCCTCAGTCGTTGGCCGCGTTGCCTTTGACGGCACGCTTCAACGCGCTGTGAAGCAGTACCGCCGTTCGAAATCCGAGGAGACGGGCCAGGATGCGCATGGAGCGCTGACCCTCTTCATCGTGCGGTTGAAAGAGCGGATCGAGCGAACGGATGTGCGCCGCGGCGCGGTTGAAGGCTTCGCGGTCGGTGAGGCTGAGGACGCGCAGTTCCTTGTAGAAATATTGCGCGAGGCGTCGCTTGCGCCCGGTGGTCAGAGATCCATCGGCGGACAGCCGCTCCTCGATCTTGTGCAGGATGTGGTGGTGCTCCCGCGCGTTCGCCAGCATCGTCGTCATCGTCGCACGCGCTCCGCCGTGGTCGCGCATCAGGTACGCGGAGCCGGCCACGGTAGCGATCCGTTTCGCGCCGAGCGCGGCCTGACAGAAGTAGTCCCAATCGTCGAGCTTTCGGAGCGTGGGATCCCATCGCCAGTCGGGGCGCCGCGCGTAAAGTGCGGACGATGTCGGAACCGCGAGGCCGGCCAGAACGTCGTCGACGATTTCTCGAAAGAGCGGTGCGTCGTACGTTTGGATTTTGCCGCCCGATTCCGAAGTCCATCCCGATACGGCGATCTCCGCTCCTTCAGTTTCGAGCGCCCGAACTTCCGCTGACAGATGCCCGGCGGTGAGGACGTCGTCGGAATCGAGAAACTTGACGTAGGTTCCGCGGGCGATGTCGAGTCCGCAATTCCGCGCGGCGGATTGTCCGCCGTTGGTTTCCATGCGGACGCATTGGATTCTTGGATCTTCGTATGCGCGAAGCGAGTCCCACGTGCCGTCGGTCGAGCAATCGTCGACCACGATGATCTCTACCGGCACGTCGGGCCCAGCCTCGAGCGCCGAGGCGATCGCTTCCCGAACCAGGGCGGCTCGGTTGTAGACCGGGATGATGATGTCGACGGTTGCCATGAATGCCCTTATCTCCCCGAAGAGCGGGCCGCGATCGCCAGGTAATGCTCTTCCATCTGCGCAGCGACGCGATCCCAGGTGAATCGGGCGATTACGAGATCGCGTCCTCGCCTGCCCATCGCGATGCGCGCTTCGTGATCGCTCAAAAGGTTCCGGATCGCCGCCGCCAGAGGTTCGGGCAAGTTGCTGCAGACAATCCCTGCGCCAGCGCTGGCGACGTCGCTGGCCAGGCCAACTTCCGGCGTCACGATCACCGGCATTGCCGCCGCCATCGCTTCGAGCACGACGTTGCCGAAGTTCTCGGAGAGCGACGGCAGGACGAGCGCCGTCGCTGTTTGCAGCAGTTCTTCCTTCGCTGTGCCGCCGACCGGACCGCGAAAGTCGACGCGATCGGCAATGCCGAGGGTTTCTGCTTGCGCACGGAGCTTCGGCGTGAGCTCCTCCTCGTCGTTTCCGGCGATGACCAGCTTGACTCCGGGCACTTGTTGCACGGCATCGAGAAGACGATCGAGGCCTTTCTTCCAGTTGATGCGGCCGAGAAAAAGGAGAGTGTCTTCGCGGCGGAACCCCGAGGCTGCCGCGGGGAGATCGATGCCATTCGGCACGATGAACGGAGACGGCAGCGGAATCGAAATCTGCCGGGCGTCATCCCACTCCCGCTGGGCCGTGAAATGAACCGCGGAAGCCTGCCGGAACGTGCGCCTCTCGACGAACTGGATCCACGAGCGTTTGGCCAGCGCGCTCTTTCGCCGGATCAGCTCGGGGACGAGCATGCCCCTGGGTGTCACGACATAGGGGACGTGCGCCCGTTCAGCAGCGCGGGCGGCCGCGTACGTTGGCCAGAGGAAGACGGAATGGAGGTGCAGAAGATCGTATGCCGGCACGTGCTCTGCCAGCGCTAGTCGCATTGACTGCGAAACGTACAGTCTCCGTTTCAGTCCGCTGGATGAGGCGAAATAGTGGACGCGCACGCCATCGAGATCGGCTGGTGCTCCGAGCGGAACTTCCGAGTCGAGCTCACCATCGACGTTCGTGGTGAAGACATCGACCTCGTGCCCGCGGGCAGCCAGAGCGCGGCACAACCCGTGGACGGCGTAGATCGGTCCGCCATATCGAGTCGCCGGAAGGTAGGTCGGGACGACGTGGAGGATGCGCACGCGCGCTACGGTGCTACGTGGTGAGGGGTGTCGTCAATGGCAGCCGCGCCGGAGGCTCTTCCGCCATCGAAGCGGCCAGCCGTTCGTCGAGAGTGGCCGTGGCAAAGAGGCAGCCGGTGAAGAATGCCGCCAGGAGTGTGAGAAACGCGTCGGAGTACGCTTGCGCGGAGGCCATGAACTCGACGACGTTGGCGACGACGATTGCGAAAAGCGCGGCGCGGGTGAGTTGGGTCGAGCCGGGAACGTCAGGATGGCTGGAGATCTTCATCATCGTGATCATCATGGCCAATCCGAGTACGGCCGCGGCGAGGAGTCCCGGAATCCCGAGCTCCATGGCCAGTTTCCCCAGGCCGCCCTCCTGCCAGCCGAGTCTCGCCACGCCACTCTCGTTGAGTACGTGATAGGCGCCCTGCGTTGCCGATCCGAGTCCCGCGCCCATCATCCCGGATTGCTCGATGGTCCCTCCAAGGCCACCCTCGAGCCGGCCGTAGATTTCTGTCTGCGTCGTGCTTGCTCCGCGTGTGTAGACGCTCGCATCCTTATCCTCGGACACCCTGGTGATCACGAAAAAGGTTACGAGGCCGAGTACCGTAAACGCGGTGATGTGAACGGCGGATAGACGGCGGAAGTAGCGCCAGAGAAACGCCAGAACGAAAACGACGATCATGTAGAGCGCCTTGCGCCGTCCACTGAGCAGGCAGTTGAGGAAGCCCCAGCCGGTGACGAGCATCCAGATCCACGTGCGCCGCAATGTGCGCAGACGCAAAACCATGATGATGCCGATGATCGTTAAGATCGCCGCGTGCAGTCCCATGATGTCCGGCGCGCGGTAGAAACCGGAGAGCAGCCGGATCTCCAGACCTGTCAGGTATCGCCAGTTCCCATACGACAGAGCCACGGTTCCCAGGGCTCGCCAGTTGACTTCCAGATATTCGAGCGGCGTACCGATCATCGCCACCGACGTGACGGCCGCGTAGAAGCGGAAGAGGTTGTAGAGATGCTCTTCTTTCTGAAGATAGGTGTAGCCGAGGATCACGGCAGGGAGGGGGGCGCAATAGACGAACAGCCCCAGTGCTGGTGCTTTCCAACCCTCCAGGCCGAACGTGAAGAGACCGTTGACGGCCGCGAGAAAGAGAAAGAAGAGGAAGACGGCCAGTCCGCCGTACAGATTCGAAAAGCGCTTACCGAATTCACGCGCGTGAGCCTGCAACGTTTTCTGTGCGGTGAAAATGATCACGAAGTAGATGAGGACGATGCTGAGCGTCATCGCTACCGGCGTGCCCGGCGTCAGCTTGCGAGCCGGATCCTGCAGCACACCGACCAGTAGTGCCAGCAGCCATCCCCTCCGCCAGTCGGAGAGCGTGATGGCAATCGACAGGAAAACGATGGCGAAGAAGATGACGGTAATCGGAGACATGCGGATCCTTCAGGGGAACGCGATTGGTTCGTGCTCCATTTCTTGCGATGCCCGGACCAGTCGCCGGCCCTTTTGTGCGAGCCGGCGCGCCAGGAGAAGTCCGCGCAACTCGCCGGTCAGTTTGGTCGGAATCGTCCAGGGATGACCGAGGTGATAGCGCGTCAACACGTTGCGGCGCAGCCGGCTCAGCGCGTAACGCCAGAGCGGGGGACGATGGTGGATGGCGAAGTAATAGTCGCCGACGGAATGGGCAGGGGAAGGACTGCTGCGATGGTCGCCAAACGAGCGAAGGCCGCCGCTGGCCAGCTTGAGGTGACGCAATGTCGCCGCCGGCTCGAACCAGACCTTTCCGCCGGCAGCGATGATGCGCAACGCGAAGTCGGTCTCGAACCGATAACCGGCTCCGACGAAGTTCTCGTCGAACCCTCCCGCCGCGAGCGCGTTCTCGCGTTTGACCGAGAGATTTCCGGCCATCACGTTCGCCACGAAACGCCCGGTGTCGTGGTTGAAATGGAATTGCAGATCGTCCTCGGGCTGATCGAAGTGCTCCGCCTTCTCGTCAGGCTGCAGGATCTGTCCGACTACGGCCCACGTCTCTTCGCTCGCGTGCGGCCGCTCATGCGCCGCGATGAGTCCCGGCGAGGGCTCGACATCGTCGTCGAGATAGAGCACGACCGGAGTGCCGGCAGCGATCAAGCCTTCGTTCATTGCTCGCGGGATCGACGGCGCGTCGAGGCGAATCAGCTGGATGCGCCCCTGCCGGTGCCATTGCGAGAGCGCCCTGTTCTCGTCCGCACTCTGGTCGATGACGATGATCGCATCGGGTGGAGGCGTGAGCGCGAACAGCCGGCGCACCGTCTCCGCCACGATCCCGCCGCGGTTGTACGTCGGAATGGCGACGGTGATCACGTACGGCCGCTCCGTCGGACGTGCGCCAGCGCGGCCTTCACTCCGGCGACGCCGCGTGCAAACGTCCAGGTGCTGATGATGTCGCGGGAGCGCTGCGCCATTTGCGCGCGCCTCGATGGATCATCGATGAGGCGCGTCATTGCGGCCGCCAGTTTTCCGGCGTCTCCGGCCGGGTAGATGAACGCGTTCTCTCCTTCGAGCACGATGTCGCCGATCGATCCGCAGCGGTCGGTGACGATGACCGGCAGGCCGCAGGCCATCGCCTCATTGATCACCGCTCCGCGCGGCTCGTAGGTCGACGGCAGCACGAAAACATCGGAAAGCCCGTAGTACTTCGGCAGCTCGCTCTGGTTCACAAAGCCTGCGAAGCGGACGCCGGCCAGATCGTGCTCGCGCGCGTAGGCTTCGAGCTGCTGACGAAGAACGCCATCGCCGAGGAAAAGGATCACCGCTCGGTCGCGATCGGGAGTCTGCTCGTACGCGCGCAGGAGCGTCATCGGGTCTTTCCGCTCGACGAGCTTGGCCGAGAACACGAAGACGGTCTGATCGGGCCGGATGCCGAGCGATTCGCGCATCCGCTCGCGTTCCCCCGAGGCGAATTGACTTGCCTTCTCGAAGCGCTCGTTATCGACGGCCCACGGCAGTAAGAAGAAGTGGTTGTCGTTCGCGCCGTAGTGCTGGTAGTACGCGGCATTGAGCGCGCCGGAGACCATGAAGCCGCTGGTGTTCCGGAAGAGCCACCGCAGCAGCCTCGCGCGCATCCGGCTCCGCACCGAATCCTCGGGCGGCGGAAAGCTGCTGTCGCCGTAGAGAAAAAAAGGGATGCCCGCCAGACGGCAGGTGAGGATGCCGAGCATCGCGCTGATCGAGCCCCAGCCGAGCATGAAGATGACCATGCCGAAATGCCCGCGAAAAAGCGCCGGAACGATGCCGGGATTGATGTGCCGCGTCCAGCCGCGGTTGCTGTCATGCACCAGATTGCGCAGGAACGTATGGCGATAGCCGGTCAGCAGCTCGACATCCCATTGCAACGTCGTCCCCATGTCTTTGTCGCGGTAGGTTTGCGCGCCCGCATTCGAAAGATAGAGCACAGTCAGATCGACGTCAGGATCTGCCGCCAGCAGCCGGAAAAACGGATCCTGATACTGAATGACGTGCGAGGCGACGATGGCAACGCGAGCTCGTGACACGGACGGTCATTTTCACACAGCGGCACGCGCGTCCAGACGCGATTGATAGAAGGCCGCCGTTTCGCGGCCGACGCGTTCCCACGTGTAGTCGCGCGCCTTCCGCGCCGCAGCGGCGCTCATCGCGCCGGCCGCGTCGGAGTTGCGGATGATCGCCAGCGCCGCATCCCCGAGCGCTTCCGCGTCGCCCGGCGGCACAAGAACGCCGTTGCTGCCGTCGATGATGTCGTGCATCGCGCCGGTGTCGCTGGCGATCACGCAGAGGCCGCGGCTCATGGCCTCCAGAAACGCCTTCCCAAAACCTTCGAAGAACGAGGGAAAGAGAAATGTGCCGTGCTGGTCATAGACATCGCGAAGCTCGTCCTGCGCCATCCAGTGACGCACGTCGGTGCGCTCATTCGCGCCCGACGTCAACGTCGAGCGAATGGCACCTTCGCTGGCGCGATCGCACACCCACGTGAACCGCAAGTCGTGTTCAGCGGCCGATAATCGATTGATCGCCTTCGCCGTAATCATCGGCGCTTTGAAAAACGCCACCTGAGCGACATGGAGCACGCGCCGGAGGCGTTCCGCGTTCATCGCGGGCGCCGGGTTGCTCAGGTAGGAGTCGGGCGCCGCCTGGGGGATGACGGCGATTCGTTCCGCAGGCACGCCGAGGCGTTCGCGCAGAAATGCTGCGTCGAGGGAAGCGGAGACGATATGCCCATCCGCCTCACGGGCGATGGCGCGCGAGTGACGCGCGAGGAGCGGCGCGAGCAGCCCCGACGCCGCGCGGCGCGTGACGCCTCGGTTTTCGCTCCCGTACATTTCACGCCACGGCCGCAACGTCTCTTCTACATTCAGCTCGAAACCATGCGAGCGATGGATGAAGGCAGTCTTCGGTGAGAGCCGGTGGACTGCCCGCGCCGCTCGAAATCCGTGAGGTTGATTGACATGGATGATGTCGTACGGTTTCCGGCGCAGCGCATCGACAGCGGCTCGCTCGTACGTTCGCGGCAACTCCAGAAGAAGGTGCAGGTTGCCGTGCGCGATGCGGCGGCCGAGGTCGTCACCCCAGACCGCATCGACCTGGTGTCCGAGCGCTCGCAAAGCATCGAGCGTCTGCACCTCGGTGCCGGCTGCGCCGCGGTTCGGATCGGCGGGCGTGTCGGACATCATCAGGATTCGAAGCGCCATGCAGTCTGTAATGTATCGTGCGGTTCAGGAATGGACTACTGGCCGTATCTCCCGCCTGTTTCCGACCTCCCCGTCGCGTATCGCCTTTGGGCGTGGTGGCTCAGGCACGGCCCGAAGCGCCGCTCGGGCACGCTTGGTGGAAGCCGGCTTTACGCACTGCTCGTCGCAGGAGCGAAGCTCGTTAGCCGGCGGACACACGCCTATGCGACGGTGCGGGCAGCCGGTCTTCCGTCGCTCACGATCGATGTGCGAGACCCGGAGTGCTTTCATCATGTGATTCCGGTGTGGTATCGCGGAGATGCAGAGCTCGAAGCACTGAAAGCGGTTCTGGGTGCCGGTGATGTCTACATCGACGTGGGAGCGAACTACGGTGCGTATGCGCTCGTGATTGCAGCGATTCAGGGCGTACGCGTGATCGCCGTCGAGCCGCAGCCGCACGTTGCGGAAGGACTCCGCCGGAGCGTCCTCGCGAACGCTTTCAGCAACTTCGAGGTTATTGAGGCAGCGCTTGCAGCGGAGGAGGGAACTGCATCGCTGAGGGTGGGCTCAGGATCGGGAACGGCCTCGCTGCGCCCCGAGCGAGGTGGTTCTCACATGGGAACGATCAGTGTCCGCCTAAGCACGCTCGACGCCGTGTGCGACGACATCTCTCGAGTGGCCTGCATCAAGATCGACGTCGAAGGTGGCGAGTTGGAAGTACTCCTCGGCGCGGTTGGTGTCCTCACTCGCGACCAGCCCGTGATTCTCTTCGAAATGAGTCGAGGCGACCGCTCGGCCGAGGTGTTCCGGTTCCTGCAGAGACTTGGCTATCAGCGGTTCTACGATCAGGCGACGATGGACGAGGGGCGGCTGATCGCGCCGCGTATGGACGAGGTTTTGACCAACGTGATCGCCGTTCCCGAGGGACGCGCCTCCGGCGTGGAAGGCGCGCTCCTCCAGCGGGCCTCACCGAAAGGAGCGCTTCAAGACCTTCGCGGCTAGCCGCAGGAGTCGCGGGGAGGTTTTCACCGCACTCCATCGTGAGATCGACGCCAGCGCGCGGTAGGTTGCGAGGCTGTTGGTGACATCACCGTATTCGACGAAGTAATCGAAGCGCAGCGCCTGCACTCTGGCTGCGGTCCAGGTACGGGCGGGTGCGACGGCACCGCTCCGCACGGTCTCCAGGATGGTCGCGACGCGTGTGTCGTAGGTGTGCTCGGTCAGGACCAGATTGCGTGCGCGGCGGGCAATGGCCTCTCGTTCGGAATCGTGCTCCAGCCAATGCGCAACGATGCCGCTTACCTCGTCCGGTTCGCGGTATCCGATGAAGTGCGAGCCCTCCTCGAATCCCAGCGCCGTCAGCTCGGACGGCGACTTCGTGATGAGCAGCGCTCCCGCGGCCATCGCTTCGAAGCAGCGCATGTTCGCGTCCTGTGGGAAGTCGTCGCGGCTGACATTCACGACGATTTTCGAGGCGCAGTAGATATCCGCCATCTCTTCCGGTGTGTAGCGCCGCGATGTGTCGTTCATCGTGAATCGCGATTGAAGTGCGGCCACGATGCGGTCACGGGAACCGTAGATCGAACGGCCGGTCACTCCGACCCAGCCGACATCGAAGCGGCGATCCGTCTCAGGCCGGTCGAAGAGATCGCGCTCGGCGGCGTGCGGCAAAAGACGCACGCCCGAAATGCCGGCGGCGCGGAATTGCTCGTCGTATCCGGGATGAAAGACGAAGGCGTAGTCGTACAGCGCCGACCAGCGCATGCGCCGCTCGGGCGTGACGTAGGTGTCGATGTGGAACACCGCCGTGGGCGCATCGACCTGCTCGATCCCTTCGGGCAGCCAGGGGCGGCCATCAGGATTGATGACGACGATCGGGTTCGGCGGCAGCCGCGCGCGCCAGTCAGCACCGGCCGGAACAAAGTGCAATGGCGCCACGCGGCGGAATGCCCGCGCATAGCCGCGGCGCTCCTTGTCCAACTCATCCTCGCCGCAGAGGAAGACCACGCTGCTCATCGCCGGCGAGGATACTTCAGCGAGGATGCTTCGTGCGCAGATCGGCGTGAGGGGAAATGCGCCGCTTCAACGCCAGTTTCGCGCGGCCGAATCCGGTGATCCCTTTGACCAGTCCGGAGCGCGAGCGCCGCCGTGCCGCAGGCTCTCCGGCGCGCATCCGCGTCACCATCGCAACCCAGCGCTCGGCTTCGACCCGCCACGAGCTGTATTGCAAGGCGTGCTGGCGAGCGCCGTTCGAGAGCTTCTTCCAGAGATCATCGTTCTGCAGCAGACGGACGATTACATCGGCCAGCGCGCGCGGGGCCTGCGAGTGGATCAGCAGGCCGGAGCGCCCTTCCGCAATCGTTTCGAGGAGACCATCCGCCGCCGCGCCCACCGACGGCACGCCGCACGCCTGCGCTTCCAGAGCCGACAGGCAGAACGTCTCCGTACTCCCGGTCAGATTCGGATTCACGACGACGACGCGCGTGTGTTGCAGCTCGCTGAGGAGCCCGCGGCGATTGATCGAGCCTCGCAGGCGCACGCTCGCCACACCTCGCTCGCCGGCCCGCGCCGCGAACGGACGCCAGTAGCGCTCTTCGAAGTCCGCGGTCATGACGCCGGTCGTGCCGGTTCGCGCGGAAGGATGATGAAGCGCCACGGAGCCGAACACATCGAGGACCGCATCAGGAAACTGATCGAGGACAAGCGGCCAGGCGGCGAGGAGATGATGAAACCCTTTCGCTTCGCTGGTGGCGCCGATGAAGGCCACGCGCCCGCGCTCGGGAGCCGGGACGGCATCGGGAAACTCGTCGCGAAATGCATACGGAATGGCTTCGACGCGGCTCCACCACGGATACGCGTCGTAGGTGGCCGCCGCCGGCCCGGACGGGCAGATAGCGCGATCGAGTCCGATGGTAAACGCCTCGCCGAGAAGGTCGATCGATAGATTGTTGTGAAGCCAGAAAACGACGGAACCACTGGTCCGGCCACTGAGAGTTCGTAGTGCGGACATGGCGCTTGCCGGCGGAAGAACAAGCACTCCCTCGGGACCGGCGGCGGCAAGTCGCGCGGCAAGATCCGTGGTGGCTTCGATGGCGACGCCGCCAGCGTCTCGGCCGCCATGCCCGGCGGTGAGAATCGCGCATTCATGTCCGAGCTCCACAAGCGCGAGCGAGAGCCGGACGGAGGCAACCGTGCCCGACGAAGCGACGCGGCCGAGGAGGATGTCTTCGACCGTCGCGCCGGCGGGAAGCTCGAATGGGAAGTGAAAGAGAAACTTCATCGCACCAGCACCTGCGCATAGCGAAACCACGCACGCAGCAGGAAGGGGCAGTCGCGCAGCGCATCGCGCAGGTAGCCGCGTGCGCGTGCGTCGCCATTCCGGCGAAGCGCCTCGCCAATGAAATAGAGCCCGCGCGCCCGTCCGCAGCGGCCCAGCGCCGTCGTGTTCCGGATGCGCTTCGCCTCGGCGAGGATCGGCGCATCCGATTTGCCGCGCGATCGCAACCGAAGCGCGCGGAGGGAGAGCTCCGCCAGCGCATGTTGTGCGTTGCGCGACGAGCCGCTGATGCTGTCCGGCGTGACGCGCGCAACGTAGAGCGGCTGATCGATACTCTGAAAAAGACCCAGCGCGCCGAGGCGGTACCAGAGATCCCAGTCCTGTCCGTAGTAGAACTCGGCGCGGTAGCCGCCGGCACGTTCGTAGGCATCGCGGCGGAACATCGCCGAGCCGTGATGCGCCGGACCCGCCGTGATGCCGTGCGGCGCGCTGAGATCGATCATTTCGATCGGCGCCAGGGCTACGGCGTCAGGATGCGACGTGAAGAGATACTCGTCGCAAGGTCCGACAAACTCGGTTGCACACGACACGCAGACGAGCCGAGGCTCCCGCTCGAAAAAGGCCAACTGCAAGCGAAAACGCTCAGGATGTGACCGGTCGCCCGCATCGTGACGCGCGATGTACGTGCCGCGCGCCTCTGCGCATCCTGCGATCAGCGCGCGCGTCAGGCCCGCGTTCTCCTGGCGGATGACGCGGATCCGCGAATCGCGCGCGGCGTAGTCCGCGAGAATGCGCGGCGTGTCATCGGTCGATCCGTCGTCGACGACGATGCACTCGAAGTCGCGGTATGTCTGCGCCAGAATGCTGTCGAGCGTGGCGGCCAGCGTCTCCGAGCCGTTGTGGACGCCCATCACCACGGAGATCATCGTCATCAGCGATCAGCAATCCGGGACGCGCGTACTCATCATTCCTGCGTTTGTTCCGTGCGGTAGGATAGCCGAGATGGTGGACATGTTTGGGAGACGGATTTGAGTGAGCATCTCCGGGCCGCGGTCGTGGGCCTCGGCTACTGGGGTCCGAACCTCGCCCGGAACTTCTCCGCCAGCGGCGATTTCCAGCTCTCCGGTCTCTGCGATGCGAACCCCGCGCGCCTGAAGGCCGCGGCCGCCCTGTATCCCTCGGCGACCGCCACAGAGAACATCGACGAACTGCTGTCCACAAAGCCTGATCTCGTGGCCATCGCGACGCCGGTGTCATCCCACTACGAATTGGCGCGCCGCTGCCTGGAAGCGGGATCGAACGTTCTGGTCGAAAAACCACTCACGGCGACCGTCGAAGAGGGCGAGAAGTTGCTCGCGCTGGCGGAAAGGACGGGTCGCAAGGTTTTTGTCGACCACACGTTTCTATTTACCGGTGCTGTCGAAGAGATCAAACGGCAGGTTGATTCCGGGAGTCTCGGCGAAATCCTGTACGTCGATTCGGTTCGCATCAACCTCGGTCTCTTCCAGCCCGATGTCGACGTGATCTGGGACCTCGCCCCGCACGACCTTTCCATCCTCCAGTACCTCGTGGGCCGACTGCCGGAGACGGTCTCGGCGATGGGAACCAGCCACAATCCGAGCGGAACCGTCGATGTTGCGTATCTTCATCTCGACTATGGCGGCGGGATCACGGCTCACTTGCACGTCTCGTGGCTTTCACCGGTCAAAGTGCGGCGGATGATTTTCGCCGGGACAAAACAATTCCTGATCTTCGATGACCTCGATCAGGACGCGAAGATCAAGATCTACGATCAGGGTGTTGCGTTTGATGTGAGCGATCTCGAGAGCCGGCGTCAGGTGCTGGTCAGTTATCGGAAGGGCGACATGCGGGCACCGGCCGTCAAGGCGTCGGAAGCGCTGGCAGTACAGATTCGCGAGCTCGCGGACGTGCTGCGTAAGAACGGCCGCTCGCGCAGCGCCGGTGAGGACGGACTGATGGTCGTAAGAATGCTCGAAGCGGCGTCGAAATCGCTCCGCGATTCAGGAAGACCGCATGCAGTCTGAGCTCTGGTAAGACATGGAGCCGATCGTCTGCGTTCTCGTTACGGGAGTCGGTGGCCGCTCAGTCGGTCATCAGATCCTGACCGCATTGAAGGTTGCCAAGACCCAATATCGAATCGTAGCGACGGATGCCAGCGATTTTTCGTTCGGTCTCTACATAGCAGATGCACGGTATGTCGTGCCGTCCGCGAGCGATCCCGGATATCTGCCGGCGATCATCGAGATCGTCCGCCGGGAGAAAGTGCAGGTGGTTCTTCCCGGCACGCAGGCCGAGCTGCAATTATTGGCAGCCCATACGCGCGAGCTCGATGAGGAGGGTTGCCGCCTCATTGCCAGCGCGCCCGAAGTGGTTGACCTCTGTCTGAATAAAGGGAAGTTGTATGAGTGGCTTTCCGCAAACGGTTACGGCGTTCCTCGCTCCGCAGGCCCCGCGGCCTGGAAAGAACTGGCGGCCGCTGCCGGCTTTCCTCTCGTCGGAAAACCGACTGAGGACAGTGGCGGCTCCAAAGGCGTAGCGTTGCTTGCGGACGAAGAGGAAGTCGAACAATTCCTCCACGACAGCGCACGGTCGCGCACCGATGTTGTATTTCAGGAATATGTCGGATCGGCGGAGAGCGAATACACAGTGGGCGTTATTATCGACAAGAACGGCCGTGTCGTCGACTCAATCGTCATGCACCGCAACCTTGTCGGCCTGTCTCTTGGTGTCAAGCGCGTCATTGACGGCCGCGTCTATGCGCTGTCTACCGGCTATTCACAAGGATTCATCGAGACGCATCCCGCCATCGCCGAAGCGTGTGAGACGGTGGCGGTGGCAATCGGTATACGGGGGCCGGCGAATATCCAGTTGCGTCTCGATGGCGAGGCCGTAAAGATCTTCGAGATTCACCCTCGCTTCTCGGGGACGACCTCGATCCGCGCGGAATGTGGCTTCAATGAGCCCGATGTACTCATCAAGAACTATTTATTCGGCGAATCGCAGGGGAGGATCGCGTACCAACGTGATGTCGCAGCGATTCGCGCGTTCCAGACAGTGATCGTTCCCCGTTCCGACATGCAGGCGGTCGAGCGGATGGGCGGCGCACAATAGACAGTGGACGCCCGTTACGCAGAAGGAGCGGACTCGTGCTCGTGGCGCTGATTTCCGATATTCACGCGAACCTCGACGCGCTCAAAGCGGTCATGGACGCGATCCCGGACGTGGATCGGATCCTCTGCTGCGGCGATATCGTCGGCTACTACGACAAGCCGAACGAAGTCTGCGCTCTGTTGCGAAATCGCGACGTCCATTGCATACGCGGCAACCACGATGCCTATGTCCTCGGCGCTCTCGTGCCTGACGCAACGCGGCGCCAGGCGTACCGCACCGACTGGACGCGCGAGGTCCTGGAAAAGGATCACCTCGACTGGCTGCGAGGACTGCCAGTCGAGCTTTCGTTTGCGGAGAGCGGGACGACGCTGCGCATGCGTCACGCCAGCCCCTGGGATGAGGAGACCTACCTGTACCGCGACGCGACCGCCGCGCTTGCACGTTTGAACCTTGAGCCCGGCGAGATTCTGGCCGTGGGACACACGCACTACCCGCTCCACATCCCCGCCGGCGACGGCTGGCTTCTGAATCCGGGCTCGGTCGGGCAACCTCGCGACCGCGACCCTCGATCCTGTTACGCTCTCCTCGATCTCGAAACGAACAGCGTCGAACATCATCGCGTAAGCTACGACGTGAGCGCGATGCAGCAACGACTCGCAGAGCAGGATTGGGACCCGAAGATGATTGCGATTCTGAGCCGCACGGCGACACAGTGACAACACGCACTAGACGGACCTAAGCCATGTCTGCAGAGCTTGAACGACTCTTCGATCAGAAAAAGAAGCAGCGCGGCGATCTGATTTCGATCGTGCTGCCGGTGTACAACGAGGAGTCGTGTCTCGCCAGTATCGTCAACGAGCTCTACGAATACTTACAGTCACAATGGCCTTCGTACCGGTTCGAGATTTCTTTTATCGACGATTGCTCCACGGACGGTTCTTTTGAAACGTTGCGGCATCTCTCGGCGGATTCACCGCCAAACGTCCGGCTCTCCGTGCTGCGCCTGCGAAAGAACTCGGGAAGCCATGTGGCGATCACCGCCGGCTTGAATCTTTCGCGCGGTGATTTCACCGTCATTATGGCCAGCGACGGCCAGGATCCGGCCTCGGTCATCGGTGACCTGATCCGTGAATGGGAGGCCGGGTACGACGTCGTGCTTGCCGCGCGGGCGGCGAACCTCGATCACGGGGCCATTGGGCAGTTGTTTTCGAAGCTGGCATTGAAGGTCATGATCTGGAGCACCGGCATCCGCACAATGCCGGAGTCCGGGTGTGATCTTCTGGGGCTCGACCGCAAGGCCGTGCAGGCGTTCAAACGGATGGACGAACGGAACACGACCTTCATCTTCAGGATTTTGTCTCTCGGTTTTCCGCAGCGCGAGATTCAGTACGTCAAGCGCGCCCGCCTGGCCGGTCAGAGTAAATGGACGTTCCTCAAGAAGCTATCCATCATGCTCGACGCCATTACCGGCTATTCCAATCGCCCTCTGCGGCTTGTGACCAAGATCGGCCTGACCGTGTTCGCACTGCTGCTCCTGCGTTGGGCGATTGTCGTCGTGAACGTATATCTCCTACATGCCAAAGCCACGGACCTGACGATCATTCTCAATGCCATTTTCACATCACTCGCCGTCGTCGTTCTGCTTCTTGGCGTGATTGGTGATTACATCTGGCGCATTCTCGACGAGACGCGCAAGAGACCGTTGTACGAGATCAGCGAAGTCGAAGGGAAGATATTCGAGGATGCCGAGTCCGATGGGTGACGGAGAGCGGCGGTGGACCAAGGAGGAAGGATGATTCCGTTTCTGTCTTTGAAAGACCAAACGGCGGGATTGCGCGACGAAGTTCTGGCTGCTCTCGGCGACGTCATCGATACGCAGGGTTTCGCCAATGGCCCGGCCGTCGCGAAGTTCGAAAAAGAACTGGCAGCCTACCTGGGTTGTCGCGAGGTCATTGCTGTCAACTCCGGTACGACGTCTGTACAGGCAGCGCTTCTCGCCGCCGGCGTCGGACCGGGAGACGAAGTGCTGACGGTGCCGAATACGTTCATCGCCACGGCGTGGGCGATCAGTTACGCCGGCGCCCGGCCCACGTTCGTCGATGTCGACCGGGCAACGTGCGGGATGGATCCGGCGAAGGTCGAGGGCGCGCTCAGCTCTAAGACGAAAGCCATCCTCCCCGTCCACCTCTACGGGCAACCGGTCGACCTCGATCCAATTCTGGAGATTGCCCACAAACGAGGAATTCCCGTCATTGAGGACTGTGCGCAGGCCGTCGGCGCGAAATACAAAGGCAAAAAGACCGGCACTTTCGGCCTTGTGAACGCCACCAGTTTTTATCCCGGCAAGAACCTGGGCGCATTCGGCGAGGGTGGCGCGGTCATGACCGACGACGCCGCCATCGCCGATCGCATAAGAAGCCTTCGGGATCACGCACAACAGGGGCGTCACAATCACGTCGAATTGGGTTTCAATTGGAGGATGGACGGTTTTCAGGGAGCCGTGCTTTCGGTGAAGCTCCCTCATCTCGACGAATGGAATGCCCGGCGGCGCGAGATCGCTGCCCGTTACAGGGAAGGTCTGGAGGGCACACCAGGCCTTCCTCTAATGCCGAGGAACGACTGGTCGGAGCCGATCTGGCACATCTTCCCGCTGTTTCATGCGAAGCGGGACGAGCTCCGCTCGCGGCTGGAGGCTTTGGGTGTTCAGACCGGCGTCCATTATCCGCGGCCGATCCACTTTCAACCGGCGTATGAATGGCTGGGGTATCGAGCGGGTGATTTTCCCGTGGCCGAAGAGCTGGCGGCGACGCAGATCTCGTTGCCGATGTTTCCGGAGCTCTCCGACGCCGACGTCGATGTGGTCATCGGCGCGGTGCGCCAAGCCTGCCGGGAAATCTGAGGCGGTCCTACGAACGCAGAAACGCCTCGCGACGACGCCGGCCGGAGTCCGATGTGGGGCTGGATGCTTCGCATTCTGCCGGCCGTCATTGCCCTGGGCGCATCGATCTGGTGGATCAGCGGAGCGGGGCTGTGGGCCGTAATCCGAGGATGCCGGATCGGTCCGATGGTGGTCGGGATGTTTCTCCAGGTCGCCGCGGCGATGGTGCTGGGCTTACGTTGGAGGGCGCTGCTGGAAGGCGTGGGAGCATCGCCGATTCCGACGCGCCGCGCCGCGACGATTCTGAGCTTGCGAGCGCAAGCGGCGGTCGTTCTCGCTCCCGGAGGAATCGGCGTCGATGTTCTGCGTGGTTTCGAAGCCGGATACGGGCGTGAGATGCTGAGACGATTAGCTCGTGTGGCGATTCTGGAGAGAGTCATTGGAGCCGGCGTGTTGACGATGATTGGAATTGCATCCACGCTGCCCTTCCTCAACCGAACGTGGGGTTGGATCGTCGCCGCGGTGCTGGCGCTGATCGTTATCGTCGCGGCGCTGCTGCCGGGTTCTGTGAGCATCGCCGGCGCGCGTTTGAAGCTACGACCCATCCTCGGCTGGACGATCGTCAATCAGTGTCTGGCGTTGAGCGGCATCGCGGCAGGACTGGCTGCCACGGGCGTTCACGCCACACCCGCGGCGCTGCTCTCCATCGCCTCCGTGGCAGCCTTCGCGGCAATGCTGCCGGTGTCGTTCAATGGATATGGCGCGCGAGAATTTGCTCTGGCGATGCTCGCGCCGAAACTGGGGCTTGAAGCGAAGGCATTGGCGGCGTCAGGGCTTGTCGCATCGACCATTCTTCTGGCAGGCCTCATGATTGCGGCAGTTGGTGCGAGGATGATCCCGACAGGCCAGAAGAAGGCAGGACTCGAGTGACTGAACTTCAGATTCCTACGATCGATGGAGTCTCCGGACGGCGCTGTGTCGTGACCGGAGGGGCAGGTTTTATCGGCTCTTCTCTGGCGCGGCTTCTTTTGAAGAGCGGCGCGGACGTCGTGGTGTACGACAACCTCGCCACCGGTGCCGCGGCAAACCTCGATTGTCGTGATGAGATCGGGCGCGTTCCGGAAGTCGTCTGGGGCGACGTTCGCGACGGTGAGCGGCTCGCGCGCACGCTCCGCGAAGGCGACACGCTTTTTCACCTTGCCTGCCTCGGCGTCAGGCACTCCATCCACTCGCCATTTGAAAACGAAGATGTTAACGCTCGTGGAACGATGACCGTCCTGGCCGCTGCCCGCAAAGCGAAGGTCCGGCGAGTCGTGCATGTCTCGTCGTCCGAGGTGTATGGGACGGCGCGCTCGGTGCCGATGACCGAAGACCATCCCACCGATCCCCACACCGTGTACGGCTCCAGCAAACTCGCGGGGGAGTGCTATGCGCGCTCGTTCTATCGCTGCTACGGATTGCCCGCCGTAGTTGTCCGGCCGTTCAACTCGTATGGCCCGCGCTCCCATTTTGAAGGAGATTCAGGCGAGGTCCTTCCGCGCTTTGTGCTTCGTGCCGTGACCGGCCATCCGCTCGTCATCTTTGGCGATGGAACGCAGACGCGCGACCTGACGCACGTCTACGACACCGCGCTGGCGATTGCGCTTTCGTCCGTCGCGGAAGGTGTGGAGGGCCGAACCTTCAACGCCGGATCGGGAAGCGAGATCACGATCAACGCACTGGCCGGGCTCGTTCGCGACGTCGTCGGAAAGCCTGAGCTGCCGATCGAGCATGTGGAGCCGAGGCCGGGTGATGTGTTGAGGCTCATGGCGGACTCGCGCGAGGCGGAGCGAGCACTCGGATTTCGTCCTGTCGTATTAGCCGAAGCCGGCATCGCCGATCTGGTGGCCAGATTCCGCGCGATACCATTAGCGCAAGCCGAGCGAATGGCCTCGGGTATGAGTGTAAAAAACTGGGAATGAGCGAAAGCGTACGTCGTCCTGTTCCGATCGTCCGGCCGTCTCTTGGAGACGAAGAGGTCGATGCCGCCACGCGCGTCATCCGCTCCGGCTGGATCACACAGGGACCTGAAGTGGCGGCCTTTGAAGCGGAGTTTGCGGCCGCTGTCGGAGCGCCTCATGCGGTGGCCGTCGCGAACTGCACGGTCGCTCTCCAGCTGGCGCTTCTGGCCACCGGAGTCGGACGCGGAGACGACGTGGTGACGGTGAGCCATAGCTTCGTGGCAACGGCAAACGCGATCGTCGCGGTTGGCGCGCGGCCGGTTTTCGTCGATGTGGATCGCGACACGCTGGGGATGGACTCCGATTTGATCGAGGCGGCTCTGACGCCTCGCGCGAAAGCGATCCTCTGCGTGCATCAGATCGGCATCCCATGCGATCTCGAGGGCATTCTCGCTGTCGCTTCGCGCCACGATCTTCCGGTCATCGAAGACGCCGCATGTGCGATCGGAAGTGAAGTGCTGTGGCAGGGGAGATGGGAACGCATCGGACGGCCGCACGGGCTCGTGGCCTGCTTTTCCTTCCACCCGAGAAAGATCGTGACGACCGGAGATGGCGGCATCCTGACGACCGCGGACGAAGCGCTGGCGGCGCGTTTCCGGCTGTTGCGTCAGCATGCCATGACGGTGCCGGACACGGTGCGGCATCGCGCCAGCACGGTGATCTTCGAGGACTACGTCGAGCCCGCGTTCAATTATCGAATGACCGATCTGCAGGCGGCGATCGGACGGCCGCAGCTGGCGCGGATGAGCGCGATCGTCGCCGAGCGCCGAACACTGGCGGAGCGCTATCACGATGCGTTTCGCGACCATCCCTTGTTCATGCCGCCCACGGAGAAACCGTGGGCGCGATCCAATTGGCAGAGCTACCCGGTGTTCCTGCGGGAAGGGAGCGGCGCGCAACAGGTGGAGACGATGCAGTATCTGCTCGACCGAGGAATTGCGTGCAAGAGAGGGATCAGCAATGCGCATCAGGAGCTGGCGTATGCGGACCGATCGACCTGGGCGTGCGGGCCGGAGCCGTGTTCGCCGGGGCAGTTGGCGCAGAGCGAGTGGCTGCGCGATCACACGATTCTCCTCCCTCTGTTTCACGGCATGACCGAGGACGAGCAGAATCGAGTGATCGACGGGTGTGTGGAACTTGCCGGCGTGCGGGGAAAAGCGACATGAGTCACGCGAAGAGAGACGCTGCCTACGATCGGGAGAACTACATCCGCATCGCGCCGGACGTGGAGCTCGGCGAGGGAGTGCGGATCTTTTCGTTCGTCAATCTCTACGGCTGCAGTATCGGAGACGGATCGCAGATCGGCGCGTTCGTGGAAATCCAGCGCGGTGCCGTCATCGGCGCCCGCTGCAAGATCTCCAGTCACACCTTCATCTGCGAGGGGGTGACGATCGAAGACGAATGCTTCATCGGTCACGGGGTGATGTTCATCAACGACCGCCGGCCGAAAGCGGTGAATGCCGATGGCTCGCTTCAGGCTCGTGAGGACTGGACGTGTGAGCCGACGGTCGTCAAACGGAGAGCCAATATCGGTTCCGGCGTGACGATCATGGGAGGCGTCACCATCGGGGAGGGCGCACTGGTCGGTGCCGGCGCGGTTGTGACCCGCGACGTGCCGCCCGGCGCTACCGTAATCGGAGTGCCGGCGCGGCTGGCTGCGCGGCAATAGGCGCTCTTTGATGACGAATACGAACGACGCGGCCGTTTCGAGAGAGGCGATGCCGGAGACCACCGTCGAGTTCTTATGCGCGGTCTGTAGCCATCGCGCAGCGTTCGATGTCATTTCGTACTCCTCCTATCCGACGTTTCTTTTTCCGCTCCCGCCGGCGCTTGCCCCCGACGTCGTCCGGGCCCCATTGACGCTCACTGTTTGCCGCCGCTGCGGACATTTTCAGCTCCCAACCGTCGATCCCGATATTCAGCGGCTCATTTACGAGGTTTATTACAGCCACTACGAGATCGACTCGCTGGAGACGATGATTCCGGCCTATCGCGAGCCTTTCAATCAAATGATCGAGTCGCTGGCCGCGGACGGGCTTCTGTCAAAGGGACGTCTGCTGGAGATCGGGTGCTCGTCCGGGGCGATGATCCCATTCCTGACCCGGTTCTGTAGTTCGTATACCGGCGTCGATCCGTCAGAGCGCATCGACCTGGCCCGCGCGCAATATCCGCAGCACACGTTTATCCATTCGTATTTTCCGTCACCAGAGCTACAAGGACCGTTCGATGTGGCAGTAACGCAATTCAATCTCGAGCACATCGAGAATGCGGGGACGTTTGTGGATGGTCTTGCCGCGATCATGCGTCCGGGTGCTGTGCTTCTGGTCCAGGTGCCCGATGCGGGATATTTTCTGCACACCGAGCAGCCAAACTTCCTGGCACACGAGCATGTTCACTACTTTCGTGCCGCGCAACTGGCCATGCTTCTGGCGTCCAGAGGATTTGCTGTTGAGCGCTGGGGCGAAAACGGCCCGAGCATCATTTGCGCGGCGCGCCGGAGCGACACAGCAATCGCCCCGATTGAGATTGTTGATCCGCTCGCCGATGCCATTGTGCTTCGCGAGCTGGCGATGACGGTGCCGCCCCTTCCGCGCCGGCCGGTGTTGTACGGTGTCGGGCTAACGCTGCATTGGCTGCTGGTGATGGTCCCGTCATTGGCAACGGAAGCCACTGTTGTGGACGACAACCCCAGTTACCTCGGCAAGGGCGTGCCCGGGTACGACCTCCTGATCCAGAAACCATCCTCGGAATTGTTCGAGGGGCGCGATGTAGTGCTGACCCTCAATGCTATTTATCACGAGCGTGTTCTGGAACGGCTTCGCACCCTCGGCGCATCGTGCGTAGTACACCGTATGAGCGAGCATGGATGGACAACGTGTTCGCTATGAGCGCGGCCGGATTGAGCGATTCCTGTCGAACCCTCAAGACGGCGGCAAGCTCGGAGCACAGACAAGAGTGTCTGTGCCACATCGATTCTCTTCTACGGGACAGTTGCTCTCCGGAGGCCAGGCTGGTGTTGCACAGACACTCTTGTCTGTGCAAGGTATGTCACCGATGAAGAGGCTCATAATCGCCGCCTGCGTCCTGTTCGATGCGGCTGTCCTTGTGCATCTCGCCGGCGGCGTTCTTGCGGCCGCCATCTTTGTCGTATTCGTTGGCGCCTTTCTCCTTCCTGCGTGTGTACTGGCGATGCGCCTGCCGCATCTGCGCGGAATGCCGGCCGATCTGCGCCTGACAGCGGCCAGCGCGCTGGTCGTAATGCTGGCCGTACCGTGGTTCTTTGTGCGCAAGGTTCTGCCGTTCGCGCCGGCCATTGCTGACGTCGTCATTTGCCTGATCCTCACCGGTGCCGCGATGAAGTTCGGCGAGATAAGAGCGACGCTCGAAGAACTCGGCCCGTCGTTACGGCGCTCTCGGTTCGTCATCGCAATCGTTCTGCCGATCGTGTTCGTGCTCGCGTGGCTGGGATACGCAGCTCGCTCGGGAAAGGACGTCCTGTTTCACGGCCTTTTCGCAATCGATTTCGGCAATCTCGTATCGATCGTGGCCACGTTGCGCGCGTCACCGCTGTTGCCTTTGGCGGCGGTCGCCGATGGCGGCGCGCTGAACTACCACTGGCTGTATTTCACATTGCCGGCGACGTTGGTGGACTTCTGCGGCGTGGCGATCCCCGCCTTCAATGCACTGATCCTCGTCAACCTGCTGATGGCCGCGCTATTGGTTCACGCATTGAGTACCGCCGTCTCAATGATGGCCGGGCAACTGGGCCGGCGCGCCACGCAGATCGCGGTTGCGGTGGTGCTCTTCGCCCCCTTCACGATCTATTACTACCAGGCGATTGCGGCTCGCGTTTCCCTCGGATGGCTGGCCATGCCGACGCGCAATCACCTGATGCTCTCGCCCGTCAACAGCATGATTGTGTTCGGGAACAACACCTTTGCGCTCGTGCTGGTTCTGCTCATAGCGATGGAGTTGGAGCGCTGGAATCGGAAGCGCCATATTGCCGATGCCGTGCTGGGAACGCTGGCGCTGTCAATGGTGATCGGCTACAGCGTCACGCTGCTTTTCCCATTGGCCGCCGCGCTGCTTCTCTGGCTCGTGCTGGGACGGATTGCGCGGCCGTTGATTGTGATGTTCTGGGCCGTGGCGATGGGCGGCGCGGCGGTGGCGATGTTCTTTTCCATTCACGTCCTCGGCTCCGGCGGTGCGCGCCACGCCGCCTTCGCATTCGATCGTGGCCAGTTCCTCCGTTTGGTCGTCCTCGGGATGCTTCCTTTGTGGGGATTACTTCTTATGGGAGGACGAAGGCCGCTGGCGTTCTTTCATATCCTCATCGTAGCGGCGATCGCAGTGCCGTCGTTTCTTTATGTGGCGGGGAGCTCGACCGGGCAAATCGACTTCTCGATGAAGACCGGATCGCTGCTGGCGATTGCATTCGCTCCCCTCATCGCCGTCGCGATCGAGGATTGCTTGAACGGGTCGCTTCCTCGCTGGCAGGCGGCCCTGGCCGCCTTGCTCATCGCCCTCGGCGTCATCCAAACGTCCGCGTACATTCTCCAGTTTCCGTACTACCGCCTGACCGAATCGCGATCGCGAGCGTTGGTCGTGCCGGGGGACTATTACGAGGCGCTCCTCTGGCTCCGCGATCACACGCCGCAGCGTTCCATCGTGGTCGATCCAGGTAGCCTGACGATCAGCGGCGAGCTTCCCACCACTTGGATCGCCGAGCGCCGAGCCTGGCTTCCGACGCCGTACACCGAGCCCTATCTCGCACCGGCGCCCGGCTCTTCCGTGCCGCGGCGCGCCGCGCTCTGGACTGACTTCGCCCGCGACCCTGCCAATGGAGCCGTCGCGAGCCAGATCGCCAGCGAGGCAGATTTCCTCATCATTCCGCGCGAGTTGCGTTCTCCCTTCTGGACGCCCGTCGCGCGGGCTGGCTCGTGGGTGATCTACCGGTCCGTCCCTAGAGCGGCAACGCCTAGCTCATAGTTCCATGAGCGGCGGTCCGGCCGCCTCGGCCACGAAACAGATGCCTGCCGTTTTGAAGAGCTCTTCCAATTCTTTGTCCCGTTGCGACGAACGAAAGTACGCACGCGGCGCGAGAAACGGCGTGGCCCGGACGAATCGATAGAGGAGCTCGATCAACACGCGGGTAGCCCGTGGATAGCGGCCCATCGTCGCGAGCGCATGGAGCGTGTCGTACGACGGCCAGATGCGGCGGACGCGAAAGCCTGTCGCGTGCAGCAGAGCCAGGACGCCGAGGGCGGTGTGATGGAAATAGGACTCGTGGTAGGGCTCGCCCTGCGAGACCGCGCCGAGAAAAAGCCCGCCGGGTGCAAGCACGCGCTTTACTTCCGCCGCCGCCATGTACGGATTGTGAAGATGTTCGAAGACCGCGTATGAGAGGACGAGATCGAACGATGCGTCACTGAACGGTAGCGCGTGTGCGTCAGCCAGCATATCTGCTCCCGGCGACGAGTAATCGACTCCGGCATAGCGGAGGCCGTAGTGAGCGGCCACCGGAGCCTGATCGCGCCAGCCGCATCCTAGGTCGAGAAGGCGGTCGCCCGCGGTCATGGATTCGGCGACCGCGGAGAAAAGCTCGGCCGAATCACGAGCCGCTCGCGGGCCCGTGTACGTCACGACAGGCCGGGCGAGCGAACACTCCTTCAGATCCTGCGGTGCACTCGTTCCCACCGGGAGCCGAACCGTTCGCCAGAGCGGTTGCCGCGGGCGCAGATCGAGTGGAGTGCCTGGAGGAACGCTGAACCCACAGCCGCAAGATTGCGAAAGCGAAAGCGGGGCGCGGCACTCCGGACAGATCAGGCGATCGAGATACCACGGATCCGGCGCGTCGCAATCGGGGATGGCGCTGCTCACGGGTAATCGCCTTTCATCGGCAAGGCGCCATCATGTAGCCAGGCTCGTCGCATCGTCCGATTGTAGCGATTGAAGTCTGGCATTGGCGCGGACTGACAGTATGAGACCTGGCGACCGCTGTCATCGTCGCTGTCATCCTGAGACCGCCGAAGGACACGGAGTGCCGGAGGACGTCGAAGGACCCCCTGATTCTGTGCGATGGTTTTTGTACCCCCACCCCAGGCACGATCGGGGGGTCCTTCGACCGTCCTTCGGCACTTCGTGTCCTTCGGCGGCTCAGGATGACAGTTACGCCATGTGCCGGCGCCGGTCGAGCCATGCTGCGACGCGTCCGGCGCGCTGCCAGCCGATTGTTCCGGCGATCCCTTCGTACATGCGGAGATCGCGCGCGTCGGCGGTTTCGCGCGCCAGCCGGACGAGCTGCTTCGATTCGGCGATGAGGCCTACGGCGCCGCACTGCCGCGCAATGTGAAAGAGCTCGCGCGCGAACTGCTGCATCTCCGGCGAGCGGGGATCGAGGCCTGCGTCATGCGCGTGCCCGAGGACGAGAGCGTGGGCACGGGCGCGGTCGCGCATCGCGGCCTGCGTTGGCGCTACCTGGTGGTGCGCGCGAACCTCGCACACCCAATCCTCGCACCAGGCCAGGCGAACGCCGCGGGCGGCGATCCGGCAGTCGTACTCCCAATCCTCTTCGACGCGTAGATCAGTCCACGGTCCTGCCGCAGCGATGACCGAGGAGCGGTAGAGCGGTGTCGGCGTATCCCACCAGCGCATCGTCAGCATCGCCGGGAACATCGTTTCGACTCGTTCGCCGGAGCGCTTCCACGGCTGCGGCTCGGCGCGTCCGTCAGCGCGACGAAATCTCGTCCAGCCGTAGGCGGCGCCGCATTCCGGCGATTCCTCCAACGCCGCGACCTGCTGCTCGAACTTGCCAGGGAGTAGCAGATCGTCGCTGTCGAGATGTTGGATGTACTGGCCGCGCGCCGCGAGACGGCCGGCCTCTCGCGCCAGTCCCGGCCCGCCGTTTTCGATGTGAATCGCACGGACGATTCCCGCGTGCTTCGCGGCAAGAGCGTCAGCAACCGATCGTGTCTCGTCCGTCGAGCCGTCGTCGACGATGATGATCTCGATCGGCCGGTAGGTCTGCGCGATGACGCTTTCGACCGCCTCGATGAGGAGTCCGGGCCGGTTGAGGACCGGGATGATCGTCGTCACCAGCGGATGCTCGCTCACCAGCCAAGGATAGCAACGCTCCGTGCAGTTAGAATCGCCGGCGTGAGTGTCAGCCTCCGTCACCGCATCGGCTCGCTCGTCTATGACTGGATTCCGTTCGAGATGCGAATGCTGGGCGGCGGCGCCGGGAACGGCCGGATCGAGCCGTGGCTGGAGATTCGTAACCGCCGGGAAACCATTTCGCGAAATGGCCGCGGTGTTCGATGCGATTGGCGTTTTGCCTCGGATCTCCACATCGCCAACGTCTTTCCGGCGACGGCAGCACGCCTGATGCGCAGGTCACTGGCGCGGTGGCCAATGGTGATGCGTGACGCTCCTGCGCCGGTGAACGGCCCTCCGCGCTTGTCGTTTCTCATCGGCCATCGCGGAACGGGCCGGCTGCCGCATCTTCTGGCCACGCTGCGCAACATCGCGGGGCAGAGCGGCGTCGCCTTCGAATGCATCGTCGTCGAGCAGTCGGCGGAACCCGAGATCGAGCGCTTCCTGCCATCGTGGGTGCGCTACATCCACACGCCGCTTCCCCGCACGGACCTGCCGTATTGCCGCTCGTGGGCTTTCAATGTCGCCGTCCGCCAGGCGCAAAGCGACATTCTCGTCTTTCACGACAACGACGTTCTGATCCCGGAGCGCTTTGCGTACGAGGCCGTGGAACGGGTGACGGAGGGCTACTCGTTCGTCGACTTGAAGCGCTTCATGTTCTACCTCGACGCGGACGACACGGCGCGCGTTTTTGTCACGGGCTCACCGCCGAAGGGCGTCGCCGCTCGGGTCGTTCAGAACCTCATGGGTGGAAACATCGTGGCCCGCCGTGACGCGTATGACGCCATCGGCGGGTTCGACGAGTCCTACATTGGCTGGGGCGGCGAGGACAACGATTTCGCCGATCGCGCAGACGTGGTCGGAGGCGTCTATCGCTTCGGATACATGCCGATGCTGCATCTGGAGCATCCGCCACAGCCGGGAAAGTCAGCGCAGACCTCCGAGGCAATTCAACGCTATCGGGTGATGGAGTCGGTCGATCCCGCCGCGCGGATCGCCAGGCTTCGTTCGGTCGAGCAGGGGCGCATGGATGGGCCGGCATCGATCGAGTAGGTGCTGCCTTGACAGGAGATCAGAGAGCAGACAAGAGATCAGAGACAAGAGATCAGAGACAAGAGATCGGAGACAAGTGGTCAGGATCGAATATCAGAGATCCGCAACAAGGCACTGATCTCAGTCTCTGATCTCTTGATCTCTTGATCTCTGATCTCTTGATCTCTGATCTCTGATCTCTGATCTGGCTCGATCTCCGCGCGGCCGCCTAACCCTCCACGAGCGAGCACTACCCAGGTGGGCGAACGCGATCGCGAACGAACGACTTGGCCCGGCGAATGAGCCCCATCGCGTTGTCGCGGATGTAGTTCCAGCGGCGCCAATGGGGAGCGTGCAGAAGCCAGACGACGCGCTCGTTCTCCGGGACACTTCGAAACGCCTCGATCATCTCGGAAGAAAATTGCGAGGGGTGGCAGGCCACGTCGATGAGGAGATCGTTCCATGTTGCGCCGGCGGGAACTGCTTCTGCATTCCGGACGCCGGGCTCGATGCGCATTCGCGGTGAAAACGTGATCCTTGACTCGGCCAGCGTGACCGGGATCTTCAGTGCCAGCGACTGAACGAGGATCCCGATGGCGCGATGATCCGCATGCCACGTGCAGCCGTGGCGCCGGTCGAACGTGACGATCCAATCGGGCGCGAATGCGGCGATCGCCGAACGGAGCTGATCGCGGATCGCCCGCTTTCCGCCGGCCTCGCGAGCCCAGGCCCGAATGACGCCGGCGGGCTCAGGAGCGGTGCCGTCGCGCCAGCCGAGGAATTGGAGATCGCCGTCAAAGGCCGCGGCGGCATCGCGCATCTCTTTCTCGCGGATGGCAGCTAAACCGCGTTCCCCTCGGGATGGCAAACGGCAGTCACCGCTCTCGCCGCGCGTGGCCAGAAGGAATCCCAATTTCGCGCCGGCGGTGACTCGCAATTGCGCCAGCCATGGCGCGACGAACAACTCGTCGTCAGGGTGCGCGCCGATCCACAGAACTCTCATCCCTCTCCCTGATCGCGGTGACGAGCGCCGCGAGCTTGCGGCGGATCGATCCCGGTGTCTCGTGTTTGAGCCCGGGGTGTTTCCAGAGCACTCTGGGGGAGAGCTGGCGAACGCAGTCCATGATTCGGCGCAGGAGTTTACCGCATGAAGGACGAGGGTCCGGCTCGCCGCTGGCGATGCGTAACCACGTATCCTATTGACGATGCGCGTGCTGATTCTCGGTGCCGGCGGGATGCTCGGCCACAAAGTCTGGCAGATCTTTCGCGATCGATTCGATTGTCGTGCCGCGGTTCGCGTGCGGCCGGCGCTGCCGCTCTTTGACGATAATCGCGTCATCGATGGGATTGACGCCGCCGACTTCGACGGCATCAGCAGGTTGATCGAAACCGTCCAGCCGGACGCGGTCGTCAACTGCATCGGCGTCGTCAAGCAGCTCGCCGCGGCGCACGATCCGATCGCGTCGATCACGCTGAACTCGCTCCTGCCGCACGTGGTCGCGAGGGCCTGCGCTGCTGCGGGCGCACGGATGATCCACATCTCCACCGACTGTGTTTTCGCCGGGACGCGAGGCAACTACACCGAGAAGGATCTTCCTGACGCGGCCGATCTCTACGGCCGCTCCAAGCTCCTCGGCGAAGTGACCGAGGGCGAGCTCACCATCCGGACGTCGATCATCGGACGCGAGTTGAGAACGTCGAATGGTCTCGTCGAATGGTTCCTCTCGCATCGCGGAGGATCCGTCCGCGGCTTCACGAAGGCGATTTTTTCCGGCGTCACCACCGCCGTCCTCGCGGACACGCTGGCGAACGTCATCGAGCATCATTCCGGCCTTCACGGGCTTTATCACGTGGCAGCCGCGCCCATCAGCAAGTACGATCTCCTGGTCATGTTGAATGAAGCCATCGGTGCAGGAGTGACGATCGCGCCCGACGACAGCCTCGTCATCGATCGGACTCTCGATGCCACGCGCTTTCGAGACGCGACCGGGCTCGTGCCGCCGCCGTGGCAGGAGATGATTGCCGCGCTGGCCGCGGAATCGCCGCACTATGAGCGCTGGAGAACGGAATGATCCTCGACGGTAAACGGGTGCTCGTCACAGGCGGCACCGGCTCTCTTGGCGCAACGGTAGTGCGCTCGCTGTTGCGCGGCGACGTTGGCCGTCCGGCCGGCATTACGGTCTTCTCGCGCGACGAGGCCAAGCAGAACGACATGCGCTTGTCGTTTCTCAATCGGCCCGCGGCTACCGATGAAGTGATCTACACGAACTCGCAACAGATTCTGAAGTTCCGCATCGGCGACGTTCGCGACTACGCCGCCATTCGCGCCGCGATCGAACAGGCCGACGTCGTCATCAACGCCGCGGCGCTCAAGCAGGTGCCTTCCTGCGAGTACTTCCCGATCGAGGCCGTCCAGACCAACATCCTCGGCGCCGGCAACATCGTCCGCGCCATTCGCGAAAGCGGCGCGCGCGTCGAGACCGTCGTCGGCATCTCCACAGACAAAGCCTGTAAGCCGGTCAACGTGATGGGGATGACCAAAGCGCTGATGGAGCGGATCTTCGCGCAGGCCAACATCGAGTGTCCCTCCACGCGGTTCGTCTGCGTCCGCTACGGCAACGTCATCGCCTCGCGCGGCTCCGTCGTGCCGCTCTTCCTCGACCAGATCGCGCACGGCGGGCCGGTCACAATCACGACCGAGGAGATGACGCGGTTTCTGCTGTCGCTCGACCGCGCCGTGGAGACGGTGTTCGCAGCGATCGAAAGCGCACGGCCCGGCGAGACGTACGTGCCGCGTGTTGCGGCCGCACGAATCGTCGACGTTGCTGCGACGCTCATCGACGGCCGCAGCGTTGATATCACCATCACCGGAGTCCGCCCCGGCGAGAAAACGCACGAGATCATGGTGTCGGAAGAGGAATGCCATCGCACCATCTCCCGAGGCGAGTACTACGTCATCCTGCCGATGCTTCCGGAACTGCGAGATCGCGAGCCGTTCACGCCGGCGCTGACGAGCGAGTACTCATCGTCGGCGGTGAATCTCGAAGGCGCGGAGCTGCGCACGTTGCTGGCGCCGTTCATGGCGGGACGGGCGCGATGAAGGTCGTTACCTGGCTCGGAACCCGTCCTGAGATCATCCGGCTCAGCCGCGTCATCCCGCTGCTGGACGCGCACGCCACGCACACGCTGGTGCACACTGGACAGAACTACGACGAGAACCTGAGCGACGTTTTCTTCCGTGAGATGCAGGTCCGCCAGCCCGATGTTCACCTCGGCATCGAAGCCAGTTCGTTCGGTGCGCAGGCAGGGCAGGTGATCGAAAAGTCGTACGAGTTTTTCTCGCGCGAGCGTCCCGACCGCGTCGTCATCCTCGGCGATACGAACAGCGGTCTGGCCGCGGTCAGTGCGGCGCGGCTCGGCATTCCGGTCTTTCACATGGAAGCGGGCAACCGCTGTTTCGACGATCGGGTGCCCGAAGAGATCAACCGGCGCATCATCGACAACTGCAGCGACGTGTGGATGCCGTACACCCATCGCAGCAAAGAGAACCTGCTGCGCGAAGGATTCGAGCGCCAGCACATCGCTGTCACCGGAAATCCGATCTTCGAGGTGCTGCAGTTTTATCGCCCGCAGATCGATGCTTCCGATGTGATGCAGCGGCTGTCGGTCGCGCCGAAAGGATTCTTTCTTGCCACGCTGCATCGCGCCGAGAACGTCGACGGCGAAGAGCGCTTGCGCGGATTCATGACAGCGCTCGACCGCGTCGCCGCGATCCATGGATTGCCGATGCTGATCAGCCTTCATCCTCGAACGCTCGACCGGCTGCGCCATTTCGGAATCGAGCCCGGCGCGCACATCCGCGTCATGAAGCCTCTCGGCTTCTTCGATTTCGTACGCCTCGAGCTCGAAGCTGCGTGCGTGCTGAGCGACAGCGGCACGGTCCAGGAAGAATGCTGCATCTTCGGCGTGCCGAACGTGACGTTGCGCGACGTCACCGAGCGCGCCGAAACGATCGAGTGCGGCAGCAACATTCTGACCGGCGGCGACGCGGCGGCCATCGAGCGCGGCGTGTCGCTCGCGCTCACCAAACCGGCATGGACGCCGCCCGCGGAGTACCTCGTTCCGAACGTGTCGCAGACCGTGGCCAACATCGTGCTGGGCTACGCAATCTAATCGTGCAGTGAGCATGTCGCCGATGCCACGCGTCTCCATCGTCATTCCGGTCTACAACGGCGCGAACTACCTGCGCGAAGCGATCGACAGCGCGCTGGCGCAAACTAGCGATGAGGTCGAGACCATTGTCGTAAACGACGGCTCGCGCGACGGCGGCGCCACGGCGGAGATCGCCCGATCGTACGGCGAGCGAATCCGTTACATCGAGAAAGAGAACGGCGGCGTGTCGTCGGCGCTCAACCGCGGGATCGCCGAAATGCGCGGCGAGTGGTTTTGCTGGCTCAGTCACGATGACCGCTACCTGCCCGAGAAGACCGCGGCGCAGCTCGCGTTTCTCGATCAAAATCCCGACGTACGAATCGTTGGCTGCAATCTCCAAAAGATCGATGCGCGCGGCAACGTCACCGGGGAGAACCACGAGCGTCTCAGCGTCGCCCGCAACGGCGGCGACGTTCTGACATCCTGGATCTACGGATGCGGCCTGATGATCCACCGCTCCGCCCTCGCCGCTGCCGGACCGTTCAACGAATCGAACCGCACCACGCAGGATCTGGAGATGTGGCTTCACCTCGTCGAGCATTACCCGATCTATCTGATGCCGGAGATCCTGACGCAGTTTCGCGTTCATGAGGAAGCGGGAAGCCAGACGGAATCGCGCTACCAGAAAGACAAAGACGATCTCTTCGCGCGAATGCTGACGCGCTACGACGCCACCTTCTTCGACCCCGCCGCAACGACGCCGCGGCGCCGCGCCGAGACCTGGTGGCTCCTCGCGCGCAACGCCCTGTCGCGCGACGCCTGGGGCGGCGCGCGCCTGGCCACGGAGCGCGCGTGGGTCGAAGATCGGTCCCCAGGCAACCCCGCACTAATCGCCCATTTCCTCGGCCCGCGCATGACCGCGCGATGGTGGCGCATCCGCGATTCCTTCATTCGAACGACGCGCCGCACGCTGCGCCGCCTGGCCCCCGACGCCCTCGTCAGCTGGATGCGCGGCCGACGACGCTCGGAGCCGTAGCTGGTCTTCGATGCGGTGGTCTTCGAGATGCTCGCTAGTGTTTCGTCCGTGAAGTCAGCGCAGGGTCAATGTGAGCATAACTGCCATCGACGAACAAGAACGAGAACACTTGACGATCCCTGCTATTGAACGCCTAGATAAATCTTGCGGAGTCCGACTGCCGACGATTTGTCCACGCTTTGCTTGCCGCCTGTGGTTCAGCTGTCCGCTGCTTAGACCTAGCTAGTACGACTCCGCTGCCATCTCACACCGGGCATCAACCTCGTACCTGATCCAGCTGAGGATGCTATTTAAAGTATCTAGAATCTTGTCCATGACTTGCGCGAACTCAAACAGGTTGAACGTCATGAACTTATTCTCCAGGCTCGGCCTCCGGTTCTTGTCGATCGGGTAGCGGATCTCCATCGCGTCCAGATCGGCGAGTAATCGTCTAAAATCTTTCTTCGATTGGAATCCCACAGTGTCCGCGTAGTACTGAACCTTCAGGAGATCAAAGATCCGCTCAATGTCCGGCCGGAGTTTCCCGAAGGAATGTTCCTTAAAGACACCGTCGTCCAAACCAGGCTGCCCAGCTAATAGCAAAGCCGGCTCGCCGGCCAAGAGAATGCCTTTAAGATATAGCTCGACCACGTGCCGGTAGTTGTAGACGATCGGAAACGCAACATAGCTGGCGCCGATCGATCCCCAATACACCCGCAGTTTGCCCTCGGAGTGAAGGCTTTCTACCGCACCTTTCAATACGTTGTGCCAGTGCTCTCCAAGCACCTCAAACTCAATGTCCTCTCCGCGCGTCGCCATCGTGATGTGCCCGTGCCCATCCCCGTCGAACGGGCGTTCAGGAAAGAACTTTAAGAGGATCTGTTTCATCTTTGACACTCCCAACCTCACAGTCTTCACTGACACCCGTCACGGCCGGCGCAGATGGTCTCGCACCATCCTCACGGCCCAGGCCGCGAAGATCACCAACAGAGCGGATTTGAATATGAAGAGCTCTATCGCATCGAACGGAAAGTCGCCCATACGCCGGAGTGTAGACCCGCTTTTTCCGATTAACGAACTTGCTTACATGACGTCGCGTATAATCGACCTAGGCTGAGTATTCTGTAAGCGCTTTGACTTCAATCGCTTACCCGCCGACGCGAAAATCACCCTTTTTCCGCCATTGAAAGCCTTGACAAGGTGCGCATCCCGTCGCCGACTTCTAGTCGACTGCGGCGTCACGTATATACGCCACGCTCTAGATTGATTTTCCTACAGCGCATTCTTGGGTGGCTGCCGGTCGTGGCGAGTGTCGTCCCAGCTCGTGAGTTGGCGCTTCAGCCGACCGACGACTTTACTAGTCGTCGATACCTGATGTTTGAACTCAGGACGATCTCGCCAATCGATGTTCACGTCAAAGCGCGGCATCACGCGCTGTTCGTCACCGTCCACTCCAGCACCGGCGCGATCTTTCCCTGCCGTTGATCGCGCGCAGCCAGGCTCCCTTCCTCCGTCACCGTGAACGTCAGCACGTTCTCGCGAAGGATGTCGTGAGTGCCGTACGGCTCCGTGATCGTCACGAAATAGCGGCCCGGCATCAGAAAATTCGCGGGGATGCGGCAGCGCAGTTGCTGCGGCCCGCGCGTCCATTCGTGATTCAGCTGCCCCGAGGGGTCGGCGCTCGTCGATGTCAGCAGCACGTCGCCGGCGTCGTTCATCAGGCGCATCTCGATCCGGCCCGCGGGGAACTTGTCGTGGATCGTGATGTCGAACAGCACGTCCACCGGCGCGTTAGCAGGGAAGCCGTCGCCCGGTCCGGTGCCATCGCCGCTGGCGACGGAAACTGATCGGTACTCGAACGCGCTGAGGATGCCGTGCCGCGGCGTCCAGACGAAATCGTTCTCCACCCCCTCGGACAAATACTTTCGAATGATTTCCTGCGCCTCGCCCGAGGCTTTGACCTTCCCGTCCGCCAGCCAGATCACGCGCTGGCAGAGCGACGACACCGTTCCCATGTTGTGGCTGACCACGACCACCGTTCGTCCTTGCGAGCGGATGTCGCGCATTTTGCCGAGGCACTTCTGCTGGAACGCGGCGTCGCCGACGGCCAGCACTTCATCGACGATGAGGATGTCCGGCTCGAGGTGCGCCGCCACCGCGAACGCCAGCCGAACGTACATGCCCGACGAGTAGCGCTTGACCGGCGTGTCGAGAAACCTCGAGATTTCCGCGAACTCCGCAATCTCGTCGAACTTGCGCCGGATCTCCTGGCGCGACATGCCGAGGATGGCGCCGTTGAGATAGATGTTGTCGCGCCCCGTCAGCTCCGGATGAAAGCCGATTCCGACTTCGAGGAGGCTGGAGACGCGGCCGAAAAGATCGATACGTCCCTCGGTCGGTTCAGTGATGCGGCTGAGAAGTTTCAGCAGCGTCGATTTGCCCGCGCCGTTCTTTCCGATCAGCCCGACCACCTCGGCCTCACCAATCGTGAACGACACGTCTTTCAGCGCCCAGAAGGTCTCGGTGGCCGGCTTGATCTCGCGCTTCTTGAATGGACTCTTGAGCGCCGCGGCAATCTGTTCGCGTAGCAGACCATACGCGGTGGCTTGCTCGCCGAGGCGGTACCTCTTCCCGATTCCCTGTGCGATGACGGCGTCAGGCATCACATGACATCCGCAAAGATGCGCTCGGTCTTCTTGAAGTGATAGAGCCCGACGACGAGGAGCGCGATCGAGGTCACGGTACCGGCAATGACTCCGGGAACATACAACTCGGTCGTGCCGAGGAGCGACCAGCGGAAGCCGTCGATCACGGCCACCATCGGATTCAGCGAATAGAGGAGCCGCCACTTCGCCGGGATCTTCGTACTGCTGAAGATGACCGGCGACACGTACATGCCGAACTGCGTGAGGAACGGGATGAGATGGCGCATGTCGCGAAACCGCACGTACAGCGAGGCGAAAAAGATGCCCAGCCCCATCGTGAAGACGACGCAGAGGAGAAAGAAAAGCGGCAGCGCCGCGGCCCGAGTCGAGATCGGCGTGTGATACCCGATCATGATGAAGATGAGGATCACGAACGAGACGAAAAAGTCGACGATCCCGACCGTCACCGACGACAGCGGCAGAATCAGCCGCGGAAAGTAGATCTTCGAAATCATGTGGCCGTTCCCAACGATCGAGCTCGCCGCCTCGGCGAACGCCGTCGAAAAGAACTGCCACGGCAGCAGCGCCGTGAAGCTGAACACCGCATACGGCACATTCTCCGACGGCATCTTGGCGATCCGCCCGAAAATGACGGTAAAGATGACCATCGTCAGAAACGGCCTGATGAACGCCCAAAGCAGCCCGATGGTGGTCTGCTTGTACCGGATGACGATATCCCGCCACGCCAGAAATCCCAGCAACTCGCGATACTGCCAGACCTCGGCAAGGTCGAGCTGCGCAAGTCCGCGGCGAGGTTTGATGATGGTGTGCAAGGCGGAGGGTAGTTTAGCGTGACCTCGGCGACGATCTTCTCGTCGATGAGCATGGAGTCTCAATCAGCCCGCGATTCGAGGTGAGGCGCGCGCTCCAACTGCCACTTGATCGTGCACGAGCTCGTGTCCTGGCTCTCGCACGGGTTCTCGCTACCTGGCCGTCCGGTTCTCAGTCACGAACAGAAGATCGCGGGAAAACTCGCCCTGAAGTAGTTTGGCAACGTAGCCAAATTGCTCCATGAACGCGCGCAATTCGCCCTCGGAGCCTCCGAACACCTCCAAATGGTGGACCTCCGCGATGACCGCGGGATGATGCGACGCCAGCAGGCCGGCGGCGCCCTTGAGAACCTCGAAATCCGCACCCTCGGTGTCGATCAGAATAAAGTCGACACGGTCAAGACCTGCCGTCTCGGCGTACTGATCGAGAGTAACGAGCGGAACATGGATACCGGTGGCAGCGAAGGCGATGCGCGCTGCGCCTGGATCGCCATGCGACTCGATGACCGCTTCACCTGCCGACGAAAAACAGCCAGCCTCCACAACCGTGACGATGTCCCCCAGGCCGTTTCTGGTGATATTCCGTCGAAGAATAGCGATCATCGAGGGCTGAATCTCGAACGCATGCACCTGCCCCTTATGGCCGGCTCTTGCTGCCGCCAACAACGCGTAATAACCGGTGTTCGCGCCGGCGTCCACGACGATGTCGCCTGCCTGAATCAGAGACAGGAAAACCGACGTCTGCAGCGGTTCCCACTCTCCGTTCTCAAACAGCGTCCAGCCAATCAACGAGGGCTCGAACTCCATGACCAACCCTTCGCCGATACCGATCAATGGCGGAGGCCATCCCCGACGCTTCAGGATTTCAATGAGCCGGATGAAGAGGCCGCGGCCGCGTTTGAAAGGGGCGTAGCGAGTGTAGATGCGTAATGCAGACGAGCATCCATTCATTACAAGAGCCTTTAGGAATGATCGGTCCATGGTTAGCCAGCAGCGCCAAACGTGCGCGGGAAGTATGTCTTCGAGATCAGGTGCCCATCCCCACGATCAAACTCGCCGCCTCGGCAAGCGCAGTCGAAAAGAACTGCCACGGCAGCAGCGTCGTGAAGCTGAACACCGCATACGGCACATTCTCCGACGGCAACTTTGGCGATCCGCCCGAACACGACAGTAAAGATCACCATCGTCGGAAACGGCCTGATGAACGCCAAAGCAACCCGATGGTGGTCTGCTTGTACCGGATGATGATGTCCCGCCAGGCAAGGAATCCAAGCAATTCGCGATACTGCCAGACCTCGGCAAGGTCGAGCTGCGCAAATCCGCGGCGAGGTTTGATGCCGGTGTGCAAAGGTTCTCAGCTTACCCGAGCACTGCCGTCGCTATGATCCGGTTTATCTAGCCCCGCGCACGGGATACACCTGAAGCTGTTCAACGACGGGCGAGCCATCTGTCGAATCGCGATGGCGGGTGGGTCGCCGCATCTCGAACGCCTGATGATGCCATTCTAGTCAGCCATTCCGAGCGTGAATGGCCGAACTGAACGGCCCGCTTCCTCGTGTCGAGGACAAAATACGCCTCCGGGCCGTTCTCAGGCAATACCCGTCCGGCCACTATGTCATCGTGAACGAGGTACTCGGTAACTGTTGGCCCAACTGCGGGACGACGATCGGGCGAAACGACAACAAACTGACCGCGGGTAATTCGCGCGAGTATGTATCCGTTCGGAAGTTGGATCTCGTAATCCCCGCACGAAACCACCGCGCCAGAGAACAATAAGACCAAGACCAACTGGTGTGTCCGCGACATCAAGATTTCCCACTACCACCGTAATCATCCGACCAATCACCAATTATTGCGTAGGGGCGCCCAAAATCGAGCGGCTTGCCAAAACTCTCACCGGAGAGCGGGTCGGTGAATCTATCGCGGCAGTCGCCAGTCGCTCGTACAAATATAACCAAATTGGTGTGTATCACAATTAGAAGGGCCCGAAAATGGGGCCAAGGGTCCGAAATGGGGCCCGAAATGGGGCCACACCTTCGATCTTGAGCCAGGGCCGGAGAAGGAGATCGGAATGGGGCCAGACCTTGGAGGAGATCGGAATGGGGCCAGACCTTCGATCCTTCAGCCAAGGCCGACCTTCGCGGGTTGAAGTACTGCCACACCGTCGTGAAGTAGGGTCACACCTTTGATCTTCAATAGCTGCCGTCGTCAAGATCTCGGCTGGCCCTCTACGCCCCGTAGCGCGATTTTCCAATCCGAGGAGGTCTTGCCGCCGATTCTCTACAGCGTGAGGATTTCCTCGGCGCTGTCGGATTGCCGAGGGATCCTCGGTGACGCTATGGCACGACCGTTACGACTCGAATTCGCTGATGCGCTGTACCACGTCACTTCCCGCGGCAATGAGCGCCGTCCGATTTTTCGCACCATCCGCGACCGCCAAGCGTTTCTTCTCTTCCTCGGCGAGGCAACGCGACGCTTCGGCTGGTCTCTCACCGCCTGGGTCCTGATGACGAACCACTTCCACATCGTTCTGCAAACGCCTCAGCCGAACCTCTCGAAAGGGATGCACTGGCTGAACAGTGCGTACGCGAACTGGTTCAATCGGGTTCACGGGCGCTGCGGTCACCTCTTCCAAGGGCGCTTCAAAGCGTTCCTCATCGACAGGGAATCGTACTTTGCCGACGTGCTGCGCTATGTAGTACTCAATCCGGTGCGCGCGAAGATGTGTGAGCTCCCCGAGCAGTATCGCTGGTCAAGCTACCGAGCTACAGCAGGCCTGGAAGTGGCGCCTGACTGGCTCGATGTCGAAGCGGTTCATGGACTGTTCGGTCCGGACGCCGCTGCGGCACAGCCGCTCTATCGCGACTTCGTGCTCGCGAAGATCGGATGTGAAGACCGCCTTTGGGACAAGTTGACCAATCAGCTCTACCTCGGCAGCGAGGATTGGTGCAAGGACATGCGGAAACAGGTTGAGACCAAGCCTCGATCGACCGATCATCCGCGAATGCAACGCGCGGTGGGACGGCCGAAGATGCATGTGATCATGAGTGCTGTGGCCAAGGCCGCCGGCGAGAGCGCGGATGCTATCCGCACCACGAAAGGGCATATCCTGCGCTCTCTGGTCGCCTGGCTCGGATGGCATGAAGGGCTGGTCACGCTCCGTTCGATCGCCGCCTCGCTGCGGCTGCGCAGCGAAGGTCACATTTCAAACCTGATCAAGCGATGCGAGGACGCGTTTGCCGATGACGGTCCGCTACTTGATCATCACGACCGCGCGCTTACGTTGTTGCGCGCCTGATTGGGGTTCCACTCCTATCCCAGGACCAGTCCAACGAGTCGAACGCGGACGGGGGGCGTTTGGCGGAGGCGATCCCGGTGACGAGCGCTTTCGCGGCATTCTCGATGCGTTCGACAGCCTGTCCGCTGGGTCAACGCGAAGTTATCAGAGATCCATGACTGCGTTGGCTCAAAACTAGAACGGCAACGCTCATCGCAGCCAGACCACTTTGAGGATCGAAGGTCTCAGCCTATCCCTCAATCCACTACTATCCCTCAATCCACTATCTACTCGCTCCTCGCTCCTCGCTCTCCTCACTCCCTCCTCGCTCGACCCTCGCTCCCGTCATTTTCGAAGGTCTGACCCTCCTCGCTCGCTCGGATGATCTGATCGGATGATCGTGCTGTTCTTGATGCTCCATGACCCGGACTCTAGGGTCGACCCGGATTTCGAGGGTCTGACCCTTGCTCCTGACCCCTTGCTCCCCTTGCTCCTGACCCCTTGCTCCCGCCCTCCTGGGACACGTTCCGCGCCTCCTGGGACACGTTCGAAGGTCTGACCCTCGCTCTCCTCGCTCGCTTTCGAAGGTCTGACCCTCGCTCTCGCTCTGAAGGTCTTCTCGCTCTCGCTCTGAAGGTCTTCTCGTTCTCGCTCTCGCGCTGTTCGCGCTGTTCGTGTTCGGAGCGGAGTAGGAGCGGCGGGCGAATCTTCTGGAACTAGGTTCGGCGTTCGGTGTCGGCTAGCAGCTTCACCAGCTCCGCGAACTTCGTCTCCGCTTCCCATCCGAGCACGCGTCGGGCGTTTTCGGGGTTGCCGCGGCTGTGGGCGATTTCGGAGGCGCGGAAGAGGGAGGGGTCGATGTCGACGTGGTCGTGCCAGTCGAGGTTGAACTGGGCGAAGGCGGCGGCGGTGAGCTCTTCGAGTGTGTGACTCTCGCCGGTGGCGATTACAAAATCCTGGGCCTCGTCCTGTTGCAGCATGCGCCACATCGCTTCGACGTACTCGGCAGCGTAGCCCCAGTCGCGCGAGACGTCGAGGCGTCCGAGGGTGAGGCGGCGCTTCGTTCCGGCGGCGATTTCGGCGGCGGCGGTGAAGATCTTTCTTGTCACGAATCGCTCGGAGCGCAAGGGCGACTCGTGATTGAAGAGGATTCCGGAGCAGGCGTAGATGCCGTACGCCTCGCGGTAGTTGACCGTCGTCCAGTGTGCGGCTGCTTTCGCAGTTGCGTACGGGCTGCGCGGGAAGAACGGCGTCAATTCATCGCATGCGTTGCCCGGCGGTGTCTCGCCGAAACATTCGCTCGACGCGGAGTTGTAGAGCCGCACGGGGAGCTTGAGATAGCGGATGACTTCGAGCATGACGAGTGTGGCCTGGGCGATGCTGTCCATCGTCTCGACCGGTTGCGAGAACGAGAGGCCTACCGAGCTCTGGCCGGCGAGGTTGTAGATCTCGTCCGGACGGATGCCGCCGATCAGTTGGAGCAGCTCGCGAAAATCGCGGGCAACGGCGGAGTGCGCGACGACGCGGTCGCGGATCCCGAGGGTGACGAGGCGGTGGAAGGATTGCGACTCCGCGTCGCGCGAGGCGCCGTGAACTTCGTATCCGCGATCGAGCAGAAGGCGCGAGAGATAGGCGCCATCCTGCCCCGAGACTCCGAAGATCAGCGCACGCTTCACGGAATGCATTATGCCGAAGAGACAGAGATCGGAGATAAGAGATCAGAGATCAGAGCTCAGGGGAGAGTGGCCGGCGGTCAGCGGTCAGCTTTCTGATCACGGAGTCCCAGCGAGAAGGGTCAGGCCTTCGAATGTGTCCCTTCGAACGTGTCCCCGCGCATGTCCCAGCGAGAGGTCAGATCTTCGAGAGAGCTCCAAGGGAAACGGTTACTACTTCCGAGTCGCTTCACCGCCATGAACCGAAGGTGTGACTCTCTTCGCCCGCTCGGCGCCCATCCAGAGCTTCCAAGGGGGAAGTTACTACTTCCGAGTCGCTTCACCGCCGTGAACCGAAGGTGTGACCCTCGTCACCCTCTTCACTCTTCACCCTCTTCACCGTGCTCTTCCTCTTCACCCCCTTCACCCGAAGGTGTGACCCTCTTCACCCGTGCTCTTCCTCTTCACCCCTTCACCGAAGGTGTGACCCTCTTCACCCCACCTGCTCCTTCACCCGCACCCGATCTTGAAGATCATTCGTGCCGTTGACGAGAACGTGGGCTGGCTGTTGGGTGAGCAAGGGTTCGGACTTTCGAGCGATGAGGGGGCGAAGATTCAAACCGCCGCCGTGATCCTCATCGACCTGACGCGTGGCGACAACGAACGCCTCACTTCTCTGCGGGCCATAGCGTCGCGCTCAAAGCATCGCCGAAAGGTGGGCGTTATCGCCGTTGATGCCGACGGACCTGATCGGCTAAAGCAATTTGCGCTTCACCAGAACGGGGCGAACCGCAGCGGTGATCGCGTACGCGTGATCGCCCGTCAAGATGTCTCTCACACTCAGGTACGCGTATCCCAACGCCTGAAATCGGTCTATGTGGTGTAAGGCTTTCTGCGTTTCACTGACAGCGCGGAAGCTAGTTCGCTAGGGCTCATCTTCCCGATATCCTGCGGACCCCACACAATGACGGATAACAAAACGAGTCCAAGATCATCAGGTAGGTTGTTCCAGCCGGAGTGAAAAACAGCCATCGTACGGACAGCCGAATCCACGCCATCACGTCGGAAACGCGGCCTGCGGCAGACGCGGCGGTAGACATGTGACCTGGCAGCTTCCATCCGAAGAACACCCAGCCCGGTAGCGCCCACGGCGAGCGCAACCCGCGCAGGTGAGGCGTTGATGTCAACCGTAGGCGCACGAGGACGCGATGATGCGTCCGCGTCCAGCGTGGCGTATCACCGGCTGGCTACCTGCCATCACATGCCACCTTCCTTGGAGTAAATGTGCAGACTCTGGAAAAGGGGTAATTGTGCAAAGCCGGTCGAAGGACCCCCTCCCTTCCTGCACGTGGGCGGGGGGGCCTTCGCCGTCCTCCGCCGCCGCACCATTCAGCGCGACCGCACGAGTACGAATGGCGGCTCCGGCAGGGTCAGGAGGACAGCGTGGATGACAGCGAGGATGACAGCGAGGATGACGACGGTTGGGTTGCAGCTCGGTTCACGCTGCGATCTCCGCCCCTGATCTCTTGTCTCCGCTCCCTGTCTCTCTTGTCCCTGATCTCTGTCTCTGAGAACGATCAAGTCACCCCATCGACAATCGCGTGCGTACGCTGTTCGAAGTTCTCGAAGCTGAAGTAGTCGAGGCCCTCGGGAATCTGCTTTCCGGCGCCGATTGCGTCCGCAATCGCGGCGCGGATCTCGGCGGGGCTGGTGGGATCGACGAGCTGGCCCAGGGCACCGCCGCGTACGGCTTCGCGTCCGCCGTCGAGGCGGCTGGCGATGACGGGAACGCCGCACGCCATCGCTTCCAGCAGCACGAATCCGAATCCCTCTCCGCGGCTCGGCATCACGTAGACATCCGCGAGATTGTAGAGATCCGCCTTTTCTTCCTCGGGTAGCAGACCGGTGAAGACGACGCGCCCGGCAATGCCGAGGGCCGCTGCTTTCCGCTGCAGGCGCGGTACGTCGTTGCCGCCTCCGGCGACGACGTAGGTGATGTCGTCGTCGAGCCCGGGCATGATGTCGAGCACTTCATCGAAGCCTTTGTATCTCTCAGCAGCGATGACGCGGCCAAGCGTCATCAGAACGCGCTTGCCCTCGAGGTGGTAGCGCGCGGCGAGCTCGCGATTCTTTGGCCGGATGCCATACCACTCCGCACGAATAGAGTTGGGAAGGATGAATGATGGTCCGAGATAGCCGGACCAGCCGAGAAAGCGGTCGAGGGTGATGTCGCTGATCGAGACCGCAGCACGGACGTTCTTGACGAACCGATTGGAGAGCGAATCGCGCAACGGCTTCCACGCCTCGATGCCGTAGAGAAAAAGGAGCGGATGCTTCGTGAGCATGCGCGCCACGGGAAGCAGGTTAACGTGCGCGCAGATGATGAGATCGAACGGCCGGCGCAGGCCGCGAATGGCGTTGAGATAGGCCAGCCGCCCGCGGGCAGCGTCGCTCACGAACGTCACCTTTTGCGGAAGCGGTTCGAGAGGGCCGCCGATGAGACGCGGGACGACGACGACCTCCTCGGTTTTTGGATGTGACGCCAGCGCCGCGATCAACTCGCGGCTGTAGAGGGCGATGCCGCCGTAGCCGCCGAACGAGTCGGTGCCGAGGTAGAGGATCCTCACGACCAGCGCTCCATGACGATGCGTGCCCAGCTTCGCATCCGTGTCGTCGTGCCGTCCGGCGCGAGGTTCATCCACTCGGTCAGCGGCACCGCGAACCCGGTTTTTCTGCGACCGCTGAGCCAGCCCGGAAGCGGGTTGCGAGGGCTGTTCGCGAAGTGCTGCTTGCATCGCTCCTTTTCGACGAGAAGGAGGGGCGCGATCTGGCGGAGAAGCGTGGCATCGACCAACGGCGTGCGCACTTCGAGGGAGTGAGCCATGCTTGCCCAATCGGTGTCGCGAAGGAGTTGGTTGCGCATGTACAGCGACGCCTCGAGCGCGGCGACGCGGCCGAACGGCGTGCCGGGATCGGGATCGATGACCGCGGCGATGTGCGGAATCATCGACAGGCGCCGCAGACCTTCCTCCGCTGCATCAACGCCCATCAGCGACGGAAGGTCGTCCGGAAGGAAAAGGCCGCGCATGAGCAAGTACGCACCAGCCCACGATCGTCCGTAGCGGGCCACCGCTCTCGCTTTCGGATTGCGGGCAAGACGGCTTGCGGCGGAAGCTGCGAAGGGAAAACGCGCCGCCGCGACGATGCGTGGCAGCGTACGAAATGAGGGATAGCTTCCGAAAAGCTCATCGCCGCCGAGGCCGGAGATTGCGACTTTCAGTCCGCGCTCCGAGGCTGCTTTGCTGACGAACCAGGTGTTGGTGCCGTCGATGCTCGGCTGATCCATGGCGTCGAAGAGCTTCGGCAACTCCGCCGTGAACTCGTCGCGCGTGACGAGGCGTGTGACGTGATCGGAGCCGATACTCTGCGCGAAACGATCCGCGAGCGGTGCTTCGTCGGACGTCTTGCCGCGGAACTCGTCGAAACGCAACGTGACGGTTCGCGGCGGCTGGCCTGTTGCCTCCGAGGCCAGCGCGACGAGCGCGGTTGAGTCGATGCCCGAGGAGAGGAATGCGCCGACCGGCACGTCGGAGATCAGGTGATGGCGCAGCGAATCGGTGACGAGCTCGCGGACGAGCACGGGCGGATCGACGAGTCGCGCCGCCGGCTGATCGATCAATCCGCGTCTGAGCATTGCGGCGATCGAGTAGTAACGACGTGTGTTCTGTATGCCGTTCTCATCGACGAAGAACGAGGTGCCCGCTTCGACGGCGCGAATGTCCCGAAAGAGTGTGTACGGCTCGGGCACGGTGCCCATCAACCAGAATCCCGCGACGCCGGCGGGGTCGTGCGTGCGGGCGATGCGTCCGCCTGCGAGAAGGGCTTTGACGGTGGAGGCCGCGCGAAAGGTTTTGCCGTCATCGGCCAGGTACAGCGGCTTGATGCCGTACGGGTCGCGCGCCACGAACATCCGCCCGCGCTTCGGCTCCCAGATGGCGAAGGCGAACATGCCGCGCAGAAGCTCGACCATCGCCGCGCCGTCGTGCCGGTAAAGCTGCAGCAGCACCTCGGTGTCCGTCGTCGAATGAAAGCGCGCGCCGAGCCGCTCCAGCCGCGCGCGCAGCTCGCGATAGTTGTAGATCTCGCCGTTGAAGACGATGCGCAAATCGCCGTCGACGTCGGTCATCGGCTGCGTTCCTTCGTCGCTCAGGTCGATGATGGCGAGGCGCCGGGCGCCAAGTGCGACGCGCGAATCGGGCGAGATCCAGGTGCCGCCGGCGTCGGGACCGCGAGGCCGCATACGCTCCGTGATCGCCTCGATCTCGCCTGCATCGGCCGGAGGCGCCTCACGTCCGTAGGCGAAGAGCGCGGCAATCCCGCACATCAGGCCTGACGCTCGACCGGCGTGTGTACCGCGTGGCGCCGGAACCAGTAGCGGAGAAAAAGCATCGCCACGAAACCGGCGATGCCGACGGAGTAGCCGACGATCTTCAACTCATCGATCACGGTCAGGACGGCGCTGACTGCGAAAAGCAGCGTGATGATCCAGATGGAGACGATCGCTTTCGTGATGCTGCCGTACTTCTCGACCAGGACGTGGTGGAAGTGGCGGCGGTCGGCGTTGAACATCCGGGTCACGCGTGCGCCGAGTGCCGACTCCGCGCCGAAACGCTGCTTCATGACGATGAGCGTGTCGAGCACGGGAAGGGCAAGAGCGAGCATGGGGCCGCCGACGATCAGCGCGGTCGGCGACTTGATCGGGCGGGCGATCGAGCAGGCGGCGAGAAGGAGTCCGATGAAGAGGCTGCCGGTGTCGCCCATGAAGATTTTCGCGGGGGGCCGGTTCCATCGGTAGAACCCCATGAGGCTGCCGGCCAGCGCGGTCATGATGACGATCGAGAAGACGTCGTGCCGGAGCAGCGCGATGACACCGAAGGCGACGGCGATGGTGATCGCCACCAAGGTGGCAAGCGAGTCGATGCCGTCGATGAAATTGACGGCGTTGATTACGCCGACGATCCAGATGATCGAAACGAGCGGCCCGAAATAGCCGAGCCGTACGGTGACGCCTGCCAGCGAAACGAATGAGAACTGGAACCCGAAGCTGACGAGGATGATCGCAGCGGCGGTCTGGACGAGGAATTTTTTCGGAGCGTCGGAGCCGAGGAGATCGTCGTAAACACCGAGGCCGACGATGAGCGATCCGCTGGCCAGCACGGCGAACAGGTAGGTGAGGTTCTTCGAGACCAGCTCCGCGGCATGACCGTTCGCAGCCAGCAGCATCAGCGGAAATCCGAAGCCGAAGATGATGGCCAGACCACCCATGCGCGGCGTCGCGCCGGCGTGGAGCTTCCGCTCGTTGGGGTGATCGATGGCTCCTACTTCTTCGGCGATCCGCTTTACCGCCGCAGTCGTGACGAAGGAAGTCACCGCGCTGGCGATGAAGAGGAGAAGAAGCGGAACCGAGTACTGAGCCATTGAAATCGGAGACAAGAGTATCAGGGTGACGGGTGTGGGGTTGGAGGTCGCCGGGTTGCCGATGCTGGGTTGCTGAGTTGCAAGGTTGCTGAGTGCGCATCGAGTATCGCGGTCTCGTGGTCGTGAGGCGTTACGTGATTGCGATATTGGTCGCGGATCCCGGGGCTTTATAGCGGCCGCCTTCGCGGCCGCAAATATCGGATGCGCATTCGTCCCCCGGGCGGAGCCCGGGGCCGAGATTGGGCAGCGCGCCTTCGCGCGCTCGCGGCGTGCGCCGGCGTTGCGCGACATGGCCACGAATGCGGGTCAGGCCACACGCTGATTGCCTTCGCTTTCCGCGGGCCGAGCCCGGGGCCAGGAGTGGACAGCGCGCCTTCGCGCGCTCGCGGCGTTGACGCGCCGCGACTTGGAATCCGCGCCGGTCACGCGACCGATCCCGTCGGCGCGACCCTCGCGACGCATGGCGCGCGAAGGCGCGCTGCACAAACTCAGCCCCGGGCTCGGCCCGGGGAACGTGATGCGCCCCCGATTTTGCGGCCGCGAAGGCGGCCGCTACAACGCGTCAGGAGAACGGTTCGCTGCGACACCCCGAAACCACCCAACCTCGAGACCAGACATCCGGCGACTCAGCAACCCAGCAACCCAGCAACCGGCAACTTGGCAACCCGCAATCCGTAACCCGGCCCCGCCCGATCCCCAGCCGCCGTATAGAATGCGCCCGACTTTTCTGAAGGAGCAAATGCATGGCTGAACTTCCCGGCGTCGAGCGGGAGACTCTCGAGGTCGATGTCGTGATCGTCGGAGCGGGACCGGCTGGTCTTGCTGCGGCCTACCGCATGGCGGAGTTGGTCAAAGCGCACAACGAGTCCAGCGCGGAAAAAAAGCTCGAAGGACTATCGATCGCCGTGCTCGAGAAAGGGCAGGAGATCGGCTCGCATGGCATCTCCGGCGCGGTCATGGATCCGCGCGGCATCGCCGAGTTGATGCCCGACTGGCTGGAGCGTGGATGCCCGATCGACTCGCCCGTCACCGATGACGCGTTCTGGTACATGTTCGAGAAACTGAAGATCGCGGCGCCGATCATGCCGCCGCCTCTCCAGAATCATGGCAACTACGTCATCTCCCTCGGCGAGTTTGTCCGCTGGATGGCGCCGATCGTCGGCGAGATGGGCGTCGATCTTTTCGCGGAGTTCGCGGCATCGCGTGTGCTGGTCGAAGAAGGGCGCGTCGTCGGTGTTCGCACGGGCGACAAAGGGATCGACAAGAACGGCCAGCCGAAGGCGAACTTCGAGCCCGGCGTCGACATCCGCGCCAAAATCACGATTCTTGCGGAAGGTCCGCGCGGCACGCTGACCAAACAACTGGCCAGCATCTTCGATCTGTACGCGGGGAAGAATCCGCAGGTCTACTCCGTCGGCGTGAAAGAACTGTGGCAGCTACCCGACGATCGTTTCCCGCTCGGAAACGTGATCCATACACTCGGCTGGCCGCTCGACGGCGATACGTTCGGCGGCGGTTTCATCTACGGGATGAAGGACCGGATCGTCGATATCGGTCTCGTCGTCGGACTCGATTACAAGAACCCCACGCTCGATCCGCACGAGCAGTTTCAGCGCTACAAAACGCATCCCGCAATCCGCACGCTGCTCGAAGGCGGCAAGATGATCAGTGCCGGCGCCAAAGCGATCCCCGAGGGTGGCTACTTCTCGATGCCACGGATGTATGGCGCCGGATTTCTCATCGCAGGCGATTCCGCCGGCTACCTGAATGGCGCCCGTCTCAAAGGCATTCACCTCGGCATCAAGTCGGGCTCGATGGCCGCGGAGACAGCGTTCCATTCGCTGCTGAACGAGGATTACTCAACCGAGCAGATGAGCGAGTACGAGGCCCTGTTCGAGGCCTCATGGGCGCGCGAGGAGCTGTGGAAGCAGCGCAATTTCCATCAAGCATTCGACTACGGCCAGCTTGCCGGATTGATCAATGCCGGCCTCGGAATCGTGACCGGAGGCCGCGGCTACGGCGTCATGAACCGTCTCGAAGGACACGCCGGTCACGAACGAATGGAGCGAATTCAACGCTACTTCGGCGCCGATCATCCGCATGCACCGGAGAAGATGAAGTTCGATGGCGTGCTGACGTTCGACAAAGTCACGGACGTCTACAACGGCGGCGTCATTCACGAAGAGAATCAGCCGGCGCATCTGCTGATCGCCGACACGGAAGTCTGCATCACGCGGTGCACCGAGGAGTTTGGGAATCCCTGTTTTCACTTCTGTCCGGCGCAGGTCTATGAGCCGCGGCCCACGGCTGATGGGCGTGGCAACGTCCCGTTTCTCAATTTCACGAACTGCTTCCACTGCAAGACGTGCGACATCATGGATCCGTATCAGGTGATCACGTGGGTGCCGCCCGAGGGTGGAGGCGGTCCGCACTACAAGAAGCTGTGACGTGCGAGCGTGACAGCGGGCGTGACAGCGCGTCGAAATGAGGTGCCGGTCAGGTCTGTTGCAGCGGACACTTTGAAATGACGACGCAACCGATTCCGCGCCATCCGACGTTCGAGAAGATCGCTGCATTACAGGCGAATGTCGAGCGCGTCATTCGAGGCAAGAGCGAGGTGGTGCAGTTCTGTATCGCGGCGCTCTTGTCGAAAGGCCACATCCTCCTCGAAGACGTGCCGGGCGTCGGCAAGACGATGCTGGCGCACGCTCTGGCGCGGTCGCTGTCGCTATCGTTTCAGCGCATCCAGTTCACGAGCGACCTCTTGCCCGCGGACATCGTCGGCGTGACGATCTACAACCAGGATGCGCAGGAGTTCGAGTTCATCTCCGGGCCTGTCTTCACCAACATCCTGCTGGCGGACGAGATCAACCGCGCCACACCGAAGTCGCAGTCGGCGCTGCTCGAAGCGATGAGCGAGGGGATGATCTCGATCGAGAAAAAGCGCCTGCCGCTGCCCGATCCGTTCCTCGTCCTGGCCACGCAAAATCCGATCGAGCATGTGGGGACGTACCCGCTGCCGGAGTCGCAGCTCGACCGTTTTCTGATGAAGCTCACGATCGGCTATCCGAATCCGACTGACGAAAAGAAGCTCCTTCGCTCCGGCGGCGCGCAGGATGCGTTGGAGCATCTCGAGCCGGTCCTCGATGAGCAGGAAGTGCGCGATCTGCAGGCGCAGGTGCCGACGATTCACGTGAACGAGTCGCTGGTCGATTACTTGATGGCGATCGTGGAGACCACCCGCACGCACGCCGAAGCTGCCCTCGGCGTTTCGACGCGCGGCGCGCTGACGTACTTCAAGGCGTGCCAGGCGCTGGCGATGGTGCAAGGCCGCGACTTCGTGATCCCGGAGGATGTGAAGCGGCTGGCAGGGCCGGTGTTGTCGCACCGGATCGTGATGAAGGACCGCCGCCTTCTGCGCGCTGACGGTTCGCCGGAGCAGCGGTTCATTCAGCGGCTCGTGAGCGAGATTCCGGTGCCGCGGTAGAGAATCCGATCTGCCGCTTCTTCTCTTTCTTCAAGTTGTGAAGAGCCCAGAATCCGATGCTGGCGAGCATTCCTGAAAGCATCAGGAACGCCAAAGTTCCGTAGTACATCGGGTTGATCTCGGCGGCGGGGATTATCGCGATCATCCTGCTGCTCTTATGACGACTTCCTCGCAATAAGCCATTGCGCGGTTCATTCAGCGGTTCGTGAGCGAGAATCCTGTGCCGCGGCCGAAGCGGCGTTCGCTTCCTCCCGATCGTTCCGGCGAACGCTGTGAATAGCCCAGAAGCCGATGCTCGCCAGCATGCCGGCAAAGAGCAGGAATGCCAATGTCCCGTAGTACATCGGATTGATCTCTGCGGCATAGATCATCGGGTTCATGTCGGCTCCTCCTTCATTACAGTCTCAACTGGCTTCTTCACGACAATTTCAACGTACATCCCGACCGTCCAAACTGCAATCGAACCGAGCGAATTCGCCGTCAGCCAGAACGGCGTAAGGCGGCCGCTGATCAACGCGTCCAGCGCCGAGAATACGAACCACAGAAGGGCCGCTTCGCGAAGACCCTCCGCGACTCGATCTGCCACGAGCTTGCCATTCGCGCGAGATACGTTCTTCACATCCCGAGGCTACCTCGGAAATCGCGAAGTGATGCAAACCTCTACCTTATGTGGAACGAGACGCTACCGAAGGTCCTGTGCGATCACCTGTTGCCGGTCGAAGCCGCTGATGTTCGAGACGTCGTCGACCACGCCGATGGAGATTTTGTTCAGGCCGCGCTCGCACATCAGATCGAGCGTGTAGGTGTAGTACTTCCCCTTGGTCTTCGGGAAGTCGCCGACCGGAATCGTGATCTGGTGTGACTTGCGCGAGACGTCCGACATGTCGCCGTCCTTGTTTCCGACGACGACGTAGATGGAGAAGCCGCCCATGTAGGCCTCGCCCTGCGGCAGGAGCGTGAGGTTATCGACCGGGATCTGCACCTCGACAGGGATCTTGAAAAGATCGTCGGCGGGGATCGGCGAGTTGACCTTGACGCGGACGCCGAGATCGTTCGTCTTCGTCTTGTATAGAAGGTTTGCGATGACGCGGTCGCTCATGTCCTGGAACGTCGACTTCTCGACGAACGTTTGACGATTGCGGACGGTCAGCGCTTTGTTCTTCACGCGTACTTCGAGTGTGCGCTGGCGGTCGACGCGCTCCGTTCCGGCGCGGTAGCCGAGCGAGTAGTACGCGTCGAGATCGCGCTCGATGTTCTTGAAGGCGCCGGCAAAGTTGTTGGTGCGCGTGGCGGCCAGACCACCGGTGAGCTCGGTCATGAGCTGGAGCGATTCGGTCGTGTTGGAAAGGCCTGCCGAGGTGACGTTGTAGGGGATGGCCTGCTGGTTGTCTGCGCCGCTTCCTTCGTTGCCGGCGCCGAGTCCGCCGGCGTGAATCGCATAGAGCGTGATGCCGTTGGCGTTGGCCGTCTTGGCGATCGATTCGATCAGCGGAGCGCCGTTGTAGCTCATCGCTTCGAGCATCGAGCTCGATTGCCAGCTTTTCTCGCGCGCCACTTCATCGATCATCGCGAAGACTTCGCGTCCGGGTTGAATCTGGAATCCTTCGGTCGTCAGGACGAGGAGTTTCTTCCCCTCCACGCCGGCAAGCGTCGTCAGGAGCCCATTGATCGACTCCACGCTCTGGCGCAGATCGTGGTCGACGGAGGAGGCGTAGTTCCGGGCGTTGGCGAGAGCTTCGTCGTAGTTCTGGGCGTCGCGGATGCGGCTCATTACGTCCTTCGCCTCGCTCCGGTTCGCGATTCCAAATCCCGATTCACCGGCGACGGAGTCGAGCATCTGCTGGATTTGAATGGGATCGCGCGTGAACGGCACACGCACCTTCAGGCTTCGGTTGTACGTCGCCAGCATCGCTTCGTCGCCGGGACGCATGACGTCCTTGATGAACTCTTTCATCTGCTTGAAGACGCGGTTGCGGTTGAAGGGAGCGAGGGAGAGGTTGTCGATGTAGAGAATGATGCGGCGCTTCAACTGTTCGCTGACCTCTTCCTTCGGCGCGACAGGAGCGGGCGGTGCGCCGGGAACGGGAACCGCGGCGATGGCCGGCTTGGCAACCCTTCCGTCGATCTCGTAGAAGTTCGAGATGGGCTTTTCCAGGCCATTCTCGAAGACCTGGAAGTCCTCCTTGCTCAGGCCGGTAACCGGATTGCCCTTCCTGTCGGTGACGACGACATCGACGCCGATGACGCGGACGTCGATGTTCTCGACGAGCTTGGGCAGCTCAGGCTGAGACTTTTGCTGGGCGAGGAGTGGTCCGGCGGTAAGGGCTGCGATGAGGACGGCCGAGGTGACGCGAGTGAAGCGAAGTCGTTTCACGAAATATGCTCCGATTGATAGCGAGATGTCGGACGTTGCCGATGGAGGGCGGCTCCCGGCGCTGGTGCGTCCTCACGTTCTAGACGAATCGGGAGAGCGCGCCGTTACATGCGAGAATAAGCCGCCGGTCGGAACCCCAGCCCGGCACGAAAACTTCCGGCCGGGCAGGCTCGTCCGCCGTTCATGCGCAACTCATGCAAATGCAACCGCCGAAACAAGATCCGATGACCTTCCTGAAGATGGCCGGGGGCGGAAACGACTTTGTCATCATCGACAATCGCTCCGGCCGCGTCGCCGATGCCGTTGCGCTTACACGGCGCATCTGCACGCCGCATCTTTCTGTCGGCGCCGATGGGGTCATTCTCATCGAGAACACCGCTCGAGCCACGTTTCGCATGCGCTACCTGAACGCGGATGGATCGGAGGCGGACTTCTGCGCCAACGGCACGCGCTGCGCGGCGCGTTTTGCGCTAGTCAATGTGATCGCGCCAAAGCGAATGACGATCGAGACCGGCGCCGGTGTGGTGGGCGCCGAGGTGAGCGACGGCGGTCAGGTGACGCTGTCTCTTCCGCCGCCACGCTCGTTTCAGCCGGATCGCGCCCTGACCGTTGGCGAGACAGTCATTCACGGCAGCTCGATCATGGTCGGCGTGCCGCACTACGTCGTCTTCCTGCGCGACAACCTCTGGTCGCAGGACATCGTTCCGCTCGGCCGTGCTCTGCGCATGCATCCCGGCCTGCAGCCGGCCGGCGCCAACATCAACTTCGTCGTCGTCCGCGAGCCTGGCTCGATCGAAGTGCGGACCTACGAGCGAGGCGTTGAAGCGGAGACGCTCTCGTGCGGCTCGGGCGTCGTCGCGTCGGCAGTGACGAGCGCGCTTTTCGGGAAGACGAAGCCGCCGGTGAAGGTGCTGACGCGGAGCGGAATCACGCTCGAAGTCTTCTTCACCGTCAACGATGGCGAGCCTCGGCATGTCCAGCTCCGCGGCGATGCCCGCGTCGTCTACCGCGCCTCGATGACGCCGGAGACGATCGAAGGATTCGATCCGGAGTGGGTCCGCAATCCGGCCGAGAACGTGATGTGCTGACGACGCCCCCTGATGTGCTGACGACGCCGATCGACGCCCACCTCCCGCTGGTCATCGCGCTCGTGCTCGTCTGCGCCTGGGCCGCGCGCGGGACGCGATGGGCGGCCGCCGTGATGTGCGCCGTGCCGTTGCTGATCGTGGCGATGATGACGCTGGCGGACGAGCGGACGCGGCTGCTTGCGTACGGCGTGATCGTGTCTGTCGCATATGGCGCCGCGGCGATCGCGCACGGCGCGACGGAACGCCGGCGTCCCGCCGGCTGGCCCGGCGGCGTCCCGCCGCCGGAAATCGCGCTGACCATCGTCGGAATCGTTCTGCTTCGCTGGATTCCATTGCAGGACCTGCGGATCGTTCGCGAGCTGGTCGTGATGGCAGGCAGCATTGCTTTGCTCTTCGCGATGCCGCGGCGGCGGGACGCCGCCGGGCCAGCCGGCGGGACGCCGGCGTTCCTGATTGCCGTGTTGGCGGTCGCGGTGACGACGCCGGTTCGGGCGGGGTTGATGACGTTTCTGCCGTTCGCCGTTGCGGTGCTCGTGCTTGCGGTGCGCGGTCTCGGAGTCGCGCAGTCTCGCGGCACCGTTGCGGACGAGCGCCGCGCCACCTCGCGACCGCGCAACATCGCGACCGCGATTGTCGCCGCGGCGCTCCTCCTCTGCGCCTTCTTCGCCCGCTATTCGCTTGCCACGATTTACGTCGCCGCAGCGATCGTCTTCCTCGTTCCGCTCATCGAGCGCGTGCGGCCGTTGTCGTATGCCGCGGCCCTTACTGTTTTCGCGCTATGGCCGTGGAGCGGAATCGTGGCACGGGCGCTCCCGGTCGTTCGCAGCTACGCGCCGCCGGCTGGCGAAGTGCAGATGATTCCTCGCGCGCTGGCCGCGGGCGAGTCGCTGCCGGTCGCGGTGCCGTCTCATGTCCGGCAGGCCGTCGTGACGATGAGCGGCGGGCACTTCGAGCGCTTTCGGACGGGACGCGTGATCGGCGCGATCGAGGCGACGGATCAGCGCGGCCACGTGACCGTCCGTCCGATTCGTACCGGCGACGTGGCCGACTACGGATTCATGCGCCGCGAGCAGTTCTTCGCCTCGCGCAATCCGCTGCCGCGCGACTCGCCGGGCGAGATCCGCGACTACGGCGTGAACGCCTGGGTTGTCGGTGCAGGGCGCGTGACGATCGTCTGCCCATCGGACATCGCCTCGCTCCGCGTGGTTGCCGCTACCGATCTGCGTCCGGGATCGAGACTGCAGGTTGATTCGGTCGAGTATCCGTCACGATGAAGATCGCGCTGTTCATCGCCGCCGCTCTGGCCCTGCCGCTGATCGCGCTCCGCGGCCGCGCGCTGCGGCGATGCCTGGGCACGCAGACCGGCGCCGCGCTGGCGTTCGCCGCTCTCGTGCCGTATGGCCGCGTGCTGCACATCGACGTCGATTCGTACCTCGTGCTGGTAACGTTCGGAGCCATCGTTCTTTCGATTCCGCTGGCCTTCCTCGCCTTCGCCGATGAGGTGCGCTGGAGCGCGAACCGCGCCTTTCTCATCGCCGCGGTTGGCTACGCGGTGATGATCCCGCTCCAGCTTCGGACGCCGATCGATGGTGATGAGCCGTACTACCTGATGATGACCGAGTCGCTGGTGCGCGATCACGATCTCGATCTCAGCAATCAATACCGCGACATTGCCCACTCCGACACCGGCCGCCCCGATCTCGTCCCGCAGCCCGGGGATCCCCGAGGACCTCACGGCGAGCAGTACTCGCGTCACGAACCGTTTCTGCCGATTCTGATGATGCCCGGCTATGCGCTCGCCGGTTTGCCGGGCGCGCTCGCCGTCATTGCATTGTTCGGAGCGCTGCTGGCTCGGTCGACCGTTCGCTTCTTCGAAGACGAAGGAATCGCCGACAGCACGACGCGGGCACTCTTTCCGCTGATCGCGTTCGGTCCGCCGATCGTTTTCTACGCGACACGCATCTGGCCGGAGGTGCCGGCGGCGTTCTGCTTCCTCGAGGCCGTGCGCGGTATGCGGCAGCGGCGCCCGCCCCGCTGGATCGCCGCGGTGTTCGCACTGGTGCTGCTCAAGATCCGCTTCGGTCTGATCGCGGTCGTGCTGCTGGCGCGTGCGCTGCGCACGCGCAGGCAACTCGCAATCGCGGCGGCAGTTGTGGCTGTACCGCTTGCTGTGGCGTGGCTGATCAGCGGCAATGTGATGAACACGCATTCGTGGCGCGAGCTGCTGCCGGCCGGCGCGGTCTTCTACTGGCTCGGCTTGTTCGGGCTGGTGCTCGATGGCGCCGCCGGCCTTCTTTTTCAGGCGCCGCTCTATGTTCTTTCGGTCATCGCTCTGCCGCGCTGGCGAACGATGCCGGAAGGCTTCCGGCTGGGGATCAGCTCCTCGCTCCTCTACATTCTCTATCTCGTGCCGCGGTCGGAATGGCATGGTGGCTGGTCTCCGCCGCTGCGCTACATCGTCGTCCTGATGCCGATCCTCGCTCTCGGATGCGCCGCGCTGTGGGAGCGGATTGGCGCCGGAACCGCCGCGGTCATCGCCGGCTGGACGCTGATGCTCGTCGTCCACGGCGCCGCCTTTCCCTGGCGGCTCTTTCACCTCGCCACCGGCGAGAACTTCATCGGCGAGTCATTGAGCGAGCGGTGGCATAGCGACTTCTCGCGTTTGATGCCGAGCTTCATCCGGCCGAATTTCGCGGCGACGGTGGGCAGCGTCGCGGTGGTAGTTGCTGTCATCCTGAGCCGCCGAAGGACGGTCGAAGGACCCCCTGCGGATGAGCAGGAAGGGAGGGGGTCCTTCGCCGCGCTTCGCCGGCTCAGGATGACAGCGTTGATGACAGGCGTTGTTGCTCCGCTCGCATTAACCGCGCTCCTTCTCGCTGCTTTCACCTGCGGCCGCAAACCCGCCGACCGCGTCGAGCTCGAGGACGCGCATGTCATTCACAAGGGCGGTGAGGTCTTTCCTCCCGAATGGACCGTCTCGCGCTTCCTTTACCAGGGCGGCTGGACCGTCCGCGCCGGTGACGCGCTCTCGTTTCTGGCGAAGCCCGGCCGGTCGACGCTTCGCTATCAATCACCCGGCGGTGCCACGATCGAGATCGGGGGCCATGCCTTTGTCCTTCCACCCACCGGTGCAATCTACGGCTACGCGGCGATCAACATCGGGGCCGAACGCACGGAACTGCACTGCCTCGATGGAAGCGCCACGCTCGATTGGATGCAACATGACTGACGTCTCCGTGATCGTCCTCGACATCGACGGCGGCGACATGCTTCGCGCTTGTCTCGATTCGATCGCTGCGCAAACGCTTCCGCCGCGCGAGGTGATCGTCTTCGACAACGGCTCGCGAATACCAGCCGCGGAACGGATCTCTTTCCGCCACGGCCTTCACCTCTTCCGCAGCGAGACCAACCTCGGCTTCGCCGGTGGCAACAACGAAGCGTACCGTCACGTCACCAGCGACTACATCGCGCTCATCAACAACGACGTCATCCTCGACCGCGACTGGCTGACGACCGTCGTCGCCGCGCTCGACGCCGATCCGAAACTGGCGGCCGTACAGACCATCCTCCGCCGCGACGAGACCACGATCGACGGCGCCGGTATCGACATCAGCGACGGAACGTTTCGACAGGTGGGGAGTGGGGTGGCGGTTGCTGAGTTGCTGGGTTACTCGGTTGCAGAGTTGCTCGGTGATTCCCTCAACAGACGACCCAGCAACTCAGCAACCCAGCAACCCAGCAACCCGGCAACAGCAACCCGACCCGCCACATCCGCATGGGGCGTTTCCGCCACCGCCGCCCTCTACCGCCGCGAAGCCCTCGGCGACACGATCTTCGACGAACAGCTCTTCGCCTATTACGAGGACGTCGAGCTCTGCGCGCGATTGCACGAAGCCGGCTGGCGCACGACCGTGCTGCCGGTCGTCAAAGCCACGCATCGCGGCTCGCAATCGGCTCCAGTCCTCGGCCGCGACGCAATCCGGCTCCGCACGCGCAACCGCTATCTTGTGGCACGCCGTCATCGCGGCATCGGACGCATCAGCGCGCTTCTTTGGGAAGACGTGAAGTTGATTCTTCGCGGACGCTCCTCGCTGCACGGGATCGTGGAAGGGCTGGTGCGAAGGGTGAAGAGTGAAGGGTGAAGCGTGAAAGAGCGATGGTTGCCTCGCTGTCATTCCGAGCGGGCGGGAGGGTGGTGGGCGAGGAATCCCCCGCCCACGCAGCGGGACTCGCTCTGCCTGCCCGTTTTTCACACGGGCGCGATCAAGAGGAGTCGCTCATCGGGAGGGGATTCCTCGCCCACCGCCGCCCCGCGCGCTCGGAATGACAGCGGTTTGAGAGACGCTGGCTGTAACGAAGGATTGTTGGAAGGTTTCACACGTCACTCTTCGATAGAGTGCGCGCCGTGAACATCGTCGTACACACGCCCGACGTCGTCGGCGAACGGATGGCTGGTCCGGGGATTCGCGCCTGGCATCTGGCCGGCGAGCTGGCAAAACACTTCGCCACGACCCTGATCTGCAAGCGTGAAGGCGAGCTTCCGGCAGCGGCGAGTTTTACCGTTGCCAGGCGTGGCAGCGCCGAGGCAGGCGCGCGGTTACGGGAGGCAGAGGTGCTGATCGGACAACCGGCGCGCGGGTTCCGGCGGCAGCGGAGCGGACAACGCGTCATCTACGACCTCTTCGATCCGGTCCTCCTGGAACTACGGGAGATGTATGGCCGGCATCCGTCGGTGCGGCAGAGGATTCACATCGAGGCGGAACGCTGGCGCATCCGGCGGGCGTTGTCCGCGGGTGACCTTCTCGTCGTGGCTACCAAAAAACAGCGCGAGCTCTATCCCGGCACGTCCGCTCCGATAGTCGAGATCCCATTCGGTGTCGAAGTCTTCGATGCCGCCTCGGCCTCGGAACGCGAGAACATTGTTTTATGGGGCGGCGGAACGTGGGAGTGGCTCGATCCGGCGACGGCGGTCGAAGCGGTCATCGCCGTCAACCGGCGCGGGATCGACTGCCGGCTCCTCTTCCTGGGCCGTTCGCGTCCCAATCAGCACAACGTCGACCGGCGGCGCGAAGACCGCCTCGACGAATGGATCGAAAAGGGAGGTTCGTTCGTCGAAGCCAACGACTCATGGACGCCCTACAACGACCGCCTTTCGTGGTTGCGCCGCAGCAAAGTGGCTATCATGCTGCACCGTCCGACGGCGGAGGCCGCGTACTCCATACGCACGCGGCTGTTCGACGCCATCGCGGCGGCAGTTCCCGTAATTACGACAGAGGAAGGGTTTGCGGCCGAGCTGGTCGCGGCAGAGGGTTTGGGGATCGTCGTGCCGCCGAGCGACGCCTCCGCCGTAGCTGACGCAATCGCCACATTAATGAGAGACGACGGTTTTCACGCGCGGTGCGTATCAAACCTGATCCGTATCCAGCCTCGCTTCGGATGGGCTGAGGTGACGAGGCCGCTGGTCGAGGCAGTGAAGCAATGGCAGAGACAACGAGAAAACTGAGCGACGTGCCGAAGCCGATGTTGCGCGGCGTTGCCACCGGCCCGCTCGATCTGTCGATCGCCATCGTGACCTGGAACAGCGAGCGGTGGATCGAGCGCTGCCTGCAATCGATCCGCTCTGCCTGCGGCCGGCTCGCGTACGAGGTCGTCGTTTACGACAACGCCTCATCCGACGCCACGATCGCGACGATGGGGAACGACGTCGAGGTGATCCGCGGCGCCGCAAACGACGGCTTCGCCGCCGGCGTCAACCGCGTCGCCACCCGCACCTCGGGACGCTATCTCTTCCTCCTCAATCCCGACTGCGAGCTCTCGCCGCGCGCCCTGGAAATCCTGGTCGGCTTCCTCGACGAGAATCCTGCCATCGCCGCGGCCGCGCCGTTGCTGTCCGATGAAGCGGGCGATTCGCAGCGCGAGTTTCAGCTCCGGCGCCTGCCGACGCTGGCCACGCTCATCAGCGAAGTCTTCGGCATCGACAAGCTCTTCCCAAGGAACCCGATGACAGCGCGCTACCGCTACCGCGAGCTCGAGTTGACCCATCCTCAGCCGGTTGAACAGCCCGCCGCCGCCGCGCTCCTGCTGCGGCGTGAAGTCTTTTCCGAAGTCGGCCCGCTCGACGAACGGTTCGCGCCGGCCTGGTTCGAGGATGTCGATTACTGCCGCCGCCTTGCCGAAGCCGGCAAGACGATCTTTGTCGTCCCTGCTGCTCGCGCCCGGCACTTCGGCGGCGCCAGTCTCGAGCACGTTCCCTTCGCCGAGTTCATCGCGCTCTGGTACCGCAACATGTGGTTCTACGCGCGCAAGTGGCACTCGCACGGCGCCGCGGAGGCGCTGCGCTGGGCAATCGTTTTCGGGATGCTCCTTCGCATCCCGCTCGCGCTCGCCGGCATCGCCAACAGACGTCTCGGGCGTCTCCTCGCGGCACGCGCTTATGCTGGCGTGATGCGGAAGGCATTCACACGATGGAGCGGGGTCTGACGAACGGGCTGGTCTCCGTCATCATCGTCAGCTGGAACAGCGCGCGGTTTCTGGAACGCTGTCTCGCCGCGCTCGCGGCGCAGACGCATCGCGGCATCGAGCTGATTCACATCGACAACGCCTCGTACGACGACTCGGCCGCGCTCGTGCGACGCTCCGCCCCGCAAGCACGGCAGATTCTCAACGACACGAATCGCGGCTTCAGTGCAGCGGTGAATCAGGGCGTGCGCGTGGCGAACGGAGAGTTTGTGCTGCTGCTCAATCCCGACGCGTTCCTCGAACCCGAGTACGTGGAACGACTTGTTGCAGCGTTCACGGCAGCCGGTGAAGCGTTCGGGATGGCCACCGGCAAATTGCTGCAGGCGGAGTCAGGCTTGATCGACTCGATGGGCATCCGGATGACGCGGTCGGGACGGCATTTCGATATCGGGCAGGGATCGCGGTCGCGAGGTCTCGGGGTTTCGCAGTCTCGCAGTGAGCGACCGGACGCACTACCACGCAACCACGAGACCTCGCGACCGCGAGACCGCGAGACCGACCGCGAAGAAGTCTTCGGCGTCTCCGGTGCCGCCGCCATGTACCGCGTGTCATTCATCGACGACGTCACCATCGGCGGTGAATTCCTCGATGAGGATTTCTTCACCTTTCGCGAGGATGCCGACGTCGCCTGGCGCGGGCAGCTCTTCGGCTGGCGCGCGATGTACGTGCCGGATGCCGTCGGCCATCACGTGCGCACCGTGACGCCGGAAAAGCGCGGTGCGCTTTCCGCTGTGACGAACATGCACGGCGTCAAGAATCGCTTTCTGTTGCGGCTCAAGAACGAGGGTTTGTATCTCGCGCTCCGCAATGCGCCGTTCGAGCTCGGACGCGACCTCGTCGTCATCGCCGCGGCACTGACGATCGAGCGCACGTCGCTTCCGGCGCTCTCGTGGCTGTGGAAGAATCGGCGCCGGATCATGGAAAAACGACGCGCCATCCAGAGCCGCCGCCGCGTCTCCGACCGCCGGATCGCGGGATGGTTTCGTTGAGAATCGCCATCGCCGGCACGCGCGGCATCCCGGCGCGCTACGGCGGCTTCGAGACGTTTGCGGAGCAGCTATCGGCGCGGCTCGCAGCGCGCGGTCACGACGTCGCGGTCTATTGCCGCGATCCCGAGAGTGGCGACCGCACGACGGACGGCGTCGAGCGCATCGTCCTTCCCGCTCTTCGCCACAAGTATCTCGAGACTGTCAGCCATACGCTGCTCTCATCGCTCGATGCGTTGCGCCGCGACTTCGACGTCGTGCTCCTGTGCAATGCGGCGAACGCGTTCGTGCTGCCGTTGCTGCGCGCGGCGCGGATACCGGTGGCCATCAACGTCGACGGAATCGAGCGACATCGTCGCAAGTGGAACGTTCTGGGCAAGGCGGTCTACGCCATCGGCGAGTCGTTTTCGGCGCTCTTTGCCTCGCGCGTCGTGGCCGACGCGAACGTCATCGCCGATTACTACCGCGGCCGTTACGGCATCGAGCCGGTCATGATCCCGTACGGCGCGGAGTTCCCGATCGAAGATGACAGCGACGTTCTCGGCCGCCTCGGCATTCAGTCCGCCAACTACATCCTCTATGTGAGCCGCTTCGAGCCGGAGAACAATCCGCTGGAGGTGGTCAAGGCGTACGAGCGTCTGCCGGGAACGCCACCTCCGCTAGTGATGCTCGGCTCCGCGTCATACGCCCGCGATCTCGAATCGGAGCTGCACCGGCATCAATCCGATCGCGTCCTTTTTCCGGGCGCGCTGTTCGGCGCGGACTACCGGACCCTGCAGCGCAATGCGCTCGTCTACATTCAGGCGACCGAGGTGGGGGGGACGCATCCGGCGATGATCGAGGCCATGGCGTCGGGTGGATGCGTGCTCGCCAACGACACGCCAGAGAACCGGGAAGTCGGAGGAGATACCGTCGGTTACTTCACATTGCGTCAGTCCGAGACGCTCTCAGGCACACTTCAGGGATGTCTCAAGGCGCCGGCGATGCAGGCGCAGATGAGAACGGCTGCGCGGGCTCGGGCCCGTGAGACGTATGGCTGGGCGGCGGTGACTGATGCATACGAGCGGCTTTTCGAAGAAATCGCACGCTGAAACATTTCCGTAGACGGCTGGACGACGATTTCCGTATACCGGACAGCCGCGAGGTGCGCTACATTCGTTAGGGCGTTCGAGTGGCTGTTACCCGAGGCAAGAGGCTAGATGCTTAAAGAAAAAGCGCGCATGATCGCGAGGGTCGTCTATGTGGCCGACCTTGCCCTCACGACGGCTGCTTTTTTCGCGGCGTTTTTCATCCGCGACCTCGTGTTGCCGCGCATCGCTCCCGAGCACTTTCCGACCGGCCTCTTTCCCCTTCGCGACTACGTCAAGATCTATCCCGTCGTCCTGATCCTCTGGTCGATCCTTCTCTTCACCTACCACAGCTACCACAGCCACCGCACGATCCCGCTTTTGCGCGAGGCGCTGACCGCCATCCGCGTCGTATTCGTCGGCAACGCAATCCTGGCAACGATCGCCTACCTGATGCCGTTGCGGCAGTTGTCGCGTTCCTGGTTCGTCCTCTTCGGCCTCATGGCGGCGCTGCTGCTCGTGCTGGAGAAAATCGTGGTGCGGGTCATCGCCCGCTACGTTCGCGCCAAAGGTCTCAACTATCGAACCATTCTGATCGTCGGCACCGGCCGCCGGGCCATCGAAGTGGCGCGCACGATCGAAGGCCACAAGTATTGGGGCTACAAGCTCCTGGGGTTTGTCTCCGACGGCCACCGTCTCTCGAATGGTTGGGCGCGTTTTCGCGTCTTCGGCAGCGTCCCCGATCTGCGAAAACTGCTCGAGGGCGGCCAGTTCGCCGAGCCGATCGACGAGATCGTCTTCGCCGTCACGCGCAAGAAGCTCGACGAGATGAAGCAGATCTTCCTGATGTGCGAGGAGCTCGGCATCCGTGCCCGTGTGGCGATGAACTTCTTCCCCAACCGCGTGGCCCGCATCGAGCTGGAAGAGTTGGAAGGGATCCCGTTCCTCACGTTTACCACGACTCCGTCGAACGAATCGCAGCTCGCGTTCAAGCGTCTGCTCGACATCGCCGTCTCGATGATTCTGCTGCTGCTGGCGATGCCGGCGATCGCCCTTGCTGCGCTGGCGATCAAACTCTCGTCGCCGGGCGCCGTTCTTTTCCGCCAGGAGCGGATGGGACTGAACGGCCGGCTCTTCATGCTCTTCAAGTTCCGGACGATGTTCGAGGATGCCCACGAGCGCCGCGGGGAGGTCACGCATCTCAATCAGATGACTGGGCCGGTCTTCAAAGCGAAGTCCGATCCACGCATTACCGCCGTCGGCCGCGTCCTCCGCAAGTTCTCGCTCGATGAGCTGCCGCAGCTCTGGAATGTGCTCAAAGGCGACATGAGCCTCGTCGGTCCGCGCCCGCCAATCCCGGAAGAAGTGGCCGCGTATCACCGCTGGCATCGCCGGCGTTTGTCGATGAAGCCAGGCCTGACGTGTCTGTGGCAGGTCTCCGGAAGAAACAACGTCGACTTCGACCGCTGGATGCAACTCGATCTGCAGTACATCGACAACTGGTCGCCCTCGCTCGACCTGAAGATCCTGCTGCGCACGATCCCCGCGGTCCTCTCGGGGCGCGGCGCCAGCTAACGTCCATCGCCGCCCCGGCGGCGACCATACAATTCACGCGTGTCCCTCCGCCGCGTGCTCACCATCATCGCCCTCGCCGCGATCATGGTGATGTGCTTCGAGCCGAGCCCCCTCAGGATGCCCTTCCTCAGGCGGGCGCTCCAAACACCGGAGCTGGCCGGTGTTCCTGATCGGCAGTGGGCTCTCTACCCTCGCTTTCTCGAAGGCGTTCGCGCCCACACGCGGCCCGGCGACACGATCGCCATCGTCTTCCCGGTCATGGGATGGGACGCCGGATACTCGTACGCCTACTACCGCGCCAGCTACTTCCTTGCCGGCCGCGAGGTGCTGCCGCTGGCCGACCCGCAGGACCATCCGCTTCCGCAGAACCTCCGCGATGCGCGCTATGTCGCCGTGTTCGGCGCGACGTTGCCGATGCCGGCCAGTATCGTCTGGCGCGGCGAAGGTGGGACGTTGTTGAGGTTGCAATGACCGGGATAATCGCGACGCTCGTTGCCATCCTCAGCCTCATCGTCCTGGGCATCCCGATCACCCTTGCCATCGACCGGCACGCACGCGGTCCTCTTCTCCTCGGTACGTCGTTTCTTTACGGCAGCGGGGCGATGTCTTTCGTGATGCTGGCGCTTTCGATCGCGCATCTGCGATGGACTTTGATCCGCGTTACCGTCAGCGCGCTCGTCGTGTTCTGCGCGGCATCGATCCTGGCGGTGAAGAAACCGGCAGGCGCGCAGCGGCCGCAACCCTTGAAGGCAACCATCTTCGACGCCGGAACGGTCCTCACGCTGACCGCGTACGCTCTCTACGCCACGCTCAAATCGCTCTGGGACTGGGATTTCTGGGCCATCTGGGGACTCAAAGCTCGTGTCTTTCTCGAAGCCGGAGGAATCGATTGGCGTTTTCTGGAGAGTCGTTGGAACACGTTTGCGCATCCCGACTATCCGCTGCTCGTTCCTCTGACGTTCGATTTCATCGCGCTGGTGAACGGAGGCTGGAGCGACCGCTGGCTCGGGCTTCCAGGTGTGGCATGGGCGGCTGCGCTTCTTCTCGTCGTGCGCGCCCTGGCGTCGCGCGAGACATCACCGCTCTTTGCGTCTCTGGTCACACTGACCCTTGCACCCCTGGCCGTCAGCAGCCACCTCGGCTGCGCGGAAGGCGCACTCATTGCGTTTGGCGGCGCAGGAGTGCTCATGATTCGGGCGGCCCTTCGCGACGGCGATCCTGTCCTGTGGCGTCACGGAGCGTTGATGCTCGGCTTCGCGGCAAACTGCAAAAACGAAGGTCTGGCCCTGCTCGTGGCGGTGTCGATCGGTGTCGCGGTCGCGGGATCCCGACCCCGCGCCACCGCGAGACTGCGACGGCTCTGGCCGGCATACGCGCTCATGACTCCCTGGCTCCTTCTGCGGTTGACGCACATGTTGCCAACCGATATTGCGAGTGGCTCGCCGCTGTCGCGCCTCATAGCGCGCTTGCCTCAGGCGCACGAGATCCTCGCGTTTCTGGTCATGCACCTTCATGAGCCCTGGCTCTGGCTTGCGATCCTGACGGGAATCCTGATCGCTCCGGCTGCCTCTCGGAGAAGTGAGGGTTTTGTCCTGCTCGTCACCGCCATCCAGCTTTGTTTTTACGTAGCCGCCTACTTTGCGACCCCCCACGACCTGCACTGGCACGTTCTCACATCGTGGCCGCGACTGACGTCGCAGGTCGCCCCACCCGTCACGTTTGCAGTGTTTCTGATGCTTGCGAAATCGCTGAACGTAGGTCGGACTCTCCAGTCCAACGGTTTCCGAACGTAGGTCGGACTCTCCAGTCCGACGGTTTTCGAAAGGAAGCGTCGGACTAGAGAGTCCGACCTACGTTTGCGAGACACATACAATTCACCAGTGACCCTCCGCCGCGCGCTCATCGTCATCGCACTCGCCGCCATCGTGGCGATGTGCATCGATCCGCGCCTGCTACTCATGCCGTTCGTTGACCGCGCTCCGTACGCCCGCGCTCTCGAAGGCTATCCCGACCGGCAGTGGCCTCTCTATCCGCGTTTTCTCGAGGGCGTTCACGCGCATACGCGGCCCGGCGACACGATCGCCCTCATCGTTCCTGCTATGCGCTGGGACAATGGCTATCTGTACGCCTACTACCGAGCCTGCTACTTCCTCGCGGGCCGCGAAGTGCTGCCGCTCGTCGATCCGCAGAACAACAAGCTGCAGCAGAATTTTCGTAACGCGCGCTATGTCGCCGTGTTCGGTGTAACGCTTCGCACGCCCGCCGACGTCGTCTGGAAAGGCGAGGGCGGGAGGTTGCTGAGGTTGCGGCGATGATTGCCACGCTCATCGCCATTCTCAGCCTGATCGTTCTCGGCATCCCGATCACGCTCGCCGTCGATCGCCGCGCGCGCGGCCCTCTCCTCCTCGGCGCATCCTTTTTTTACGGCAGCGGCGCGATGTTCCTCGTTCTGCTCGCGCTTTCGGTTCTGCATATCCGCTGGACTTTGATCAGCGTCACTGTCTGCGCGCTCGCCGTCTTCTGCGCGGCGTCACTTCTCGCGCGAAGGCGGACAACCGGCAACCGGCAACGCGCCGCAGGCGCACACGTCTTCGACCTCGCCACGCTTTTGACCTTGACCGGCTACGGCCTCGACGCCACGCTGGTCTCGCTCGGGGCGTGGGATTTCTGGGCGATCTGGGGCCTCAAGGGGAAGGTCTTTCTCGAAATGGGCGGGATCGACTGGCGTTTCCTCGAGAGCCGCTGGAACGTCTTTTTTCATCCCGACTATCCGGTCCTCGTTCCGCTGAATTTCGACCTCATTGCGCTGGTGAATGGAGGCTGGAGCGATCGCTGGCTCGGTCTTCTTTTCGTTGCCTGGGCCGCGGCGCTGCTGCTGGTCGTGCGCGCGCTCGCTGCGCGCGAAACAACGCCCTTCTTCGCTTCGCTGCTCACGTTTTCCCTCGCCTCGCTCGCCGTCAGCCCCTGGGTCGGATACGCCGAGGGACCGCTGATAGCGTTCGGCGGGGCGGGGATTCTCTTTGTTCGGGCCGCACTCCGCGATGACGATGCCGCGTCGTGGCGCCACGGCGCATTGATGCTCGGATTTGCCGCGAACTGTAAGAACGAAGGGCTGGCCTTGCTCGTAGCGGTAACCATCGGCGTCGCGGTTGCGGGATCTCGCGGTCTCGGAGGGTTGTTTTTCCGCCGCAAGACCTCAAGACCGCGAAACCTCGCGACCGCAAGACTCTGGCCTGCGTATGCCCTCGCTGCTCCATGGCTCCTGCTGCGCTTGATGCACACGCTGCCGACCGACATCGCCAGCGGTTCCACGCTCTCGCGCCTAATGGCCAGGCTGCCGTACCTCCACCAGGTCCTCGCGCTACTCGGCGCGCAGCTCACTGAGCCGTGGTTCTGGATCGCAATTCTGGCGGGAATCCTCGTGGCTCCGTCCGCGGCGCGGCGCGGCGAGCTTTTTGTCTTTCTCGTCACCGCCATCCAACTTTTCTTCTATGTCGCCGCATACGTGGTGACGCCGAATGACCTGCACTGGCACGTGCTTACTTCGTGGTCGCGGCTGACATCGCATATCGCCGTCCCCATCACGTTTGCCGTGTTTCTGATGCTTGCGAAATCGCTGCGCGGCAGCCAAGATGCGCCGCATGCCGAAGCTCGACCCGACGAGTGATGAATTCCGCGACGCCGGCCACAAGCTGATCGACTGGATCGGCGACTACGTCGACGGCGTCGATCGCTACGACGTCCTCTCACGCGTGCAGCCGGGCGATGTCGCCAAACAGTTCGCGGCGACGCCGAGTCAGGAGGGCCGTCCGTACGACGCGTTGCTCGCCGACGTCGAGTCGAAAATCCTCCCCGGCATCACGCACTGGAACCATCCTGCGTTCTTCGCCTACTTTGCCAACACCGGCTCGCAGGCCGGCATCCTTGCCGAGCTTTTGACCGCCGCGCTGAACGCCAACGGGATGATCTGGCGCACGTCCCCCTCGCTCACCGAGCTGGAGACCGTCACCCTCGGCTGGCTTCGCGATGCACTTGGTTTGCCCGGCGATCTCTTCGGCATCATCAACGACACCGCCTCGATCAACTCCTTCCTCGCGCTCGCTGCGGCGCGCGAAAAATCCGCGCCGGAGATTCGCACGCGCGGCTTCTCCGCTGCTCCGGCGCTGCGTGTCTACTGTTCAGAGCACGCTCACTCCTCGATCGAGAAGGGAGCGCTGGCCCTCGGCTTCGGCATCGACGGCGTCGTGAAGATCGCGGGCGATGACAACCTCGCCATGAACGTCGAAGCGCTGGAAGAAGCGGTCGCACGCGATCGCAGCGCCGGCGCGGTGCCCTGTGCGATCGTCGCCACCGTCGGCACGACATCCTCTGCAGCGATCGACCCGGTGAAACGGATTGCCGCGATCGCGAAGCGCGAGAACGCCTGGCTTCACGTCGATTCCGCCTATGCCGGTCCGGCCACGATCTGTCCCGAGTTCCGCTGGCTCTGGGACGGCGTCGAAGGGGCCGATTCCATCGTCGTCAATCCTCACAAATGGCTCTTCACGCCGATGGATTGCAGCGTGCTCTATACGCGCCAACCCGAGGTGCTGCGCGAAACGTTCTCGCTGGTGCCGGAGTATCTGAAGACGCCAGACTCGGCCGAAGTGAACTACATGGACTACGGCCTCCAGCTCGGCCGCCGCTTCCGCGCGCTCAAGCTATGGTTCCTCTTCGAGCACTACGGCGTCGCCCGGATGCAGGCCGTGATCCGCCAGCACATCGCCGACGCGGAGCGCCTGGCCAACGAGCTGCTCAAACGCGACGAAATCGAATTGCTCGCGCCGCAAAGCCTGAGCGTCGTCGTCTTCCGCAAGATCGTCCACGGCGCAAACGGCTCGATCGACGAAGCAGCGTCCGAGCGCGCCAGCATCGAAGCCCTCGAACAAATGAACGCCAGCGGCCGCCTCTTCGTCTCGCACACCCGACTCCGCAACCGCTACGGCATCCGCGTCGCCATCGGCAACGGCGCGAGCGAGTGGGAGCATGTGGCGCGCGTGCTCGAATACGTTTGAAGGAGTGCAGGCGTCTCGCCTGCGGGCCGGCGGGCGTCTCGCCCGGCGGCTTGTGATGAGAAGGCGCGGCAGAAACTGCTGATTTAGAAAAAGTTCGTCGGCCACCGGTCGGTCTGTCGCGCCAGTTCCATGAGTCGCCAAACCACCGTCGGGCGAGGACGCCCGCCGGCCGCAGGCGAGACGCCTGCACTCCTCGGGCGCGCGTTTTACAATCCCTCCGATGGGTCACATCGAAGCCCCACCCAAACCTACCAGCCCGACCGTGCTCGATCTCTTCATCGAGGACGCGCGCGATTGGTGCCGCGGGCGGATGTGGATTCCGCGGGCGTTGCTCCTACTCGTACTCGTCTACATCTTCATCCTCAAGTTTCGCGACCCGACGCGTTGGACGATCTTCTACGGCATCACCCTCGGCTTTCACGAAATGGGGCATCTCGTCACGAATTGGGCTCCGCACTTTGTCACCGCGATCATGGGGAGCGTGTTCCAGATCGCGATTCCAATCGCCTGCGTTGTCTATTTCGCGCGGCAGGCCGATTACTTCGGGATGTCGGTGGGTGGTTTCTGGCTTTCGTACAGCCTGTACGAGCTGTCGGCCTACGTTGGTGACGCGCGGTCTAAGGATTTGCCGTTGGTCGGGTTTGCGGCCTCCGAGGATCTGGAGCATGACTGGGGATACATCCTCGGCGCGCTGCACATGCTGCCGGCCGATCACACGCTCGCGTTTCTTTTGCGTGCAGCCGGACTCATTGCCGGAGTCGGATCGTGCGCGTTCGCGGGGTGGCTGCTCGTTACGATGGCGCAGTCGCGCAGTGTTCGCGGATCTGTGTAACGAGCGTGTCGCCGAACGCTTCGAGCTTCGCGTCGCCGATGCCGTAGATGCCGCGTAACTCGTGAAGCGTCGTCGGGCGAACGCGCGCCAGCTCGCGCAAGGTTTTATCGCTGAAGATCACGTACGGTGGCACACCGCGATGCTCGGCCTCGGAACGCCGCCATTTGCGCAGCGATTCGAAAAGCTCCTTATCGTGTGCGAGGAGCGGCTCGAGCGGCGCATTTGCAGTCGTCGATCGAGCGGCTTTGTCCTTCTTTCGCGCTGCCGGCTGCCGCAGTTTCACCTCGGCGGCGCCTTTCATCGCGTCGCGAGCGCGGGCGCCGAGGCGAAGGACCGGGTATTCGTCTTCGGTCTGGCGAAGGAAATCCTGCGCGATCAATTGATAAATCCACTCGCGCAGCTCGTGCTTCGTCGAGGTCTTGAGGAGGCCGAATGTCGAGAGGCGTGCGTGCCCACGGTCGCGCACTTTCTCCGTGTCTTCGCCGCGCAGCACGCTCGTGACGTGCCCGACACCGAAGGCCTGGCCGACGCGATAGACGCACGAGAGGATCTTCTGCGCGATGATCAGCGAGTCGGGAACGCTCTCCGTTTCGCCGAGGCAGATGTCGCAGCCGTGGCAGTTGTCGGCGGTGTACTGCTGGCCGAAGTACTCGACCAGCGAGCGATGCCGGCAAGCGGCGGCGGAGCAGTAGCGATCGAGATCGCGGACGTGGCGCATCGCCGCGTCGACGAAGGCCGGGTCGGGCTCAACGCCTTCACCGCCGCGCTCGATCATCGTCCGCCAGACGATAGCGTCGGCGGCGGAGTAGAGCAGCACGCACTCCGCTTCCAACCCGTCGCGGCCAGCGCGCCCACTCTCCTGCTGGTAATGCTCGATCGACTTCGGCATGCCGGTGTGCAGGACGTAGCGCACGTTGGAGCGGTCGATTCCCATTCCGAACGCGACCGTGGCGACGACCAGATCGCACTTCTCCGTCGCGAATTTTTCCTGCGCTCCGCGCCGCTCCTCGGGCGAAAGCCCGGCGTGATACGCAACGGCGTTGACTCCTTTGCGCCGCAGTTTCTCGGACAGCGAATCGACGTCGCGGCGGCGGATGCAGTAGATGATGCCGGCCTCGCCCTGATGCCGCTCGACGACTTCGAGCACCTGCTCCCACTCTTTCGTGCGGGGCAAGACGCGATAGGTGAGGTTCGGCCGGTCGAAGTCGCCGACGAGCTCCAGCGGATCGTGAAGTGAGAGTTGCTCGATGATGTCCTGCCGAACCTTAGGCGTGGCAGTTGCCGTGTACGCGTGCACCGAGGCCTCGGGGAACGTTTTGCGAAGCTCGCGAAGCTGGCGGTACTCCGGACGGAAATCGTGGCCCCAGTGGCTGATGCAGTGCGCTTCGTCGATGGCGAAGGTCCGGACGTTCGCGCGTTTGAGAAGGTCGCGAAAACTTCCCATGGCCAGCCGCTCCGGCGACGCGAAGAGCAGCTTGATCTTGCCGTCGAGCACGGCGCGCTCGATCTCGCGCTGCTGATCGCTGCGCTGCGAACTGTTGAGCTGCCCCGCCGCCACGCCGCACTCGCGCAGGCCATCGACCTGGTCCTTCATCAGCGAGATGAGTGGCGAGACGACGACCGTCACGTGCTCGCTGAGCAGGGCCGGCGCCTGATAGCAGAGCGATTTGCCGCCGCCGGTGGGCATCACCACGAGCGAGTCGCGCCGCTCGAGCGTGGCGAGCATAGCTTCCTGCTGCAGCGGACGGAACGAATCGTATCCCCAATGATGGGAGATGAGGTCGCGAAGGCGATCGAGCACCGCTGTCATGGTACCGCGGGCCGTATAATCGCGCGTCCATGCATCCTCTCCGCGCGACGGCGCGCCACGCCCGGGCCATCGAATCGGCCGCAGAGCTCCTCTCCAAACTTCGAATCGAGTCGATGTTCGTCGGTTCCGTTGCCCGCGTCGCCTGGCTCGGCGGCATGATCGAGAGCGGCGCAATCGACGTGCTTGCCTTGATGCAACCGCAACAGCAGAATCAGGTTGCGATGATGGCGAACAATCGCGGCTTCCGCGTCGATCGCGATGAGATCGCGCAGACCGAGGAGCTCGACCTCGTGCCGCTGACTTGGATCGACGAGGAGGGCGACGTTCGCGTCCACGTGCTCGTCGCCAGCAACGCGCTGTACGCACGCATGTTCGCGAGCGCCCGCACGGTCGAGATCTACAACCGGGAGATTCGCGTTCCGGCCGCCGAGGATATGGCGCTGCTGCTCAGCATGTCGGACGAGGATGACGATGTACGCGTTCTTGCGGCCTCGGAATCGTTCGACCGGACCGCGTTCAACGACAAGCTGGTATCGATCGGACTGCGGGAGCGTGTGCTGTGATTTTCATCAATACACAGCAGGACTTCGATGCCGCCATGGACCGCGTCGCGGCGCAGCCGGTCGTCGCGCTCGACACCGAGGCCGATTCGCTGCACTCGTATTTCGACAAGGTTTGCCTCATCCAGATGTCGATTCCGGGCGAGGACATGATCATCGATCCATTGTGCAAGTTCGAGCTGACGAAGTTCGGCGAGATTCTGGCGAACCGCAGCATCACGAAGATCCTGCACGGCGCCGACTACGATCTGCGCATCCTCGACCGCGACTTCGGATTCAAGATCGCGAATCTGATCGACACGATGATCTGCTCCCAACTCCTCGGCTACGAGGCGTTCGGCCTGGCAGCGCTGCTCGACCGCCATTTCGGATTCAAGGTCGACAAGAAACATCAGCGCGCCGACTGGGCCATGCGCCCGCTGCCGCCCGACATGCTCGAGTACGCGGCGACTGACACGCGCCACCTGATCGCGCTTGCCGGGCGTCTTCGCGATGAGCTGACTGCCCTCGGGCGGTGGGAGTGGGCGGTCGAAGAGTTCGGCAGGCAGGAGCAGATTCGATTCAACGAGAAGGATGGCGATGAAGAGCCGTTCCGCCGGCTGAAGGGACTCGGCGCGCTCGACCGGCGGTCACTGGCTGTCGTTCGCGCGCTTTACGATTTTCGCGACGGACTTGCCCGCGAGGCCGACCGCCCGCCGTTCAAGATCTTCGGCAACGATCTGATCTTCGAGCTGGCCCGCGTCAAACCGACATCGACGCAGGAGTTCAACGGCATCAAAGGCGTCTCCGGCTATCACCGCGGCCGCTTCGGCAAAGACATCGTCCGCCTCGTGAAGGAAGCGCTGGCGATCCCCGACGAGGAGCTGCCAGAGAAGAGCGAGTCGAAGACCTGGCTGCGCGACCGCGAGATGGAGACGCGCATCGACCGGATGAAGAAGGCCCGCGACAAGATCGCCAAGGACCTGAAGGTCGACGCCTCCGTCCTGGCGCCACGGCACGTGCTCGTTTCCGTCGCCGAAGCGCAGCCGCAGGAGCCGGCCGACCTCGACCGCGTCCCCATCATGCGCAACTGGCAGAAGGCGCTGCTAGGCCAGGCGCTGATCGACGCGCTTCGCGGTGGCGGAAAAGCGCCGCAGTCGAAGTTGTTCTGAAGCAAAAAACGCTGTCATCCTGAGACTGCCGCAGGACACGAAGTGCCGGAGGACGTCGAAGGACCCCCTGCGTATTTGCGTGGGCTTGTTTGCCACCACCCGACCCCTGCACATTCGCGGGGGGTCCT
>JAXDGW010000030.1:0-59655 GCA_034664845.1 Thermoanaerobaculia bacterium | reverse complement strand
CGGAGGACGTCGAAGGACCCCCCGCGCTTTTCGGTTTGTTTGCCGCCGCCCCACCCTGCAAAAGCGCGGGGGGTCCTTCGACCGTCCTTCGGCACTTCGTGTCCTTCGGCGGCTCAGGATGACAGCGTTGCTCTTGCGCGAGGATGATTCACTACGCCCGCAGCGCTTCCACCGGTTGCATCCGCGAGGCGCTGATCGACGGGTACAAACCTGCCAGCAATCCCATCGAGACAGCGAAACCGCTGGCCACCGACAAGCCGAAGAGCGAGACCGGGAGTCCGGCGGGGAAGAAGCTGGAGATGAGTTTCACGACGACGATGCCGAGGGCGACGCCGATGGTGGCGCCGACGACGGAGAGTGTGACCGCCTCGATCAGGAACTGCATGAAGATCTCTCCGTCGCCGGCGCCGATCGCTTTGCGCAGTCCTATCTCGAAGAGGCGCTCGCCGATGGAGATTTTCAGCACCGAGAAGATGCCGACGCCGCCGATCAGCAACGAGATGCCGGCGATAGAGAAGAAGACGATGCGCCAGTTGCGCAGGATGGTGACGATGTTGCCGCGCTCTTTGAGGATCTCTTTGCCGACGTTCTCGACGCGCACGTCGTGGATGTTGTTGTGCGCGTGTGCCACGATCCCCGCCGCCTCATCCTCGGCATCAATACTCTTCTCGGGATCGTCGGTCTTCGCCAGCAGATAGGCGATGGCGTTGGCGCGGCCGAACATGTCCTGGTAGACCGTGAATGGGATGTAGACGCCGCCGGTCTCTTTGCGCATGTCGTCGTCGTTTACGAACTCCATGTTGAACTTCGTGCCGACGCCGACGACGGTGAGGCGGCGGCCACCAACACTCACCTGCTGACCGACTGCTTTGTCGCCGCCGAAGAGCTGTTCCTTCAGTTTGAAGCCGAGGATGCAGACCGGCTTCTTCGACTCGATGTCGCTCTCGCCGAAGAAACGGCCATCGCTCGTTTTGCGATTCTTGATCGAGACGAACGCTGGAGTGATGCCGTAGACATCGACGCGGCGGGTGACCTTGCCCGCGGTGACGACCGCGCGCGTCTCGCCGACGGGACCGATCGACGAAATGAGCGTGCTCCCCTCGAAATACTTCTGATCTTCGATGCGGAGGCCGTGCGACAGATGCGCTTTGGCGCGCTCCATCGGATCGGACGGCTTGCGCTGCGACAACACGAGGACGCCGTCCATGCCGAGGTCCTCGACGCCCTGCCACACACCGCGCTCCACACCGTCGAGCACCGACATGACGACGACGATCGCCAGCGTGCCGAGGATGACGCCGATGAGCGTGAAGAACGAGCGGAGGGGATGCCCCTTCACTTCCTCGAAACTGGTGCGGATGGATTCGGTGATTTGCATGGGGCTACTCCGCTCTCAGCGCTTCAATGGGATTGAGCCGCGACGCGCGGATGGCCGGGTACATCCCGAAAACCAGTCCTGTTCCGGCGGCGAAGACGATGGCCCAGGTGGCGGTGCCGACCGTGATGGCGGCAGGGTCGCGGGTCAGCGCGGCGATGCCGTCACAAAAGAACTTGCCGACTGCGATGCCGAGGAATCCGCCGAGGACGGAGACGAGGACGGTCTCGGAAAGGAACTGGAAAAAGATCTGCGCCGGCGACGCGCCAACGGCCTTGCGCGTACCCACTTCGCGGACGCGCTCGTTGAACGACGCGAGCTGGATGTTCATGACGACGATGCCGCCGACGAGGAGCGAGATGATCCCGCAGATCATGAACGTCATGTCGTACATCTTGTTGTTGGCTTCATTCCGCTTGAGGTTGGCGATGCGCGAGAAGACGTCGAAGTCTTTCGTGCCGTGCTCGCGGAAGAGAATCGCCTTGATCTCGTCGACCGCTTCCTGATTGCGCGCCACATCCTTCATGCGGACATGCATGAAGTTCACTTTGCCTTTCTCGAGCGATTGGCCTTTGCGTGTGACGAAGGTCGTGAGTGGGATGTAGATCTGGCGGTTCATCCAGCGCATTACGTTGCGCTTGTGATCGAAGCTGAAGTACTTCTCTTCCATGACGCCGACGACGAGGTAGCCGGTGCCGTTGATCGACATCGTCTTGCCGATGGGATCGTCGCTGCCGAAGAACTCCTGGGCACGGTCGGTACCGAGGACGACGACGCGCGCGGCCGTGGTCAGATCGTTGTCGGTGATGAAGCGGCCGGTGCCGGCGTGAAAATCGTTCATTGGCGAGTACGCGGGCGTAACGCCCATGATGCTGCGCGGCTTCTCGACGTCACGGTAACGCAGCGTCATGTTCTCGTTCGCGACGGGCGAGACGAGATCGATCTCTTTCCCCTCGCGCTTGAGCACCGTGGCGTCGTGGTACGTGAGGCCCTTCGATGCCAGCGCTTTGGCGTCGAGCGTGACTTTGCCGGTCGGCTTGTCGGAGACCCAGATCTTCTGGATGCCGCCGGAGACTTTGTAGTAGTTCATCGCCGCGGTCTTGCCGGCCACAGACAGTGAGAACGTGGCCACGATCGAGCCGGCGCCGAGGATGATGCCGACGAGCTGCAACATCGTGCGGCCGAAGTGGTCCTTGATGTCGCGGATGCCGTCGATGATGGATTCGAAGAGGATCATTGAATTGCTCGCTGGCGCTCGCGTTGTCGGTTGTCGGTTGGTTGCGCTTCGCGCGTTGTCTGTTATTCGTTTGATGTCTTCGGGTTTGCGCGTTGTCTTTTTCGGTTCGTCTAACGGGTTCTCATTTCATTTCTGGTCGTCGGGGGCCAGTCTTTGACAACGCGCGAAGCGCATCCAACCGACAACCGACAACGCGCGAAGCGCAATCAACCGACAACGCGCGAAGCGCATCATTCCTCCACGATCTCTCCATCCACGAGCGTAATCCGCCGCTGCGTGCGGGCGGCGATGGCGGGGTCGTGCGTCACGAGGACGATCGTTTCGCCGTGGCCGGCCAGCTCTTCGAAGATGTTGATGATGTCGGAGCCGGTTTTCTGATCGAGGTTGCCTGTCGGCTCATCGGCGAGGATGAGCGATGGATCGTTGACGAGAGCTCGGGCGATGGCGACGCGCTGGCGCTGGCCGCCGGAGAGCTCGTTCGGACGATGCTTGGCGCGCTTGTCGAGGCCGACGCGCTCCAGCGCTTTGAAGGCGCGCTCGCGCCGTTCGTCGCGGCTGGCGCCGGCGTAGAGCAGCGGCAGCTCGACGTTCTTGAGGATCGAGGCGCGCGGCAGCAGGTTGAAGGTCTGGAACACGAATCCGATTTTCTGGTTGCGGACGCGGGCCAGCTGGCGCGCCGTCATCTCAGCGACGTCTTCCCCGTCCAGCCAGTACTTGCCGGTGGTCGGCGTGTCGAGGCAGCCGAGGATGTGCATGAGGGTCGATTTGCCGGAGCCGGACGGTCCGATGATCGAAACGAATTCGCCCTTGACGATGGCGACATCGACACCGCGCAAGGCCTGCACGGCGTTCTCGCCGGAGTCGTAGGTCTTGCAGATCTCATCGAGCTGGATGAGAGCTTTCTGCGGCGCGGCTGCCACCGGCTGTTCGAACTTTAGGATTGCGCTCATTAGTTTGCTCGCCTTCGCTCGCGTTGTCGGTTGTCGGTTGATTGCGCTTCGCGCGTTGTCGGTAATGCAAGGTGTCGGTTTTGACAACGCGCGAAGCGCATCCAACCGACAACCGACAACGCGCAGGCCGCCAGGCCGGCGCAACTAATCGTCGTTATCGTCCTTCTTCTTGTCAGCAGGCAGCGTCGGATCTTCGAGAGCTACTTCCTCGCCTGCTTTCAAGCCCTTGACGATCTCGACGCGGGAGTTGTCGGAGAGGCCGGTCACGATCGTCCGCTTCTCGAAGAACTTCTTCCAGGCGTCTTTGTTCACTTCCGAGGCGGCCTGCCCTTCCTTCTTGACTTCTTTGGTCGGGACGACGTTCGGGTCGAGCTTCTTCTTCACGAACACCAGCTCGACACCGTCGCGCTGGAAGACGGATTCGACAGGAACGGTGAGGACTTTGTCTTTCCGCTCACCGTTGACTTCGATGTTGGCGGTCATGCCGGAGCGAAGCTCGCGGCCCTGGGCATCGAGACGGATCTCGACGTCGAATACGCGCACTTTGTCGTCGATGCGTACGGCCGGTGCGATGCGGTCGATGCGTCCGGCGAAGGAGATCTTCGAGTACGCGTCGAGCGTAACCTTGACCGGCATGCCGACGCGGATCTTGCCGATATCGACTTCGTTCACGCCCGCTTTGACGATCATCTTGGAGACGTCGGCGACGCTGAAGAGCACCGTGCCGGCATTGAACGACGAGACGCCGCTGGTGATCGACTCGCCAATCTCGACGTTCTTGGTCAGAACAATTCCGTCCATCGGAGCGACGACGTTCGAGCCCTGGAACTTGTTGGCGGCCTGGTTGATCGGAATGCCGCTGCGCTCGACGATGGCGTACTTCTCTTCGGTCTTTTCGTACTCCTGCTTGGCCGCCAGAAACTCGGCCTCGGAATCGCGATTCTGCTTGCCGGCGAGGAGGCCGGACTCGAACAGGCTGTGATCGGACTCGTAGTTCTTCTTGGCCTGGTCGTAACGGATTTTCGATGCAGTCAGCGCGTTCTTCACGTCGGCAATCGACTGCGCCTGATTCATATCGGGCTCGATGCGCGCCAGCGTCTCGCCGCGCTTCACCGAATCGCCGTCGCGATGAAGGATCTCGACGACCTTCCCCGACACGACGCTCTTGACGTCCACTTTGACCTCAGGCTGCACGTTGCCGACCTCGGTAACCTTCACCTGGATGTCGGCGACCTCGGCCTTCCCGACTTTGACCGGCAGTTTCGCTTCCGGCTTCTTCCCGTTGGCCTTCATCGCCACCAGCGTGATGACGATGGCGACGACTAGGACGATGCCAGACCACACCGCGACTTTTTTCTTCTTCTTGCCGCTCATAGGACGCTCCTCGGATGTTGTTGCGACGTATAACGTTCGAGGAGGGGGAAGGTTTCACTCGCAGCCGCGTCCGTAACCGGTGCCCTAACGACCGCTATGATGAATCCGGATGAGACGTGCGACGCTCGCGCTTTTCGTCGTGCTCACGCTGATCCCGCTGATTCGCGTCGCTGTGACACTGCGGGTTTTCAGCGGGACGGTCGACGAAGCGATTCACATCTCTTCCGGGATGGAGTGGCTCGTTCGTGGTACTTACGACGGCGACCCGGAGCATCCTCCTTTGGCTCGGGTCATGTTCGGTTTGCCGCTGTATCTGGGCGGTTCGCGAGCCATGAATCCGAGGGTGGTCCTCGAGCACGATCACCGGTATCGGCACAACCTCGCTGAGGCTCGCGCGGGCAACCTCCTCTTCCTGGCGATATCGCTTGCGGTGGTGGCGGTCTGGTCTGCGAGGCTCTTCGGAGCGCGAACGGCGCTGGTCACTCTGGCCTTATTCGGAGCGCTTCCGCCGGTGCTCGCACATGCAGGGCTGGCAACGACTGACGCCGCTGCGATGGCGATGACCACGCTGGCGCTTTTCGTCTTCTCCGAGTGGCTCGACCGGCCGGTATGGACCAATGCAGCGCTGCTGGGGGTAGCGATCGGATTGGGATGCCTGTCGAAGTTTTCGTTCCTCCTCTTTTTTCCGGCGGGCGCGATCGCTCTGGCAGCGACGCGGCGGACGCTCCCACGCGCTCCGCAGCTCATCGCGGCGATTCCAATCGCGGCGCTCATCGTGTGGGGCGGTTATCGCTTCTCGGTAGGAACGATCCGGGACGCCTCCGCGCAGGGCAACGGCAATGAGCAGGCGCAGGCAGCCGCGACGCGATACGCGGCAGTCCCCGGCTACGAATGGGTAACCGCCGATCACGTCCTCCGCTATCAGGCGTTCGCAGGGAAAGCGGCACTGCGAGACATCACAAGAATTGACTTCGTCGATTGGGCGAAAGCGGCCGGCTATCCCTCGCCGAACGCGGGCCGGAGCGGCCGCGACACGATGATTGGCGCTCCTCCGGTGGACCGGGATAAGGACGTCTCCATTCCGAGCCGAGCCCGAACGGTCCTTCACCGCCTCAGCACAACCGTTCCGGTCCCGGCACCGAAGTTCTTTGTCGGGCTGAACTTGGTGCGCCGCCACTCCAGCCGCGGCCACGCCGCATTTCTCCTCGGCCGGTATCGCTACCAAGGCTGGTGGTACTACTTTCCTGTGGTCTGGTTCTTCAAGACTCCCGTGCCGTTCGTGATTCTCTCGTTGGCCGGAATCGCACTCATGATCTGGAGAGGCAACGTCACGGATCGCGGCGTCGCGCTCGCGCCGCTGGCTATGCTCGTTCCGGCGATGATGGCAGGAATCAACATCGGGCTACGACACATCCTCCCGCTCTATCCCGTGCTCGCCATCTGCGCAGGATACGCGGCAGCGGCGTGGTGGAGATACACGAGGCTGCGCCCGGTCGTCGTCATTCTGCCGGGCTGGTATTTCGTCGCGACGGCGATCGCCCATCCCGACTATCTGGCGTACTTCAATGAGCTGGCGGGCGCGCATCCGGAGGAGATCGCGACGGACAGCAATCTCGATTGGGGGCAGGACATTCAGCGGCTGAACGACTTCGTGCGGCGCGAGAAGATCGAGCATCTTCACGTGGCCGTATTCGGCAACTGGGAGCGGTATTCGATGCCGGCGAAACCTCTGGCGCGAGGAGTCCCGGTAACCGGCTGGGTGGCTGTCAGCGAGGTCGCGCTCAAGCTCGGCGGAAGGAACGACCGCGGCGAAGGCTACGAATGGCTCAAGGCATACCAGCCGGTGCGGAGGATCGGGAAGTCGATTCGCGTGTATTACATCCCGCCATGAGGCAAGCTGCTTACGCCCTCACGGCTCCTCCGACATTCACGCGGCCTAGCCATCGCCCCGCGCGGCGGAAAACCGCCTTCGCAGAATATCGGCCGGACTGATGAATCCCACCACGCGTCCGGCATCGTCGATCACAGGGCAACGATCGACGGCGGCATGCGCCATCTGGCGGATCAGATCGAGCATGTCGTCGCTTGCATTCGCCACGATCGGGTTCGGCTGGACGTGCGCGGCGATCGGTTCCTCCATCGTGCCGGAACGCGCGGCCTCATCGACCGCGGTTGAAGGAAGAACGCCGAGGAGCTTGCCGTCTTCGTTGATCACGGGGTAGGCGCGATGGCGGCTGCCGGAGATGCGGCGCGCGGCGTCGAGCATGGAGAAATCAGCCCGCACCGTGATGATGCCGGAGGCCATCACCTCTGCGGCGGTCAGTCCAGCCAGCGGATCGTTCGCTTCGACCGGCTCGCGGAATCCTTCCTCGTGCATCTGCAGCTCGGTCAGGCTGTGCGGCGTGATGCGGCGCGAGAGGCTGGTGGCGATGGCGACGGCCAGCATGACAGGCAGCACGAGGCCGTAGTCGCCGGTGGTCTCGAAGACGATGAGGACCGCGGAAACCGGGCAGCGCAGGAATGCCGCGAAGAACGCGCCCATCCCGATGAGGGCGTAGGCGCCGGGATCGACATGCGCGTGCGGCAGCACCAGCGCCGCAGCGTGGCCGATGCTCCCTCCGAGGGCCGCGCCGATAAAAAGTGAGGGCGCGAACGTTCCTCCGATCATGCCGCACGACAGCGCGGCCACGAACGCGGCGATCTTGCCGCCGAAAGCGACTGTTGTCTCGCTCAGCTTCGCGCCGCCGTGGAGGAAGAGAGAGGTCGTTTCGTATCCGACGCCGAGGACGCGCGGGATGAAGACGCCGATCGCGCCCACGATCGTGCCGCCGAGAGCCGCGCGAATCGGCGCGCGCGGAACCAGGCCGGCTATCACACGGCGCAGTCTCCAGATGGTGCGAATGGCGACACCCCCGGTGATCCCGGCGACGACGCCGGCAGCCGCGAAGCCGATCAGCTCGCGCAGATCGCTCCAGGAGGCGGGCGAGACGGGCAGGATCGGCTTGCCGCCGAGCATCAGCCGCTCGACGACCGCTGCGGCAACCGCGGCCACAATCGTGCCGCCGAGGAGATCGCGGCTGGCCGTGCCCATCACCTCTTCCATCGCGAAGACGACGCCGGTGATGGGCGTGTTGAAAATCGCGGCGATGCCGGCGGCAGTCCCGACTGGGATCATGCTTCGCACGACGCGCTTCGGGGCGCGGGCGATGCGCGCGATCCACATGGCGGCGCCGCTCGCAATCACGACCGTCGGTCCCTCGGGGCCGAGCGGAGCACCGGCGCCGAGGGAGATTGGCGTCACCACCAGAGTCGCCGCGATGCTGCGGTCATCGAGGACGGCCACATCCTCCTCGTACGCACGGCGGACGCGCGCCAGGTTTGCTCCCGGCGCGAACGGCGCCACGCGGCGAACGGCCAGCGCGATCAGAAACGAGGCTACCGCCGGCACAACGATGACGAGTGCGTAACGCAGCGGCGTGTCCTGTTGAAGCGCCGCGCCGATGAGCAGCCAACCCATCGTCTCGACGAGCTTGTGGAAGCCCACGGCCACGATTCCACACGCGGCACCGGCAACGATCAGAAGGAGAAGAGGGAAACGGCGCATGTGACGGGGAGGGGGGTGCGCAAACGGTGCCGAAGGGGGTTGGGCTACGCGCGTTCGGGCGGAACCCGAACGCGCCCTAGAAATACTTGATCGTCAGGTCGATCAGCTTTTTCTTGAAGTTTGTGTATGGCGGATAGAGCAACTGCATCGCGCTGAAAATCGTCGGTTGCTCGAAGACGCCGCGGGCGTTGGAGAAGGCTTCGAATCCGAACTTGCCGTGCGCTTTGCCGACGCCGCTTTCTCCTACTCCGCCGAAGGGAAGGTTGAGTTGGAAGAAGTGGAGGAGCGTGTCGTTGATGGCGGTGCCGCCGGCGGTGGTGCGGCTCATGACTTCGCGGATGACTTTGCGGTTGCGGCTGAAGAGATAGAGGACCAGCGGTTTTTCGCGGGCGGCGATCACGCGGAAGGCGTCGTCGATCGTGCGATACGTAAGCATCGGCAGGAGCGGGCCGAAGATCTCCTGCTGCATCAGCGGCGACTCCGGATCGACGTTCGCCAGCAGCGTCGGGCCGAGGGCGCGCTGGTTGAACCGGCCGCCGGCGACGACCTCCGCGCCGCCCGCGACGGCATCGTCGAACAACTTCTTCACGCGTGCGGCGTGGCGGTCATTGACGATGAGGCCCGTCTCCGGCGCGATGGCCGCGCGGAGCTTTTCGATGAACGGCTCGCGAATCGCTTCATCGACCAGGAGGTAATCGGGCGCGATGCAGATCTGCCCGGAGTTGAAGAACTTGCCCCAGGCGATTTTCTTCGCCGCTTCGTCGAGGTTCGCGGTGCGGTCGACGATGACCGGCGACTTGCCGCCGAGCTCCAGCGTGACCGGCGTCAGATGCTCGGCAGCGGCACGCATGACGACTCTGCCGACGGCGGGGCTGCCGGTGAAGAAAATGTGATCCCACTTCTTTCGCAGCAACTCCTCGGCGACGACCGAGTCCCCTTCGATGACCGCCACTTCGCTTTCGTCGAAGAGATCGCTGAGGATCTTCTTCATGCACGCGCTGGTGTGCGGCGTCATCTCGGACGGCTTGATGACGACGCAGTTGCCCGCGGCGAGGGCCGAGACGAGCGGACCGATGGTGAGGTTCAGCGGGAAGTTCCACGGCGAGATGATCAGAACGACGCCTTTCGGCTCGTAGACGATGCGGGAGCGCGATCCGAGGAGGGCGAGGGGCGTGGCGACGCGGCGGGGTTTCATCCAGCGACGCAGATGCCGCATGGCGTGCCGCGCTTCGGAGACGGCCGGGTAAATCTCCGAGAGGTCGACTTCCGAGGGAGGTTTCTCGTAGTCAGCCCAGAGCGCGGCGTAGATTTCGTCGCGATGGGCAAAGATCGCGTCGTGCAGCCGGCGGAGTTTCCCGATCCGCTGCGGCGCCGTCGTCGCTGCTACGGCGTCGCGATGCTGGCGCTGCTTTGCGTAAACGCGCTCGATCTCGTCGGAAGCGGAGACCCGGACGAATCGAGGATCGATGCTGGCCACCCGCGCAGTCTATCGCGAACGAGCGAGCTGAGCCGCGGTCATCGGCGACCGCGGCCCAACGAAAAAAGAAACGCGCGTCTATGGAAAGTCGATCTCGGTGACGTCTGCGAAGTTGAAGTATTGGTAACGCCCGGTTGCCTTCTCGCGGCCGACGAAATCGATCTCGTTCCCCGCGCAGCTATCTTTGAAATACACCAGCAGTTTGGCGCCCGACTTCATCTCGACGTTCGCCGACATGACCGATCCAAACTGGCAGCACTGCGTCGCCGTCACCGGCACAGCAGGCCCGAGGATCTTTGAAAACTCCGTCTTGTCCGGAGTGAAATCGGTGCCGTCCGATTTGCAGAAGTTCGCGTTGTCGGTGCGAACGAAGCCGCTGAACGAGATCGCGTAGGCGAACTGCGCGGTGCCGATGTCGACGATGTGGGTTTCCCCCGACTTGGTCTTGATCGTGACCGATGCTCTCTCGGTAAGCGCGAACTGAAAGGTTGCGCCGCTCGTGGCGGTGACTGTCTGCTTGAGGAGAACGAACGACGGATGGTCGATGGAAATCGTCGACAGCACGTTGGCCGGCAACGTGAGCGCAAACTGCCCTTTGTCGTTCGTTCGCGTCGTCTGATCGCCCGAGGCGACGAGAGCGTTCTCAACCGGAACGCCATTGGAGGCATCGGTGGCGGTACCTGTGATCCTGACGGTGGGGCCGGACGGAGGCGGCGTGGCCGCCCGGTGGCGCGACTGCGCGCTAACCGGAATCGCCAGCAACGAGGCCACAGCCATCCAGCTGACGGCGCTGGAAATACGGGATACGAGTGTCATGAATTCTCCTTTGATCAATCGTGCAAAGGCTGCAAGAAGGTAGCCGAACGATATACGAATCGAAGCGGCCAAACGTCTCGCAACCGGACGGGAGTATTGCGGTATTGCGGCTTCGCCGCGTTGTCGGTTGGAGGTTGTCGGTTGGCAGTTGCGAACCGCTTTCCACAATCTCTTCGCGACACTCACCAATCGAGCGCCTTCTCCCCTCGCGCTTTTCGAGGGGAGAAGGTGCTCGGTTGGTGAGTGTCGCAATAGGAGTGTGAGAAATGCGCTCCTGAACCGTCGCGGCGCTTTTCGATACCTGGCGAAGTAATAATCAGCCATGCATCTTTTCGATCCCTGCCAGATCCGCTCGGTCACGTTTCGCAACCGCGTGTTTGTCTCGCCGATGTGTCAGTACTCGAGCGAGGACGGCCTTCCCAACGATTGGCACTTTGTCCACCTCGGCAGCCGCGCGGTTGGCGGCGCGGGGATGGTGATGGTCGAGGCGAGCGGCGTGTCGCCCATCGGCCGCATCACGAACTGGGATAGCGGCTTCTGGTCGCAACAGCACGCGGACGCCTTCCGCCGCATCACAGCATTCATCGAAAGCAACGGCGCGGTCGCCGGGATCCAGCTCGCGCACGCCGGCAGGAAGGCATCGACTGATGTTCCGTGGCGCGGCGGCGGTGTCTTTCGCGAAGGTCCGAACGCGTGGCAGACGGTGGCGCCGAGTGCGATCCCGTTCCGCGACGGCGATCCGATCCCGCACGAGTTGACGGCCGCCGAGATCGACACGATCGTCGATCAGTTCGTGCACTCGACCGAGCTCGCCGTCAACGCCGGATTCCGCGTCGTGGAACTGCACATGGCGCACGGCTATCTGCTGCACGAGTTCCTCTCGCCGCTCAGCAACGTGCGTACGGACGACTACGGAGGCTCGCTCGAAAACCGGATGCGCTTCCCGCTGCGCGTCGCCGAGGAGGTGCGCCGGGCCTGGCCGGCGGAGCTTCCGCTCTTCGTGCGGATTTCCGCGTCGGACTGGGTCGATGGCGGATGGGATCTTGCGCAATCGATCGAATTCGCCAAACGCCTTCGCAACCTCGGCGTCGACCTCATCGACTGCTCGAGCGGCGGCGCGGTGCCGGGCGCGAAGATCGCGCTCGGGCCCGGATATCAGGTGCCGTTCGCGCGCGCCATCCGCGCCGAGGCAGGAGTGGCGACTGCGGCGGTCGGCCTGATCACGGAAGCGCATCAGGCGGACGAGATCATCAGCAGCGGAGCCGCCGACGCGGTGATGCTGGCGCGGGAACTGCTGCGCGATCCCTACTGGCCGCTCCACGCCGCGCGCGCTCTTGGCGTCGATGTGCCTTGGCCACCGCAATACCTGCGCGCCAAAGTGTGAAGGAGATTCGGATGACGACAGCAACTCCAAATGCCGCGAAAAGCGGGACCTTTTTGCTCGGCGGCGACCTGCCCGTCTACCGCCTCGGATTCGGCGCCATGCGGGTCACAGGAAAGGGCGTCTGGGGACCTCCGAAAGATCACGCCGAGGCCATCGCGGTGCTTCGACGAGCGGTCGAGCTGGGCGTCAATCTCATCGATACCGCGGAGTCTTACGGCCCGCACGTCAGCGAAGAACTGATCGCCGAGGCGCTGCATCCGTATCCGAAAGGACTCGTCATCGCGACGAAAGGCGGGCTCGAACGCACCGGTCCCGACGAGTGGCCGGTCAACGGGCGGCCCGAACGTCTGCGCGAAGGAGTCGAGGGCAGTCTTCGCCGGCTGAAGCTCGACCGCATCGACCTCTGGCAGTTGCATCGCATCGATCCCGATGTGCCGGAAGAAGATCAGTTCGGAGCGATCCGCGAGTTTCAGTCCGAGGGGAAGATCCTCCACGCCGGACTCTCGGAGGTGACGGTCGAGCAGATCGAGCGCGCCAGGAAAGTCTTCGACGTCGTCTCGGTGCAGAACCGCTACAACCTCGCCGACCGCGAGTGGGAGCCGGTTCTCGATTACTGCGAGCGCGAAAACATCGGCTTCATCCCCTGGTTCCCGCTGCAGACCGGCAAGCTGGCAAAGGGCGGAGCGCTGAGCCGCATCGCCGAGCGGCATCACGCCACTCCGGCACAAATCGCACTGGCCTGGCTGCTGAAACGATCGAAGGTGATGCTGCCGATCCCGGGCACGGGTCGCGTGAGTCACGTCGAGGAGAACCTCGGCGGCGCGTCGATCGAGTTGTCGGACGAGGAGTTTGCGTCGATCGGGAACTAACTGTTTGCCTTCTCCCACTCTTCGCGCACGATCCCGTAGTAATCGACATCGACGCGCTCGCCCCATTTCACGAGGTGCTGGCGCATCGTTCCTTCGCGCTTCATTCCGACCTTCAGCAACACTCGCCCGGAAGCGGGATTGCGCGTGAAGTGATACGCGAAAACGCGATTGAGGCCATCGGCAAACGCGTAGGCGACGACGGCGCGGGCCGCTTCCGTCATGTATCCGTTGCCCCAATACGGGACGCCGAGCCAGTATCCGATCTCGGCGCGCTCGTGCTTCCGCTCCACGTGCAATCCGATCGCGCCCATGGCCTCGCCCACGTCCCGCAGGGTCACGGCGAAGATGTGATTCGCGGACGCTTCGTCGTGCCCGTTGATCCACTCCTCCGCCGCTCCCTCGGGATATGGATGCGGGATGAGAAGCGTGTTCGCCGCGATCTCGCGATCCGCCGCCAGCCGCTGTACAGCCGGCGCGTCAGCAAGCACGAACGGCCGCAGAATCAAGCGGTCGGTCGTGAGCGTCGGGCGTGGCATATTGGTGGCGCGGCGGGTGCGGCCGGGCATGGGGCCGCAGCGTCGCCGCTACGGCCCCGAACCCTGACTCATTGCTAGCTACTGCTTCTTCGGCTCGCTCTTTTCGGCTGGCTTCACGACCGGTTTTGCGGCCGCGGAAGGCATCGCGAACACGGACGAATCAACCTTCGGATTCAGCTCGATGGTCTCGATGGCGATGTTCTGCCCACCCATCGATTCCTTCCCTTTGGCGTGACTCTCGATCGAGTAGGGGAAGAGCAGGCCGTCGACTGTCTTGTAATCGCCGATCGTCGTCTCCATCTCAATGTCCTGCCCATTGATGTTTCGGGTTGCTTCGGTGCGGAAAGCGAGGTAGGTCTCGGCGTCGAGGTAGATGTTCGACTCTTTGCCTTCCTTCGTCGTCACTTTCAGCTTGTATGCGGGCGTGCCCTGGACATCCTCTTTTCCGATGTACTCGACCTTGTTCCCCTTGGCCTTGTAGTCGAACGTCGGGCCGTCGAAGTCGGCCTCGGTGCGGATGTCTTTGAGCTGCTCCTCGGTCATCTTCTGCGGATCTTTGTTGCCCATGAACGGCATCAGCAGCCATCCGGTCGAGCCGTCGTAGGCCTGGGTGCCGGTCATCCCCTGAATCGTGAAATCGACACGCATCCCTGCCGGGCGCGCTTTCGTCATGACGAACGGAGCCTCCATTGGCCCCATCTTCATCTTGCCCGTCATCTTCACGGACTTCAGAGCGGTGAGCTTGTCCTTCCCGCCCATCGCTTTCAGATTCTTCTCGAGCAGGTCATCGGCCGTCTGCCCGAAAGCCGAGACGGTGAGCAGCGCAACAGCGCAGAGTGATAGCAACAGTTTCTTCGACATGGATCCTCCTGGTTGGTTTGGAACGTTTCCGCGAATTGTTACATACGGAGCGGGGAGCGCGGAGTTTTGGGGGGAGCTCAGGCGTGCGGGCCAGAAGCTCGGGAGCCCGAATCTCTCGCGAGCGATCGCACCGACAATTTCGACCGCCGCCCACCAGCACTCGGGCGAGACGCCCGAGTGCCCGCGGTCGAGACGACCGCACTCCTTATACGACGAGCACTGAGGAGTGCGGGCGTCTCGCCCGCGGCCACCGGGGCGTCCCCGCCCCGGTGGTTGGATCGAGGGGCTAACGGTCGATGTCGTCCTGCTCGATCAACTCACAGGCCCGTTTGACACCCAAGCTGTTGAATCGACCGCCACGAATTAACTCGGTCGTCTCACGAACGGTCTCGTTTCGCAACGGCTCGCCCTCCTCGAGCGGTACGGCCACCAGCCTCCCGTGTTTTCGGACGAGACGCACTTCGCGCTCTGCGGGTTTCCCTGTGTCGTCCTTCATGATCGAGATTTTACTGCGATGTGGTGCCGGCCATCGCCACAACCAACTCCCTCACCCGCGCCCGGATCTCGCCAGGCTCGACGACGAGTCGCTCCTGATCCGCGGCATCGAGCAGCGACCGAAGCGCGCGATAGGCATCGCCCTGATCGGAGTGCTCGCGAAGGAGCAGTGAAGAGTCCACCTCCCGGGCAGCGAGCCACGCGTCGACGGCCATGCGCGTTTCCGCCGGCGTAGCGCGCAGGAGCGAGCGCGTTTCGCGGCGGATGCGCATCGAGCGCTGCGCGCGACGCGACACGACGGCGATGGCGATCAGAATCACCGCCAGCGCTCCGGCGACGGGGAGCGAACGGCGGGCGGCTTCGAGACGCGGGTCCTGAGGTTGCGGGGCGACGGCGGGAGCATTGGCAGCGGCGCCCGCGGCCTCCACCAGCAGCGTGCGCTGTTCGCATCGCAGCTCGCGCCTCTCGCCGCTCGGCGTCAGAATCGTGGTCACCAGTGGCGGGATGACGAACATCCCGGTGCTCACCGGAAAGATCAGGAACTTCCATCGCCGCGTCATCAGCGCTTCCTCGCGGCGGTCCACACTCACGCCTCCCTCCGCCACCTGCACGCTTCCCTCGAGCGGGCGCGCGAACGCAGGCGGCGGCGCGGCGCGAAGGTTCGCGTGTCCGCGTAGTTGCACGTCGATCGCGACCGGGCCGCCGTTTTTCTGCAGCGGCGTCTGGCACTGCAGCGCGATGTCTCCGACCGACGCGACGGGCGGGCCGGGCGGAACGGGGCGCGCCTCGATCGACAGCGGTGCGGAGTGGCGATGCACATCGACGAGCGTTCCTTCGAACATGCCGAACGGACTGCCTCTGTCCGCACGCTTCAGGATCTGACCTTCGATCGACAGCGGCTCAACCGTCAACGTCCCGCTGCGCAACGGGAAGAGCGCCACACGGCGGATGACGAGCTTCTGCATCGGCTCGCCGCCGACCACGATCTCCTGCGGGGTCTCACCGCGCACGTCCAACTCCTCGGACCAGAAATCGCGGAACTTCGGCACATCGCCAAGTCCGTGCTGCTGCACATTCGCAGCGTTGTAGATCGTCCATGTCACGATCACCTGTTCCCCCACAAACGCGCTGGTCTTGTTCGCGTCAGCCACCACGAAAATCGGATCGCGGCCGGTCGCCAGCAACTCATGGAGAATGCGCACCGGATCGTTGCTTCCGACCGTGCGGTCGGGCAGCACCTGAATCGCTATCGGCGCGAAGGTCTCGACCTGGCCATCGCCAGCGTGGAGCACGACCGGCCCGACCAGCGCCGAGCCCGGTCCCGCCGGATGCACGTTGTAGCGAAACACTTTCCGACGCGTCGACTGCCCGTTGATCCAGGAGAACTCCGAGGAGACGGACGGCGATCCGTCGATGACGAGGTTCTGCATTGGTAGCGGGATGTTGTCGAGCGATGTGAAGGCATCATTGAGGGTGATTGTGATCGTGAGGCTGTCGTCGACGGAAAGCGTGCGTTTGTCGACTTGTAGATCGTTGGCGTAGAGATTCAGCGTTAGGAGGAACAGCAGAATGTTAAATGTTAAATGTTGAATGTTGAACGTTGAATGGAAAAGACGCCGCCTAACGCGTTTATCCTTCAGGCGAGGAGCCTTGAGCGTTGCAGCCGGCAAACGCGACTGAGCCCGGTCCACATTCAACATTAAACATTCAACATTTAACATTCAACATTTCGCCTCTAAAGCCTCTAACTAACTACCACCCCACATGCAACCGCTCCCGACTCGGCCGGTGCATCCGCGCCAGCTCTTCCTGTTCCTGTTGCTGCACGGACCGCAACAATGCTTCGGCGGCCGGATCGCTCTTCGGCGTTTGTTGGTTCCCTTGTTGTGGCGATGGTTGAGGCTTCGGCTGCGGTTGCTGGCCCTGATTCGGCTGGTTACCGCCATTGTCACCTTGCTGTTGTTGCATGGCCTGTTTGCGGCGGATGGCGATCTCGAGATTGCGCTTCGCGTCGGCGTCCGAGGGCCGCAACCGCAAGGTCTCGGTGTAGTCGCGAATCGCGTAATCGTATGCGTTCGACGCGAGCGCGCTGTTGCCTCGATTGAAGAGCGCATCGGGACGGAGCGACGAATCGGCCAGCGCTTTCGCAATCGTCGACGAACCCGCCTCGCGGTTTCCCGCGGCAATCTGGGATGTACCGAGGTTGAAAGAGCGGGAGGGTGACGAAGCGATGGCGCCGGCGGTGGCGAATGAGTTTTGCGCGTCCGCGTATTTTTTGGCGGTGAATTGCTTCACACCTCGGGCATTAGCAGCGTGCGAGTTGGTCTCGCGCGTGAGTTGCGCGAGGAATGGGAGCGCAACAATGAAGAGAATTGAGGTCAGCTTCATTGGCAGCTCCTTGTGTAGTGCCATTGCCACAAAGCACAGACAAGAGTGTCTGTGCCACACCAGTCATCTCATTGTGGCACATGACTGCCAAGTGGGCACTGGTTATGTGGCACAGACACTCCTGTCTGTGCTCCTTTCATTCAGCACCTCGATTTGCCAATGACCCAAGGAAAAGTGCCATACACGCGAATGCCAGCGGCCACTGGTACCTCTCAATCGGCACTCGAACATTCTTCTTGCGATTCACGCCGCCCGCCTCGGCCAACGAATCCAGTGCATGCTCGCCAAAAGGATTCGTATAGAACGTTCCGCCGGTTGCCCGCGCGATCTTCTGGAGCACCTCGGGACGCGCATACGTCGTCACGACCTGCCCGCTGTCGTCGCGCAACGCTCCTCCCCCTTCCGGGCGCGGAATCGTGCTTCCTCCAGGCGTCCCGACGAGGACCGTCGAAACCGCCACACCTCGCTGCACCAGCTTCGCAAGCGTGTCGTCGAGCTTCGTGCCTTGATCTTCGCCGTCGCTGATGACGACGATGTCGCCGCTCTGCGCAGGATCGCCGGCCACCAGCCGCAGTGCCGCGCTCAACGCCACCGACAGATCGGATCCAGGATTCGAGACTTCGCCAGCCTGAATCGAGTCGAGCAGCGCCTCCACGGCCTCCCCATCACTCGTCAACGGCGATCCCACCTCGGCCGCCGATTCGAAGATGACCAGCCCGACGCGTCCCGACTGCGCATCGATGATTCGCTTGCCGATCGCCTTGGCCGCATCGAGGCGCGACGTGCCGACGTCCTGCGCCAGCATGCTGAGCGAGACGTCGATGACGATCACGCGATTCGACTCGCGCGCCTCAATCGGCACGACGCGGAATCCCGCTTCCGGACCCGCAAGCGCGACAACGCACCCGAGCAGGGCGAGCGCAGCGAGCCAGGGTCGGATCGAGCGCAGCGGGTTGGCAATCCCGCGCAGCCGCTCCGACACAAACCGCCGCGCGATGACGCCCCGCCTCCGCTCGCGGGCGAGAAAAAAGAGCAGCGCGAACGGCACGAACAGCGCGAGCCCGAGGAGTTGGGGAGCGCGGAAGGTGAAGGTGGTCATGGCTTTGAAGAGATCAGAGACAAGAGATCAGAGATCGGAAAAACACTGTCGCGAGTTTCGAGTCCCGGCTTTTCGGCGCCCGAGGCTCGAGAAGAGATCGGAGACCTGAGACTAGAGACCAGGAGAGGCTGAAGAACGCGAGACCGCCCTCCTGATCTCTGATCTCTATTCTCTGATCTCTGCCTCATCACGCCGTCACCTTCTGCCACACCGTCTCTCCCGCCAGCAATGCGAGCACGAACGCGGCGATCCCGGCGGCGAGCGGGGCGCCGTAGAGCTCTTCGATCCGTTCGCTCTTCGGGGCACTGAGGCGCGTCTTCTCGAGATGGTCGATCCGATCGAGTATGGCGCCCATCGTTCGGGCGTCCGTCGCGCGGAAATACTCGCCGCCGGTGGCCTTCGCGATCGACGCAAGCGTCTCTTCGTCGATGTCTGCGCGCACGAGCTGATAGGTCGTCACGATCTCGCCCGTGAACGGATCCTGACGCTTTATCGGGATCGGAACCGGCCCGCGGCTGCCGACGCCGATCGCGTAGATCTTGATGCCTGATTTGGCGGCGAGCTGCGCGGCGGTCAGCGGATCGATCGAGCCGGCGTTGTTCACGCCGTCGGTGACGAGGATGATGAGCCGGCTTCGCGACTTCGAGGTACGCAGGCGGTTGACGCTGGTGGCGATGGCGTGCCCGATCGCCGTTCCGTCGCCGTTCTCCCCAACCTCCGCGCGCTCCAGAATCGCGCCGGCGATGTCGCGGTCGTAGGTGATCGGCACACGCGTGGCGGCGCGAACACCGAACGTGACGATGCCGATGCGATCGTCCTGCCGGCGCGCGATGAAATCGCCGATCAGCTCCTTCGCCACGCCGAAGCGGTTGCGCGGCTTGAAGTCCTCGGCGGCCATGCTCCCCGAGGCATCGAGGGCAATGACGATGTCAATGCCGTAGCGGTCGTTCGACGCAATCTTCGTCACGCGCTGCGGCCGCGACAGCGCCACGATCATCGCCAGTGCGGCCAGGCACTCCAACAGGAACGGCACTCCGCCGAGTTGCGCGCGAATGCTCTGCTTCGGAGTGATCAGCGAGAGCGATGAGATCGTGAATGCGCCGAAATGTTTCCGCCGATCGAGCACGAGCAGCGCAATCCGCGCAATGAGCAGAAGGATCAACAACAGCCAGAGGGGATTGGCGAACCGGATCACGCCGCCACCTCCTGCTCCGACGCCGCAACCGGCTCCGGCTCAACCCACTCCGGAATCTCCAAAGCCCGGTTGAGCGCATCCTCAAAATCCGCAGGCGCCGCGGGGGCCGCTCCCCAGGGCGAAAACTTCTCCAGATCCCCTTGCCGCAAAATCCGCGCGAGGAGCGCCGCAGGCGCCGAATTCCCATCCGCCACTCGCGCCAGCAACTCCTTCGTCGTCAACTCCGCGCCGAAATCCGCACGCACCGCCGCGAGATACGCGCGAACGGCATCCGCCAGTTGCGCCCACAGCATCGGCGCTCCTCGCCGAAGCGCACGCACGCGGACCCGAAACTCCTCCTTTGGCACCACGATCACGATCGGCTTCGGCTTGCGTCGCCGAGCCATCACGATCACCGCGCTCCAAACCGCGATCGCCGCAAGCGCCGCGACGCCGATCGCGATGAACGGCAGCCGCGGCCAAGGCTCGCTCTTCGGCGGCTTCAGCGGCGCCGGCTCCAACTTGTCATCCGGCTTCAGCACCGAGTGGATCGGAATCATCACACTGACCGGCCCGTCCGCCGCCCGCCCCGTCACCGCGATCGTGTGCGGCACAAACGTGCGAATCACCACGCGGTTGCCGCTGCGCGAAACCACTTCGTAATCCGGCGACGGCGCGACCTCGGTCGGTGCAGCAAACTCGATCGTGATCGGATCGCCGACCGTCGGCCGAGGCGGCTGGAAGGTCGTGATTGCGCTGAGAAGAAGGAGGCCGAGCATCGCTTAAGTAACGACGAAGGATGAACGATGAGGGATAAATACAAATTCGATCATCGATGCCCGCTCATCGCCTTCGGACCGCACGCTCACGGAAGAATCGCAGCAGATCGCGGTCGTACGAGATCGCAGTGGACAACGTCAGATGATCGATGCCGGCTGCGCGGAACCGCCGCTCGTTCAGCTTCCTGCGCGCGTCGGCGCGCGCGCTGACGCCGGCGCGCCCGAGGTCGACGAGGCGTTGCGCGCCACTCTCGGCGTCGACGACACGCGCCAGACCACCGTCCGGAAAACGATCCTCGCGCGGATCGCCGACGGCGATGGCGACGACATCGTGGCGGCGATTGAGGCGCCGCATCGTCCGCTCGAAATTCTGATCGAGGAAATCGCTGATGACGATGACCACCGCGCGCCGCGCGCTGACGTGCTCCAGGTAGCGCGCCGCGGCGTCGAGATCAGCGACGCCTTCGCATCCGCGCATCGCTGCGTCGGCCGCAGCGCGGACGATCACCTGCGCATGCATCCGCCCGCGACGCGGCGGAATGTATTTCCGCACGCCGTTCGAGAAGAGGAGCAATCCGATCCGGTCGGCGCTTTCGGCAGCGGAGAAGGCAAACACCGCTGCCAGCTCGGCGGCGATGTCGCACTTGCGCCAATCGACGGAGCCGAACGCCATCGAGCCCGAAACATCGATGGCCACGACTACCGTCAGATCGCGCTCCTCGATGAACTCCTTGACATGCGGGGCGCCGCTGCGCGCGGTGACGTTCCAGTCGATCGTGCGCACGTCGTCGCCCGGCTGGTACTCGCGCACCTGCGAAAACTCGATCCCGCGCCCATGAAACGCCGAGTGATAGTCGCCCGCGAACCCAGCACGAATCAATCGCGCCGAGAGAACCTCGAGGTCGCGGACGCGCCTGGCCAATGGAGGGCGGGATATCGGTTTCTTGCGGCGGAAGAGGTTCATGAGTGCGGTCGCGCGGTTACGTGGTCTCGTGGTTACGTGGTTGGATTTCTTGATCATAGGCACCGCGCTACCGCGCAAACCCCGCGACCGCGCAACCGCATCACGGCACCGCCACCGCTCCCAGCACCTGCCCCACCACCATGTCCGCCGTCACCTGCTCCGCGGCCGCTTCGTAGCTGAGGACCAGCCGATGCCGCATCACGTCCGCGGCGATCGCCTTCACATCCTCCGGGATCACATACGGGCGCCCCTGGATGAACGCGTAGCCCTTGGCCACGTGCGCGAGTGCGAGCGTCGCGCGCGGCGAAACACCGAACGCGATGTGCGGCGCGAGCGACGCGAGCTTGAAATTCGCCGGCTGTCGCGTGGCCGAGACGAGCTGGATGATGTAGCGGCTGATGCGCTCGTCGACGTGAACGCTGGCGACGAGGTGCGCGATCTGGTCGATCTCGGCGATCTTCAGGATGCGCTGGATCGCTACCTGTTGCGCAGTCGGATCGAGATAGATGCCGAGCATCCGCATCTCCTCGTCCTGTGTCGGATAGCCGACGCGCAGCTTCATCACAAAGCGGTCGACCTGCGCCTCCGGCAGCGCATACGTCCCCTCGTGCTCGATCGGATTCTGCGTGGCGATCACGATGAACGGCTCGGGCAGTCGGTAGGACGTGTCGCCGATCGTCACCTGCCGTTCCTGCATCGCTTCGAGCAGCGCCGACTGCACTTTAGCGGGCGCGCGGTTGATCTCGTCCGCGAGCACGAGGTTGGCGAAGATTGGACCTTGCCGAGGAGTGAAGATGCGGCCGGCGGGATCGAAGATCAGCGTGCCAGTGATGTCGGCCGGCAGCAGATCGGGAGTGAACTGAATGCGATGAAACGAGGCGTCAATGGCGCCTGCGAGTGTTCTGACGAGCAGCGTTTTGGCGAGTCCGGGAACGCCTTCGAGCAGCACATGCCCGCGAATGAGAAGCGCGATGACGAGCCGGTCGACGATCGCTTCCTGCCCGATCACCGCCCGCCCAACTTCCGTCCGCAGCCTGGCGATCACGTCATGCGCGGCGGCGATATTCGTACTGATGGTGGCCTGGTCCATGACCGGGAGTTTATCGCGCCCGGCGATCTGCCCAGTGCGCCCTACACCGACACGCGATCGAAGCCCTTCTCGTGCGACTTCTCGTCCATCACGCCGACGGAGATCTGCGACCGCCCCGGCTCGAGCACGACGTTGACGCGGAAGGTGAGCGTCTTCTCGCCGGCGTTCGCGAGCACATCGGCGGGCCAGCGAATTTCTTTCAGTTGCCGGTTGACGTTCGAAGCGTTGCCCACGGCGTCGCCGGTGGAGACGAAGACCGTGAACGCGCTCGAAACCTCGTCGCCCTCCGCCACGAACTTCAGCTTCCGAATCGGAATGATGATGTCGACCGCGACCCGCCGCCGCTCGCCGTCAAACACAGGCGGTGCAACATTGAGTGAGATGCCCAGCGCGTTGTCTTCCGCGGCTTTCATCAGGTGATTGGCGATGACGCGGCTCGCCATCTCGTCCGCCGGCGTCCCCGATCCCGCACTGCCGCGCATCACGCGCACCGAGTAGCCGTTGCGGACTTTGACCGTAAGCGCGTCCTTCCCCGAGATCGGCACGGTCGGGCGAACGCCGACGGTGTAGAACGACTCGAGGTCGGATGCGATGCGATTCAGCGCATCGGCGGGAGAACGGCCGATGAATGCCACGCCTCCTGTCTTCTCGGCCAGCAACTGGTAGCCCTCGAAGCGGCCCGCCTCATTGGTGAAGCCCGCCAGCGAATCGGCGATCTGCTGCGTCTCGCTGCCGCCCGAGGAATCTTTGAAGAGCTCCGAGCTGATGGCGTAGACGGCCACACCGCGCCGCCAGGAGCGGATCCCCACCGCATCGAACTGTTGCGTCAGATCGAAGGTCGATGACTCCCCCATCGGTGAGCTGAATTGAGCGCCTCTCTGCATGGCCGCACCTCTCGACCCACGCAGAGCCGCCGTGCGGATGCTTTCGACGTATTGGAAAATGCCGGCGCCCGGGAGCCGGGGCAGGTTTCCGCCGGCGACGATGAGCACGTTCCTGGTGCGAGGCGTAAAGAGGCTCAATGCCGAATCGATGCTCGATAGAGACTGCTCGACGTCGCGGTATCGTGCCGCCGCGTATTGCCGCGCGGAATCGATCAGCGCGTCGAACGTGTAGAGCGTCCGCCCTCGCGCACTCATCTGCTGGATGTCGTTGGCGATTTCCCGGATTTGTTTTTCCGCGGCCGCCTGACCATTCGTAAGCGACGGCGACGACTCGCCGGAAACACGATCGAGCGCGGCATCGATCACGGCAAGGTTCGATGTCCACGGCGTCATGGCCCGCAATGACTGGCCGCCAGCGAGAACGACGGCGAAGTCGCCCGGCCGCAGATTGCTGGAGAGGAATCCGTGCAACGCGTCAGCAGCCTGACGCCGCGCGCCCATGGAAAGTGAGCTCACATCGAACAGCACAGCAATGCGCCGCATCTCCCCCGCCGGCGCGCCACCCACGCCGCGCTCGGCAAACTTCACGAGATCGACCGGAACGCCACCGATCGCGAGTTGAACGTCGTCCTTCGACAACGAGGGAACGTGACGCCCTTTCGAATCGGTAACGACGAGAGCCAGCATCGCAGCGGGACCTTCCCGCCGTTGCGGCTGTGGCTCCTGCGCGATGGCGATCGAAGGAAGCGAGAGGAGGACGACGACGACAACCAGGGAAATGAACCGTTTCATGACCTGCCCTCGGTGCTATCGACGAACCGGGCCAGCGAGAGTGCCGCCTACAGCATTCGACAGCGCACCGAGTCTACGCCTCTTCGCGCGAGACCTTCGCATCGCGTTACGTGACAAGGGCCCACCCGAGTCGTCGCCCCCGCGCGAACAGCAACCGGAATTGGCTCGCCATCGGCGAGCGAACGTTTCCGTCCCTCCCGAGCGAACGAAGGGACGGAAAGCTCTGTACCTCAATTAATCAGCTCTGCCGAATCTTCGTGCCAAACAGAGATTCCAGCGAAACAGCCTCGCGGGCCGTAATTGAGTTCGTGATGTTCGTGCCGATGCAGCTTGTGACGCAACAGCCAGTGCAGCAGCAATCCCACGTCCAAAGCGACAACGCACCACCAAACCCGGGATCCTGAAAGTCCTCAGCGGCCATGCCGAGAGCGAGGTGAATGGGTATCCCGCGATCGACAAGAACTCTCGTCATCCCCTCAGGCGTCGATCGTATCCGCTTGTCCAGGTCCTCGTCTAGTTGGATCTCGCGCCGCAACGCACGCACCTTCTCCAGAGAGACACGGTAGCTCGTCACCTGCCGCTGGATCGTGTCCATTACCCGCGCCGTCACCTCTAGGTCGTCTGAATTACACGATTTGCTTCGCTCAAAATTTGGCATTCGTCGCTCCTTGTCGATCGATGAACCATTTCATCGAGATGAGATGTGGCATTTCAGGGCAGGCAAGGCGGAGGAAGGCCGCACCGATGCCTGCCTCTCCGACCATAAGATCAGGCGTAACGACACGCCTATCTTCGGATGGCCATCCGCCGGGCGTACGATATGAGGCGAGGTTCTCGCCAAGTCGACGGGCGGAGGCTAGGTGACGCTGCCGGTCCGTTCGTTGCGAGAGGTCGATCAACGCTTCCGCGTTTCCGGCAAGGCCATGACACTGCGTGGTTCCCGTCCAGGCAGCAGTAACCTCTAGCAGGTGACCTACGCGCTGCGCCGCGTCTAAGTATTCAGGATTGCCCGACACTTCATGAGCAGCAAGCAGGAACCGGAGAATTCCGGGCGAGCCGTGACACCAGTTGATCGCATGCGGCTCGTCGTCTAGGGTCGCGCCCCAGGTTAGACCCCGTGAATCCGCGCCGCAGGGCTTAGCCAGGAGGAGCATCCAGTCGGCAACCTCGACGACGGTGTGCGTGGCGTTTAGGTCCCTAAACGTGAGTGCACACTGCGCGAGAAAGTACGCGATACCGCTCGCTCCATGCGCGAAACCCAAGTACTCGTTGCCGCTGAGTCCTTCGTGTCCGGGCGGTATCACCCAGGACGGCCGTTCCGGCGAGCGGTCAAGCAGCAGGGAGTGCGCGGCCTCGACTGCACGTCCCAGCACCGCCGCGTCCCGGGTGACTTCCCAGAGCGCCAGATGAAAGAGACCGGTTCCTGCAACTCCCGTCAACAGATCCGGCGAGTGCGTCGGCATTCGCGCGGCCTCTCGTCCGACGGCCATCGCACGGTCAAGCCATTCGCCGACGCCCGTCGCCATGTAGAGCCTGAGATACAGTAGCCCCGCTCCGCAGACTCCGAAATAAAGCCCGGGCATCGGATCCTGCCTCTGCACTGTTTCCTTCGATTCAAACAGCCATTCGCCGCAGCGCTTAGCGGTATCCAGGTACTTCCAGTTACCAGTCTTCTCGAAAAGTGCGCAGAGGAACAGTGCAGTGCCTGCAGAGCCCGCATACAAATCCCGCCCCGCGTTCCCTCCGACAATTGGGTGATCTGAGACCCACCAGCGATACTGGTTGTCATGCACTGCACACGCGATCAGGCGATCCCCGACCATAAGAGCGAGCTGGGCGAAATCGATTGAGGTCCACGGCCCCTCTGGTTTGGGCAGTGGCGGCGCGCTCAGTTGGCTGGCCACGGCCTTTGGCGATTGGAGCCGCTGGGCTGGATCTCGCGCAAGACAACCCTCGATGGTTGTGTAAATCGGATTCTGCGGATCATGGGTTCGCTCAATCTGCACAACGAGGAGCGGATCCGGAAGCAGCGACGAATCCGTGACCGTTGCTGCGGCCAATAGTGTCGCTCCGATCGAGTAAACGTCGTCCAGAAAAGAACGCCCCCGATTTGGGTCTGCCTGCTGCGGCGAAGCGTACCCTTCGGTACCCATGCTTCCCACTGGCTCGGTCGTCGGTTCCCCAGCAAGCTCCAAGTCGATCAAACGTAGGCCATTCTCGGTAACGATAAGATTCGACGGCTTGATGTCAGCGATGACGATTCCTTGTTCGTGCACCGCAGCAACAAGGTTGCAGAGCGCAATCGCCCAATCGAACAGGACGGGATAGGTTGGCCGTAGGCCTTGCCCCGCAAGCGCATGTAGCACCGACTCGAGCGTGGGTCCTTCTATCAGTTCGTAAACGAGAAACGAACAGCGCTCCTCGGCCCAGAAGTCAACGATTGAAGGACACACTCCGGTGCCGGCGAGCGCCTCGAGACAGTGGGCTTCCCGTCGAAGGCGTCGTTTGGCGTCCAACCCATCACCCGCCTCCATCACATACGCATATGCTTGCTTGATCACAAGAAGGGCCTCGGCGGTTGACACTTCTGGCGCAAAGCCCAACCATGTCGAGCCTTTCGGTCCGCGATGGATCTCCTGAATGCGCAAATACCGGCTGCGAAGCAACATCGAACTACCCGAGCGATCCGTTCCCTCGGGAGTGGGCACGTCGCGCCGATCCGGCTCCAGTACGCCGTTCTCACCAAGCAGCGCTGGCACGATCCGGCCCGTTCGGAGTTGCAGCCAGTGTCGCGCAAACGACCCATGACGGTAGTGGACGAGACTCCCAGCACAATACGCTGTATCCGCCAGAATCTGCGGTCCCGTTAGATCTCGCGTCGCCTCATGCAACGATGCAGAAAGTTCGCGCGCCGTATCGGCATCCCGGGGATAGGCGGACAGAAACTTTCCAACCTGCGTGAGTCCCCCTTTTCCACTCGAAAGAAATGTCAAGCGAGCAATGCTCGGAGCATGTTTAAATGGGACGCGCATCCGGACAAGGATGGGGATTGCGCGAGCCAGGACCTCGGCGGCGGATTCAGAGCTGGCCGACAAATGGATCTTCTGTCCTCGATCCGCGATCACCATGTCTATTGGGCGGAATTCCCACCAGATCTCGCCGTCCTTGCCTTCGGCCATGAAGGACCACCGCTTAAACAAACCTTCTGCTATCGCGGCACGGACCGTCGCTTCGATCGGATCGGTCGCGGCCCGCGCCACAATGCGCTCCAGTTGCGCTTCTAGCGTCTGCCGCTCCACGCCGTGTAATGGAACGACGAGCGATTCGCCGTCATCGAACGGCCACTGCTCGCGATTGCCGTCAATGACGGCACGCAAGCGCGCCACTTCCTGTAGCGCCTGAGGGAGTGCGTGATTGGACACATGAACGCGGGCAATGTTCGCGGCGAGATGGATCCGCTTCGCAGTGAGATAGTCGTGGCCGAATCGGGACGAGAGCTCGGTGCACGCGTGCAGCGCATCGTGTAAGCAGTCGACGGCCTTGTCCGGATTGCCTTCCTTCCAACACACTAGCGCCCACGCTGGTAGCGAAGACATGCGATAAACGGCGCGGACCTCCGGATCTTCGACTAAGGTCATCGCGTCTAGCGCCTTGAGCTCTACGCGTGCTGCGGACACTCGACCGTCCTTCGCCGCGACTGCGGCGTGCTGATGGTTGTCCGCTAACACGTGCAAACGAATGATTTCCTCGACGGGCCACCGCCTGACCATGACGGCGAACTGGCGACAAAAAAACTGCCGTACCACCTCCCTTTCCGCAATATCGACAGTAGTAGCCGAATCGCTCGCAATTTCAACAGAGCTCAACTCCACACCTCTATGCGATCACCATCCATTCTGCTGACGTGAATGTAGGGCTAAATACACTGGCGCGACGAGTATCACTTTCTGACCTCGCCGGAATTGGTGGTAGCAAAAAACGCCACTCGGAACTCTCCCTTGATGCGTGGCTAGAAACTATCGTGCGGCCGTGGACTTGTACCTGGGTGATTGCTTCAATGCCTGCACTGCACCGACAGTGGACGAGTTGGCGCAGCGTCTCAACCTTCACCCGTCGTTTCTCAGCCGCGCATTCAAGGTTGTAACGGGTTACCGCCTCTCTCACGTCCTCAGAAGTCGTCAACTGGCCGAGGCGGAACGACTTCTCGCGACGACGAACCTGCCGATCGGCGACATAGCGCGCTACGCAGGATTTGGGACGGCGAACACTCTCTTTCGCAGATTCCGGAAACATGCCGGCATCACCCCGGCGCAATATCGCCGCTCGCAAAGGTAACGCGTGTCACCTGAGGGCATTAAGTCGGGCGAACTCATCCGAAATACGGACGAAATGTTTCGAAAGTTGGAGCTGGCAACGTTACCTGCTGCTGGATAGGACGAGACCCAGCCACGGCTCGAATCCCCTCATCACCTCCGCGTCAGCCACCACCGGCCGCCGCGTCGCCCGGTCCACCCAAACGTGCGACGAGCTCCCCGTCGCGTGCAGGCGCTCGCGCGACGCGTCGCGCAGCTCGTAGGCGAAGCGCATCTTGCGGCTTGCCGCTTCTGCGACCGACGTCACGATCACCACCTCGTCGTCGTACAGATACGGCGCGCGGTAGCGGCAGACGATCTCGGTGACGACCAGGATCAGGCCGCGCTTTTCGATCTCGCGGTAGGGGAAGCCGGCCTCGCGGCAGAGATCCGTTCGTCCGATCTCGAACCAGACCACGTAATTCGCGTGATGCGCGATAGCCATCTGGTCGGTTTCCTTGTACCGTACTCGGGTGCGGCTTTCGGTTGTGCGCATGGCGCGCGCGATTCTAACCCGGCAGATATTTTGCTCTTGAAGCTCAACCGTGTGGCGAACCAAGAAGAACGCCTGGCTTAACGAGCTCGCAAGCTCGCTCCTGATCGGTGGCGCGACCGTCCTCGCCCTCGACCTCGGCCGCCGCCTCTTCCGCCGCTCTCAACTCTTCTGCCCTGAGCCCGATCCCGTCATCAGTTGGAATCCCGAGGACTACGGAATCCCTCGGGAGCGCGTCGAGGTCCTTTCGTTCGAGACCGACGACGGCGAGGAGTTGTACGGCTGGTATTGCCGGGCCAAGAATCCGATCGCCTCCGCTCTCTACTTTCACGGCAATACCGGCAACCTGACCAACACCGCGCACGTCATGCCCTATTTGCTGGACGCCGGCATCAACATTTTGACGTTTGACTATCGCGGCTTCGGACGCAGCACCGGGTCTCCATCGTTGTCGGGCATCATCGACGATGGAATCACAGCCGCGCGGATGCACGAGAAGATCCGTCCCAAGAACGTTCCTTCCATCCTCTACGGCTACTCCCTCGGCGGCGCGATCGCGGCGCAAGTGATCAGGCGCCATGCGTTCGACGGATTGATTCTTCAGTCCACGTTCACCAACCTGCCCGACATGGCGCGCGTCACGTTTCCTCGCGTCCCCCTGCATCTCGTCAGCGGACGCTTGTTCGACACCCTCTCCTTCGTGCGTCACGTGAAGGTACCGACGCTCATCATCCACGGCACCGCCGATGAAGCCTGTCCCTTGTGGATGGCGGAGCAGCTTCATGATGCATGCTCGGCGAAAGTGAAAACGCTGATGCTCATCGAAGGTGGCTTGCACAAGGATCTCTTTGAACGTCCGGACGCGCAGTCGCTCGTGTGGGCCATCAACCGCTTCGCCATCGATCTTCCGCGCACGCCACACGTCGTGCAGGATGAGCCACGGCCGGCCGAGGAGTTGTGGGACCGAGGACTGAGGTACGTGCGACGGCATCGGCGGCGACGGCTCGTCCAGCAGCCGCTGTGATACGTTCCATCCACAATGCTTGCTGTCGTCAAATCAGCTCCCATCGATGGTCCTGAGGGCACGTCTGTCCGCGATTGCCCTGTTCCGAAACCTGGTGCCGATGAGGTTCTGATTCGCGTCGCCGCTGCTGCCGTCTGCGGAACGGACAAGCATATCTATCACTGGGATCCGTCGATCCGTGACAAGGTCACGCCGCCGCGGATCTACGGCCACGAGTTCTGCGGCTTCGTCGAAGAGATCGGCGAGCGGGCCCAGCGCGGTTACGAAGGACACCTCGAAACCGGCGACTACGTTTCCGCCGAGATGCACGTCGTCTGCGGCGAGTGTCCGCGATGCCGCACCGGCAACGGTCACATCTGCGACCGCACGCGCATCTACGGTCTGCACGAAGACGGCGCCTTCGCCGAATTCGTGAAAGTGCCGGCATCGAATGTCGTGAAGCTCGCGCCTTATGTTCCGCTGCGCGTCGGTGCGTTTCTCGACGCGCTCGGCAACGCGGTTCATGCGACGCAGATTTGCGACCTCGCCGGCAAGTCGGTGGCCATCACCGGCTTCGGGCCGATCGGCGCCATGGCGGCCGCGATCGCAGAACACAGCGGCGCCAGCACCGTGGTCGTCACCGATGTCAGCGATCATGCGCTCGAGACCGCGAGACGCTGGGCGGCCATCCACAATTTCAAGAATCTGCACGCCTTCAACGTTCGGTCGATGGCGTCTGAGGAAGTGAAGGCTGCCGTCGATGACGTGACCGACGGCGACGGCGTCGATCTCGTTCTCGAAATGTCGGGCGCACCCGCGGCGATCAATCTCGCCCTCGACATCGTTCGCATGGGCGGCACGCTCTCGCTCCTCGGCCTCCCCGCCGGCCACTCCGTCACGATCAACGACTACACGAGCAACGTCATCTTCAAAGGCGTGACGATGCAGGGAATCATCGGACGCCGCATGTACGGGACGTGGCAGCGCATGCTGGCGCTGCTCAAGTCCGGACTCGACGTCGAATGGATCGTCCAGGCCGCTTACGATTCCCTCAACGACTTTCACGAAGGCGTTGCACGTTTCGATCGCCACGAAGCGCTGAAAGTGGTCTTCTTTCCGGAGGGGGAGAGTGCGGCGAATGCGCGGCTCAGAAAGTAGTTGCTGGGTTGCTGGGTTGCTGAGTTGCTGAGTTTCTTGGTTGCCGAGTTGCCAGGTTGCCGTTAAGGTCTCGGACTTTCGTGGTCTCGCGGTGGAGTGATCTGAGAAGACTGCGAGACCGCGAAACTGCGAAACCAACGAGACCGCGACAGGTAACTCGGCAACCCGGTAACCGAGCAACCCAGTAACCCAGCAACCCAGCAACCACCACCCCATGACCAAACGAATTGCCATTCTCACCGGCGGCGGCGACGTGCCGGGGCTCAACGCGGCGATCAAATCGTTCGTGTGGCGGCTGCTCGAGAACGAAGACGATTGCACGATCTTCGGCCTTCGCCGCGGCTGGGCGGCACTCACGAACATCATCCCCGAGGCCGATGCCGACAACTCCGCATGGATCACGCCCCTCGGACGGATGAACACGCGCGCCATCGACCGCTTCGGCGGCACGATGTTGCACACATCGCGCATCAATCCCTCGATCAGCAAACAGGAGCACATCCCCGAGCACCTGGAAAGCAGCAAAGGCGAGCCGGATGAGCGAGGACGATACGACCTGACGAGTGCCGCGTTGCGCACAATCGACTTCCTCAAACTCGACGGTCTCGTCGCCCTCGGCGGCGACGGAACGCTGAACTTCGCCCGGCGTCTGCACAAGGAAGGGGTGCCGCTCGTGGCCATCCCCAAGACGATGGACAACGATGTCTTCGGCACCGACTACTGCCTCGGTTTTTCGACCGCCGTCACGCGCTCGGTGATGTTCATCAACGACCTCCGCACCGGCGCCGGCTCGCACGAGCGCTTCCTCGTCGTCGAGCTCTTCGGCCGCTATTCGGGCGAGACGTGCCTGCTCGCGTCGTACCTCGCCGGCGTCGATCGCGCCGTCATCGCCGAGGTGCCGTTCGATTGCGAGAGGCTGTACAACCTGCTCGATGCCGATCGCATTGACAACCCCAGCAACTACGCTGTCGTTGCCGTATCCGAAGGCGCGCGCATCATCGGCGGCGGCACGATCGAGAGCGGCGAAGCCGACGCGTACGGCAACCGCAAACTCGGCGGCATCGGTGGCCTCATCAGCGACTACCTCGAAGAAAAGACTCACGACAAAGTGATCTACCAGCGCCTCGCCTACCTCATGCGGTCCGGCGCTCCCGACTCACTCGACCAGCTCGTCGCGAACAACTACGGCAGCCTGGCCGCGGACCTCATGCGCCGCGGCGAAACGGGAAAGATGGTGGCCGTCGTCGATGGCCGCTACACCGCCGTCCCAATCGAAGTCGGCAGCACCGGCCGCAAACGCGTCGACGTCGACCGCTTCTACGACGTCGCCAATTACCGCCCCAAAGTCGCCGACGTCATGGGCATGCCGATGTTTCTGCACTGAGTCAGAACGGTTTGCGCACGTCGAGGAAATCGAATCGACGAAAGTCGGCGTCTCGGGTGTAGAGCGTCGTGACGCCGTGCTGCAACAGGATCGCTGCGAGGTGGGCATCCGGAACGAGGTTGCCACGCACCGAGGTGCCGGCGACGGTCTCGTAAAGAGCGAAAAAACCGTCCTCCTCACCCAGAGCTCGCGTCTGCGGCATCGACAAGAGACTTCGGACGTTTGCCAGCGCTTCACGCGGAGAAAGAGGCCGCGCGAAGATGGAGGGATGGGTCGTTATCCGCAGATAGCCCATGACTGTTGGCCAGGCGAGGCAAAGAACCTCGGGGCGGATGGCGCATTTCTCCAGGAAGGCACGAGCGGCTGCGTGCTCCACGGCCTCGGCGTTGGAGGCTAGCACGAGCACGTTGAGATCGATCGCGTAGCTCACGGCCGCCGGCGCCGCTTTGTCGCCGGCTCGTCGAGCGCGGCGTAGAGCGCTTCTTTGTCATCGAGGTCGATGAGTGCTCCCATCGGGCGAGCCTCCCACTGCAGGCGTAAGCCCGGCGACGAGACCTTCTTGCGTTCAGTAATAGCAGCCGCCAGCAGTTCTGAAGCCAAGTCTCCCAACGGCTTCCGCTCCTTGCGCTGAAGGCGTTTCAGATCAGCCAACACGGGACCGTCAAGATTAAGCGTTGTTCGAGTCATGATGTGTGATGCTAGCCAGCGACGCATCTGATGTCAATACAGTGAAGGGTTTGCTTTGTTCCTCGGCGTTACAATCCCCGACGTGGACGAACCCTCAGCTGCGCTACGCCAACAATGGCTGGAAGAGTTCGAAGCTGCTGCGCGCCGGCCCCTGGAGCAGCGGATGAAGTACGCGTTCATAAAGACGTACAAACCGGTGCTCGACGACGCCCCATTTCGCGCATTCGACACAATGGCCGATTACCGCGCCTGGTGCGAAGCGAATCTCCCGGAGTGGCTCGGATACGGGCGATAGATGGCAGCCTTGATCAGCGCCAAAATACAAATTCGTATTCATACGATTTCGTATTCACGCTTTGGGCACTCCCATCGGTCGGGTTATCTTGCTCGCAATGACACCTGACCGGTCTCGCGTGCGCACATTCGCGGGCGCGATCGCGTATCCGCTCATGATCGTGGGCGCGATCGGACTTTTTTTTCTCGTCCGATCGGCGGGATCATCGCTTGTGGCTGCGGCACCGGTGGCCGGCAGCGCGAGGCCGGGCGCGGCGCCGGCCAATGCGGACGTGCTGTTTCATGTGCTGCTCGCGCTCGTCGTCGTCATCGTTGCGGCGCGATTGTGTGGTGCGCTCTGCAAACGACTTCACCAACCGCCGGTCATTGGCGAGGTGATCGCCGGGATTCTCCTCGGGCCTTCACTCCTGGGAAGTATCGCGCCCACGGCGATGAGCTACATCCTGCCTTCGTCGATCGCGCCCTACCTCTCGGTCATTGCGCAGATCGGCGTCATCCTCTTCATGTTCCTCGTCGGGCTCGAGCTCGACACCGCGCCGCTCAAGCATCGCACGCATGCGACCGTCGCCATTTCGCACGCCAGCATCCTTGTACCGTTCGTCCTCGGCTCGACGCTGGCACTCTGGCTCTACCCGAAGTTCTCCACGAGCGACGTTCCCTTCACGGTCTTCGCGCTCTTCCTCGGCGTGTCGCTTTCGGTCACGGCCTTCCCGGTGCTCGCGCGTATCCTCACCGATCGCAGGATCCACAAAACGCACATGGGCGTCGTCGCGCTGACCTGCGCCGCCGTCGACGACGTCACGGCCTGGTGTCTGCTCGCGTTTCTGATGGCGGTGGCGAAGTCGCGGGTCTCCGGCGCGCTCCTCACCTTCGGACTCACCGGGCTTTACCTCGGCTTCATGCTCCTCGTGGCACGCCCGCTCGTCACGCGCGCCGTGCGTGCACAGGAGCTTCGCAAATCGGTCTCGCAAGGCGCGTTTGCCGTGGTTGTCGCCGGCCTTCTGCTGTCGACGCTGGCGACCGAGGCGGCCGGGATTCACGCGATCTTCGGGGCGTTTCTCCTCGGCGCGATCATTCCGCACGACTCGCGGCTCGCTCGCGATCTCACGCACAAACTCGAGGATCTCGTCGTGGTCCTGTTCCTGCCGGCCTTCTTCGCATTCACCGGCATGCGCACACAGATCGGACTCGTTCACGGCGCGGCGCAGTGGCTCGTCTTCGGCGTGATCCTCGCCGCGGCCTCGGCGGGCAAATTCGGCGGCACCTTCGTGGCGGCGCGCATCACCGGCCTCGGCAACCGCGACGCGGCGTCACTCGGGATACTGATGAACACCCGAGGATTGATGGAGCTCATCGTGCTGAACATTGGGCTCGACCTGCGCATCCTCTCCCCGACGCTGTTTGCCATGCTCGTCTTGATGGCGGTCATCACGACGTTCGCGACGACGCCCATCCTTAACTTGATCACATCCAACGCCCCGCAGCCCGACGCTGAGCCGGCGAGCGCCTGAATTCGGCGAGAAGAACTGAGGAATCACGATGACGGTCTCTGTCTTTGTCGGCATCAGCGTTGACGGCTTCATGGCGCGGTCCAACGGCGATCTTGATTGGCTGCCGGCGGACGGCGGCGAGCCGCATGGCTACAACGAGTTTTTCGCGAGCGTCGATGCGCTGGTGATCGGCCGCAAAACGTTCGAGACCGTGCTGGCGTTCGATACCTGGCCGTATGGAGACAAGCGCGTCATCGTTTTGAGCAGCCAGGCAATCGACTTGACGGCGGCAGTGGGTGGCGTCGTCGAGCAGATGGCCGGCGAGCCGGCGGAGATCGTGGCGAAGCTTGCGGCCAGCGGCGCGCACCACATCTACGTCGATGGCGGGATCACGATTCAGCGCTTCCTGCGGGCGGGACTCGTCCAGCGATTGATCATCACACGCGTTCCGGTGCTGATCGGAGATGGAGTGCCGTTGTTTGGCAGCCTGCCGGGCGACGTTCGGTTGCATCACATCGCTACGCGCGATTTTCCGAGCGGGCTGGTTCAGAGCGAGTATCGGATCGATTGATCACGCGAAGACGCGGAGTACGCGAAGGAATCGTCAGCCGTTCCTTGCACGGAACGCGGCGTAGGCGACGATGAGGGCGATGATAACGAGTGCGATCCGGCCCATTCCCATCATCCGGGAGTGAGAAACGGAGCGCGTTCCCTTCGGTTTGATTCCGGTCACCGCGGCAACCGCGACGATGACGACAGCGACTCCGAGCAATGCAAGCCAGTTCATGAGATCGAGGCGTTACAAGATCAGGGCCATGCAGAGAGATCAGGAATCAGAGATCAGAGATCAGGCAGGCGGCCGGCGATCTTTCTGATCTCTAGTTCTTAAGCCTTTCCTGATCTCTCATCTCTTGTCTCTAATCTCTGCTGTCCGGTATCCGCACGCTCGCCCCCTCCCGCCGCCAGAGCATCGCACTGATCCACCACTGGCCGTCGCGCTGGAAGAGTTGGATGCTGTTGACGCCGCGGTTGCGGATCTCTCCGTCTCGCGAGCGGCGCGCCTCGTAGGTGCTGAGGACGTGCGCGACTTCGCCGAACTGTCTGGTCTCGCGCCAGATCTCGGCTTCCCAGAAACTCGGCATCGCTCCGGAGTCGATCATCGCTTCGAGATTCACGCGATACGACTCGAGGTCGAATTCGAAAACGCCTTCGTCCGTGACGCGGACCATGCGGGCGCCAGGCGCGAAGATCGCGGTCTGGCGCGACCAGTCCGGGCGCTGGCCCTCCTCGAAGCAGATCGAGGCGTACATCTCGGTGATGACGGCGTCGAGATCCATATCTGCCTGAACGACTACCGCGCCAGCCACACCAGCACGGCGGCGATCACTCCCGGAAGCGCCTGGAGATAGAGGATGGATCGTTTGGTGGTTAGCCCGCCGAACACGCCGGCCACGATGACGCATCCGAGGAAGAAGAGCGTGACTCTGAGGCCGTCATTGCCCTCAAATGGACAGAACGCGCCCCACAAAAGACCGACCGCAAGGAATCCGTTGTACAGCCCCTGATTGGCAGCCAGTTTCTTCGATCCTTCCGCGAGCTCCGGCGTGAGCGCGAAGATCCGGCGCCCCCGCGGCGTCGCCCAGAGAAACATTTCGAGCACGAGAAAAACGAAATGGAGGAACGCGACGATGACGACGGCGGTGACCGCGGCAGTGTGCATTTTTTGTGCTCCGATCGGATTGAATCCGAGCGTACCACTACGAGCGGGCGGTGCGCGCCATTCGCGCGAAGAGCGCTGCCGGAACACCGATCAGGAACGCGTGCACCAGGAGATTGCAGATGAACAACAAGAGGAAAAAGCGCGGGCGGTTGGCCTTCGACAGCGGAATCACGACGTAGTTCATGAAGAAGTAGACGCCGAGGCCGTAGATGGCTCCGCAGATGACGGGATGCGTTGTGAGGATCGGTATGTAACGGCTGGCTAACCAATAGGTGATCACGATCGTGAACGCGATGAAGTAGTGCAACGCCAGCCCGAGGGCGGCGGTGGGGAGGCCGCCCTGGTAGGAGGCGCGGCCAAGCACGCCGGCAGCCACACTTTGCAGAATACGCACTGGTCCGAATCCTCGAAACGCCGAAAAAATGATCGCGTAGGCGATGTCGAGCGAGCCGACGACGAGACCGCCTTTGATGAGAGACGCTGTCGTTCGCGCGTGATTGGAATCCGCTGACATCGTAGTCACCCCCTGTGTGTGAAGGCGCGAGACTAGCGCAGGCAAGTTCGCGTTTGCGGGAAACTCGCGGTGACGATTGAATTCTCAGGAGCGCCGCACCCAACCGCTGTCATCCTGAGGCGCCGAAGGACACGAAGTGCCGAAGGACGTCGAAGGACCCCCCGATCTTGTGCACGGTTTCTTGCCACCACCCGACCCTGCACTTGCGCGGGGGGTCCTTCGACCGTCCTTCGGCACTTCGTGTCCTTCGGCGGCTCAGGATGACAGCGTGCGTTGAGCAAACACTCTCGCGTCGTATCATTCCCGCGCTCCATGCAGACTCGCTGGAAACAGTTGTCGCTGATTCTCATGGCCGCGCTCCTTTCCTGCCGCACGATGGCTCCTCACGAAACCGGCTTTCTGATTCGATCCGTTACCGTCGGCGGCCACAGCTACCCCTACTCGGTCTACGTGCCGCACTCCTGGCAGCCTTCGAAGCGCTGGCCGGTGATTCTTTTTCTGCACGGCTCCGGCGAGCGAGGGAGTGATGGTTTGCGCTCGACGCAGATCGGAGCAGCGGCGGCGATCCGCGCCAATCCCGAGCGCGTTCCTGCCATCGTCGTCTTTCCGCAGGCGCCGCTCGATTCGCGCTGGCTTGGCGAGCCCGCCGATGCCGCGATGGCAGCGCTCGACGCGGCAATCGCTGAGTTTCACGGCGATCGCGACCGCGTCTATCTCACCGGCTTGTCGATGGGCGGATATGGCACGTATCACCTGGCGCTGGCGCATCCTCATACGTTCGCCGCGCTGGTGATCGTTTGCGGAGGTCTGCTGCCGCATGCGACGACCACCGCCGTGCAGCAATCGCCGCTGACGATGAGCGCCGCCGATCCCTATGCATTCACGGCGCACGCGATCCGGAGCCTTCCGATCTGGATCTGCCATGGCGACGCCGATCCTCTCATTCCGGTCGATGAGTCGCGGCGGATGGTGGAGTTGCTGCGGGCGGAAGGCGCCGAAGTGCACTACAACGAGTATCCGGGGATCGGGCACAACGCCTGGGATCGAGCTTACGGCGACGCCGCGATGTGGCGCTGGCTGCTGACGCAGAAACGAAAGAAGTAGTCAGGCAAGCGTGGCCGCACACGCGCGGCAGCGGCGCGCCGCGGCAGGAATCATCTCCAGACACTCGGGACACGTCTTCATCGGAGCGGCAGGCGGAGCAGGCGCCGGCTTGATCAGCGTCCGAACGATCAGAAAGACGACGAACGAGATGATGACGAAGTCGACGACGGTCCCGGCGAAGTGGCCGTAAAGGATGGCGTTCTCGGTGATCTTTCCGTTCGCATCGGTGGCGGTCGAAAGAACGATTCTCGCGGCACGCCAATCGCCGGCCGGCAGGAAGTACCCGACGAACGGCATGAGGATGTCGGCCGCAAGCGCCGAGACGACGTTGCCGACTGCGGCGCCGATGATCACGCCGATCGCCAGGGCCAGGGCGTTGGTCTTGGTCAGAAAGCCTCGGAACTCAGAAATCATCGCGAACTCCTTGCTTGCGTTTCATTGCGCTCCCACGGCGCGATCGGGCCACTCACCACCGCGAAGATCGGATGCGGAATCGGCATCTTGATATTGCGGTGTCTTGCATGACGCTCAGGGTCACGCACGATCAGTTTAGACAATAGATGCTGCCATTCATACGTCAACTGGCCGGACGTTACCCCGAGCTGGCCGGCATCGCCGTCAGCCGTGATCTTCGCTCGATCGAAGCGATACCCGCGGCGCTCTGCTTCGGATGCAACTTCGCGAAGATAGGCGGCGATCCTCACGCGTGGATCCGGCGGTTCGCGAAAGCGCTCCAGTTGCGGGTGCCGCGTGTAGCCGCGCGTCAGTCCGGACAGGACGGCTTGCGCGAGCAAGGCCTCGCGCCAGAGCGCAACGAGGCCTTTGGAATCGAGGTATTGGGGATGGAGGGACCAGAGGCGCAAGAGCCGGGATCATAACGTCGCCAGCGGCGCTACCCATAAGCATCCTGCTGTTTCCAGTTTCTGACACAACGACCCATGACGACCTCTACAATCGCGGCTGATGGAACTTCTCCTCTGGCGTTGGAGCACGACCGCGCAGATCACCTCGGCGTTGATGATCGCCGTCTTCTTCGTCGTGCTGGCGCGCTCGGTTCGCCGCGTCGAGATGCGGCCGTGGGTCAGCGCCTGGCTCGCCAATCTCGCAGCACTCCTCGTGACCATCATCTTCTGGATTTTTCAACCGAGCTCGCAGATCGCGTTCATCGCGCTTCGCGGCGGCTACTTCCTGAGCAAGACGATGTTCGTGCTCCTGCTGAGCGCGGGCGCGTGGCGGTTCATCCGTCAGCGGCCGAGTGTCGTAGTCACTCGCATTGCCGTTACCTGCGTGGTTCTCTATTCGGTGACCGCCGCGTTCCTCGCTGATAGCATCGACCGCATCGGCGTGGCGGAGTCCGCGGTGATCGCTCTGATCCTCGGCGCAGGCGCGATTGTCCTTTTCGTGAAGCGAATTCCTGGCGCGGGCTGGCTGGCCTCGGGGTTCGCAATCCGCGCCGTTCTTGCGGTGATCGAGACGCTTGCCCACGGACACGTCGTGCTCACGCGCTTCGTCTCCGACTCCGCCCTCGGACTTTTTCTGGCCTCGTACTCGTCCTTCGACACTGGCGCGGAGTGGGTCATCGCCCTCGGCTGCGTGCTCACGCTCTATCGCACGATTCAGCAGGAGTTGATGCAATCGAACACGAACCTGACTGCGGCGCAGGAAGTTCTTCAGGGGCTCGTCGATCGCGATTCACTCACCGGTCTCGCCAACCGCCGTGCGCTGCCTGGCGTGCTTCAGGATGCACTCGGCACCGGCGCGACGATCCTCTTTTTCGACCTCAACGACTTCAAGCGAATCAACGACTCGTACGGTCACCAGGCGGGCGATGACTGCCTGAAACGCTTCGCGCGCGTGCTGGAGACGAGCTTCCGCGCGAACGATCACGTGATCCGCTACGCCGGAGACGAGTTCGTCGTCGTCGCGCCAGGCGCCGAGCCGGCGCAGGTTCTCGAGCATGTCGAGCGGCTTCGAGAACGGCTGAAGTTCGAGCGCACCGACGGCCCTCCGATCCGCTTCTCCGTCGGCCAGGCCTATCTGCCCGTCCAGGGCGAAGCGGAGGCCGCGTTGCGGGCGGCAGACGAAGCGATGTACCGCGAGAAGAGCCAGAAGACCGTCGAGCGACGGCTCGTCTGAAGCTCAACGCGGGCTAGGCATCGCTGTCATCCTGAGACCGCCGAAGGACACGAAGTGCCGGAGGACGTCGAAGGACCCCCTAATTCTGTGCGATGGTTTTTCACGGCCCCCTCCCTACCGGCAGAGAATCAGGGGGTCCTTCGACCGTCCTTCGGCACTTCGTGTCCTTCGGCGGCTCAGGATGACAGGCAATATGACAGGCTGGTCGCAGTGCTATTCTTTCCGCCTCCAACTCCGATCCTATGGAAACCTTTCCTCTCCGCCCGCGCGAAGTCTTCGAAGACTTGAGCAAGACTGTCGTCGGGCAGGATGAGGCCATTCGCGAGCTCTCCGTAGCCGTCGTCAAGCATCTCGTCGGTCATCCGGCGCCGAACATCCTCCTCGTCGGCAACTCCGGATCGGGCAAGACCACGCTGATGAAAGCGGTCGAGCAGTTTCTGGCCGCGCACTCCGACCTGAGCGTTTCGGCGAACGTCATCCGCATCAACGCCAACGTGCTTGCCGAAGAGCATCAGGGCTACGGCCGCGCGGTGCTGGGACGCCTCTTCGCCAATGCCCGGCGCCTCCTCGGCGCCACCGCTCCGATGAGCGATCTCCTTCGCTGTGTCGAGCACGGCATCGTGTTCATCGATGAAGTCGACAAGATCCGCGCGCAGGTCAGCGGCCAGCCGAACGTGCGCGGCATCGTCGCGCAGGAAGCGCTTCTCACGCTGATGGAAAACGAGAACGTCGAGTTCGACGTCGACGGCATGCGCTTCGGCGTCAACTCGTCGAATGTGCTCTTCATCGTCGGCGGCGCGTTCGAGGAACTCTACGAAGCCGTTTTTCGCCGCGCCACCATCGGCCAGGACGTCGCGCCGATGAAGCCGGTCGTCGTCGTCTCCGCATCGGGCGAAGTACGCGAAGAGCTTCCCTTTCACCTGCGGGACTACCTGAAGTACGACGACCTGTTCCGGTACGGCATGACCCCGCAGTTCGTCTCCCGATTTGAATCGATCGTCGTTCTCAACGATCTCGCCGAGTCCGATCTGGCCCGCATTTTCGTGGAGCCGGAGGGCTCGATCTTCCGGACGTCGCGCGCCTACTTTCAGCGCTTCGGCGTCGACTTGCAGATCACGCGCGGCGCGCTGATCGCCATCGCCTGGGACGCGGCGCGCCAGAAGCGCCTCGGCGCGCGGGCGTTGCGCGAGACGTTCCGCCGCGTGATCGGCAATCTCGAATTCGACCCTGCCGATGCCGGCTCGCGCGTGCTCACGATCGACGAGAACATGGTCAAGCAATCGATCGGCGCCCGCGAGCAGGGAACGGCACGGCGCCAATGACGCGAACGGCGCTCGCGATCGCAGGCATCATCGTTTCCTTTCTGGCCTCGAGCGCATCGGCGGCACGCGTGATCTTCGTCGACAGCGCCGCCGTGGCGCCGGGCCAGGGAACGCGCCAGTGGCCGTTCGCGACGCTGGCCAGCGCGGCATCCGCCAGTGGATTTGGCGATGTGATCTACCTTGCCGACTCGGGGGTGCCCTACACCGACAGCATCGTGCTGAAGAAAGGTCAGATCCTCGCCGGCTCCGCCTTCGGCCTCGACGCCCTCCGCACGGAGTTTCATGTCGAGACAGGAGTCGAGCTTCCCGCCAGAGAGGGAGCGTCACCGGTAATCCAGGGCACGATCTCGACCAGCGGCGACAACGTCATCGCCGGTTGCACGATCGTGGCAGACCGGTTGCCAGGCATCAACGGATCGGGCGTCTTCGGAACGCTCACCGTGCGCGACGTTTACTTCAAGACGTCGCTGGGCGGCTTCGCCATCTTTCTTCAGGAGCAGCACGGCAAGGTCGTGATCATGGGCGGCGCGGTCGACGCGAAACAACAGGGCAGCGGGCTCGGATTCGCGGGAGGGGAAGGCGAGATCATCGTCGATCACTGCGCGGTCTCGGGCGAATTCACGACCGCGCTGCGAATCACCAGCCGGCGTCTCGGGCCGATCACGTTCCGTCGAGGATCGAAGTTTCGGGTGGCAGACGCGGGGGATGACGCGATCGTCCTTCGCGACATCGAACGCAGCTCGCCCATCGTCTTCGAGGATGTCGTCACCATTCGTGGCCGTCATCGCGGATTCGTGGCGAGCAACGTCGGCAACGTGAAGCTCGGTGGTACGTCGAGCCTCAGCACGACAAACGGCGCCGCGCTCGACGTTCGCGACTCCGGTGTGGAGCTTTCGTTCGAGTCAGTGTCCGCGGAAGGCATCGCGCCCGGATCGCTCGACGAAGGAATCGTGATCGATAAGGTTCACGGTCACGTCACCATCACCGGAGTCAATGGAAAAAGCGGCACCGGCGGCGCGATTCTCCACGCCCGCACCAGCGGCATCCGCGTCGCGCAATCGGGCAACGTTCGCATCGCCGGCATCACGCTCACCGACAGCGGCGTGAATGGTCAGACGAAAGGTGTTCGCTGCGCGGGAGCGTTCGAGGTCAACTCGACCGCCGTCTGCCGCGCCGCCATCTACCTGCGGCATGTGACCGACTCGAACTTCGAGAACATCGTCGTCGACGGCGGCGGCGCGATGGGCATCAACGCCAACAACGTCCGCGACGTGTCGTTCTCGGGACTGGACATACACCGCGCCGGCGACGAGACGTTCGAGAGCGGCGTGTTGCTGCAGGAGCTCAGCGGAACGATCACGTTCAGCGCGTCGTCGTTCTCCGACAACGCCGGTAGCGAAGTTCTGGTCGAGCAGCGTTTCAATAGCGGCCGTCTCGTTCTCGACCGCGTCACGCTCTCGGCGCCGCAGCGCCCCGATGTGGCGAAGCAACTCCTGAATGTCAGGACCTTCGGTGGAGCGAAGCTCGATGTAGCCGTTCGCAATTCAGACCTGCGTGACAGCATCGGCTCCGCGATCGAGGCTTCGTCGTCGGAGAACAGCTCGCTGGCGCTCTCGGTCCTCGACACGACGCTCCAGCATTTTGGGCACGGAGTCATCAACGCGTCGGCGGCGCAGTCCTCTCATCTCGCGGTCGCGATTCAGCGCAGCCAGTTCGCCGCGCCGGCGGTCCGCGAGAACGCCTGGATCGCGATCACCGGTACGGGGAATGGAGCAGTCTGTGCCGACGTGACCGCGAACCGATTCACAGCGCCGGAAGGAACCGCAATCTCCCTCACTGCCGCACCCACTTCCGTGCTTCGCATCGTGGGAGTGACGGGCTCGGATGGCAAGGCCATTTCTGCGGCGATGGCTGCCGCGAACGGCAACGTTCCCGTAGTGATCAATGGTTCGGCAACTGCCGTGGCCGCCTGCCCATAGTTAATCACAATAACGAACTCGGCAGAACGTGGTACGATGCGCGCCGTTTTGCCGCACCACTTCGTAACTATAAGCAAACATTAGACTTAATAACGTTAGGCAGGAACTCCGCTATGATGTTGCCCGCTGTCCACCGCCGTCAATTCCTCAAACTCGCCGGAGTCGCTGCCGTCGGTGTGGCCTTCAGCGAGCGAAGCTTATTTGCAGCCGCCGCCTCCGGCATCGTCCCCCTCCTCGGCGTCGGCTACGCGGCCTCGCTGCCGGCGAACGGGTTCACGGTTCCGATGACCGATGCATCCTCGATCCTCAGCCCCGACCCAACGTTCATCAGCCGCGCCGCCCGCGTGACGGTCGTCGGAGCGTCCCGCGCCAAACAGCACGGCGAGAGCGCCGGCGGCATCGGAGTCGACGCCTACTTCCCCATCACCGGCCGCGAAGCCGGCAAATATCCTCGGTTCGCTTTCTGGTCCGCCGCAAACGACTCCATGACCGGCGCCGTGTCGTTCCGCATGCCCGCACTCGCCACGACCGGACTCTCGTTCGTCGTTAGGCGCATTCGCCCGACAGTCGGAACGAGCGAGTCGAACACGGTACCGTCGCTCGAGACGGAGACGTCGCCGCTAACGCTCGCACTCGGCAATGTCGAAGGTCCGAAACTGGCGCGCGGCGTCTACGCGCTGGCGTTCCGCGAAGAGAACGGCGACAGCGCACCAAGCTGGAGCCGCACGTTGCTGATGAACCAGAACGGCAAGTACTCGCTCTCCGGCGCCGGCGTGACGTATCTGCTGATCGAGGTCGACTACGACAACGAGCAGTCCGCGATCGCACCCGCCGCGCCGTCGCGCAACCGCGCCTCACGCCACTAACACGCAAACCCCGCATTTCACCTAACGCGACCCGCTCCAATCGAGAGCCTTCTCCCCTGTGCTTTTCGGGGCGCACGCGAAGACGCGAAGGTTTGATATTTGCGATGCTCTCTCTTCGCGACCTTCGCCGCTTCGCGTGAGAAATCGGCTGCGAGCGAAGCCAGCTCGGTGCTTCTCTGGTGAATCGGGTTACCTACCCCGCATTTCTCACAATCTCATCACGACACTCTCCAATCGAGCGCCTTCTCCCCTCGTGCTTTTCGAGGGGAGAAGGTGGCGAAGCCGGATGAGGGGAGCGGTGCAAATCGACGACGGCATCGTCCTCGGGCTGCGTGAGTAACTGCGTCGGCACGTCTTCGCCACAGGCACCGCCCCCTCATCCGGCCTTCGGCCACCTTCTCCCCCACTGAAAAGCGTGGGGGAGAAGGCGCTCGATTGGAGAGGGTCGCAAGGCGCGTGAGAAATGCGGGCTACAGCACTCGGGCGAGGACGCCCGAGTGCCCGCGGTCGAGACGACCGCACTCCCCGGCTACAATGCGCGCCCTATGGCCGAACCCGGGAAATCGCTCTTCGACAAGCTGAAACGTGGGCTCTTCATGACCCACACCGAGATCATCGAGAAGGTGAAGGAGTCGCTCACTCCTGACCTTCCGATCGATCAATCAGCCATCGACCGCCTCGAAGAAGCGCTCCTCGGCGCTGACGTCGGCGCGGAGCTCAGCATGTCGCTCGTCGAGCGGATCGAGCAGCGCGTCCGCGCCGAGCGCATCACATCGATGGACCGCTTCACTGCCGTGCTGCGTGAAGAAGCGCGCGCACTCATCCCGCAGCGCCAAATCTCCACGATCGATACGGCGCGCGCCAAACCGTTCGTCATCCTCGTCGTCGGCGTCAACGGCACCGGCAAGACCACGACGATCGCCAAACTCGCCTCGCGCTTCAAGAGCGAAGGGAAGACGGTTTTGCTCGGCGCGGCCGACACCTTTCGCGCCGCCGCCATCGAGCAGTTGCAGATGTGGGCCGGCCGCATTGGCGTCGAGATGGTCAAACACAAAGCGGGATCCGATCCTGGCGCCGTCGCGCACGACACGGTCACGGCAGCGAAAGCGCGCGGCACCGACGTCGTCCTCATCGACACCGCGGGCCGCCTTCACAACAAGTCGCACCTGATGCAGGAGTTGTCGAAAGTCCGGCGCGTCATCGAAAAAGAATTGCCCGGCGCGCCGCACGAAACGCTCCTCGTCCTCGACGGCACCACGGGCCAGAACGGCGTGAGTCAGGCCGCCGCGTTTCTCGAAGCGGCGCAGGTGACGGGCATGGTCGTGACGAAGCTCGACGGCACGGCCAAGGGCGGCGTGATTCTCTCGATCATGCGCCAGTTCGACATCCCGGTGAAATTCGTCGGCGTTGGGGAAAGTGCCGAGGATCTGATTCCGTTCGATCCGGCCGCTTATCTCGACACGCTCTTCGAGTGACTGAGTCCCCACCACGCGGCAAAGACGACGCCGAACATCCCGACGATGCGAAAGACCAGCTCTGAAGTGAGCCAGAAGTTCGCTCCGGCGCTGCTGTAGTGCTGCTCGCTCCACGCGCCTTGCCGCAGGCCGTACGTCGTCTCGATCGAGATCACCAGACTGACGCAGTGCGACAGAAAAACGATGGCCATGGCGATCGCGAAGGCGCGGAAATTGGCCAGACTCCAGCACCGCTCGTTCGACGCGAAGAGTGCCAGCAGCAGAATGATGTTGTAGGTGAGCTGGTCGGCGGGGATGGTCGCTGTCGGTATCGGCGTCGACGACGTCACGAATATCTTCCGCTCCTGCGGCACCAGCACCAGATCGGCCAGCCGCCGGTCGGCATGAAGCAGCAGTTGCGCGGCCGGTGCGAGCGTGTAGTTGTACGCCGGCGCCGCGGCCCACCAGATCACGACGCCGAGCACTAGCCCGGCGATGAACCTACAGACTCGCAGGAGCATCGCGCGGAGTCACCTTCGACGTCCAGATGAGGAAGAGCAGGACGGCGGCGCCAAACATCAGCGTCTGCCAGACGGCCAGGTGAAACGTCTCGAAGACGTCGCGGTGATAAACGCCGAGGAGGTAGAGCGAGTCGATGCGGATGATGTTGAGAGCTTCGAGGATGACGGCGGCGGCCGCGGCGCCGATCAGGCGCTTCCGGATCGGCGCGTGAAACGCCAGCATCGCCGCGCACACAAAGACGACCGCCTCCAGCCCATTGCAGCCACCGCGGATGTCGACCGCAAACTTCCCTCCGGCGATGACGGTGCCGTCCACATGGACGCGCTCGCCGATCAGGTTCAGCGCTGCTCCGGAAATCCGCGCCAGCGCACCGGTGAACGGTAGAACGACATGCGCGTCGACCCAGCTGATGGTGATGAGCGCGTAGAAAGCGATGAGGAGGACAGCAAAGACGATCAGAAACCGCGTTTGCCGCGGAGCGAGGGCCATGCGGCGATTCTAGCGTGCATTCGGGAGAAGGCGGCTCGCACCTGGGTCGAAGCTCACCGTCGATGCACGTGGATCGTGTTCCCGCTGCGCTCGGAACGGAGGTTGGCGTCGGCGAGGATCTTGTCGAGTGCGTCCTGCCATGGCGTATCGCGCAACGTGACGGTCACGCTCCCGCGTACATCGTCGTCGGCGACGATTTGCATGTTGGTCAACTGCGCGAACGTCTTCAGCACGTCGCGCATATCGGCGTCTTTGAGATCGAGCGAGATGCCCGTCGAGGCGTGCTCGGCCGCTCGGAAGTTGATCGTGAGATTGAACAGCACATCCACTGCCGTTCCATTCAGAGTGGCCGGACGGAACGTCCACTGCTTCACCGCGTCGAGCGCAGCCTGGTCCAGGCCAAATGGCAGCGGTTTGAGGATGCGCGCATCCTTCACGATGCCCGTACGATCGACGGTGACCTCGACGATCACAATGCCGCTGATCCCCGATTCTTTGGCAAGGGCCGGGTAAATCGGCTCCACGCGATTGATGACCACCGGTGGCTTGACGTCGCCGCCAATGCGGAGCGGCAAATCACCCGAGATGCCGAGGGATTGGGAACCGCCCGTCGCCGCGCTCTTCATGACGATCCTGGAGACGATGGGGGATCCGTCTTTGAATCTCGTCTCGACTTCCGCGGAGCCGTCGTGGTGTGCGATCGCGCGAATGTGCATTTCAGGGCTGGACGCGTCCATCGTGGCCGGTTCCTCGGGGCGCGCCTTCAGCCTGGCGGACGTGATCACTTCGTTCGTAACCCGATCGCGGACAGCGATCTCGAACAAGTAGATGCCGCCGCTGTCGCGCGATAGCGTCACGTCGACGCGCGGCGATTCGTCTGCCGCGCTCGCGGGTGGCAGCGCGCGGGCGACGCCGATACCCAACGTCGTTGCCGTGAGAAGGGCGAGGACGACGGCGAATACGGCCCGGTGGCTGAGAAGACGACGCCTTTCAAAGGTCATGATTGCCTCCATTCGTTCGCGGATGGTGTTGCTGACGATGCACGAGACTACGGCGACGCGGGGTCCGATCGCGGCCTCGCAGACTTTGCGCAATGCGTTGAGGTACGTGCCCGAATCGCCCGAAGCGACGACGATCGCGTCGCAAGCCTCTTCGCGCGCGGCGTCGAGAATGTGGCGCGCAATCCAGACCAGCGGATGGAACCAGAGCGCGCAGCCGGCGATCGACTCGATGAGTCCCAGAAGATTGTCATGCCGCGCGATATGAGCGCATTCATGCGTCAGGATCGTCTCCAACTCATCGGCCGAAAGCTGTGTCGCGGCGGGAATGAGGATGACGGGACGCAGCATGCCGGCGGTGGCAGGGGCCGATATCGATTGCGATCGAACGAGGCGCACCGGCCGCGCCAGGCGGGTGCGGGCAAGCGCGCGCCCGAGGGCGGCCAGTTCGCCGGGCGTGGCGTCGAGAGCATCGGCGAGTGAACGCCGCAGTTCGGTCCGTCCGCGAAGGAGAACGCGAGCGAGAAGGCCGATTGCAGCCACCAGCCATAGCGAGATCAATATCGCCGGCCAGCGCGAAACGGAAAGTCCGGCTCCGTCCTCAGCGCTCAGCGGTCCCAGCACTTCGATGACCATCGTGCCTTTCGGCATTCGCGCCAGATCGATGCCGAGGAGCGAAAGGAAGCGCGGAACGATCGCCGACGGCACGGCGAACTTCATCAGCGCAGCGAAGACGATTGCATAGCGCGTTCGGGCGGCCAGCCGCGGCACCTGCGCCAGAAGAATCGCAATCGCCAGAACGAGCGTCGACTCGAAAAGGTGAGCGGTCATTTCCGGCCTCGTTTCGCAGCCTTGGCTGTGTTCTCGACCGCCTTGAGATCGTCGAGTGACAGCTTGCCGGTCTCCACGAGGTGCGCGACGAGTGGCTGCGATCCGCCGACCAGATCGAGCAGCTCTTCGACCAGACGGCGGTAAACCGATTTGCGCGTGATGGCCGGCTCGAAGAAGAAGGCGCTGCCGCTCTTGCGCGTCCGCCGTACCGCGCCTTTCTGCTCCAGGCGCTGCACGATCGTCTGGACGGTCGTGTATGCGGGACGATCGGTGCGGTCGATCGACTCCTGCAGCTCGCGCACGGTCGCTTCGCCGAGCCGCCAGAGCACACTCATCACCTCGGTCTCGAACTTCGTGAGTGCGATGCGCTCGCTGGCCATGCGCGACAAACTACAACTGTAGTAGCGCGCCGTCAAGACATTAAGCCGGGTCCGGCCCAGCGCATGCGGGCCGAACCCGGTGGGTGACGCTCAAGATCAGCGCTTGCAGACTTCCTGATCGAGCTTCTTCCAGACGCCTTTTTCTTCGATCTCGGACTGGTGGCGCATCTCGTTCTTTCCGACCTTCGTGAAGATGTCGCGGCTGTTCATCGTTTCGCCGCCGCCATGCATCGGGCCAGTAAAGGTCAGTTTTTCGCCTTCCCATCCGGGCGACTGCTGGGTGGCGTAGCCGCCCATGTTGTCGACAGACCCACCGACGAGTGCCTTGGGCTGCGCGTCATAGCCATAGAAAATGCGCGCCTCGTACGGATGCGGGTTCTTCTTCGTCTTTGCCTCGGTGTAGTGGATCTCCATCCATTCTCCGCCGAGCCTCCAGTTGCCCGTGACGGTGGCGGTGGTGGGATGTTCCGGTCCCATCGGCGACGCGAACGCCGTCCCGGTGCATTGCCAGGTGCCCACGAATGGTTGCAGCTCTTTCATCTTCGGATTGACCTGGCCGAACGCGGCCACGGTAACGAGACAGAGACCCAGAATCAGGATGCGGATTTTCATGCGACCTTCCTCCTTTTCGTTGACCTACGCTCCTCGGCGAACTTTGGATGGCTACGCCGTACGCGGCACGGCGATCCCGGCGACGATCGCCCGAGACAGTTTGCGAAGGTGCTTCGGCGCGACCTTGATCTTCGTTGAGCGGTTGCCGCCACCGACGATGACGTAGTCGCGCTTCATGACCTCTTCGTCGACGTAGAGCGGGACGCCTTCCGGCAATCCGAAAACGGTTACACCTCCGATGAGTTGCCCCGTCAGCGCCGCTGTCTCTTCGGCGGACGCAAACGACATTCTTCGGATGCCGGTCAATTTGCTCACCTTGTGGTTCACATCGAGCTTCATCGATGCAGTAACGAGACAGGCGACGTAGCTGCGCGGCTCGGTCTTCAACGCGACGAGAATCGTGTTCGCAGCGTTCTCGCGAGGAATCCCGTAGTTCGCGCAAAAGACGTCGGTGTCGGCCCATTCGGGATTGCACGGCATGACCTCGTGCGGGATCGAGAGAGCGTCGAGCTCGCGCTGCACCGAGGGATCAAGGTCGCTCATTGGTCGCGATTCTATCCGCGTTGACGATCGATACATGTCCAGCCGTGACCTGAACATTCGCCGCCGCCGAGCCCGCGATCACCCGGTACTCGCCCGGCGGAAGGCCCAGCATGCCGAAGAAGCCGTTGCCGTCGGTGTGCGTGATGCGCGTGGTGTGCGTGGCCAGCGAGCCGACCGTGACGAGCGTGCCGTCGCCGGCCGTGTAGCCCATGATGGCGCCAGTTGGGGCATCAGGAATGCGCGGCGCGGGTAGCGTGACGGCGAACAACGGCGGTTCGTTGTCTGTCCGTTCGAATGCTGTCCGGCCGTCCGTTCCCGTGCTCTTTCGCAGCGCCAGGAAGAACTCCTCGTTCGGACGCTTTGGCGTGAAAACGCCGGCGACTGGAAGGGCATAGGGATTGTGCCGGACGGCGTCGTTGGTGCTGTTCGCAAGGATCGACCACGGCTTCGTATCGCCCATGGCGAAGAAGATGATGCCGTCGGCATTCGCGGCGCGGGCGCGGCGGGCCTGCCGCAGCGTCCCTTCGATCGAGTTGAGATACGCGCCGATACCGGGGACCGCGGCACGGCCGTTCAAATGCGCGGTGCTGACGAGAAACTGCAGCCAGTCGTCGAACTGCTTCTTCTCGGCCGGAACGTGCTCGCGTTTGTAGAGCATCGGACTGCCGGCGTCGATGATCCCTTCGCGCAGCCACGACTCCCAATCCTGATACGCGATGCGATAGGAATCGGTGTTTCGGAATCCGCCGTTCGCGCCCGGACCGGTGCCCCACGAGATGAGCGCGGCGGAGATCGTGATCGACGGCCGGATCGCCTTCGCGCCTAGGGCGACGCGGCGGACAAAGTTCGTGACCTGCTCGCGCCGCCAGTCGTTCCAGAACGGGTCCTTCGCGCGCGGCAGGCGCCCGTAGCGCGCGCGGAAGCGGGCCACGCTCGTCTCGTTGTATCCGACGTCGCCGCGCGGCGCTTCCGGATAGCGGACGCGATCGAGGTGGAGGCCGTCGATGTCGTACGCGCGAACGAGGTGGAGCAGTACGTCGGCTGTATACGCCGCGGCTTGAGGATGCCCGAGGTCGGCGTACCAGTCGGAACTGAAAAGGTAGCGGCCCTTGCTCGTGCGCGTTGCCCACTGCCGCTCGCCGCGAAACGGCTTGTGCGTTTTCGGATCCCAGAAGTGCTGCAGGAAGACGTGATGCGGATCGCGCGGCAACGGATCGACGGCCGGATCGCCGCGAAACACCGCTCCCACGATCACGAACGCATGAACCTGAATCCCTCGGGCGTGCGCACCGTCGAGCAGCGCGCGAAGAGGATCGAAGGTGCCGTCGAGCGTCTCCGCGATCGGCTCGGAGGCGTCGAGATACCAGGCGTCGCCGCGCCGCCGCACCTGCACGAACAGCGCGTTGGCGTTGCTTTCGACGGCAGCGTCGATGATGCGCGTGACGTCGCTCGCGTTGGCGAACGGCGTGCGGAACGTATCGACCCAGTAGGCGCGGTACTCGTCCGCGGACGCCGAGGCGGTGGCGAGGAGGAAGATGATTGCGATGAACCGCTTCATGGACCGGGAGGATTGTAAATGTTGAATGTTCAATAATGTTCAATGTTGAATGTTGAATGTTGAATGAGGGACCTCGCGGCGCATTCAACACTCAACATTCAACATTGAACATTCAACATTTCGGTTCTGAAATGCACATCAACAAACCTCCACCCGGCGACCGCCCCTTGAAGACGCTCGAGCGCGTGCTCTCGAAGGCCGGCATCGGATCGCGCACCGAGGCGCGGACGTGGGTGGGCGGCGGGCGAGTGAGCGTGAACGGACGCGTCGTGCGCGATCCCGACGTTTGGGTCGACCTCGAGCTCGACCGCATCGAGTTTGATGGCAAGCCGCTGCGGAGTGAGCAGCCGGCGTACCTCCTTCTCCACAAACCGGCCGGCTACCTGACGACCTATCGCGATCCCCAGAAGCGGCCGACGATCTACGATCTGCTGCCGGACCGCGAGCGCTATCTCGTTCACGTCGGCCGCCTCGACTTCGATACGAGCGGCCTTCTCATCCTGACGAACGACACGCAGTTCGCCGAGCGGCTGACGAATCCCGAGTACCACGTTCCCAAGACCTACCTCGTCGAGGCCTCACGCGTTCTGACGGATATCGAGTTGGATGTCCTGCGTCGCGGCATCGAGTTGGAAGACGGACCAACCCGCCCCGCGCATGTCGAGCGCGTGGCCGAGGGCGTTTTCGAAATCACGATCACCGAAGGCCGCAACCGCCAGGTCCGCCGGATGGTCGAAGCGCTCGACGCGAAGGTTCTCACGCTCGTCCGCATCGCCATCGGTCCCATTCGCATCGGCGAGCTTCCGATCGGGAAAACGCGCGAGCTGACAGCGGATGAGGTAAGGGTGTTGGCGGGCGGATCTCTCTCAAAACCATGAACCACAGAGACGCAGAGAGCACAGAGTTAAAGCCCACCTCAGTGCGCTCTGCGTCTCCGTGGTGATCGGTTCTTTCTGCTAACCGCGCCCCACACCCATCCCCGTTATACGATCCCCGCCCATGTGGACCGCACGCCGAATCATCAAAGAGCTCGCCGACTCCGACCGCCGCCGCCGCATTCTCGTTGCCTTCTGGCGCTTCGGCGACGACACCGCCAAGATGCTCGCCGTCACGCAACTGGCCAAGGCGCTGCACTTCCGCGAGGAGTCGATCCGCAAACTACCCGTCGAAAAGAAAGCCGATCTCTTCGCCTCACGCGCCAGCGGTCCCGAGTTCGAACAGTCCCTCGACGCGGCTCTGATGCACTACCACACCCACGAGCAGAGCGCCCTCCTCGCAGCCTTCCTCGATCAATGGAAGATCCCGCACGTAAACGGCTCGATCGAGTCGGACGAATACGCCGCGCCATCCGAGGAGCAGGTTCGGGCCGCAGTCACGGCCGTCGACAGCTTCCCCCCGCGCGACGTCGCCATCTACCTCGCCTCGGCAGGACTGCTGATGGGCGACGAGTGGCGCGCAGCGACGTGGCCGGTAGTCGATGAGCTGGCTGCGGAGCTGGGCAACGCTTGAAAGCGGCCTGTGCCCGAGCGTCGTCAACGACCGGACAGGCTTATTTCAAACTATCGGAGCATTGGGCTCGATCCGAACCATCGAGGCGGGACGCCTCGATGGCCGCGGTCGAGACGACCGCACTCCTCACTCCGGCGCCATGCGCCCCGCCGCTTGGCCCAGCACGTAACTCCAGCCGGCCGGAGTGCGGACGTACGTATCGCTGAACCAGAGTTTGTAGTCGAATGGCTCGCCGTCCTCGGTGCCTTTCGCCGACAGCAGCGCGGTGATGACGGCGGTATCGCCCCACACGCGGACCGTTTGCTCGCTGTCGTTCTGGTACTCGTACACGACGCGGCCGCTGCGCGCTTCTTCCAGCAGATCGGCCTTCGTGAATACCTTTCCTCGGCTGCCGATCAGCACGAAGTCGCCGGCAAGAATGCGGTCCATGGTCTCGGCGTCATTTCGTTCGACCGCTGCCTGATACTCCGTGTCGATTGCAGCCACAGCTTTCTGATCCTCGGTCATCTCATTCTCCGTTTCTCATAATGGCAACCAGTAGGAAACCTTCACAAGAAACACGTCATGCGACGGTTCCGTTCGGATGGCTCGAAAATCGCGTCCGAAGCGGAAGTCGCCGATGGGGACGACATCGGCGCGGTTCTCGTTCCAGACGACATAGAGCGCCGAGCCGGGACGGAACTCCCAACGGACGACAGCGCTGCCCCGCACGCTGCGGAAATTGAAATCGGGATTGCCGGGATCACCGGTGAACGGCGTGTAGTTGCGCGTCCGCGCGGCGGCGAGCGAGTGATAGTCGTGATAGTCGCCGGCAGCCACGAACGGCTGAAGATAGAGCTGGAACGACAGGTGCGAGCTGAGCGTCCAGTCGGCGCGCGTACCGATCTCGAAAGAATGTTGTTCGAGGTCAGCGAAAACGTAGCGCCGGCCGAACGTCGCAGTAGCCGAGGAGTCGTTGAACGCCTTCACGTACGCGGTGTGATCGTGCGCCCGGTTGTAGGCAGGGCTGAGCGTCAGCTGCAGATTTGGTATCGGCAGCGCCGAAAGATCAACGCTTAGCGAGCGGCTGTAGGAACCGTCCTGATAGTGATCGGCATGACCGTTCAATCCGATCGTGAACCGCTTGCGAGAGTCACTGCTGATGCTCTGGTCACTGCTCCAGCCGGAAGGAGTCTGAACAAGCGGACCGCCGCGCGTCTGGCGATCCGACAGCGCGCCTGCGTTCAGAAATAGCGAGCCACGCAGACCCCAATAGTTGAGCAGCGTGGCTTGCGCGTCCACGAACGCACCGCGCTCGAACACGTTCCCATCGAAGTTCTGGTTCTGCCACACGCCAAAATAGGCGCCCTTTTCGCGCAGACGGGCCGTGGGGTTCTGATTCACGTATTGCATCAGCGCGTGCGAAGAGATGATGTCGGTGCGCTGCATGAAGCCGGTGTCGTTGGTCTCGAAGCCAGGCGAAAAGGCCTGCACCTGCACGTTGGGACGCCAGAAGCCGGTGGCCTTCGAGAGCATCATCCGGCCGCCCCATCCGCTGAGCGACGTCCGCGTCGGATCGAAATGAACGTTCTCCGCATCGGGTCGCTGGTAGTACCGAGACGACGACGTTTGCGCGCGTGCGATCGCATCGGCGCTCCCGGTCACTTTCGATCCGACCGCGGAGCCTTCCAGAATCCAGGTCTTTTTCAGGAAGCTCGTGTAGCCGTCGACGCCGCCGGTCAATGCATCGCTGCGCAGCGATGACAGCTCGTCCGGCAGGCTGCGATTAACCGACGTAAGCATGAATCCGAGGCGGGAACCGTCGGCGATTTCTTTGGTGCCGCGCGAGACAAAGTAGTTCGTCAGCGGTTCGACCGTCTGGCGTCCCGAGACCGTGCCGGACACAAAGCGCGCGTCCTCCGAAGCCGTGAGAGCGTCGAGCACACCGACCGCCCAACCGCCCGGCAGTTTGCCGGTGAGTTTCGCGGCGCCGAGGATCGTGGTCTCGGAGGGTGAGTCGACGAACTGTGCGTTCGGCGATCCCTGCGGCGCGCGACCGATGCGCCGCGTGTAAAAAAGACTCGGCGAGAAGAAGAAGCTGAAGTGGCTCGGCGCGGGCGTGTCGCCGAAGCGGAAGATGTTGACCCCCTCGGTGAAGAACGGCCGTTTCTCCGGATAGAACGTCTCGAACTGGCTGAGATTGACGACGGCGGGATCGACTTCGACCTGGCCGAAATCGGGATTGATCGTGCCGGTCAATGTGAGGCTCGACGTCAGCGCGTACTTCACGTCGAGGCCGCCATCCAACTTGTAGTCGTGGCGCTTCAGAAGCGGATTGTTCGGATCGGGATGCGAGAGGATGTCCGAACGTGTCACCGCGTACGGCACGAGCTCGAGCGGCCGCCCGCGGTGGATGCCTTCCAATCCGACGATGTCGGCGAAGTGCGAGACGAAGCCGGTCTCCCCTTTCTTCGTGTTGACGATGCGCACCATCTCGTTGTTGCGCACCGTGCGCCGCGTGATGTTGAGACCCCACACGTGCACCGGCTTATCGGGAAACCGCAGTTGCGAGAACGGTATCCGCACCTCGGCCACCCATCCATCCGGCCCAACCTTCACCGCCGAATCCCAGACTCCGTCCCAACTCCCATCCTCGCCGATATCGTTGTAGAGAATGGTGTCAGCCTGCACGTTGGCCGGCGTGATCGTGAAAGCGTTGCCGGAAAGGCGATCGAGTTGGGGATCGATGTTGATCGACAGAAAATCGCTCTGCGGCGAGAAGTTGTCGCGCCGGAAGATGACCTGCGATGGCCGCTGCGGGTCGGTCATCGTCGCGCCGAAGTAGATGGCGTGGTCGTCGTACACGATGCGGATGCTCGTCGGCATCGTCGGCGGCTTCCCATCGTCGGGATCGTGCTGCGTGAAGCCGGTGAACTCGGGAGCGTTTTTCCACGCTGCATCGGAGAGATCGCCATCGACGACGGGGCTGGTCGCCGCGCGGACGGCGTGGAGCACCGGATGCTCCGGCCAGCTGGCCGCAAGAGCGGCAGTGGCAAGGCTGAAGGAAATGAGAGAAACGAGAATCGCGGGTTTGCGCATGTGCGAGCGAAGGATACGGGATCAGTGCCGGCAAGTTACCGGCCCGCGCGCAACGAGAACGCGACGGAACGGTGACGGACGCGGCAGCAGTCGTGCAACGCAACGCGCCAGGAGAGATTCGAAATGAAACGTACGACTGCAATTCTCATCGCCGTAATCCTGCTGCTGACCGTCGCTCTCGTGGCTGCGCAACCGAAAACCTACCAGGTCACCGGAGTCGTCAAGTCGGTCACCTCCGACATGGTCGTCGTCGACAAAGGCGGCGATCTCTGGCAACTGGCGAAGGACGCCGGAACGAAAGTGACCGGCGATCTCAAGCCGGGTGCGAAGGTCACCATCGAGTACCGGATGACGGCCGCGTCAGTCACGGTCAAGAAATAGCGACAACCGTGCTTCCGCGCCCCATCGCGCTTCTGCTCCTGCTGCTCGTTGCTTGCATCGTTGGTTGCAGCGGCCGGGAGCACGAAGCATCGCCGGCTCGTGCCGCCGCAAAACCACCGATGGCGGCGCCGCAGTTGCCGAAGCCGGCGGACGCCGCGCCGGCCAAGGCCCCGGACATTGCGCCGGTTGCGCGTGATCTGCCTGATATCGATTCCGGCGGCGTCCTTCGAGTGCTCTTCACGTTCAACTCAACCGGATACTTTCTCTATCGCGGCGAGACGCTCGGCTACGAGTACGAGCTGCTCACAATGTTTGCGCATGACCGTAAACTGCGGCTCGAGCCAGTCGTCGTCCGCAACAGCCGGGAACTGTTCGATCATCTCAACCGCGGCGACGGTGATGTCGTCGCCGCACAGCTCTCCATCCCGTCACCGTCTTCACCAATCGGTGTCTCCGTGACCGACTCGCTCTACGCAACCGCACCGGTGGTCGTGCAGCGCTCAGAGCGAGGGAATGCCACCACTCCCACGGTGGCAAAAGCGCTGGCGCGCGAACAGAAGGAATCGACGCCCTCCGATATACAGGTGCGTGCCCGTCTCGTTGCCACACCGCGCGAGCTTGGCGGCCAGAAGGTTCAGATTCCGCGCACCTCACCGTACCGGGAGCACCTCCTGGAGTTGAACGATGCATTGACGCAGGACATCGACGTGGTCGAGGTGGATGAGTCGAGCGATCGTCTCATCCAGCGGCTGTCCGAGGGAGAGATCGCGTTCACGGTGGCGGCGGAGAACGTGGCCGCGCTCAAAACCGTCGAGTACACGAATCTCATCGTCACGCCCGCCATCGGTCCGCCCGAGCCGGTAGTCTGGGCTGTTCGCCGCAACGCTCCCCAACTCCTCGGCCAGTTGAATCAGTGGATCGCGGCGAAGCGAAAGTCAGGTCTGCTGGCGGTGCTCTACCGAAAGTACTTCCTTGACCGCCGTGCTTTCGCCGCACGCGCCAGCAGTCCGTATCTCACCGCCGAGACCGGGACGATCTCGCCCTACGACGACTGGTTCCGCGAGTACGCCGCCATCCCGGGTTGGGACTGGCGCCTGATCGCCGCACAGGCGTTTCAAGAATCGCGCTTCAACCCTGGCGCGCACTCCTGGGCCGGCGCCGTCGGACTGATGCAGATCATGCCGAAGACCGCGAAGCAGCTCCACGCGAATGCTGCGGATCCGAAGCAGAGTGTCGAAGCAGCCTGCCGCTATCTCTGGAACCTCGACAAGGCGTGGAAAGGCTCAATCAAGGATGAAACCGAACGCCTCAAGTTCATCCTGGCGTCGTACAACGTCGGCACGGGCCACGTGCAGGACGCCGTCCGTCTGGCGAAGAAAAATGGCGACGATCCGAATTCATGGATCGATGTCAGCTACTGGCTGATTCGCAAATCGAAGCGCAGCGTCTACAACGATCCAGTCGTGAAACACGGCTTCGCGCGCGGCACCGAGCCCGTTGCCTACGTCGATCAAATCCTCGGCCGATGGCGCAATTACAAGGAGTTCGTTCGGGATCCGCCGGTGACGCCGCCCCTGCCAACAGTAAATTCGCCAGCCCCACCCGCGGTGCCGCCCAAGCGCTGAGGGGAGATCGGCAACCTTCGGAGATCGCAGACGCGAATCGACACGTCGGCTTTCCGCTCCTTCAACTATTTGGGTAGGTAAACGACTCCCGCAATACCCTCGAAGTCACGATCGCTCGTCACGAGGTCAGCGTGAAATCGGCGCGCCGTTGCCAGGATGATTGAATCTGCCATGGCCAGCCCATGGTCGAGACTTAGATCAGCCGACGCCAGCGCGAGATCCTGATCGATCGCGACAATCCGAGTGCGTTGCATCACTGAGACAGCAAGAATCGCATCGTCCTCGGACAAATCACGCTTCATTCGTTTGTAGACTTCGTAGAGAACGATGGTAGGCGTTACGATCGAGGAAATGCTCCGAAGATGGGCGGCATACTCGTCCGAAAGCGGACCGTCGGTAAAGAATTCGATCCAACCGGAAGAATCGACGACGATCAGATTCTGTCCTTTTTCTCGCGAAGATCATCGGTTCGGATTCCCTTCGCGAATCCTCTCAGCGACGATAGTGATCGCTCCGGCACGAGAGTGATTACTCCGCCTTTCGCAACTACTTGCAACTCTTGCCCAACCTTTAGTCTCATACTTTCCCGTACCTCCTTCGGGATGACGACCTGAAACTTCGGTGACACCTTCGTTCGCGCCATGACTCCTCCGATCGATGGTGACATTGTAAGACAGTCTCTTGCTCGCGCCCCAACGGCAGGGTTCACTTCGCCTCATACGGCCCGAACATCGCCACAACGTTGCCCGTATCGCTCATGTCGTCGAGCACGAACACGCGATAGCTATCACCGCCCGGCGCGACGCGCACGACGATGTGCCCATGCTGCGCTTTGAGCTGATCGACCCGCGATCCGATGCTCGCTTTCGTAGGCTCGCGCAACGTCGTCAGGAAGATGTCGTGCGGGCCGGGGTAAAGCCGCGCGGCCAACATTCGCTTGAGCACGTCCTGCGATGGATGCGTCGCCGACCATGCCGGAAGAATCATCATGGTCGAGCGAAGAGTGGACAGGAAGAAAGCGCTCT
>JAXDGW010000029.1:0-8057 GCA_034664845.1 Thermoanaerobaculia bacterium | reverse complement strand
GCTGGGTTTCTGACAACGCGCCGAAGGCGCAATCAACCGACAACCGACAACGCGTGCGAGGCCAAGCCGAGCACGCAATCATCGCGCCCTCACCGAACCCAGCCGTTCCTGCATCAGTTGCGCGAGTTGATCGAGGTCGAGGTGCTCATGCAGCGTGCCTTCGCTCGTCGCGGCGATCGATCCGTTCTCCTCGGAAATCACGATGACGAGCGCGTCGCTGTCTTCGGAGAGCCCGAGGGCGGCGCGATGGCGGGTGCCGTGCGCGAGCTTCGGATCGGCGGATGTGGTGAGGGGCAGGAACGCGCCGGCAGCGACGATGCGGTTGCCGCGGATGATGGCCGCGCCGTCATGGAGCGGTCCGCCGGGCGTGAAGATGCTGATGAGGAGATCGGGCGAGACGAGGGCATCGATCGTCTTCGCTGCCTCGGAGTACATCCGCAGGCTCTGCGCGCGCTCGATGGCGATCAGCGCGCCGATACGATTCGCGGCGAGCACTTTCGTCGCGTCGAGGATGGCTTCAAACGGCACGGGAGAGGCGCCGTTGGAGACCAGCGAGAGCAGAGGATTGGAGGCCATGCGCGCCAGCGCCCTCCTGATCTCCGCCTGGAAAAGGACGATCACGGCGAAGGGAAGATAGAAGAGGATCTGCCGCGAGATCGCCTCGAGCGCAGGAAGATCGAAGGCGCGTGCGACAAAAAACGTACTGCCGAGGAGCACGAGGCCGATGGAAACCTGCATGGCCCGCGTGCCGCGAATGAGCGCGAGGATGTTGTAGATGACGAACGCGACAATGATGATGTCGATGGCATCGCGCCAGGAGAACTGGAGGGCGAGGATGCGGTCGTACCAACTCACTGGATTGCGCCTCCGGCGGCCTGGCGGCCGCCTGCGGCGCGTTGTCGGTTGTCGGTTGGTTGCGCCTTCGGCGCGTTGTCAGAAACCCAACCTCGCGCTGTTGACAACGCGCCGAAGGCGCAACTAACCGACAACTGACAACGCGTGCGAGGCGAAGCCGAGCACGCAGCAATCGAGCATGCCCTCATTTTCGACCCTCGATCGCCATCCACACTTTGAGAAAATCGACGGTCTCGCGCACGTCGTGGACGCGCACGATGGCGGCGCCGGCTTGTTGCGCCGCGGCCACCGTGGCAAGCGAGCCGATGGCGCGCTCCGGGCCGGATGCGCGGCCGGTCAGGTGGCCGATGAACGCTTTGCGCGAGGCGCCGATCACGAGTGGGCCGAGGAAGGTCAGCTCGTCGGCGCGGGCAAGCAGCTCCAGGTTCTGCTCGAACGTTTTCGCGAAGCCGATGCCGGGATCGATGAGGATTTTTGCGCGGTCGACTCCAGCGGCGACGGCATCGTCGATCATCGCGATCAACTCGCGGGCCACGTCCGCGACGACGTCGTCGTACACCGCCAACTCCTGCATCGTGGCCGGCTCGCCGCGCATGTGCATCAGGATGACCGGCACGCCGCTGGCGGCGACGACCGCGGGCATCCCGGCCGAGTAGCGCATCCCGCTGACGTCGTTGACGATGTCCGCTCCCGCGCGGATGGCCTCTTCGGCGACGGCGGCTTTGCGCGTATCGATCGAAATGGCGATCGCGCTGCGCTGGCGAATCTGCTCGATCACCGGGATGACACGGTCGATCTCGAGCTGTGCCGCGAGCGGCGCCGCGCCGGGCCGTGTCGACTCGCCGCCGATGTCGATGATGGTCGCGCCGTCCGCTTCCATCTGCAGGGCCGCGTGGAGGGCCTTGGTGTGATCGAAGTGAACGCCGCCGTCGGAAAACGAGTCAGGCGTGACGTTCAGAATGCCCATCACGAGAGGGTGAAGCGAATGTTGGAGGTTGAATGTCGAATGTTGAAAGGGCATGGGTCGTCACCTTCAATTCAACGCCTGACGCTCAACACCAACTGTCCAACGCCAACCGCTCGACCGTTCTCGTCCACGCCTGCGCATCTCTCGCCGTACGAGCAGGACTGCCGATCGTTGAGCTGGCACATCGTCCCCTCATTCAACACTCAACATTCAACATTGAACATTCAACATTTCAGTTTTGAGTACGAAGCTGCCTACGAATCCCTCTCCCGCCGAATGCGCGCCCCCAACGGATTCAGCCGCTCCTCGATCCGCTCGTAGCCGCGGTCGATCTGATGCACGTTGTGAATCACGCTCTCGCCTTTGGCGCAGAGCGCGGCGAGCAGCAGGGCCATGCCGGCGCGGATGTCGGGGCTGGAGATCTCCGCGCCGCTGAGGCGATGGCCGCCGACGATGATGGCGCGGTGCGGATCGCAGAGGATGATGCGCGCTCCCATCTGGATCAATTTGTCGGTGAAGAAGAGCCGCGACTCGAACATCTTCTCGAAGATCATCACCGTCCCCTCTGCCTGCGTCGCGATGATGATCATGATGGAGAGCAGATCGGCGGGGAAAAGCGGCCACGGTCCGTCGTCGATCTTCGGTACCGCCGCGCCGATGTCGTACCGGACCCGCAGCGCCTGATCCTTCGGCACGCGGATGTCTTTCCCTTCGATCTTGATGTCGATGCCGACCTTCTCGAGCATGTAGCGGACGGCGTACATGTGCTCGGGCACGGCGTCTTCGATCACGAGCTCGCTGCGCGTGACGGCGGCGAGACCGATGTACGAGCCGACCTCGATGTGATCGCTGGGGATGTGGAACTCGCCGCCGTGAAGCGAGTCGACGCCGTGGATGCGCAACGAGTTCGTGGCGATGCCTTCGATCTGCGCGCCGAGGAGGTTGAGGAAACGGCAGAGGTCCTGAACGTGCGGCTCCGCTGCCGCGTTGTAAATCAGCGTCTCTCCCTCGGCGAGAACGGCGGCCATGATGGCGTTCTCGGTCGCCGTGACCGACGCTTCGTCGAGGAACATGTTCGCGCCCTTCAGCGCCCGCACCGACATCCGGTACTCCTGCGCCGACACTTCAATCTGCGCGCCGAGGGCTTCGAGCGCAAGCAGATGCGTATCGACGCGCCGGCGTCCGATGGCGTCGCCGCCCGGCTTAGCGATGTTCGCCGCGCCGCACCGCGCCAGCAGCGGCCCAGCCAGCAGGATCGACGCGCGGATTTTCCGCGAGTGATCGGGATCGGGGTTCGACGAGCACTCGCCCTTCGTCTGGATGCGGACGACGTTCGGCTCGATCCGCTCGATCGAGGAGCCGAGGCCTTCCAGGATCTGGAGCATGACGCGGACGTCCTGAATGTCGGGCAGGTTGCGCAGGACGAGGACGTCATCGGTGAGCAGACACGCCGCCAGGATCGGCAGCGCCGCGTTCTTGTTCCCACCCGGCCGGATGCGTCCCTCCAGCCGGCGCCCACCCTCGACTACGAAACGTTCCATCATGTGGAGGGGGATTGTATGCGCGGTCTCGGGGTTGCTGGGTTGCGAGGTTGCTCGGTTGCTGGGTCTGCGGGTTGCTGCGTTGCCCTCACGAGTGACGATATCGCGCCATCTCTCTGGAAAACAGGGTAAAGCATTTTCACGCGGAGACGCGGAGGACGCGGAGCCGAAACCGGCCCTGCAACTCAGCAACCCAGCAACTCAGCAACCCCCGCGAGACCGCGCCACCTCGCCAACCGCGAGACCGCGTATCATGCTCCATCGTGATCGTCGCACCCCTCTCCTCCGGCAGCGCGGGCAATTCCTACTACGTCGAAAGTGACGGCACCTCCATCCTGGTCGATGCCGGCATTGGTCCTCGGGAGACGCGCAAGCGGATGGAGCAGGTGGGGAAGGACATCGAGCAGTTGCGGGCGATCATCATCACGCACGAGCACTACGATCACATCCGCGGCGCCGGCGCCATCGCGCGCAAGTACGGCATCCCGATCTATCTGACGCAGGGGACGCTCGACAACAGCCGCATCGACCGCGAGAAGACGAAGACGATCGTCTTTCCGAACGATTCCGTCTTCACGATCGGCGAACTGAACATCCACGCGCAGCGCACGCTGCACGATGCCGCCGATCCGGCCTGCTTCGTGATCGAGGCGCGCGACGGTACCCGCGTCGGCGTCGCCAGCGACCTCGGGCACGCCGACGCGCCGGTGATCCGCCACCTCTCCGATTGCGACGGCCTCTTTTTCGAAGCGAACCACGATCTCGACATGCTGCGGATGGGCAGCTATCCCTGGTCTCTCAAACGCCGGATCATGTCGCGCTTCGGCCACCTCTCGAACGACGACTCGATGACGGCGGTGCAGCGGATGATCGGCGCGGACCTCAAGAACCTCTGCCTCATCCACCTCTCGCAACGCAACAACCACGAGTCGATCGTCCGCGACATGGCCGGCCGCCTCCTGACGCGACTCGGCGTGACGTCGCAACTCGAGCTCTCGATCGCGAAACAGTTCGAAGCGACGGGCGTGTACGAGATCTCCCGCCGCCGCCCGGCGAGGCCGCGGCTGCCTGCGCTGAATACCCAGATGGCGCTGTTCTGATGTGAGGAGCGGCTCGCGTCTTCGGATCTCTCGCCGCCGCCCACGTATCCTCGCGCCGAACACGAGTGCTGTTGTTCTCACGCGATGGAAAGCGGTGGCTGCGCCACGCGCAGTCCAAAGCGCTTCGCGCAAAACACTGGCCATCATTTCGCGCGAAGCGCTTTGGACTGCGGCGGCGCCAGCCGCCGCTTTCTCACGCGTGACGCAAGGACGAGCTCACCAACGAAGCCGGATCGCCGGTCCTTTCAGGCAGCGGGATCGTCGCCGCTTCCACATCAAGGTTAGTTCTCACGCGATGAAAAGCGGTGGCTGCGCCACGCGCAGTCCAAAGCGCTTCGCGCAAAACACTGGCCATCATTTCGCGCGAAGCGCTATGGACTGCGGCGGCGCCAGCCGCCGCTTTCCGACGCGTGACGCAAAAACGAACTCATCTACGGAGCGGTAGCATCAGTCCTTTTTAAATCGGCGATATCGTTCAAGGCTTCGCCACCCCTGGCGCCTCCCCCCGCACTCCGGCCCAGGCGGCAAGCCCGGCATCTGCCGCGGGCTTCAACTTCGCCCAGCTCGCGCGGGCATCCGCGCTCGGCGCGGCGTCGGCGCTATCGAGGGCGTTGGCTAGTTTCGAGAGCTGTTGATTGATGAAGCGGAGCGATGACTCGGCGGGCGGGGGAGCGGTGAACTCCTCGCCTTCGATCACGCCGGAGACTTCCGTCGCTTTCTTGCGCAGTGCGTCGGGCACATCCTTCCGCTTCACGAGCGCGCCTGCTTCCGTGAGCGCGGCTGCGAGCGCGGCGCGGGTCTGCTCGACCTCGCGCGCGAGCGCGAACTGCGCCGTGTAGTCGCTCGCGGTCAGCCGGAGACGAGGATCGGGGACCACCGTCAGCGGCTGCGTGAACTTGTGGCCGTTCACGCTCAGGACCACTTTGTAGTTGCCCGGCGGCGCCCATACGCCGTCAGCGAACGCGCCGGAACCGCCACCGCCGCGGCGTCCAGTGAGACCGGCCGGAGCGGGATAGTGCAGCGGCCAGACAAAGCGATGGATCCCCGGCGCGGCGGAGACGGTCGACGGCGTGTTGAACCACTCCGGTGCCGTGCCGAGCCGTTTCAAATCCATCGCCGGCGGCACGTCGGCGCTGCTGTAGCGGCGCACCAGTGCATCGGCGGAATCGAGGATCTCGATCGTCACCGGTTGTGACGTCGATGCGTTGCGAATCGCGTAGTCGATGTACGCGCCGAACGGCGGATTCGCAGCCATCGGCTCATCCTTCGGCATCGGCGAGCCGGTGAACCCGGCTGGGCGCTCACGAACCGTAATCGCAGGCGCAAAGAGGAAATCGCCGGCCGGAACTTCCTGGCGCAGCGGCGTCACGTTGTCGAGAACCCAGAAGGCGCGGCCATGCGTGGCGATGACGACGTCGTCGCCGTGGACGTCGATGTCGCGCACCGAGGTGATGGGGAGATTGAGTTGGAGCGGGAGCCAGTGATCGCCGTCGTCGAGCGACACATACACGCCGCGCTCCGTGCCGGCGTAGAGCATTCCGCGGCGCACGGGATCTTCGCGGACGACATTCACCGCTGCCACGTTCGCGATCCCGTTGGCGATGAGCTGCCACGACTTGCCGCCGTCGTGCGTCCGGTAGATGTAGGGCTTGAAATCGTCGAGGCGATGACGATCGATCGCCGCGTAGGCAGTCTCGCCGTCGAAATGCGAGGCATCGATGATGCCGACCTTCGACCACGACGTCAGCGCGGCCGGCGTGATGTTCGTCCAGTGCGCACCCTCGTCGCGCGTACGCCAGATCTGGCCGTCGTCCGTGCCCGCCCAGATGTCGTGATCGTTCGTGCGCGACGGCGCGATGGCGTAGATCACCCCCTGCCGCGGGCCGGGCTGGGCTTTGTTCGCGGCCGTGAGTGGATCGAGCGTCGCCGGCGTCTCCGGATTCTCGCGCGTCAGATCGGGGCTGACTAGCGTCCAATGCTGCCCGCCATCCTCGGTGCGGTACATCTTCTGATTCGCGAAGTAGAGAACACGCGGATCACGTGGCGAGAAAATCAGCGGCAGCGTCCAGGTGCGCCGGTCGGTGCCGGGGTAGGCGAGCGTCGGATCGATCGATTGCGTTTGATGTGTGCGCGTGTCGAGCTTCTCCACGCGGCCGCCGTACAGCAGCTCCGGGTCCTTCGGATCGGGCGCGATGTTGTCGCTCTCGCCGCCCGCGGTCGTCTCGCGAAACTCCATCATCGAGATGCCGTCGATCGTGCTGGTGCGGCTCGGAATGCCCGCCGCGCCGGAGTCCTGCTGCGCGCCGTAAACCCAGTACGGAAAGCGGTTGTCGGTGATGACGTGATAGAACTGGCCGGTGGGCTGATTGAACCAGCTTGACCAAGTTTTGCCGCCGTTGACCGACACGACCGTACCCTGATCGACGGCCAGCGCGCGGCGCTCCGGATGATCGGGATCGATCCAGAGCTGGTGATAGTCGTCGCCGCCCGGCGCCCCTTTGCTCGGCGCGAAGTTCTTGCCGCCGTCCGTCGACGTGTAGACGTTCACGTTGATCGAGTGGACGGTGTCGGCGTCCTTCGGCTCGACGGTCACGCCGCCGAAATACCAGCCGCGCGACCAGACCCGCGAGTCGCTGCTCGTGCGCGTCCAGTTCAAGCCGCCGTCGTCGCTGCGATACATGCCGCCCTCTTTGGCATCGACGATGGCGTAGACGCGCTGCGGACTCGACGGCGCGACGGCAATGCCAATGCGGCCCGGTTTCGAGGCGAAGCCGTGACCGTAGATTTCGGTCCAGTGATCGCCGCCATCGACCGACTTGAACAGGCCGCTTCCCGGACCGTTCGACGGCGGATAAACGCTCCACGGCGTGCGCCGGGTTTGCCACAACGCGGCATACAGAACGTGCGGATTGCCCGGCTCAAATGTGATGTCGACCGCGCCGGTGTCGCTGTCGTCGTTGCGCGAGAGGATGCGCTGCCACGTCGCGCCGCCGTTGTTCGAGCGGAACACGCCGCGCTCCGCGTTCGGACCGTACGGATGCCCGAGGACCGCGACGTAGACGACGTCGGGATTCGATGGATGAACGACGATCCGCGCGATCTGCTGCGAGTCCGCCAGTCCGATGTGCGACCACGTCTTGCCGCCGTCAGACGATTTGTACATGCCGTTGCCCTGCGCGATGTCGGATCGCATGTCAGCCTCGCCGCTGCCAACGTAGAGCACTTTCGGATTCGATGGCGCAATCGCAATCGCCCCGATCGATCCAATCGGCTGCGAATCGAAGATCGGCTGCCAGGTTCGTCCAGCATCCTTCGTTTCCCACACGCCACCGTTGACGCTGCCGAAGTAGAAATGCGCCGCCTCACCCGGAACGCCGGCCACGGCCACCGCGCGGCCGGCGCGGAAGGGGCCGAGGAGTCGCCAGTGGAGGTCGGGGAAGAGGGAGGGATCGGCCGCGGCGAAAGCGGCAGTTGAGATGAGCGTGAGGACGAGCGCGCGCAGAATCATTCGCATGGCGCGGGATGATATCGCGCGGTTTGTGAGGTCGCGGTCGCGCGGTGTGTGATCTGTCATTCCGAGCGGGCGGGCGGGCG
>JAXDGW010000028.1:0-63458 GCA_034664845.1 Thermoanaerobaculia bacterium | reverse complement strand
ACGCGCGCGCCGAGTGGCCGCCGGTATTGCTCGACGAAGACCACGCGATCGTCGTCGGTGACGGCGAGGATGATCACGGCCGTCTTCCCCTTCTCCCGCTCCACGTACTCCCATCCGTCGCGCTCCAGCACCAGCACGTGCTTTCCTTCGAAGATTCGTTTCGGTTCATCGCTCATGGTCCGAAGAGACTACCTTGCGGCGAGGGGCGGCGGAAAGCGGCGGCCGAGAGGTCGTACTTCTTTTCGTTGAGGTGCAGACGGCGGCACGTCACCTCGAACATCGCCTCGATCTGATCGGCGAAGATTCCTTTGCCTCGCTGCCGGACTCCCCACTGCGGGTCGTAGAGCTTCCCTTCCCGCAGCTCGCGGACGCGGTTCATCACCTTCTCTTTGCGGTCGGGGTAATGTTCTTCCAGCCACTTCTCGAAGAGCGGCGCCACAGCCCATGGCAAGCGCAAAACGACGAATCCCGCCGACGTTCCGCCAGCGTTTGCGGCCGCTGTGAGGATCGCCGGCATCTCATGATCGGTGATCGCCGGCACGACTGGCGCCACCATAACGCCGGCCGGAATCCCCGCTTTGGCCAGCGCCTCGATGGCTGCGATCCGCAGATCGGGACGCGATGCGCGGGGCTCCATCAGGTTCGCGAGATGCGGATCGAGCGTCGTCACGGAGATGTGCACCGAGACGGCGTTGTGTGCAGCCAGCTCCTGCAGGATGTCGATGTCGCGCGTGACGAGATGGTTCTTCGTGATGATGCCGACGGGATTGCGAAACTCCGCAAGCACGGCCAGGCATCGCCGCGTGATCTCCAGCTTCCGTTCGATCGGCTGATAGGGATCGGTCACGCCGCTGATCGCGATCATTCGCGGCACGTACTTGCGCGACATCAGCTCTTCGCGGAGCAACTCCGGCGCGTCTTCCTTCACCAGGATCTTCGTCTCGAACTCGAGGCCTGCCGAGAAGCCGAGATATTCGTGGCTCGGACGGGCGAAGCAGTAGATGCAGCCGTGCTCGCAGCCGCGGTACGGATTGATGCTGGTGTCGAAGCCGACGTCGGGGCTGTCGTTGTGCGCGAGGATCGTGCGGGTGGGGTCGCGCAGAAAGAGCGTTCGCGGCAGCGGCGCCGGCTCGTCGTCGTTCTGCGACGCGTCTTCATCGAGCACGTACTCGAGTTTCTCGAACCGGTTCTGCGGATTCCAGCTCGCGCCGCGCCCTTTGATTGCCTCGCGGCTGGGGTCAGAGGTGGTCATTGCGTCCGAGGCTATCGCGAGGGTCGTGAAAATCTACGGAGAGTGGAAAAGTTGCGTTTTTGCGGTTTCGTAGTGTCGTAGTTGCGGCGTCGCGCGGGGTGCCAACGTCGAACTGGTTGGCCGCGAGACCGCGAAACTTCGAGACCTCGAGAACCCTACTTCGCCGGATCGTAATACCGCACCACCAGCATCCCGACGCCCTTCTGCGCCTGCTGCGATTTCGGATCGGCGGACAACACGGCCATCACGTTCGGGAGGGTCTGATCGTAAAGCACGACCTTCTGCGACTTCATCCGCGGCTTTCCCAACGACTCGTGCAGGTAAGCCCGCTCTTCCTCGAACGCTTTCGGCGCTTCCTGCAGGATCGTGAAGAGCTCGAAGCGAACCGATTTCAATCGCTCCCTCTCGAATTGCAGCGTCAGCGCTTTATCCTCGGCGTAGTCGACGACGAGCTGTTGATCGCCATCGCCGCGCTTCGTTTTCCAGCCATTCGATTCCAGCGCCTTCTCCGCCGCGGCACGGCTCATCCCGATCTTCAAATGAAACGATTCGGGGCGCATCCACGATGTCTTGCTGTTCGATGGAAAGGCAGTCGCGAAAAAAAGGGCGAGGATCGCGATCATGCCGCTCCCTGCGTCGTGGCCTCTGCTTTCAACTGCGGATCCCATCCCACCACCGCATTTCCCGTTCCGATCACAGTCCAATACCCGTAGACCTCGGCCGGATACGACGGGAAGTCGAGCGCCGAAAGCATCCAGGCCAGTCCGCCCGCTTTCACTTCGCTGACCGCCATGTCCATGAACTCCGGCAGAACCGCGATCAGCTCGCGCGTCCTGCCTTTGCGCATCAGGTCGATCACCTTCATGTCCCACAGGTAGCCGCTGTGCTCGTACACGTGCTCGCGCGACATGTCCTCGGGGATGTCGGGCTCGGTCGTGAAGTGCCGGTGCGAAAGGGTGTTCGACGCCAGCAGCACCGCGCGCCGCCCGCTCTTCTCGATGGCGCGCTTCGTGGCCTGCCCCAGCTTCACCATCTGCTGCTGGCCCATCTCGTTCGAGAAGTAGTACGGCGAGTTGTTCGACGAGATGCCGACGATGGGGATGTCCCACTCGGGATTCATCATGTGACACGAGACGATGGTTCCGTAGTCGACGCGGAAGTTAGGGTTCCTCATCATCTTCGTGATCAACCCGTCGCGGCGCCCTTCCTCCGCGATCAACTCAGCCAGCTCAACATCGACTTTGATGTCGTAGTTGAAGCGAAAGAGATTCGGGAAAATCGGATCGACCGACAGCCCGTGAAACTCGGGGATGCCGAGGAAGTGATGGCCGATCACGGTTTGCCAGTGCGGCGAGTGCACGAGGAAGACGTCCGGCTTCTTCTCCAGAAAATGCTTGCGCGCCCGCTCGTACCCCCAGCGCAGCACTTCCCAGCCACATTCCGACCGCGGCTCGTTGCGCCAATGGTTGTCGCCGTAAACGATGTGCGGCGGATGGGGGGCCAGGACGCCGCCGATGATTTCTCCGGACATGGCGGATAGTTTAGCGATTAAACGGGTACTCGTTAATCCAATGAAAGCCGCGGTTGGTCAGGAGGAACTTCGGAATCGGCTCGCGATGGCAGAGCGCGTGAAGTTTTCGACTACCGATGTCGCCGTCAATCGTGAGCGTGTTCTGATCAGGCTCCGCATACGTCAGCCGTCCGTCCCACTGTGGCTCATTGCGTCGCGAAACAGCCAGCGAGCGATTCTTCTCGTCCAACTTCGCGCTCAGCCGCACCCGCACATCGTCCATGAGTTGCACGGACATCATCGGGCGCAGCTCGAAAATAACGCGCCGCCAGCGCGACACGTCGGTGCCCGCCGGTATCGCGTGTCCGTTGACCTGGAAGTCGTCGACGCGCCAGATTCCGTAGAGCGGCGAGCGGTTTGCCTGTCCGTAGTTCTTCATGTTCTCGCGAACCTCGCGCAACGAAGTCACTAGAAAGGCGGTGACGACGAGCGTTCGCACGACGATGCCTCCGATCTCCAGCGCGCGGCGTTGCGTCATACGGGGCAGCGGGGCGGGAGCGATGGGCCGGTTGCGAACGAAGAAATCGAAAAGCCGCGGGATGTCCGGCAGCGCGATGACGATTGCTTCGATCAGAAGTTGGGTTGAGTAGATCTTCACCGGCACGTCGTACGCGAAGTTCAGCATGACAATGTTGGCCAGCGCGCCCGCCGACACCAGCGCGCCGAGGAGTGTCGTTCGCCGTGTCGTGAGCAACAGACCGCCCACCAACTCCGCGCCGCCGGAGAAGATGTTGTACGCCACGGACGCTCCCATGAACGTCCAGAGAAGTCCCATCGGCGAGGCGTCGCCGAAGCGCTGCATCAGCCGATCGAGCGTCGGCGCCGGAAACTGCGACGGGATCACCTTGGCCAGACCGTAGCTGATCATCGCCACCGCCAGTACGAAACGGAGGTAGGCGCGAAAGATGATCCAACCCCTGTCGTAGTTTCGTGGACGCCGATCGAGGACGCTCCAGACGACCGTGATCACGATCGCGACGACGAAGACGCAAAGGAGGTTGACCCAGTTGTAGGTGGTGTCGCCGCTGCCGTTTGGACGAACGTCAACCGAAACGTGCAGAAGCCGCGCGGCGAGATGCACCGGCGCGTCCGAGATCCTCTGAAAGATCGGCTGTAACGCGTCGATCGGGATGAAGTCGAACGGAAACGGGAAGTTGATGAGGAGGAAGAAGGTAGCGGCGAAGCGGAAGAGGATTCGCTTGGCAAACGGCCACGGCATCGCGACATTCTAAGCCGCGGCGAAGTGCAGCCACGATCTCTCAGCGATCCAGAGCCTCATCAGCACAGAGTGTCTGTGCTTTCAGGTCGATCCGACTTGCAGCAACGCCCGCAGCCGCTCCGCATCCGCGGTCGGCTCCGCGCACGCATACGCCTCGCAAACGTACGCCATCGCGCGATCAGCGGGACGGTTCTGCGTCAACGGCAGATCGCCTGAGCTGTTTCCAGCGACGAGTACGCGATGCGGCAAGTAGGACTCGCCCACAACTTTGCGCAGCGCCCGGAACGTTTCATCGTCGGTCGCGCCAGTGATCACGATCTCTTTCGGCTGCCCGGCGCGCCACTCTGCTGCGCCGAGGAGAAGACCGAAGCCAGAGGGGTAGCGCTCCGCGAGCGGCGCGATTGCCGCCATCGTTTTCGTTGCCGCGTCGGCGTAACGCTCTTCGCCGAAGAGAAGCGCGAGACCAAGCAGCACATCGGCGGCGATCGAGTTGCCCGACGGCGTTGCGTTGTCGAACAGGTCCTTCGGCCGCGTGATGAGCGTTTCGTGATCCGTGGGCGTGTCGAAGAAGCCGCCGTTTTGCGCATCGGCGAAGCGGTCGAGGATCTGATCGGCCAGTTGCCGCGCTGCGTCGAGATAGCGCCGCTCGTGCGTGGCCTCGTACGCGAGCGCGAGGCCCCAGGCGACGCCGCTGTAATCCTCGAGCAGACCGGCGATCTTTGGCGTGCGCATCAGCCGGCCATCGGTATCGATGCGAGTCAGCAGAAAGCCGGCATTGCGCCGTACGACATCGCGATACGAATCATTATCGAACGCAATCGCCGCCTCGGCGTACGCGACGAGCATCCAGCCGTTCCATCCTGTCAGGATTTTCTCGTCGCGCGCCGGCCAGACTCGCTGCGAGCGCGCGCCGTACAACTTGCACTTGCCGCGCGCGGCGATGTCGTTGAGCTGATCGATCGTGATTCCGATACCGGCCGCGACGGACTCAGGATCGCGCGGCACGTTGAGGATGTTGCTCCCCTCCCAGTTGCCGCGATCGGTGATGTCGTACAGCGCGCAGAAAACGCGCCCTTCCTCTTCGCCGAGTAGAGTCATCACCTCGGCGCGCGACCAGACGTAGAACTTGCCTTCCACGCCTTCCGAATCGGCGTCCTGCGTGGCGTAGAAGCCGCCGTCGGGCGACGTCATTTCGCGCTGCACGAACCCGAGGATTTCGTTGGCGATGCGGGCGAAGAAGGGATCTCTGTTCCACTGCCACGCTCGTGTGTAGAGGCGCGCCAGAAGCGCGTTGTCGTAAAGCATCTTCTCGAAGTGCGGGACCAGCCAGTGCGCATCGGTGGAGTAGCGATGGAAGCCGCCGCCGATCTGGTCGTACATCCCGCCGCGCGCCATCTTCGTCAGCGTGTGCGTGATGATCTCGCCGAGCTGACGATCCTGATTCCGCCACGCCACCTGCATCAGAAAATCGAGCGACATCGACGGCGGAAACTTCGGCGCGCCTCCGAAGCCGCCATGAACCGGATCGTAGCTCTGCGCGATGCGCGCAGCGGCGCGGTCGAGCGCGTCGTGCTCCAGCGTTCCGCCGCCCTGAAACTTCACGGTGCTGAGCGAGCGGACGACTTCCGCCGACGCCGACTCAACGTCCTCACGCCGCGATCGATACGCCTCAGCCACGTGTTCGAGCACGCGCCGGAAGCCGGGCATGCCGTGGCGATCGTCAGGCGGAAAATACGTCCCCGCATAGAACGGAGCGCCGGCCGGCGTGAGAAACATCGACATCGGCCAGCCGCCGTGACCGGTCATCATCTGCACCGCTTCCATGTAAATCGAATCGACGTCCGGCCGCTCCTCGCGATCGACTTTGATCGATACGAACTGCTCGTTGAGAACCGCCGCGAGCTCGTCGTTCTCGAATGACTCCCGCTCCATCACGTGGCACCAGTGACACGCCGAATATCCGATCGACAGAAATAGCGGCTTGTCCTCGGCGCGCGCCTTCGCGAACGCCTCATCACCCCAGGGATACCAATCGACCGGGTTGTGGGCGTGCTGGAGGAGGTAGGGGGAGGTTTCCTCGGAAAGGCGGTTTGTCATGTCATCGAACGGTTCTGAAAGCCGCGATCGCGATAAGAGAAATTGCCAGGAGCAATAGAGCCAGAGGCTGCACGGCGGGAACAGCTTGGTTGATCAGAGTGGTATCCGTCGCCGAGTCGTTCGCCGTCACGAATTCGCCTCCGCCCGATACATCGGCTCGATTCATGACCGATGGCGGTGCGTTGAACGCCACGTTCACCGTGAGTGTGATGGGCGGGTACGAGCTTCCCGCCGCAAGCGCGTCGTTGCGTGTGCAGGTCAGCGAGATCATGGAGCACGTCCAGCCCGTGCCGCCCATCGCCGTGGCGGTGAGACCGCTCGGGAGGGTATCGGTAACCGTTACGGTTCCCGTCGTCGGCCCGTTGCCCGTGTTGGTTACCGTTAGTGTGTAGATCGCGCCGGTCTGACCTTGTACGAACGATCCTGCGTGTGTCTTATTGATCGTCAGATCCGGCGCAGCGACGATTACGGTTGCCGCGGAAGCGGAGTTGTTGGTGGGGTCGGGATCGGGAGTGGTGGAGGAGGCTGAGGCCGTATTGGTAATCACGGTTCCGGCAGGCGCCGGGCTCACAGCAACGACGATATCGATCGTGTGAAAGAGATTGTTGAACATGAACGGCGTCGTGCACTGGATCGTGCCAGCCGAGCCAACCGGAGGCGTCGTGCATCTGAAACCCGGCGCGTTCGGCTGCGTGATCGATTGAAAGGTGGTCCCAGCCGGCAAGGTGTCGGTGACCACGACATTGGACTTCGTCGAGGCAAATGATCCGAACTCGATGTGGTAGGTGATGTTCGTGCCCGCCACCGCGGTTGTTGGTGCAGTCTTGGTCGCTGACATGTTCGAGCTTGGCGCCGCGCCGCTGCTGACAGTGAACGTGGCGGTCGAGGAGTTGTTGCCTGGCACCGGGTCTGCGTTCGAGCTGCTGGTATTCGCAGTGTTCGCGAACACCGTGCCGCCGGCCGTGCCAGAGGGGATACCGGCAAACAGGTAGATCGACACCGTGGCCCCCGATGCCATGGATGCCGTCGTGCAGGTGACCGTGCCGTTCGCTCCCACCGCCGGTGTGGTGCAGGTGAAACCCGGCGCATCCACGCCTTCGTACAGCAGACCGGCCGGCAGCGCATCCGTCACGGTCACAGTCGTCGCTGCCGACGGCCCGTTGTTCACCACATCCAGTCGATATACGTAGTTCTCACCGGCGTACGCAGGAACATCCGCGCGCTTTGTAATGCCGAGGTCCGCTCCGGTTGGCGAGGAGACTGTCGTTGCCGCCGAAGAGGAGTTGTTGGTGGGATCGGGGTCGGGAGTGGTGGAAGAGGCTGAGGCCGTATTGGTAATCACGGTTCCAGCAGAGAGCGAAGGGCTCACCGCGACGACGATATCGATCGTATGAAAGAGATTGTTGAACATGAACGGCGTCGTGCACTGGATCGTGCCGCCCGAGCCAACTGGAGGCAGCGTGCACGTGAACCCCGGCGCGTTAGGCGGCGTGAACGATTGAAACGTGGTTCCCGCAGGCAGCGTATCGGTGACCACGACATTGGACTTCGTCGAGGCAAATGATCCGAACTCGATGTGGTAGGTGATGTTCGTTCCTGCCACTGCGGTTGTTGGTGCGGTCTTGGTCACTGACATGTTCGAGGCTGGCGCCGCGCCGCTGCTAACAGTGAACGTGACGGTCGAGGAGTTGTTGCCGGGCACCGGGTCTGCGTTCGAGCTGCTGATGTTTGCCGTGTTCGCGAACGCCGTGCCGCCAGCCGTGCCGGAGGGGATGCCGGCAAACAGGTAGATCGACACCGTGGCCCCCGATGCCATGGATGCCGCCGTGCAGGTGACCGTGCCGTTCGCTCCCACCGCCGGCGTAGTGCAGGTGAACCCCGGCGCATCCACGCCCTGGTATTGCAGACCGGCCGGCAGCGCATCAGTCACGGTCACAGTCGTCGCTGCCGACGGCCCGTTGTTCACCACATCCAGTCGATATACGTAGTTCTCACCGGCGTACGCAGGAAAATCCGCGCGCTTTGTAATGCCGAGGTCCGCATTCTGTGCAGCTGCGGGCAAGCTACTGAGCGCCACGATGGCGGCGAATACCGATGCAGCTGCGCTGAATGTGTGAACACGAAACATTTGATGGGTTCCCTCGCGCGACAGGTCGCTGAGCGCAGGCGCACCGTGTCGGAGCGATTGAACTTTGTCAAGGTCAGGCGTGCATAGAGAGGTTGCTGCGTTGCGGGGTTGCGCGTTCTTTTGAGAACAGGCCGCGGGAGTTTTGAAAGCCAAAACCGCCAGCCGCGACATTGCGAGACCCAGCGACCTCAGGAACCTGGCAACCCACCCACAGCTCGCCCGGAACACCTCACGCCTTCGGATGCGCCTTCTTGTACACCGCGATCAACTGCCAATCGTTGAGATGCGTGTACTTTTGCGTCGTCGATAGGGAGACGTGGCCGAGGAGCTCCTGAATGCCGCGGAGGTCGGCGCCGGCGTTGAGCAGGTGCGTGGCGAACGAGTGGCGCATCGTGTGCGGCGACACGCCCGCGCGCAGCGAGGCACCGCGCACGTAACGGTCGAAGAGCCGCCGTACGCTGCGCGTGGTGATCCGCTGGCCGCGATAGTTGACGAACAGCGCTGGCTCTTCGATGTCGGTGGCCAGCTCGCCGCGCACCGCCAGCCAGGCGCGGATCGACGCTTCCGCTTTTGAGCCGAACGGGACGATGCGCTCCTTCGATCCCTTGCCGCGCACTTTCACGAGCCGCGCGCGAAGCTCGACGTCGTCGATGTTGATGCCCACCAGCTCGCTGATGCGCAGCCCTGATGCGTAGAGGACTTCGAGAAAGGCCTGGTCGCGAATACCCAGCGAGTTGGACGTGTCGGGCTGTTCGAGAAGGAGCGCCACGTCCGCCGGCTGCAACACAGTGGGCAGATGCTTCTCGCGCTTCGGAGTGGAGACGCTCCGGGCCGGATTGGCCTCGAGGATCCCTTCGCGCATCAGGTACTTGAAAAACGAGCGCACCGCCGAGAGATGCCGCGCCGCGGACGCGCGAGCCAGCTTGCGGCGCGCCAGATGCGCGAGATAGGAGCGGATGGCCAAGTGATCGATCTGCTTGAAGTCGAGCTGATCGCGCCCCAGGGTCAGGTAGTCGTTGCAGAGAAACGAGATCAGGGACTCGAGGTCGTCGCGATAGGCATGAATCGTGTTGATGGAGACATTCCGCTCGTAGGTAAGGTAATCGAGAAAATCACCGATTTCGTTCTTCACGCCCGCGCTCCCATGAACTACGAATGTTGAATGTTAAATGTTAAGTGTTGAATGTTGAAATCGGCCCCATCGCGTGCTTGAAAACCCATTCAACATTCAACACTCAACATTGAACATTCAACATTCCGCTTTGTGCTAGCGTACGCCCCGCCCCGGAGGCCGAAATGGAAGATCAAAATCTCAAGAAAACCCCCCTGAACCAGCTCGAGCACGACCTCGGCGGGAAGATGGTCGATTTCGGTGGCTGGGAGCTTCCGGTGCAGTTCAGCGGCATCCTCGATGAGCATGCTGCCGTCCGGGAGCACGTTGGCCTTTTCGACGTCTCGCACATGGGCGAGCTGACGGTCAAAGGTCCGGACGCGCTCACCCTGCTCCAGCGCGCCACCTGCAACGACGTTTCGAAACTGGAGAACGGCCGCGCGCAATACAACGGGCTGCTCTATCCGACCGCCGGATTCGTCGACGACATCCTCATTTACCAGAATGCCGCCGATGACTTTTTCGTCGTCGTCAACGCTTCGAACAGCGACAAGGACTACGAGTGGATCGCTGACGCGGCGAAAGGGATGGACGTCGAAGTTCGCAACGTCAGCGCTGACTACGCACAGCTCGCGCTGCAAGGTCCGGAGGCCGAAAGACTTCTCCAGCCGATGACCGACGTCAGCCTGGCGTCGATGAAGTACTACCACTTCGGCACCGGCAGCGTTGACGGCATCCCGGCCATCGTCTCGCGCACCGGCTATACGGGCGAGGATGGATTCGAAGTCTATGTCGCGCCGTCGGAGGGCCCGCGCATCATGCGCAAGCTGCTCGACGCCGGCGCCAAACCATGCGGCCTCGGCGCGCGCGACACGCTCCGCCTCGAAGCGAAGATGGCGCTCTATGGGAATGACATCGACGAGACCACCACACCGCTCGAAGCCGACCTCGGATGGATCGTCAAGGTCGACAAGGGTGACTTTTTCGGACGCGACGTCCTGCAACGCGAGAAAGCGGAAGGGCCGCGCCGCAAGCTGGCCGGATTCGAGATGGTCGACCGTGGCATCGCCCGGCACGGCTATCCGGTCGTCGACGGCAGTGAAGAGATCGGCGTCATCACCAGCGGTACCCATTCACCGACATTGAAAAAAGCGATCGGACTCGCATATCTTCCGCTCGACAAATCAGCGCCCGGCAGCGAGTTCATGGTCCTCATCCGAGGAAAAGAAGTGCGGGCGCGTGTCGTCCCAACACCCTTCTACAAACGTTCGAAATAAAGGAGCGGCGATGACTCCGGAAGACAGCAGGTATGCCAAGAGCCACGAGTACATCAACGTGGAAGGCGAGATTGGAACCATCGGCATCACGGAGTACGCGCAGAAAGAACTGGGCGACGTCGTGTTCGTCGAACTGCCGCAAGTCGGTACGCAACTGGAGGCCGGCGACGAGCTCGGATCGATCGAATCGGTCAAAGCCGTCTCCGAGCTCTTCGCTCCCGTCGGTGGCGAGGTCGTGGAGATCAACGAGCGCCTCGCCGAAAAGCCGGAGCTCGTCAACACCGATCCGTACGGCGATGGCTGGATGGTCCGCATCAAAGTCGCGGACGCCAGCGAGGCCGATGAACTTCTCATGACGGCAGAGGAATACGACGAATACGTGGAGACGGAATCCCACTAACGTGACCAATCTCCCCGATCCCCTCACCTCGGTTCATCGCTACATCTCCAACGCTTCCGAGGACGTCCGCGAGATGCTCGAGGTGATCGGCATCGATTCGATCGACCGGCTCTTCGAAACGATTCCGGACGAGGTCAAACTCGACGCACTTCTCGATATCCCCGGCCCGTGGTCGGAGATCGAATCGCGGCGCTGGTTTCGCGAGCTCGCAGCGAAGAACAAGTCGGCCGTCGATCACGTCTCGTTCCTCGGCGGCGGCTCGTATCTTCACTACCAGCCGGCGTGCATCGATCAATTGCTCCTTCGCGGCGAGTTCCTGACTTCGTACACGCCGTATCAACCCGAGGTATCGCAGGGAACACTGCAGACGATCTTCGAGTATCAGACGCACCAGTGTTTGCTGACCGGCCTCGATGTCGCCAACGCATCGCTCTACGACGGTTCGACCGGACTGTGCGAGGCGGTGCTCCTGGCGGAGCGCGTCGTGCGCAATCGCAAGAAAGTCGTGATCGCGAAATCGGTGCATCCGCAGTACACCGAGACCGTCCGCACCTACGTTCAGAACCTCGGCTACGAGATCGTCGAAGTCGGCTGGACTGCTGATGGACGCGTCGATACCGCGACGCTTCGCGAAGCGTGCACGAGCGATGTCTTCGCTGTCGCCGTGCAGTCGCCAAACTTCCTCGGCGTGATCGAAGACTACGACGCGATCCGCGAGGTTGCCGATGCCGCGGGCGCAGTAAAAATCGCGGTGATCACCGAAGCAACTTCCCTCGGCATTCTCACTCCGCCCGGCGCGCACGGCTTCGACATCGCCGTCGGCGAAGGGCAGGCCTGGGGCATTCCCACGCAGTTCGGCGGACCGTACGTCGGCTTCATGGTCGTCAAAGATGCGCTGAAGCGGCACATGCCGGGACGCCTTGTCGGTGAGACCGTCGACGTCGATGGCCGCCGCGCGTACGTGCTCACGCTCGCCACGCGCGAGCAGCACATCCGCCGCGGGAAGGCCACGTCGAACATCTGCACGAACGAAGCGCTCATCGCCCTCGGCGCGAACATGTATCTCTCGCTGATGGGCAAAGAAGGGCTGCGCGAAGTCGGCGAGCAGTGCCTGCAAAAGGCCGCGTATCTGCGCAAGAAACTCAACGGCGTCGGATCGATCACGTTGCCATTCGACGGTCCGGTCTACAACGAGATCGTCGTCCGCACTCCGTTCCCTGCGGCGGAGATCCTCGCTGATCTCGAGCACGAAAAGATCCTCGGCGGGATTCCGCTGGGACAGTTCTACGACGGTCACGACCACGACTTTCTCGTCGCCGTCACCGAGCTGCATACACGCGAACAACTCGATCAACTCGTCGCCGCGATCAGCGTGGCGATCTCCCGGGAGCGGCGATGACGACGATTCTCGAGAGCGATGCCGCTTCGACTGCGGTGCCTCAAAACTCCAACCGCGAAGGCTTGATCTTCGAGCATTCGAAGCGCGGACGGCGCGGCTACAAACTGCCGGATCTCGATGTGCCGGAGGATTCGGACGCATTGCCGGCGTCACTGCGGCGTGGCGAGATCACGGATGAAGTCGAAGTATCCGAGGTCGATGTCATTCGCCACTTCACGCGGCTGTCGAAGCTGAACGTGTCGATCGATGCAGGACTCTACCCACTCGGCTCGTGCACGATGAAGCACAACCCGCGGCTGAACGAGGAGCTGGCGCGCACGCCCGGTTTCGCGCTGTCGCATCCGCTGCAGCCCGATCATCAGGTGCAAGGAAACCTCTCGCTGCTCTGGCACATCGAACAGTCGCTGAAAGAGATCTTCGGCCTACCGCGTGTGACGCTGCAGCCGGTGGCCGGCGCTCATGGTGAGCTCACCGGCATCCTGATGGTTCACAAAGCGCTGGCGAAGAGCGGAAACGCGCGCAAGTACATCCTCATCCCCGACTCCGCGCACGGCACCAACCCGGCGTCGGCTGCCTTCGCCGGCTATCAGATCAAAGAGCTCAAGTCGAACAGCCGCGGCACCGTTGACATCGACACGCTTGCTGCTGCCGTGACCGAAGACGTTGCCGCGCTGATGATCACCGTGCCGAACACGCTCGGCGTTTTCGAGACCGACATCAAGCGTTTCGCCGAGATCCTGCACGACAAAGGCGCCTACCTCTACTGCGACGGCGCGAATCTCAACTCCTTCGTCGGCGTGGCGCGGCCGGGCGACATGGGCATCGACGTCATCCACTCCAATCTGCACAAGACGTTTTCGACGCCGCACGGCGGTGGTGGTCCAGGCGCGGGACCGGTCGGCGTGTCCGAGCGGCTCGTGCCGTTTCTGCCGACGCCGACGATCGAGAAGCGTGAAGACGGGAGCTTCTATCTCGACCACAACCACCCCGACTCGATCGGCCGCGTCCGCGCATTCAACGGCAACTTCGGCGTGCTCGTCCGCGCGCTGACGTACATGCGCTCGATGGGCCCCGACGGCCTCCGCCGCATCGCCCAGATCGCCGTGCTGAACGCGAACTACATCCGCGCTCGCCTGCGCGGCTCGTATCACCTGCCGTACGACGCGCCCTCACTGCACGAAGTCGTCTTCAGCGACAAACTGCAAACGCCAAAGGACGTCCACACCCTCGACATCGCCAAGCGCTTGATGGATTACGGCTTCCACCCGCCAACGATCTACTTCCCGCTGATCGTCGCCGGCGCCCTGATGATCGAGCCCACCGAGAGCGAGCCAAAAGAAGAGCTGGACGCCTTCTGCGACGCGATGATCGCCATCGCCCGCGAGTGCGAAGAACGCCCTGAGCTGGTTCGCAGCGCACCACACACGACGCCGGTACGCAGGCTGGACGAAGCAAGGGCGGCGCGGCAGCCGGTGTTGCGTTGGAAACGCTGAGGTGCGGTCAAGACAACAGCGCTTCGAAAATGGTTTGCCCGCCGATGTTGAGGATCGCGAAACCGAGCTTCCGTCGATAGAACTCGTCCAATTGTGACATCGGACGTGTGCTCGGAAATGGGCCGACGCGGAGGGCGGCCTCGAAATCTGCGGCTTTGGGGCGCTCCCGTTCGAACGCGTCGCTTAGCTCGGCGAGTCGGCGGTCCACCGCTGTGCGGCCATCGTCATCCGTCCACGCATCGTGATTCTTCTTCATGATCGCGCACAGCGTCAGTTGGGTTAACCGATCACGTTCCAGTGTGATCCCAGTCCGGTAGGGGCGCCCGTCACATCTTGATAGACTCCGCCGTTCCGACAGGAGAGACGAGATCGATGGCAGACAACGACCGCGATGACGCCCTGGAGTACCACTCGGGAGGGCGTCCTGGGAAAACTGAAGTCGTTCCGACCAAGCCGACCGCGACGCAGCGCGACTTGGCCCTTGCCTACACGCCCGGCGTTGCCAAGCCGTGCCTCGAGATCGCCCGCGAGCCGGGCGACGTCTACAAGTACACGAACAAAGGCAACCTCGTCGCGGTCATCTCCAACGGCACCGCGGTCCTCGGGCTCGGCAACATCGGCGCGGCTGCCGGCAAGCCCGTGATGGAAGGGAAGGCCGTTCTCTTCAAGCGCTTCGCCGACATCGACGTCTTCGATCTCGAGCTCGATACGCGCGACACCGAGGCGTTCATCAACGCCGTGAGGATAATGGAGCCGACGTTCGGCGGCATCAACCTCGAGGACATCGCTGCGCCGGAGTGCTTCGAGATCGAAGAGCGGCTCAAGGCCGTGATGAAGATCCCGGTCTTCCATGACGACCAGCACGGCACGGCCATCATCTCCGCCGCCGCGCTGAAGAACGCGCTGGAAGTGGCCGGCAAAAACATCGAGGATGTGAAGATCGTCATCTCCGGCGCCGGCGCCGCGGCCATGGCCTGCCTGCGCCTCTACATCAAGATGGGATTGCGCAAAGAGAACGTGATCCTGGCCGACAGTAAAGGCGTGATCTACAAAGGCCGCACGATCGACATGACGCCGTACAAAGAGGAGTTCGCGGCCGACACGTCGCGGCGGACGCTGACCGAGGCGCTGGTGGATGCGGACGTGTTCGTCGGTCTTTCCGTTGGCGGCGTCGTCAAGCCCGAGATGCTCCTCGCAATGGCGAAAGATCCGATCGTTTTCGCCATGGCCAATCCCGATCCTGAGATTCCGTACGACGACGCCGTCGCCGCGCGGCCCGACGTGATCATGGCCACCGGCCGATCCGATTACCCGAACCAGGTCAACAACGTCCTCGGGTTTCCCTTCATCTTCCGCGGCGCGCTCGACTGCCGCGCCACGACGATCAACGACGAGATGAAGCTGGCCGCGTCGATGGCGCTGGCGGAGCTGGCGAAGGAAGAGGTGCCCGACGCCGTGCTGCGCGCCTACAGCAGCGAGCGTTTTACCTTCGGCCGTGAATACTTGATCCCGAAGCCGTTCGACTCGCGTGTGCTGCTCAACGTGCCGGTCGCGGTGGCGCGCGCGGCAGCCGAGACGGGCGTGGCGCAGGAACCGATCACCGACTACGACGCCTACCGCCGCCGTCTCGAGAAGCTCCTCGGGCGCGCCCGAGGAATGATGCACGGCGTCTACGACCGCGCCAAGAGCGATCCGAAGCGGATTGTGTTCCCCGAGGGCGATCAGGAAAAGATCATCCGCGCGGCTAAGATTCTGATCGAGGAAGGGCTCGCCCATCCCATCCTGCTCGTCCGCCGCGAAGTCGTCGCGCCGCTGCTGAAAAAGCATCACGTCGACGAATCGAAAGTCACGATCATCGACATCGAAACCTGCGCGCAGCGCGACCAGTACGTGCGCCGTTTCGCCGAGATGCGCATGCGCCAGGGAATCACGGTGGCGGACTCGCACCGGATTCTGAACAGCCGCAACTACTTCGCGATGATGATGGTCGAAGCGGGCGACGCCGACGGCGTGATCGCCGGCCTGCGCGCTTACTACCCGGCCACGATCAAGCCGGCGCTCCAGATCATCAAGACCCGCCCCGGCGTTAAGAACGTCTCCGGCGCGTACCTCCTGATGTTCAAAGGAAGGATGATCATCCTCGCCGACACGACGGTGATCATCGAGCCGACCGCCGAGCAACTCGCTGAGATCGCTATCCTGACGGCAGAGACGGCGCGGCGCTTCAATTTAGAGCCGCGCATCGCCATGATCTCCTTCTCGAACTTCGGCTCGACCAAGCACCCAGACGCGGAGAAGGTGGCCAACGCGGTCGAGATCGTGAAACGCCTCCGCCCCGACCTCATCATCGAAGGCGAGATGCAGGCCGACGCCGCCGTCGAGCCCCACATTGCCAGCGCCGACTACCCCTGGAGCAAAATCCAGGGCGACGCCAACGTCCTCATCTTCCCCAACCTCGACTCCGCCAACGCCGCATACAAGCTCTTATGGCGCCTAGGAGGCGCCGAAGTGATCGGACCGATTCTCCAGGGGATGGCGAAACCGGTCCACGTGCTACAGCGCGGCGTCGACGTCAGCGACATCGTGAATATGGCGGCGATCGCCGTCGTGGACGCGCAGGAGAAGGGGTAGCTTGTCTTGCCTCGGAGCGTCTACGTCGAAACTAGCGTCATCAGCTACCTTACGGCACGCAGGAATCAGCGTGACCTTATCGTCGCCGCTCATCAGGAGTTAACGCGCGAGTGGTGGGAAACCCGGCGGCACGAGTTTGTTCTCTACGCCTCGGCCGTCGTGGTTGAAGAAGCACGTGAGGGCGATGAAAGTTTTGCGCGTGCGCGGATCGCTCTAATCGACCAATTGCGCCTGGCAGATGTGTCCAAGACGGCGCGTGAGCTTGCCGCGCGTCTTCTTCTGGAGGCCGGACTACCCTCGAAAGCAAGTGCCGACGCTCTTCACATCGCTGTGTCTGCGGTGAATGGCATCGACTACCTGTTGACCTGGAACTGTACGCACCTCGCAAATGCTGCCATGATTCCGCGAGTCAACAAGATCTGTAGTGTTGCAGGTTTTGAGGTACCGTATATCTGCACACCAGAAGAGCTCATGGTAGGTGATCTCATGTGGGAAGATCCGATCGTCAAAGAGACCCGTGAAGCCCGCGAGAAGCTGGTCGCCAGGTTCGGCGGCGATCTCGACGCGCTATGGGAACACCTTCAGAAAGTTCAGGAGCAATATCGGGATCGAGTGGTTACGGGCCAACCGAAAAAACCGACTGGCGAGCGTAAGGTCTCATAGCTCACGCGTCGGGCAGTACTAACGACGTGATTGGCGATGCCGTCGAGCCGCGCATCGGTCCGACCACCCTGGAGCAGAATTGAGGCGACGCCAACGTCCTGATCTTCCCCAAGTCGATTACGCCAATCCCACCCGAACCTTCTCTCTGGCGCCTTGGCTGCGCCTCTATCCGAGCTCCACGAGTCGATTGAGACCCGCTATTGCTGGGGCTGCCGCCTAATTTTCTCCCGCCCGCCCGTTACCCACTCCGGAAGAGGCGACTTTGACGGCGGAACGAAAATCGGATAGTCCCAGGCTGAAGGATCATCGAGATCTGCGAGGATTTCGGCCTCGATCTGGTTGTCAGGGAACGTTCGTTCGATTGGAGTCATAAGTCCCGTAACGAACCAGAGCTACCCCTTCCTTTGCTCCAACGCCCGATACCCGATGTCCTTCCGGTACCTTGCCCCTTCGAACCGCACTTTCGGCGCGGCTTCGTAGACCTTGGCTAGCGCCTCGGAGAGCGTAGTGGCGTTCGCGCAGACGCTGGCGACGCGGCCGGCCACGTTGACCATCTTCTCGCCGCGGGGGATCGTGCCGGCGTGGAAGATCGTGACCGAGGGATCGGCGATTGGATCGATCGTCACTTCCTGGCCTTTGGGGAAATCGTCGGGGTAGCCGTCGACGGCGATGACGACGCAGGCGGCGGCTTCCTTCTTCCAGGTCAGTTTCGTGTCGCCGAGGTTGCCTTGGGCGACTTTGAGGCAGAGGTCGAAGAGGTCGTCTTCGAGGCGGAGCATCTGCACCTGCGTTTCGGGATCGCCGAAACGGCAGTTGTACTCGAGGACTTTCGGGCCGCTCGCCGTAATCATCACGCCGGCGTAGAGGCAGCCGGTGTACGGGCGGCCCTCGGCGGCCATGCCCTGGATCGTCGGCATGATGATCGTCTTCACGATCTCTGCGGCCGCTTCGCCGCTCAGCACGACGGCTGGCGAATGCGCGCCCATGCCGCCGGTGTTCGGGCCGGTTTCGCCGTCGAACGCTTTCTTGTAGTCCTTGGCGGGGGCGAGCGAGACGAACTTCTTCCCGTCGGTCAGCGCCATGAAGGAGACTTCCTCGCCGGTGAGGAACTCTTCGACGAGGATGCGGTTGGCGGCGTTGCCGAATTTCTTCTCCTCGAAGACGAGCTTGAGGTACTCCTCTCCCTCGGCCTTCGAATTGACGATTACGACGCCCTTGCCGGACGCGAGGCCATCGACCTTGATCACGGCCGGATAGCGAAACTCTTTCAGCGCCGCTTTGGCCTCATCGCTCGTCACACACACCCGCGCCTCGGCGGTCGGAATCCCGTACTTGCGCATGAACTCTTTGGAGAACGCTTTCGAGCCTTCCAGCTCCGCGGCCAGGCGCGTTGGGCCGAAGATCGCCAGGCCGCGTTTCTGGAACTCGTCCACGATGCCGAGGGTGAGGGGAAGCTCGGGACCGACGATGGTGAGGTCCATCTTGAGCTTCTCGGCGAAATCCGCCAGCTCGATGATGTCGGCCACGCCGATGTTCACGCAGTCGGCGATCTCCGCGATCCCGGCGTTTCCCGGGGCCGCGTAGACCTCCCTGACGAGAGGAGACTGGCGGAGTTTCCACGCGATGGCGTGCTCGCGTGCCCCTTGCCCAACGACTAGAACGCGCATGAGGTTAGTGTTTGGATTCTAGGGGGTTGGGGAGCATTTGTCACTTCAGCGCGCCTCAACGGCCTCTCGCAGTAACTCCGCCTGAAAGTGCCGGATGAGAGGATCGACGACGACGTCGAGATTACCGTTCATGACGTCGGGGAGGTTGTGAACCGTGAGGCCGATGCGGTGATCGGTGACGCGGTCCTGCGGGAAGTTGTAGGTGCGGATCTTCTCCGAGCGGTCGCCGCTGCCGATCAGACTCTTGCGCGTCGCCGACAACTCGGACTCGCGCTTCAGGCGCTCGATGTCGTAAAGCCGCGCCTTCAGGACCTTGAGCGCCTTTTGCCGGTTCTTGATCTGCGACTTTTCGTCCTGACACGAGACGACGACGCCTGAGGGGAGATGCGTCATGCGGACGGCGGAGTAGGTCGTGTTGACTGACTGGCCGCCGGGGCCCGACGAGCAGAACGTGTCGATGCGAAGGTCTTTTTCATTGACCACGATGTCGATGTCTTCAACCTCGGGCAGCACGGCCACGGTGATCGCCGACGTGTGGATGCGGCCCTGCGTTTCGGTTTGCGGCACGCGCTGCACACGATGTACGCCGGACTCGAATTTCAATTTCGAATAGACCTTGTTGCCTTCGATCTGCAGCGTGGCGTCTTTGATGCCGTTGACCGAGGAGTAGTTGGCGTCGGTCATGTCCACTTTCCAGCGGTGCATTTCCGCGAACCGCACATACATCCGCATGACCTCGGCGGCAAAGAGCGACGCTTCATCGCCGCCGGTGCCGGCTCGGATCTCCACGAAGACGTTCTTGTCGTCGTTCGGATCTTTCGGCTGCAGCAGGATCTGAATCTCGCTCTCCAGCTCGGGAGCGCGCGGCTCGAGCTCTGCGATCTCCATCTCGGCAAGCTCGCGCATGTCGTCGTCGGACTTGAGCATCTCGCGTGCGTCGGCCAGACGTTTGCGGACGTCTTTGAGCTGGCGGTATTTGGCGACGACATCGTCAATCTCCGAGACGGCCTTCATAGTGTCGCGGAACGCAGCGACATCGACGGCGACGGCCGGGTCGCCCATTTTCTGCTGCAGCTCTTCGTAGCGTTTTTCGATCTCGTCGAGTTTTTCGTACATGGTGTAATCCCGCTGAAAACAAAAATGGGAAGACGCGTGATGCGCCTTCCCACGATGAATGTGACGAACGTCAGCTAAGCAACGGCGGCTTGCGTTTCCTCGACGATGTCGTACATGAGCGCTTCTTTGAGCGCGGTGATGGCGACCTGGAGCTGCGAGTCGTCCGGCTCTTTCGTCGTGATCTTCTGGAGCAGCATTCCGGGGCGCGTCAGCATGCGGCAAACCGGGTTGCCGAGGTGGCGCGCGGAGAAGCGGATGACCTCGTAGGCGAGGCCGGCGATCAGCGGGATCAGGACGACGCGCGCCAGGAACTTCACCGCAAACGGCTCAGTCGATGGGACAAGCGAGAAGACCAGGATCGAGATGGCCATGACGAACATCAGGAAGCTGGTGCCGCAGCGCGGATGGAGCGTCGATTTCTTGCGGGCGTTCTCGACGGTCAGGTCTTCGTTCGCTTCGAACGTGTAGACCGTCTTGTGCTCGGCGCCGTGGTACTGAAAGACGCGCTTGATCTCATCCATGAACGAGATCGAGAGGATGTAGACGAAAAAGAAGAGCGCGCGCAGGACGCCGTCGATGGCGTTGTAGGCGAGGTTTCCCATCCCCGGCGCGAAGTAGTGTCGGATCAGATTCGTGATGCCGAGCGGCGCGAGAATGAAAACGCCGACGCCGAGAACAAGCGCGATCAGCATCGAGCTGGCGACGGCCCAGCTCGACATCTCCTGCTCGCCTTCTTCGCTGGCCGTGGCCACGCTCGCCGAGTAGTTCAGCGCGCGGATGCCGAGGATGAGCGACTGGATCAGGACGACGGAGCCGCGGAGGACCGGGACCTTGAGGAACGGGTACTTCGTCGTGACCGAGACGAGCTTGTCCTTCTTGATCGCGACGTCGCCGTTGGGCTGACGCACCGCGACGGAGTAGCCGGTGAGGGAGCGCATCATCACGCCCTCGAGCACGGCCTGTCCGCCGATCAGCATGTCGACGTTGCGGTCCGCAGTTCCGGCCGGCATGGCCGCGGTGAGGCCGTTCATCACGGCGCCAAAAGTGCCGCTGATCAGTCTCGCCGAGCCAACCCACGCCTTGGGGGCGCGCATTATTTCGCCGCCGCCTCTTTCGGGCCGGCCTTCTTGGCGTAGCGCTGCTGGAAGCGGTCGATGCGGCCGGCGGTGTCGAGCAGCTTCTGCTTGCCCGTGAAGTACGGATGGCACTTCGAGCAAATCTCGACGCGGAGCTCTTTCTTGGTCGAGCCCGTCATCCACTGTTCGCCGCACGCACAATGCACGTTGACCTGCTGATACTTCGGGTGAATCTCTGGTTTCATTGGATTTACCTCTCTGAGGACCTTTCCGAGTCGTCCTGAAAACGGCGAGTATATCCAAAAAATTCTGGAGGGCTCGGAGGCTGGGGTTTAGTGCTTGCGCACGTTTGATAAAGGCGTCGATCACGGGTCTAAAGGCAATTCTTGAAGCGCCTGCACCACGTTGTCATTCCGAACGCCGGAGCGAAGCGGAGGACGGAGAGGAATCCACCGCCTACGGAGCGGTACGGGTTCTTCGGCAGGAGATTCCTCTCCGTGCTTCGCCGGTTCGGAATGACAAACCCCTACGCCGCCCCGAACAGCGTGACAATCCAGTACGTCACCGCACCCATCAGCGCGGCCATCGGGATCGTCAGAATCCACGCCCAGACGATGCGGCCCGCCACTCCCCAGCGCACCGCGGAGAGCCGGCGTGTGGCGCCGACGCCGACGATGGCACCGGTGATCGTGTGTGTGGTTGAGACCGGGATCCCGAACGAGCTGGCGAAGAAGAGCGTGATCGCGCCGGCGGTCTCCGCGGCGAATCCTCCGACCGGTTGGAGCTTCGTGATCTTCGAGCCCATCGTATGGATGATGCGCCAGCCGCCGGAGAGCGTTCCCAGTGCGATGGCTGAGTGCGCGGCCAGGATTACCCAGAGAGGGATCGAGAACGTCTTGATGTACCCCGCGGTGAAGAGCACGCCGGCGATGATGCCCATCGTCTTCTGCGCGTCGTTCGTTCCGTGGCCCAAAGAGTAGGCAGCCGCGGAAACGAGTTGCGCCCGGCGAAATCCCTTATCGACGTTCTTCGGAGACGTTCTTCGAAAGATCCACATGATGGCCACGGTGATCAGAAATCCGAGAAGCAGTCCGATCAGCGGCGCGATGACGATGAAGATCAGCGTCTTCGTCCAGCCCGAGGGAAGGATAGCGTTGATGCCGTAGCGCGCCACCGCCGCGCCTGCGTACCCGCCGATAAGCGCGTGCGAGGAACTGGTTGGCAGACCGAAGTACCAGGTGATCAGATCCCAGACAATCGCGCCCATCAACCCGCCGAAGATCACGCCGAACGTGACGGCGTGGATGTCGATCATCCCGCTGCCGATGGTCTTGGCCACCGCCGTTCCGAAGCCGAAGGCGGCCACGAAGTTGAAGAAGGCCGCCCAGATCACAGCCTGGCCGGGCGAGAGCACACGGGTGGAAACGACGGTCGCGATCGAGTTCGCGGCGTCGTGAAAGCCGTTGATGTAATCGAACACCAACGCCACGCCGATCAAACCGGCGACGAGCAGAAAGAGATGGCTCGGCATCAGCTGTGTTTTACGACCACGTTCTCGAGCAGGTTCGCGACGTCCTCGCAGCGGTCGGTAGCTTCTTCCAGGAGATCAAAGATTTCCTTCCACTTCATGACTGCGATCGGATCGCGCTCTTCGTCAAAAAGCTGCCCCACAGCCTTTTGGTGGATGCGGTCGGCCTCGTTCTCGAGCCGGTTGATCTCGACGGCGCACTTCAAGACGCCGTCACGTTTTTCGAGCGCGAGCACGGCACTCCGGACTTCATCGGCCGAGGCGGAGATGACCTTGGCAAGTTCGCGTGCGCCCGGGCGGACCCGATCGATCTTGTAAAGCGGCACCAGGCTGGCGGCGTTGTCGATCGCATCCATCACGTCGTCGAGGGTGCGCGCCAGCGAATGAATGTCCTCCCGGTCCATCGGCGTGACAAACGTCTGATTGAGCCGCTGGATGATGGCGTGCGTGAGGAAGTCGCACTTGTGCTCGACCTCCTTGATCTCGTGCGCCTTGTCGGCGATCGGAGGATCGGGCGCGAACATCTCCTCCAGAAGGCGTGCTCCGACCTTGAGCTGGTCGGCCATCGCGATCATGTCGGCGTAAAAAGTCTCTTCCCGGGGGAGAAGGCGGAATCGCAAAGCGGGACCTCCGTCGAAAGCGCGCGGATTGTATCGGAAAGGATGGGGGCGAAGGGGAGTCGCCTACGGCAGCGGGAGCCGAATCGTAAACGTCGCGCCCTGCCCTTCTTCGCTCGTTACGTGAATGGACCCGCTGTGCGCTTCGACGATCGCCTTGGCGATGTAGAGGCCGAGGCCGAGGCCGCCGTAGTAGCGGCTCGAGACATTGCGGGCGCGATGGAAGCGCTCGAACAGCTTCGGAATCTCGTCGGTCGGAATGCCGATGCCTTTGTCGATCACGGCGGTCAGCATGTGATCCGTCTCGATCCGTGCGAATAGCTCGATATCCGTTCCCTCGGCCGAATACTTGATGGCATTGGAGATGAGGTTGTCGACCACCTGCCGCATCCGGTCCGGGTCGACCTGCAGCGTCGTCTCCGCGATCTCGGCAGAGAAGCGGATCGTCCGTGCAGGATGTTGCACACGGAAGGCGTTGGCGCGGCGATCGAGGAACTCCAGCCAGCGAACGGACTGCCGGTCGATCTGCAAACGGTTCGTCTCGATGCGCGAGACGTCCAGCAGCTCGGATATGAGGCCCATCATCCGATCGACTTCCCCGAGGACCGCATTGAGGTACGTCATCCGCTCCTCGGGCGGCAGATCGTTGATCGTCTGCGCGAGCAGTTGCGTGTAGCCCTTGATCGTCGTCAGCGGCGTGCGCAGCTCGTGCGAAGCCACCGACAGGAACTCGTCCTTCTTCCGGTCGAGCTCCTGCAACGCCGTGATGTCGCGGATGACGAGAACGGCGCCGACGATTCCCTTGCTCTCGATCGGCGCCGCGGCAATGGAAAGGTCGAGATCCTTGCCGGTGATGAAGTGCCGGCCGATCGCGAGGTAGTCGGGCACCGTCATGCCTCCCAGCGCGCGGGCGTGAGGAAGGTCGTCCGGCGGAATCGGCCGTGCATCGGGATAGCGAAGGTTGAGCTGCGTGAATGACCCATGCTCCGACGCCTCGGTGCGCGAGCCGAAGCCGAACATCGTGATGGCGGCTTCATTGACCGAGACGACCTGCCCGACGGCGTCGTAGACCCACAGACCGTCCGTCATCGAGCTCAGGATCGAGTCGAGCCGCGCCGAGCGCTCGGCCATCGCCTGCGCCAGGTCCTCGATCTCGCGGCGCGCGTTGACCTGGTCGGTGACGTCCTGGATCAGCACCGTGAGGTTCTGCGTGATGCCGGAAAAACGTCCGCGAACGGCGGAGACGATGCGGTTGACGTACGTCGGCGTGGGCCTGGTATCGACCTTGAGCGCTTCGTCGAAACTCATCTCGCCCGACTCGGCCACCTGCTTCAGCGGCTTCTCCAGCGACGGGATGACCTCATCGACGCGGAGGCCGACCAGCGGCGTCTCGAGAGTGATCTTGCCGAGGCGCTGCACGAAATCGACGAAGCGCGCGTTGGCCAGCTCGAAGCGGAGCTCGTCTGCGGAGAAGACGGCCACGCCGATCGGCGCGGTCTCGAGCACGGCCTCGAAACGGACGCGCGCATCGACTTCGCGCCGCGCCAGTTCTTCCGCCGCGCGGTGGCCTTCCTGCGAGATGCGCGTCAGGCGATGGATGTGGCTGGCCGCGCCGATGCGCTCCGCCACCGCCTGCGCGAATTCGAGATCCTCGGCGTCGAAACTCCGCCGCGCGTCCGAGCGGGCGATGACGAGCGCGCCGATGCGGTCACCGTACGATTCGATCGGCGTGGCGATGAGGGTCTGTTGATTCATCGCGCTAACGATCTCGGCTTCGGTCGCGTCGCGCGCGAAATCGGTCGATGCCTTCTCGCCGAACTCCGAGTACAGCAGCGGGCGCCCGATCTGGAACACCGTTCCCGGAATGCCTTCGCCGGCATGGAACGGATTGCGGTTCAGGTGCTCGCGGAAACGCTGCACCTCGTTGGCGACCGGGGTCACCGAGGCCATGCCGACCATGTGCAGCTCGCTCGATTGCGAGTGATAGAGGTAGATCATGGCCGTGCCGCCGACAGCATCGGCGACGCGGCGCGCCGGATCGTCCAGCTCCTCGAACGATGGCTGCATCGTGACCGTGTCGACGCCGAGGTTGGCGAGACACTCCGCGCGGCGGCGGCGCCACGCCTCGCGCTCCGCCGTCTGCCGCTCGTCGGTGACGTCCCGCGACAGCACGACCGATCCGATGATGTGATTGCGGTCGTCGCGGATCGGCGCCGCTTTCAGATTGACAACGCGGTCGTCGCCGCTGCGCGCGTCGTGCACGAGGTAGTCCGATTTGACGATGTCGCCGCGGATGGCGCGCATCGAGGGAAGGTCGTCGGCTTCGAGCGGGCTGCCGTCGATGTAGCGGTGGCGGTTCTTCCTCACGCGCCCCTCGGCATCGTTCGCGAAAAGCGAAACCGGCTCGCGCTGCGCGGCCGCGTTCATCCGCTCCAGCCGCCCCTGCGCGTCGTAGATCGCCGCCGACTCCGGAATCTGATCGAGGATGGCGTTGACCTTCGCCATCTCGCGCACGGCGCGCTCGTGCAGCAGCGTGTTGTTGAGCGCAAGCGTGGCGTAGCGGCCGATCTCCGCGAAGAGCGAGATCTCTTCCTCGGTCCACACGCGCGCCGACGAGCACTGGTGCAGCCCGAACGCCCACGGCTCGTCGTCGCGCGGACGGAGCACCTGGACGATCTCCGAGCGCACCTGGAACAGGGCGGCCTGTTCGTCGTCGAGATCCGAATCGTTCTCCATCACCACGATCGGCCCCTCGGCATCGAGAAGCCGCTGGATGAGGTTCGACGAATTCTTCAGCGAGAGCGTGGAGGCGAAGTCGCCGTTCTCCACGGAATACTCCGGCGCACTGACGGCGAAACGGACTTTCGCGAACTCAGCCTGCGCGTTCACCGGATGGAGCAGCCAGGCACGGTCGGCGCCGAATTCCTGCCGCGTGATCGTGACGATGCGGCGCAGCACTTCCTTCAGTTCGAGCGTGCCGGTGAACGATTCGAGAATGCTGGAAAGGAAGCGGTATCTCTCCTCGGTGCCGAACGATTTCGGCCGCACGCGGCGGTCGAGATATTGAATCATCAGCCGCTGCAGGGCGCCATGATCGCCGTTCGCCTCCGGCAATTCGAGCAGCCTCGCCGACGGCTGTTTCCGCTCCGCCTCCGCCCGCACGTGCTGCCAGTCATCGCCGCCGGCGACAGCGATGAGCGCAAACGCCTCGCGGTCGAGAAGCGCCAGCGCTTCCTCCGCGGAGTCCGTCACGACCGGCGTGAAACTGAGCGAAGCCGCCACCTCAGCGGGCGTCCTTGCGGCCACTTCGGAGGCCACGATCAGAACCTGATTCGACATGCGAGATTGGCGCTGAGAAATCGAGCCGAGATGCTACCACCAGGAACCGGGCGCATAGAATGCCGTTCCATGCGCAAACGCTCTTTTGACGAGCTCGTGCAGTTGATGCACACACTCCGCGGCCCGACGGGCTGCCCCTGGGACCGGAAACAGACGCTCGAAAGCCTCAAGCCGTTCGTCATCGAGGAGTCGTACGAGGTGATCGATGCCATCGACCGCGATGACCGTCACGCGCTGGCGGAAGAGCTGGGCGATTTTCTCCTGCAGGCCGTCTTCATCGCCGAGCTGACGCGCGAAGAAGGATCGTTCGACATCAACGACGCCATCACGGCGATTCACGACAAGCTCGTTCGGCGCCATCCGCACGTTTTCGGCGACGTCGAAGCCAACGATGCCGAAGAAGTTCTCGTCAATTGGGAGAAGCAGAAGAATGAGGAGCGAAAAGCGGAGAACAAGAGCGTGCTGGCCGGCGTGCCGCAGTCGCTCCCGGCGCTCCTCCGCGCGTCGCGGCTGACGGAAAAAGCGGCGCGCGTCGGATTCGATTGGCGCCGCACCGAGGATGTGTTCGATAAAGTGGATGAAGAGCTCGGCGAGTTGCGCGAGGCCATCCGTACTGGCGACGAATCAAACGTCCACGAAGAGCTCGGCGATCTCCTCTTCACGATCGCCAACATCTCCCGCAAGCTGAACGTGAACGCCGAGGATGCGCTTCAATCCGCCAACCGTAAATTCACGCGCCGCTTAGAAGCGATGGAGTCCAAGGTCCGCAGCGGCGGCCAGAACCTCGACGACCTGACGCTGGAACAGATGGACGGACTATGGGACGAGGCAAAAGCAGCCGAACGCGCCTGATCTTCATCGCGATCGTCGCCGCCTGGATCGCGCACGACCTGCTCGTCCCTCCGCGCTACGCCTTCGACGCCCGCGCGACAGTGGCGGCGATCGATGTGTATCGCGTATTCGCCTCACCGCGGCTTCGCGGCATCGTGCAATGCCGCTTCACGCCAACCTGCTCCTGGTACGGCCACGAATCGATCCGCAAACACGGCTTCCTCATCGGCGGCGCGAAAACGTTCTGGCGGATTGCGAGGTGTGGCCCGTGGACGAAGTTGGGGACGTACGATCCGCCGTGATTCCAAGAAAAGCGTCGACGAATTTCGACCTCCGCCCGTACTGCACTCGGGCGAGACGCCCGAGTGCCCGCGGTCGAGACGACCGCACTCCTTACAATGCGCTGGAGGAGTGTGGGCGTCTCGCCCGCGGCCAACGAGGCGTCCCGCCTCGGTGGTTGGCTCGTACTGATAGCTCCAATGGGTTGAAACGGTACCGATCTGAAAACGGCCTGGCCCAGCTCCACAGCAGGAACGGTTAAGACTCAGCCGGTACGTTTCCCTCTTGAGGGCCCGGTGCGCGGTAGTTCTCCTTTGACGTATACGCGAGAACGCCGGCGAGGAGCATGGCCAAGGCACCAAACGTTAGATATAGCCAAATCGCCAGACCGGCAGGCCGGAGGCTGATCGCGGCAACGGTCATCAGGCCGATACTCAGAATCGCACAAGAGCCACTTACCAGTGCGGTGGCCGGATCGTTGTCGCTCTTTTTGGGTATAAGGAACAATGAACCACTAAATAAAAACAAGAGTGCAGTCAGGATTTGTCCGCTCACGCGCAGCGCAGGATAGTGCGGCTGACTGAGAAGGTTGTTTGCTAAGTATGCCTCCCACGCCAGATCCACACCGTTTGCGCCGACTTTGAGCTCTTCGTATTGCCGCGCCCAGCCGCCGAGGGTGACCAGGAAGGTCTGATTGGTCATGGTTCGGAGGTCTACGATCGCGGCCGCGACGACGGCGGCCCAGACGATCAATGCCGCGAATGGATTTCGTTCGATGTGAGCTTCGCCGCGGCCGAGGACGCCTTGTAAGAGCGCATAAAGAATCCCGCCGACCAGTGCGAACTTCAATGCGAAAAGAAGATGGTCGTGCTCGATTCGGCGGCGAATCTCCTCGACGACGTTATCGTGCTCTTTGTCGAGAAATTGTCTGGCGTTGGCGTCGAGCCTATTCCACGACGCCACTGTAGACATAGGTATGCGATCGCGCGATTCTTTCGAGTCTCCGGCCCCGAGCAGGCCCAGGAAATCGATCGACAACAGGGGAACAAGGATCGCCAGTGCACAAAAAGCAACCTTCAGCCTGGTAAATCGGGTATTGGAACGCATTTCCATAGTCGGCTCGACTTCCTATCCTTGCGTGAGCGCTACTCCGGCGGCTCCTCCGCACTGGGACACAGTTCATTTAGCGCGCACTGCGCGCATTTCGGTTTGCGGGCGATGCAGATCGTCCGGCCGTGGGCGATGATGCGGTGCGAAAAGTTCGTCCACTCCTTCTGTGGGATCAGCGCGATCAGATCCTGCTCGATCTTCACCGCATCGTCGCTGTTGGTAAGGCCGAGGCGGGCGGAGACGCGGGTTACGTGAGTGTCGACAACGATGCCGACGGCGATTTTGAAGGCGTTGGAGAGGACGACGTTCGCGGTCTTGCGGCCGACGCCGGGGAGGGCGGTCAGCTCGTCCATAGTCCTTGGAACCTCGCCATTGTGGTGCTCGACGATCGCTTTCGAGGCAGCGATTACGGCCTTCGCTTTGTTGCGGAAGAAGCCGGTCTGTTTGACGTCGCGCTCCATCTCGACCTGACTTGCCTCGGCGAACGACTTCGGGTCCGGGTACTTCCGGAAGAGCGATTTGGTGACGATGTTGACGCGGACGTCGGTCGATTGCGCGGAGAGAATCGTGGCGATCAGCAGCTCGAAGGCGTTCGTGAAATCGAGGGCGCATTTCGCCTTCGGATACATCTGCTTGAGGCGGACGACGATGTCGTTGGCGCGTTCCTGTTTCTTCGTGGCCATGGAAAACCATTCAACCACAGAGACGCAGAGAGCACAGAGGTCTCTGCACTACTAAACCACAGCACAAGACTCACTCACGCGAAGGCGCGAAGACGCGAAGGGTTGATGTTTGCGATGCTCTTCTTCGCGATGTTCGCGGCTTCGCGTGAGAAATGGGTCGCCAGCTCTGTGTCCTCTGAGCCTCTGTGGTTGAATGGTTTTAGAATCAACCCATGAACGAAGCACGCGTCATTCGCGCCCCGCGCGGCACTTCCATTTCCTGCCTCGGCTGGCAGCAGGAGGCGGCGCTGCGCATGCTGATGAACAACCTCGACCCCGAGGTGGCGGAGAGGCCGGAAGAGTTGATCGTGTATGGCGGCATCGGCAAGGCCGCGCGCAACTGGGAGTGCTTCGACGCCATCGTCGCTACGCTCAAGCGCCTGAAGAATGACGAGACGCTGCTCGTCCAGTCGGGCAAGCCGGTTGGTGTTTTCCGCACGCACGAAAACGCGCCTCGGGTGCTCATCGCCAACTCCAATCTCGTTCCGCACTGGGCAACATGGGACGAGTTCCGCCGCCTCGACGCCCTCGGCCTGACGATGTACGGCCAGATGACGGCGGGATCGTGGATCTACATCGGCACGCAGGGCATTCTCCAGGGCACGTTCGAGTGCTTCGCCTCGGTCGCCAAAACGCGCTTCGACAACTCGCTCCGCGGCAAGCTCGTCGTCACGGCCGGGCTGGGTGGGATGGGCGGCGCTCAGTCGCTGGCAGCGACGATGAATGAGGCGACCGCGCTGGTGGCCGAAGTAGATGAAACGCGTATTCAACGCCGACTCGACAAGCGCTATCTTGACGAACAGGCGCCGTCGCTTGGCGCTGCGATCGAGCGCGCGATTGCGGCGCGCGACGCCGGCGAGGCAGTTTCCATCGGCGTCGTCGCCAACGCCGTCGAGCTGCTCGAAGCGCTGCTCGAGCGTGGCATCGTCCCCGACATCCTCACAGACCAGACCTCGGCGCACGACGAGCTGCAAGGCTACGTTCCCGCCGGCATTTCGTACGACGCGGCGCTGGCAATGCGCGACAGCAGCCCCGACGCCTACATCGAGCTTTCGTACGACACGATGGCCCGCCACATGCGGGCCATGCTGGAGCTGCAGCGCCGAGGGGCGATCACGTTCGACTACGGCAACAACCTGCGCGGGCAGGCGCTCAAAGCCGGCGTGAAGGACGCGTTCGAAGTCGGCGGCTTCGTCCCGCTCTTCATCCGCCCGCTTTTCTGCGAAGGGCGCGGTCCGTTCCGCTGGGCCGCGCTGTCTGGCGATCCGAACGACCTGTTTGCGACTGATGAAGCGCTGCTCGAGCTCTTCCCGCACGACGCCGCGCTCCATCGCTGGATCCGCATGGCTCAGAAGCGCGTCGAGTTTCAGGGACTCCCGGCGCGCATCTGCTGGCTCGGCTACGGCGAGCGTGACGAAGCGGGCTTGTTGTTCAACGACCTGGTGCGCAGCGGCAAAGTAAAAGCGCCGATCGTCATCGGCCGCGATCACCTCGACGCCGGGTCGGTAGCGTCGCCGAATCGCGAGACCGAGGCGATGAAGGATGGGTCGGATGCAATCGCCGACTGGCCGATTCTGAACGCGCTGCTCAACACCGCCGCCGGCGCGACGTGGGTTTCGTTCCACCACGGCGGCGGCGTCGGCATCGGCTACTCGCTGCACGCCGGAATGGTCGTCCTCGCCGACGGCACGGACGCCGCGGCGGAGCGCCTGCAGCGCGTGCTGACGACGGACCCCGGCACGGGCGTCATGCGCCACGCGGATGCGGGATACGACATCGCCATCGATGCGGCGAAAGAGCGCGGCGTCGATATCCCGATGATGCGCTGAGACGACCGTCAATTGTCAAGATGTAAAGCTGGGCCCCGCAGCAGCGACGATCTTCTACGTGCGCGTCCACGGAACGTCCGGAACCCCGTGAACGTGATTCGCGAACCGCGCTGCCACGAAAAGGAAATCCGACAGGCGGTTGAGGTAGGTGATGGAAGAAACCGTTGCGGCGTCCTCATCGCGTAATGCGACGACGAGGCGTTCGGCGCGACGGCAGACCGTGCGGGCGACGTGAAGATGAGCTGCCGCAAGACTGCCTCCGGGCAGGATGAATGTCTTGAGCGGCGCGAGGTCAGACTCCATCGTGTCGATCGACTGCTCGAGTGCGGCAATGCGCGCCGCCTCGGGTCCTGCGAAGCGCGAACTGCCGGGCGACGCCAGGTGGGCACCAATATCGAAGAGGTCCGATTGGATGGCGTGCAGCTGCGCATCGAAAGGCGACAACGGCCAGGCCGCACGCGCCACACCGATCACCGAGTTCAGCTCGTCGACCGTACCGTAGGTCTCGATTCGCGAGTCGTCCTTGCGAACGCGGGCGCCGCCGAACAGCGACGTCTCGCCGCCATCGCCGGTTTTCGTGTAGATCTTCATCGCGGTAGCGGGGATGCCGGGTCGCGACGTCGCGCGGTGTTACCTCGAAACTGCCCGACCGCGAGACCCCGCAACCGCAATCACGCCTCCGCTTCGAGCTGCTTGATCCGTTCCTTCACGACGATCTCGGCGAGCTCGGGAATCACTTCCCAGGCGATGTCGCGAACGATCTTGTCGGACATCAGTTGCACCACACGGCGGGCGATGCGGTCCACCTGCTCGTCGGTCAGATCGGAATCGGTGATTTGCGGGTTGACATCGGTGATCTGCGAGTTGACGTCGGTGACCTGAGAGTTGACGTCGGTGATTTGCGAATTGACGGTGTCCGCATCCGCGGAAATCGCTGACGTCGATGGCGACCATTCCGGCTCGGCTGCAAGCGGCTCAGGCGTCTCCGCCGCAAATGGCGATTCCGTTTCAGGTTCCGGTTCCGGTTCCGCAAAGGGATCGGCGGTCTGAAGATCTTCGGGAGCAGCCCATTCCGGTTCCGGCGTGGCAGCCTGCTTGGAAGCGGAGGCCATCTTCTCCATCTCTTCGAAGCTCATGCGAGGAAACGCGCGGGTCTCTCCGCCAAACGCGGCGGGCGGCTCATCCCATGGCGATGCCTCGCCTGCAGGTGTCGCTTCCGGCGCAGGCTCATCGAATGGAGCAGGAGTCGCCTCCGGCTGCACTGCCATCTTCTGGATCTCATCGAAGCTCATCGACGGGAAGGCGCGTGTTGCGCCGGAGTCTTCTTTCGGCTCGTCCCACGGCGACGGCTCCGGAGCGGGAGGCTGCGCATCGAACGGGTTCGGCGCTTCATCATCGCTCGGTGAGGCAGGGCTTTCTGCTGCATGACCTTGTGCCGCAGGCTGCGACGGCGACGCCATCTGCTGCATCTCTTCGAAACTCATTCGTGGGAAGGCGCGGGTCTCGCCGCCGAACGCCGGCGCCGGCTCATCCCAGGGAGAAGACTCGGCCTCCGGTGGAGCATCCTGATGCGCTGGTGTCGCCGGAGTGTTCGCCATCTGCTGCATCTCCTCGAAACTCATCCGCGGAAGCGCCCGCGTCTCGTTTCCGAAAGCCGGTTCCGGCTCGTCGAACGGCATGTCCGTAGACATCGCCGGCGTCGAAGCAGGAGGGGCTGAGAAAATGTCGTTGTCGTGAGCGAATGGATCGGCCGCCGGCGTGGAAGGAGCATTGAACGACGGCGTGTCATCGAAAAAATTAGCAGCGGCAGGCGGTTCCGGCTCCGCGGCTGCAGGGGCCGACTGGCTCTGATGGATGAGCTCTTCCACCTTGTGGATGAGGCTCTGCGATTCGAACGGCTTGGTTACGACGGCATCGCAGCCGGCCTTGTCGGCGCGGTCGGGATCGAACGGCTCGAACGTTCCCGTCAACAGGATCACGGGGATGTTGCGATATTCGGGATGCGACTTCACGTACTCGCAAACCTCGTAGCCGTTCTTCTCCGGCATGATGATGTCGGACAGGATGATGTCCGGACGCATCTCGGACAGTTTCTGGATCGCTTTCGCGCCGTTGTTGACGGCGATGACTTCGTAATCACCGTCCGAGAACGTGAGCTCGACGACTTTCTGGATGGTGATGCTGTCGTCCGCGAGGAGGATTCTCTTGGCCATAGGTCTCACTCCGATTGATTACGAAGAACTGTAGCAGAGACGGGGCGGGAGTGGCCTCGCGCGGCTGCGTTACGCGTGTGGCTGCTGCTTCTCACGTTTGAAGACCATGCCGATGTGATCGGTCGCTCCGGTCTTGAAATTGATGGAGGTGATGCTCACGAGCTCCCATCCGTCGTCGCCCAGCCGGTTCAACTCCTCGGCACGCCGCGGATCCATCGAGTAATTCTCCGACCGGACATTGATGATCTTGTACTCCCAGGTCTTCATGGGTCCGCCCCCTCCCGCAAGTGCTGAACGCTATGCCGAAAGTGTAGCAGAGTGCTTCCGAAGGAGTGCGTGCGTCTCGCACGCGGGCATTCGGGCGTCTCGCCCGAATGCTTGTTTGATTGTTTGGCAGTGATCTTGTTCCGCCGGTGTCCAGCGGAGCAGATCGGCAGCATGTGGCATTGGTCTACGCTCAGCAACACTGGGGCGAGGACGCCCCAGTGTCCGCGGGCGAGACGCCCGCACTCCTTCTGATATGGTCGCGGGCAGCGAGATTCTCCGATGCCCGGCCGCCCATTTCTGATTCTGATCGTGCTCGACGGCTTTGGCTGCCGGGGGGAGTCGGAGTACAACGCGATCGCGCAGGCGGACACGCCGCGCTTCGATCGGCTCTTCCGCGAATCCTCGTGGACAACGCTCGATGCTTCCGGACGCGCAGTCGGACTTCCGCGCGGCCAGATGGGCAACTCGGAAGTCGGCCATCTCAACATCGGTGCCGGTCGGATCGTGGATCAGGACATCGTTCGTATCGGCAAAGCAGTGTCGCGGCACGAACTCGAGGCGAATCCGACGATGGTCGAGATCGCGAAGAACGCGAAGTCCGTTCACCTCGTCGGGCTTCTGTCCGACGGTGGCGTTCACTCGATGCAGACGCATCTCCATGGTCTCATCGACGCCGCCATCGCGCTCGGCGCGCACAATGTCTTCGTCCACGCCATTCTCGACGGACGCGACACGCCGCCGAAGTCCGCTGAGAAGTACTTGGAGCGTCTTCTGGCGCACATCAAAGACAAACCGCAGGCGCACATCGCCACGATCATCGGGCGCTACTTCACGATGGACCGCGACAAGCGATGGGACCGCGTGCAGCGCGGATACGACCTGATGACGATGGGCGTCGGCACGGAGACAAAAGATCCGATCGAGACGGTGCATCGTTTCTACGAGCAGAACGTGACCGACGAGTTCATCGAGCCGGTCTCGGTGCTGACAGCCGAGGGAGCGCACCGGGGGCGGATCGAAGACGGAGACGCGGTCGTCTTCTTCAACTTCCGCGCGGACCGGATGCGCCAGATTGTCACTGCGTTCAAGGACGATGACTTCGACGGCTTCCATCGCGCCGCGCGTCCGAAGGTCCGCATCGCCACGATGAACTCCTACCGCGAGGATTGGACGCTGCCGGTGCTCTTCCCTCCGCAGGAAGTGAAGAACCACCTCGGCGAAGTGCTTTCGCACGCGGGCCTGAAACAACTCCGAATCGCCGAGACCGAGAAGTACGCGCACGTCACGTTTTTCTTCAACGGCGGTTCCGATGAGCCCTCGGCGGGCGAAGAGCGCGTCCTCGTTCCCTCTCCGAAAGTCGCCACTTACGATCTCAAACCGGAGATGTCGGTCGTCGCGCTTGCGGACAAAGTCGTCGAGGCGGTGGCGTCGAAGAAGTTCGACGTCATCATCATGAACATCGCCAATCCCGACATGGTCGGCCACACCGGCGTGATGAGCGCGGCAATCGAGGCGGTACACGACACCGACGTTGCGGTCAATCGCATCCTTGCCGCCGTCGAGAAGATCGACGGCGTTGCGCTGATCACGGCCGATCACGGGAACGCCGAGCTGATGTTCGACTCTGCCACCGGGCAGCCGCACACCGCGCACACGACGAATCCTGTCCCGCTGATCCTCGTCGATCCGCACAAACGATATGGAACGCTTCGCAGTGGCGGTTCGTTGCAGAATGTCGCGCCGACCATTCTGGCAATCCTCGGCATCGAGCAGCCGGCCGAAATGACGGGTGAGTCGCTGTTGGAACGAACGGAGCACGCTTGATCCTCGAACAGATAACCGAGCAACTGACTGAAACCCTCACGTCGCGCGTCCTCACGCTTTTCGGCCACGCCGTCGATCGCGTCGTTCTGCAATCGCCGCCGCGTCTGGCGATGGGCGATCTGGCCACGCCGATTTGCCTCGAGCTGGCCAAAGCGCTGAAACGAAAACCGCGCGAGCTGGCGGAGGCGATGGTTGATGGGCTGAAGCTGCCGATGTTCGTCCAGTCGGTGACGGTCGAAGGCGCCGGCTACCTCAACTTTCGACTCGACCGCGGCGCATTCACGGCGGCGCACATTCGCAGCGTCATGACGCCGGCGGCAGCGACCGGCGAGCGCGTCATCGTCGAGCATACGAACATCAATCCCAACAAAGCCGCCCACATCGGCCACCTTCGCAACGCAATCCTCGGCGACACGCTCGTCCGCTGCATGAAGTGGCTCGGCGACCGCGTGGAGACGCAGAACTACATCGACGACACCGGCGTGCAGGTGGCCGACGTCGTCGTCGCCTTTCAGCACCTCGAGCCGAAGTCGCTGGTCGAGGTGAAGGCGATGATCGACGATCCCAACGTCCGCTTCGATTACTACTGCTGGGATGTCTACTCGAAGATGGCCAGCTACTACGCGGCGCATCCCGAGGCGCAGCAGTGGCGGCGCGACACGCTGCACGAGATCGAGAAGCACGAGGGAGAGGCGTTCGAATTCGCCTCGACGATTGCCCGCGCCATCGTCAAGCTCCACATCGCCACGATGCTGCGGCTCGGCATCACGTACGACCTGCTGCCGAAAGAGAGCGACATCATCTCGCTGCATTTCTGGGACCGAGCCTTCGAGTTGCTCAAGGCCAGCGGCGCCGTGATTCAAGAGACGGAAGGGAAACACAAAGACTGCTGGGTGATGAAGCTCGACGAATCCGCCGAGTTCGAAGGGATGAACGAGCCGGACAAGATCCTCGTCCGCTCCAATGGCACGGTCACCTACACGGGCAAAGACATCGCCTACCAGCTCTGGAAGTTCGGCCTGCTCGATCGCACCTTCAACTATCGAAAGTTCACGACGTATGCGGACGGCCACGTGCTGTGGGAGACGACAAGCGGTGACGACGGTTCCGCCGACGCGCCACACTTCGGCGGCGCAAAGAAAGTGGTCAACGTCATCGACGTCCGCCAGGCGTATCTGCAGAAGGTGGTGAAGGAAGGCGTCCGCCAGCTCGGTCACGCGCGCGACGCGGAGAGCTCGATTCACTTTTCCTACGAGATGGTCGCGCTCACCCCCGCCACCGCTAAAGCCCTCGGCATCGACGTTTCCGACGAAGACTCGAAGAAGCCGTATCTGGAGATGTCAGGCCGCAAGGGCCTGGGCGTCAAGGCGGACGATCTGATCGATGCGCTCCAGACGAAGGCCGCCGAGTCGGTGCGCGAGGGCCGAGGCGAAGGGTTGACTAACGCTGAGATCGAGCAACTCGGACACGAGATCGCCGTCGCGGCGCTCCGCTACTTCATGCTCAAGTACGGCCGCAACAAAGTCATCGCCTTCGATTTCAACGAAGCGCTGACGTTCGAGGGCGATTCCGGGCCCTATCTGCAGTACTCGGTCGTCCGCGTCGAGAACATCTTCCGCAAGATGATCGAGCGCGGCGTCGACGCGCGGCTGGACGATGCCTCGCTCGACGCGCTCACCCTCAACGAAGGCCTCACGGACGAGATGTGGGAGCTGGTGCGCTTGAGCGCCGAACTGCCGGCCGCAATCCGCCGCGCGACCGACGCACTGGAGCTGTCGATCATCACGCACGACCTTTTCGAGCTCGCGCAGAAGTTCAACAGTTTCTACCACAAGTACCCGATCCTCAATGAGAAGGACGCCGACGAACGCCAGCGCCGCGCCGTGTGCGCCGAGGTGTTCCGAAGAACGATGGCGGGGGCGTTGGAGTTGCTGGGGATTCCAGTGCCTTTGAGAATGTGAATTATTGCGCGGCCCTGGCGGCCGCGCGTTGTCCGTTGTCGGTTGATTGCGCTTCGCGCGTTGGCTCGTCGATGTCATGAAGCAGCAGGACAGCACCGAACGCAGTCTGTGCCGCGTTAGCGGCTGGAAGAGGATAGCGAGGGGTGCGAGCGCTTTTTGCGAGCACCCCTCGTAAGAAGTGATTCTTCTCGATGCCGCGTCAGCGGCATTGGAAATCGCAGCACATCGCAGCACGTCGTCGTTTCAACATCCTATGCCGCGCGATTCTCAAATTCGTGATTCCGACGGGCGGACTACGAGAGGTGCTCGCAAAGAACGTTCGCACTCCTCGCTACTCTCTCTTTGCCGCTATCGGCGGCACCGCCGTCATTGCCCTGCGCGCGTTGTCGGTTGTCAGTTAGTTGCGCTTCGCGCGTTGGCTCGTCGATGAGTCATGAAGCAGCAGGACAGCAGCGAGTGCAGTCTGTGCCGCGTTAGCGGCTGGAAGAGGATAGCGAGGGGTGCGAGCGTTTTCTGCGAGCACCCCTCGTGAGGAGTGATTCTTCTCCATGCCGCGTCAGCGGCATTGGAAATCGCAGCACATCGTCGTTTCAACATCCTGCCGCGCGATTCTCAAATTCGTGACTCCGACGGATTGTCCAGTGCCGCTGACGCGGCACGATTCTCAAAATCGCACCACTACGAGGGGTGCTCGCAAAAAGCGCTCGCACCCCTCGCTACCCTCTCTTTGCCGCTATCGCGGCACCGCCGTCATTGACCTGCGCGCGTAGTGATAGATGGGCTCAACATCTCGTGAGCACCTCGGAGGACGGACAACCGACAACGCGGCACGCAACGAACCGAGAACGCGGGCGCGCTCAGCGCCCGCATTCAGGTACAATCGCCAGCCGCGGCGCGTCCAATCGCCGCACCACATCATGAGATTCGATCTTCAGGACGTCGCGTTGCGAACGCTCATCCTCATTGCCGGTGGTCTGGCTGCGCTGGTGCTTGCGCTCAAAGGGCAGTGGCAGGCCCTTCCGGGACTCGCCCTAGGAGGCACACTCGGGGCCTTCATGATGGCGCGGTTCGGACCGACCGAGCACTAGCGAGTACGGCGACGGCTCCGCCTCGTAGTGCTGCTAGTGGCTGAGGGCGGCCAACCCAACGACCGCCGGCTGTGCCGGCCCGGCTCACGCGCTGCGTTAGCCTTCGGCGCGGCGGACGTTCTCGGCTTGCAATCCTTTCGGACCTTCTTTGACGTCGAACTCGACGCGTTCCCCCTCGTTCAGCGTCCGGTATCCCTGAGCCTGGATGGCGCTGTGATGCACGAACACGTCTTCACCGGTGTCGCGTTTGATGAAGCCGAAGCCTTTGTCATTGTTGAACCACTTGACGCTACCAATCTCCGACATTTCGATCCTCCAGCCAGGAGCGCGATCCTCTCGCCGCGCCATCGGGCTGATGGGCGATTTTGCAATGTTCAGGCCCTTTTTTTGGCCGGTTTACCAGATGAGGGCGCGATTCATCCCGATGCGCTGGAAGCCGAGGGACTCGTAGAGGGCGATGGCCGGAAGGTTGAAATCGTTCACGAAAAGCGTGACCGTCTTTCCCTTCCGGGCCAGATGCCCGCACACCTCGCGGAGAAGGGCGCGGGCGTGGCCGTGGCGGCGAAAGGGCGGGTTCGTCCAGACGCCCATGAGCTGCACGATGTCGTTGGTGACGGCCGAGTACTCGCACTTCGCGGCGATCCCACCGTTGACGACGCGGATCACCGAGCGCTTCTGTTCGACCAGTTCACGGACGCGCTCGCGGTAGCCGGCGGCGTCGCGCTCCAGTGGATCAATCCCGACTTCCTCGCGGTGCATCGCTGCGCACGACGGAACGAGCGCCTCGATGTCGCGCGACGTCGCGTAACGCGCTTCGCCGAGGTCGGGAAAGTCGAGCCTGCCGCGGATTGCGTAGACCGGCTGGTTCATCCTGACGACCGTCGGCGGATCGAGGCGGTTGCGCAAACGGGTCCAGAGCATCTCCACGAGGTGCGCGGGCGAGATGATGGCGCGCACCGGCAGCATCCGCGTCAGGATCCGCTCGGCGATCAGGGAGATGGCCGTCTCGGTCACGTCTTGCGGCAGCGACGAATCGCCGGCCAGGACGATGTTCGTGGAGAGCGAGGCGACGAGGACGACCTCGCGGTTGTGCTGCACTTCCACCGTCTGCGTCGTCGATGCAGACCGCTCCTCGATGATCCGCGAGATCAGATAAACGTTGATCATCGGATCGCGTCGCAGAAAGGCCAGAGCACGCGCGACGTCGTCATCAGCGACCGGCTTGAGCGACCAGCGTCCTTCGGCGGGAAGAGTGGCCATGTGCGGGGGTAGATTAGTGGATTCGCGGATCGTGCGTTGTCATTCCGAACCGGCGAAGCACGGAGAGGAATCCCCTGCCGAAGGACCCGGGGGATTCCTCTCCGTCCTCCGCTTCGCTCCGGCGGTTCGGAATGACAATCAAAACCGCGCCACTACAACTGCGAGCTCGCCACGTACGCCAGGCCATCCTCCGCCTTGTGCCACAGTCCGCGGTGCTTCCACTCTTCGAAGTGCCGCTCCTCGGCAAATTGCATGTCGGCTTCGAAAACGGCTTTCAGTTGCGCGGCAAGGGAGGCATCGAGCACGCCCATGCTCACCTCGTCATTGAGCTCCAGAGCGCGGCGGTCGAAATTCGTTGAGCCGACACACGACCAGACCCCGTCGACGATCATCACTTTCTGGTGCAGCAGAGTCTTCTTGTACTCGAAGATCTTGACGCCGGCTTTCAGCAACTCGCCGAAGAGATGATGGCTGGCGTGCTGCACGACCGGACTATCGGTGGACGTCGTCGCAGGCACCATCACTCGCACATCCACTCCGCGTTTGACCGCCTCCGCAAGAGCCTCCATCGATTCGGCGTCGGGCAGCATGTAGGGGTTCTGAATGATGATCTCGTGCCGCGCAGCTTTGATCGCCAGGTAATAGAGCACCTGCACGGATGAGACGCCGCCGGTCGGCGACGTGTAGGCGAGATGCGCTTTGGTTGAGCCAACAGCGTCGAGGTGTGGGAAGTATTTTTCACCCGCCATGATCTCGCCGGTCTCTTCGATCCAGTTCTCTGCGAATGCCGACTGCAGCCGGCTGACGACCGGACCTTCGACCCGCAGTCCCGCATCGCGCCAGTGATCCTTATCCTGCCCATGCCCCGTCCACTCCTCGGCGAACCCATATCCGCCGATGTAGCCGATCCTCCCGTCGATGATGGCCTCCTTGCGATGGTCGCGGTTGTTCATGCGCCCGAGGTTGGAGAGGGAGAAGGGATGAAATCGGATGAAACGGACGCCGGAGTCGATCATCAGCTTCTCCAGATCCTTGTCCATCTTGTGGCCGCCGGACGCATCGACGAGCAAACGAACCTCGACGCCCTGCCGCGCTTTCGACGCAAGCGCGTTGGCGATCTGGGCGCAGATCGCCCCTTTCCACCAGATGTACGACTCGACGTGCACGCTCTGCTTCGCGGCGGCGATATCGCGAAGAAGCAACGGAAAGAACTGGTCGCCATTCTCGAGCAGTTGAATTTGATTGCCAGACTCGAGCGTCGATTGCGTAAGCCCGACGATCGACGGCAGGAGCGCGGAAAAATCGCCCACGTTTTTCACGTTGAGCTTCGGATCGGTCCCTCGCTCTGCAGACCAGAGCATGACCGTCAGCCCGGCCACCGCGATCACAAGCGCGGCGAACACGATGAGCGGGACGCGTACGATGTGCGAGCCGCGTTTGTCGAGCTCGATCCACTTCGTCTTCTTCATCAATTGCGGCTCCAGAAAAGTTCGGATATCACCGGATAGTGATCGGACGCGCCGGTGGCGGGAGCTTGAGTGCTGTAAACGCGCCATCCCCAGTCGGCGAAGATGTAATCGATGCGCTGGCCGAGGAACGGATGCGTGAGCTTGATCTCCGGTCCGCAGAGTTGCGCGGCGTCTTCCTTCTCGAATTTCGTGACCTCCGCGGTCTCGGGCGGCGCGTTGAAATCACCGAGGAGCAGGTAGGGATACCGGCTCGTGCGGACGTGCTTCGCCAGGCACTCCAGCTGCGCCCCGCGACTCTTGGAGTTGAAGCTGGCCCAGGCGGTGAGGTGCGCCACGTAGACGTTGAGCGTGGCGCCGTCGATCTTGATGACCGATTCGAGCACGCTGCGCGGCTCGCCCACACTCGGCAACGGGTGTACGACCGCCGACACGATCTCGCCTCGCGTGAGGATGGCGTTCCCGAAGTCGCCGCCCAGACTGTGGTAGCTGCGGCCGTAGTAGCCGTTCATGCCGGTGAGCTTCCGAATCTCCTCGAACTGATTGCGAAAGCGCACCTGCCACGTGTGGTCATGAACTTCCTGGAGGCCGACGATGTCCGGCTTGAACTGCTTGATCGTCGCCGCGATTTTCGCGGCGTGATTGCTGTCGTACAGCTCGTCGTGACCTTCGATGTTGTAGGTCATGACGACAAGCGGCTTTTGCTGCGGCGGAAAACCGATTCGCTCGGGAAAGGAGACAAGCCTTCCCGCTTCGTCGCGCGTCAGGATGCGAACCGAGGGATCGACAGGCTTCGGTTTACATTCGCCCGAACGGACGGTGTAGACGGTAAAAACCCGGTAGAGAAAAAAGAGGAGCCCGATCGACAGAATGCCGAGGATCGGTCGCCGGACTGGTGCGTCATCAGCCATGAACGGCGAGCAGGAGCGAGAACAGTGCCGGGTTGAGGGATGGAGGGTTGCTGGGCGGTGGGTTGCTGGGTCTCGCGGTCTCGCAGTCCGGCTTTCAGTCCGTGGCTCTTCTCACCACGAGACTGCGCGACCGCGACCCTGCGACACCCACCAACTCAGCAACCTTCATGCGACCAGCACCGTCACGTTGGGATGCTTCCACAACGCGCTCGCCGGAAACTCCTCGCTGATCTCTCCTGACCGCAGCCGTTCGATCGCCGCTTTCTTGTTCGACCCACTGGCGAGAAGGACGATGGCTTTCGACTCCAGAATGGTGGCGATGCCCATCGTGATCGCTCGCGACGGGACGTCGCCCTCTGGGAAGAAGGATGCGTTCGCCTTCCGCGTCGACTCCGTCAGCGTCACGACTCGGGTGCGCGCATCGAACGGCGTTCCCGGCTCGTTGAACGCGATGTGGCCGTTGGAGCCGAGCCCCAGAAAGGTAAGCGCCAGCCCGCCTGCATTTTCGATTGCACGCTCATATCGCGAGCATTCCTGTTCGAGGTCCGCCGCGGCTCCATTCGGGATGTGGGCGTTGGCCTTTTCGATGTCGATGAAGTCGAAGAGATGGTGCTTCATGAATGTGAAGTAGCTGCCGGGGTGATCGCGCTCGATGCCGGCGTACTCGTCGAGGTTGAATGTGACCACGTCGCGAAAGCAGTGGTAGTCGCGGCCGCACGCCGCAACGACGCGCTCGTACATGCGGATCGGCGTGCGCCCGGTGGGGAGGCCGAGGACGATGCGAGGATCGCGGAGGATTGCTGCGAGCAGGATCTCCGCGGCGCGGTCGGAAAGAGCGTCGTAGTCGGTGAGCGTTTCCCAGTTCATAGTGTGGTCGCGGAATAGCGAGGTTTCGCGGTCTCGCGGGAAACCCTTAGCGGCTGCGCAACCGCGAGACTTCGCGACCTCACAGCCGCTCTCCTCGCAAATACGTTGCCGCAACTTCGAATCGCTCGGTCAGAACAACGAGATCGGCGTCGTACCCCGGCGCGATTTTTCCCTTCCGATCGGCGACGCCCAGGATTCGCGCGGGGACTTCCGTGGCCAGCGGCAGGACGAGTTCGAGTGGCAGGCCGGCCAGCTCCACCATGTTCTGCACGGCCCTGCGCATTGTCAACACGCTACCGGCGAGTGTGCCGTTGGCGAGGCGCGCCGCGCCGTCGGCGACGGTGATGTCGTGCTCGTAGAGTTTGTACTTGCCGTCCGGCATCCCGCAGGCGCGAACGGCATCCGTGATCAGCGCGATGCGGTGCGGCATCGCCCGCGCGGCCATTCTCAGAACCGCGGGATGGACATGAACGCCGTCCGCGATCAGCTCCGCCGTTGCATCGATCGACGTCAGCGCCGCGCCGACCGCACCCGGCTTGCGATGATCCAAACCGGTCATGGCGTTGAAGAGATGCGTGAAATGCGATGCTCCCCACTCCAGCGCGGCGACGCAGTCTGCGTAGTCCCCAGCGGTGTGGCCGATCGAAAAAAGGATGCGGTCTTTGAAGTGCTCTATCAGCGCGCGGACTCCGTCGATCTCTGGCGCCACCGTCATCATCCAGCGCAAATGCGGCGCCTCGGCAAGCAGCGCGGCGAGCTCGTGAATGTCGGCGGGCCGGATCGATGCAACATCCTGCGCCCCGGCGCGAGCGACATTGATGTAGGGACCTTCGAGATGGATTGCGCAGATCTGGGCGCCGCCCGTGCTCGCGCGCGAGGCGCGCGCGAGCGTCGTGACCGCGTCGTGCAGATGCTCGGGCGACGCCGAAAGCGTCGTCGCCGCCAGCGCCGTCGTTCCCTCGGACGCGTGAAAGCACGCCGTGCGCGCTACGGCGTCGACCGTCGCATCCATGAAGTCCGCGCCGGCGCCGCCGTGAACGTGAACGTCGATGAATCCGGGAACGATTATCCCCTCGGCAACGTCGCTGCCGTGCGGCGGATGGTCGGCGTCCCGCACATCGGCGATCTGTTCGTCGTCGATCGTGATCACCACGCCATCGCGCAACTCGCCGGCGACAAACGCGCGCCCGAAAATGCTCCGCCTGCTCATAGACAGATTTTGCCCGGCACCGTGGCCCGTCTGCCGGTCACCGAGGCCACGTTCATGTGGGGGCTGGAGGACGAATCGCTCGCGATCACCCCCATCGCCTCTTTTTTCTGCAGAAGCTCGTAGATTTTCATGTTCGTGCCGGTCAGCCGCTCGCGAAACATCCGGAGCAGCGTTGGATTTCCCGCGCGGCCTCCAGCCACGATGATCTCATTGACCGGCCGGCCGGTGAGCTCGCGGCAAGGATGTTTTCACGCTCTCCGCCGTGAACGCAGTCGAAGATGCGATGAGATCATCCGCATCGACGTCGGGAAATGGCAGCAAGACGCGCGGCAAACTGCCCCCCAAAAGTTTGCGCCTTGGGCGTCGTGGGCTAGGCGCAGGGAGCGACATGCACCGCGCCAACACGTTCTCGCATACCGCCGCTACCGTCCGTGTTCAGTTCGCCAATAGGCCGGTCGAATGAAAATGCCGGAACGCGAAAACAACTGGTTCCGCAATGAGATAGCAGCCGCAAGTGCAGCGACTCCGGCGTTTCGTCCTTCCCACGCCGCCATCCCTAGTTGCGAGAGGCCATCATCTGCCAGTTAGGATCGTCGCGAAAGTAGCGTGGCCGCTTGTCTCTCGGCTCGTGAACGTCCGAGATCGTGTCGATCATGAGCTGGAACTTTGCCAGTAGATTTCGCTGCGACGGCTTCGGCAGCGCTTGAAGCTCATCGAGCATGCGGGCGGTGGCGAACTGGTCCTGATCGAGCTCCCACGGGGCGATTTTCTTCTCCACGCCGCCGCCGAAGAAGTCGGCCTCGGTCATGTCATAAACCGCCAGCAGCCGTTTGAGCTGCGCGAGTTTCATCGAGCCGACGCGCTCGCCCGTCTCGAACGAGCTGATGGTCTTCTCGCCGACGCCGGACATGCGGGCGACGTCCTTCTGGCTCAGGCCCTTGAGGCGGCGGACTTCACGAAGTTTGAGTACGAGATCCATGGTGCTTCCTCACTTTCGCGATCAGAAACGGCGCATCAGACCGACGACCACTCCCTGAACCGCGACGTCGCGGGCAGAGGCGTAAATCGGATGCATCATTGAGTTGGCTGGCTGGAGGCGAACCTTTTCGCCTTCGTGGTAGAAGCGCTTGAGGGTGACTTCGCCGCTGACGTTGGCGACGACCATCTCGCCGTTCTCGGCGCGCTCGCGGCGGGCGATGATGACGTAGTCGCCATCCATGATCCCGTCGTCGATCATCGAGTCGCCCTTCACTTTGAGCACGTAGTTTTCGCCGCGGCTGGTGAGGCGCTCCGGTACCGTGATCGTCTCGTTCGAGATCTCGACGTCGAGCGGCGGGCCGGCGGCGATGTACCCGAACAACGGCAACTCGAGAACTCCTGACGCGGTGGCCGAGGCGGGCTTGTCGTCGTTCTCGACGAGCTCGACGCCGCGCTTCTGGTTCCAGTCGCGCCGGATCAGTCCCTTCTTCTGGAGCAAGGAGAGGTGTTTGTAGACCGTGCCGTAGGACGAGAAGCCGAAGTGATCGCAGATCTCACGGTGTGTCGGCGCTACCCCACGCTCCCGTTGGCAATCCCGGATGAACTGCAGAATGTCGCGCTGTCGTTCGGTCAGATACGTCATTTCCGCCTCGTAGAAAGGACAATGTAGGCGGTAACAACGCGAAAGTCAAGCGTAACAAGGCGAAAGTTTGGCGTAAGAGGCGTAAGTTGGCTCAGCGCGCCTTCGGATCAAACACCTTCCCATCCTTAATCACCGTAACCACCCGCCGCAGATCGCTGATGTTCATGGAGGGATCGCCGTCGACGATGTCGAGGTCGGCCAGTTTGCCCGGTGCGACCGTGCCGAGTTGATCGTCATGCTTCATCACGGTCGCCGCACCCAGCGTGGCGATGCGCAGCACCTCGGCGGGCGGAATCCCTGCCTCGACGTATAGCTCAAGCTCGCGTTGCAGCGAGTAGCCGGCCATGGCGTCGGTGCCGGCCACGATCGGGATGTGCGCGTCATACAGCGTTTTCACCATCGCCAGGAGGTTGCGGAACGAGTCGCGAAAACGCTGGTCCATGCCGTCGGGCACCGGCAGACCGCCGGTGAGAAATCCGCGGCGCACCTGCGGCGGCAGCCGGTCCGCGACCGCTGCGTAACTCGGCGACATCGTCCCTTTGCGGGCGACGAACATCCCTTCGAAGATCGACACAGTCGGATCGATCACGGTCTTGTGCTCGCGCAGCAACTCAATGAACGCCTTCACCTCGGCGGACTTCAAATCGAGCGTCGCCGCACGCTCCGCTACCGCTGTGAACCGCACCGGCGTGCGCGTGTCCTGAATGTCCGGCCAGAAGTTGAGGAAGAGAAAGTTGACATGCTGGATCTCGTCGTAGCCGGCGCGAACGGCCTCCTCGGCGCGCATGAAGGCGGGCACGTGTCCGCTGACGCGCATCCCGCGCTCGTGCGCGAGACGTGTCATGAACGGCACGAGCGCGGGCCGCACCGAGCTGTAGATTTTGATCTGCTCGTAGCCGAGCTTCGCGTAGTTGTCGATCGCTTCCCGAGCTTGCTCCTCGGTGTCGACCAGCACCTTGGTCGGACCGGCGAATTTTCCCGGACCGTCGATGATGCCGGCCATCACGATGCGCGGGCCGATGGCGGCGCCGCTGTCGATCTTCTTGCGCAGGTCGAGGAGAAAATCGGTGTCGTTGGCGAGATCGCGCACCGAGGTGATGCCGTTGGCGATGTTGAGAATGCCGTCGTCGGCGGAGTTGTGGGTGTGCATGTCCCAGAGGCCAGGAATGACGGTTCGGCCCGCCGCGTCGATCCGCTCGAGACCGTCCGGAATGGCGATGCCGGCGCCGACTGCGACAACGCGATTGCCGCGGATGATGATGGTCGTATCGGGCGTCGTGCGCAGAGATCCCGGATCGAAGAGGCGCGCGTTCGCGATGACGATGCCGCCGCCCGAGGGCGTGCGCATGAGACGGGCGGCCTGGCGCGAGACATCCTCATTGCGCCAGCCGTCCTGCGATTTCAAGAGCTGCGGAATGACGGCGTCCCAGCCGTCGGCAATCACCGATGACCACGACGACGCCGAGGCAAAGAGCTCGTTGTGATCGTCGAGCCAGAGAGGCGACGGCGTGAAACCAAGACCGCTGATCTCGTAGCAGGTGACGTGTTGCGTGCGTCCGGCATTCGACACATTGAGCTCACCGACTTTGCGGATCGAGGCCTCACCGGCTGGAAGCAATGCCAGACGATGCTCGGGCGCGGCGAGAAGCGCACGTGCCAGCACCGCCGTCTCCTCGGGCGGACCGTACATGGAGACGAAAAACTCCGGTGTGGCGGTGTGCGCACTTCCCTTCTCTGCGCCGTTCGACCAGGCGCCATCCGCGAACGTCTCATCGACCGGAACTTTGAAATAGTCGTTGCCGCTGGTGTGCACCGACGCCGTCACCGCGTTCGCGCCACTGGTCAGCACGGTATGTGTTTTCGGTCCGCGTCCTCGGTCGTTGAATTCGAAATCGATCGTTCGCGTCGCGCCGTTGACGATTACCGTCTCCGTCCCGGCCCGCCGTCCGCCCATGATGAAGGCGCGCGTCTGCGTTGCGTTCGAGGCTGGCGGCGGAGGTGGTGTCGTCGTGTGGGCGCAGGCGGCGAGCGTGAGGGCGGAAAGGAAAAAGGGGCGGATTCGCATCGAGGAAGTTTACGACGTGCGTTGCGCCCAAGGAGAGTTCTGCGCGCTGGCGGTTAGGACGGGAAACGGTTTCACGCGGAGATGCGGAGGTGCGGAGAAAGGCTCCGCGTCGCCGCGTGAGACGCTTCTCACCACGTCGGCGAACGAACGCGGGCCGATGCGCGACGCTACAATCGCCTCGCCCATGCCGCGCACCCCCGTCACCGTCATCATCCACACCCTCGACGAGACTGCCTTCATCGAGGATTGCCTTCGCTCGGTGGAGTGGGCCGATGAAATCTATCTGCTCGATTCGTTTTCGAAGGACGGCACCGTCGAGTTTGTCCGGGAGCGCTTCCCCCGCGTCCGCATCGAGCAGCGCGAATACCTCGGCGCGGCGTCGGCGAAGAACTACGCCATCGACCGCGCCGCGCACGACTGGATCTTCGTCATCGATGCCGACGAGCGCGTCACACCGAAGCTGCGCGGCGAGATCCTGCGCACGCTCGAAGGTTCGCTCGACCTCTGGGCCTACTCGGTCGGCCGGCTCAACTTCATGTTCGGCAAGCCGGTTCGTTTCTCAGGATTGCAGCGCGACCGTGTCACGCGCCTCTTTCACCGCGGCCATGCCCGCTATCCGAACAAGCGCGTTCACGCCGATCTCGTCGTCGACGGCGCAACCGGCCGGCTGGCGCAGAAGATGGACCACTACTACATTCGCACCTTCGATCACATGATCGCCAAGATGACGCGCTACGCAAACTGGGGCGCCGCGCAGATGTTCATCGACGGCAAATCGACGAACCTCTTCGGAATCCTCGGCCATCCCATCGCCAAGTTCGTCCGCGATTTCATCATCAACCTCGGCTTCCTCGACGGCACCCGCGGCCTGATCTCCGTCGGCATGCACGTCTACTACACCTTCTGGAAGTACGCGAAGCTGTGGGAACTGACGCAGCTCAAACTTGCTGGCAGACCGGTACCACTCCCGAAGCTCGATGAGGGCGAGGGAAGGTGGGAGTTGCCGTGGGAAAAGGAGTCTGCCGGCGAATGACCACGTGATCCACCGATCAGGAGAGGATCATGGATGCGAGACGTGGACGACAGTCACAGCTCAAAAGAGGGTGCGGCCGGCCACGCGTGACTCGAGTGCCAGCAACTGCTTCTTCACATCGATGCCGCCGCCGAAGCCGGTCATTGAGCCGTTTGCGCCGATGACGCGGTGACACGGAATCACGATCGGTATGGGATTGGCGCCGTTGGCGGCGCCGACGGCGCGAACCGCGGCGGGTCGTCCGATTCGCTCGGCGATTGTGGAGTAGGTCGTGGTCTCGCCGTACGGTATCTGTTGCAGGGCGCTCCAGACGGATTGTTGAAAGTCCGTTCCGCGCGGCGCAAGCGGCAGATCGAAGGTGCAGCGCTCGCCGGCGAAGTAGGCGTGCAACTGGTCCGCGGCTTCGCGCAGTGCCTCGTCGTCGCGAATCCAATCCGGTTTGGGCTTTGCGCCGGCGAAGTACGTCTCGACGATGGCGTTCCCGTCGCCGGCAATGAGGATTGCGCCGATGGGGGTGTCGGCGTAGGTGTAGCGCAGCATCGGGCAATAGATTACCGTTTTATCCGCAGATGAAAACCTACAAACTGCGCCACAGCAGCATCGTTGCGTATGACCGATATGGCCGCCACGCCTCGGCGCGGGCCAAGAGCTCGCGGTCGCTGATCATGCCGGCGGCTTTGCGGAGTCCGAGGTCGCTGTGCGGGAAGGCGTCAGGCTCGCGGAGGGCGCGCATGGCGATGTAGTGCGCCGTCCAGGGACCGATGCCCGGCAGCTCCGTCAGGCGATCGATTGATTCTTCCAGGGTCGCGCCGCGAGTGAACGTGACCTCGCCGCGCGCGACTCCCCGCGCAAGGCCGCGAATCGAATTCCAGCGCGACTGCGGCATGCCGGGGTTCGTGCGGGCGCGCATGAGCGACATCGGCGTGATGCCGTGTCTTGCCGCGATGCGCGCCATGAGCGTCGTCGCGCCGGCGACGCTGATCTGCTGGCCGACGATGGCGCGAATGGCCATCTCGAACGGATCCCACGTTCCCGGAACGCGGATGCCGCGGTGTTTGCGCATCAGCGGACCGAGGGTCGGGTCGCGCGCGAAGTGTTTCTCGATCGCGGCGATGTCGGCATCGATATCGAAGATCCTGCTCACTCGCTCCGCTTCCGACTTGTCGTTGACGACGATGGCGTTGCGTGCCGCATCGTGCGTCACGCGCACCGGACCGCGTACGTACGCGTCGTCCTCGATCGTTTCCAGGCCCGCGATCGCGCGCGGACGGAGGAAGTTGAGGATGGCGGGCCAGTCGTAGGGGGTGTTGTAGCGAAGCGAGATCACAGGGCATTCTCACCGAAAAAACAGAAGCGGTTTCACGCGGATACGCGGAGGGCGCGGGGCTGATTTTTTCTCCGCGGCCTCCGCGGCTCCGCGTGAAACGGTTTTATCCCGCTTCCGCCGTCCGGTCGTGTGCCTGGAAAGCGTCCTACTCCACCGTCACGCTCTTCGCCAGATTCCGCGGCTGATCGACATCACACCCACGACGCAGCGCGATGTAGTAAGCCAACAGTTGCGTCGGGACGACCGAGAGAATCGGCTGGAGCGGCTCGACGGTCCAGGGGATCTCGATCACATCGTCGGCGAGCGCTTTGACGGCGTCGTCGCCTTCGTCGCAGATCACGATCAGCTTGCCGTCGCGGGCTTTCACTTCCTGCAGGTTCGAGACGACCTTGTCGTAGACCGGGGAGTGGGTGGCGATGGCAACCACCGGGAGGTTCTCGTCGATCAGCGCAATCGGTCCGTGTTTCATCTCGCCTGCCGGATAGCCCTCGGCGTGGATGTACGAGATCTCCTTGAGCTTGAGCGCTCCTTCCAGCGCGATCGGGTAGTGAACGCCGCGGCCGAGGAATAGAAAGTCCTGCGACTTCGAATACTTCTGGGCGAGCGCTTCGATGTGCTTTTCGCGCTTCGCCAGGATGTCTTCGATCTTGTGCGGGATGACGCTCAGCTCGTGCATGGCGTAGCGGCGGTCGTCGATGTCGTCGCCGCGCAGTTGACGGATGTAGAGCGCGAGAAGGTAGAAGGCGGTGAGTTGCGTGGTGAACGCTTTCGTCGACGCCACGCCGATCTCCGGCCCCGCGTTCGTATAGATCACGCCGTCCGACATGCGCGTGGCGGCGGCGCCGATCACGTTGCAGATCGTGACCAGTTTCGCGCCGTGTTTTTTCGCTTCCTGCATGCCGGCGATCGTGTCGGCGGTCTCGCCCGACTGCGTCACGCCGATGACGAGCGTGCTCTCGTCGATGATCGGGTTGCGATAGCGGTACTCCGAGCCGTAATCGACTTCGATCGGAATCCGCGCCGCATCCTCGAGCAGAAACTTTCCGACGAGACCCGCATGCCACGACGTGCCGCAGGCGATGACGTGGACTTTTTTGATCTTCGCCCAATCCTCGGCAGTGAACTGCAGGTCGTTGAAAAAGATCTCGCCTGATTCCTCGAACATCCGGCCGGTGAAGGTGTCGCGGACGGCGCGCGGCTGCTCGTGAATCTCCTTGAGCATGTAGTGCCGGTAGCCTTCCTTCTCGGCCATCACGGCGTCCCAGAGAATCCGCTTCGGCGTGCGCTCGACCTTCTCGTCTTTCCCGTTGAAGACCGAAACGTTCTTCTGATCGACCACCGCGTATTCGCCGTCTTCGAGATAGATGATGTCGCGCGTGTAAGCGAGCAGCGGCGCGACGTCGGAGGCGACGATGTTCTCGTTTTCGCCGAGGCCGACGACGAGCGGCGGGCCCTGCTTGGCGGCGATGATCGTGCCCGGCTCGTTGCCGTCGATCATGACCAGCGCGTAGTGGCCGTCCAGCTCCTTGAGCGTCTTCTTCACTGCGTCGACGAACTTCGTCCCATCCTTCATGTTCTCTTCGATGAGATGCGCCACAACCTCGGTATCGGTCTCAGTCTTGAACTCGTGTCCCGCTTTCTGCAGGCGCTGCTTGAGCGGGAGGAAGTTCTCGATGATGCCGTTGTGGATGACGACGACGGAGCCGGTGCAGTCGCGGTGCGGATGGGCGTTGTTCTCGTTCGGCTTGCCGTGCGTGGCCCAGCGCGTGTGGCCCATGCCGAACGTGCCGGAGAGCGGCTGATCCTTCAGCTTCGCCTCGAGATTCGAGAGCTTTCCCTCGGCGCGCACGACGTCGACGCTGTTGCCGTTGACGACGGCGATTCCGGCGCTGTCGTAGCCGCGATACTCGAGTTTTTTCAGTCCGCCGATCAGGACCGGCACCACGTCACGCGTGCCGGCGTATCCGATGATTCCGCACATGAAGCCTCCAGAACATTGAGCGATTAAAGAAGAGCGATGAACGCGCGTCCGGAAAGTTCATCGTTCATCCTTCATCGTTCATCGTTAGAATCGTGATTCATGTCGCCGAAGAAACTGTTCGTCCTGCTCGCGCTTGTGGTTCTCGCCTGTGGCAAACGCGGCGATCCGCATCCGCCTGTGCCTGTGATTCCGAAAGCGACGACCGATCTTCTTGTAGCACAGCGTGGTCCCAAAGTTCTTCTCTCCTGGAGCTACCCATCGCTGACGACGGCCGGAAAAAGCATGACCGGCATCAAGCGAATCATCGTCTGGCGCTCGGTCGAAGAACTTCCGGCGGCAACTGATCCCCAGAGCCTCTCGCCGGCCTCCCCGGCCGAGCAAGCCATCCAACGTTTCGCGAAAATCCCGCCGCTTGCAGCGGCTCCATTTCTCAAGCTACGAACGAAGGTGGAGAGCATAGAAGGCGCCAACTTGCCGGCCGCCACGGCTGGAGCGCGGCTGACGTACGAGGACACGCCGCCGATTCACACAGCCGATGGACGCGCGGTTCGTCTGACCTACGCCGTCGTGACCGAGGGGGCATCGGCGAGCGGCGATCTGTCGAACCTCGTGGCTGTCGTTCCGCAGGATGTGGCGGTGGCGCCGGCAGCGCCAACCGCTGTGGCGAAAAAAGAGGGTGTCGTGCTGACATGGGCGGCGCCTCAGGAATCGGTCAGCGGATCGAAGAATCCTCCGATCGCCGGATACAACGTCTATCGCTTCGCGCACGGCCAGCCTGTGGACGATCTCGCGGCGCCGGTCAACGCTTCACCGATCACAGCGACGAGCTATACCGATCAACCGCCGTACGGCCAGCACGACTATTTCGTGACGGCCGCTGCGGCGCCGGGCTCGCCTCGTGTCGAGAGCGAGCCATCAGCAGTCGCCAGCGCCACGTTCAAGGATCTCGTTCCGCCGTCGCCTCCGGCCACGCTCACCGCTCTCGTCGAAACGGGAGCCGTGCGGCTGGTGTGGGATTCGGTCGACGCACCCGATCTTGCCGGCTACAAGATTTATCGCACCGAGGGGACAGGGATCGAAGTGTTGCGCGTGGCTGGGACCATTCCGCTCACGCCGCAGGCCATCACCGTGACCAACTACCGCGACACCACCGTCAACCACGGCATCTCGTACTACTACGAGGTGGTGTCCGTTGATAAGAGCGGGAACGAGAGCGCTCGCGCGAAAACGGATTGGGTGTTGGTGCCGAAGACGCCGTAGGGAACTTGTCATTCCGAGCGGGCGGGGGTGTGGGGGGCGAGGAATCCCCTGCCGACGCAGCGACACTCGATCTTCGGCAAGGTCATCGCAACGCGCAATCTTCAACCTCGCGATTGATCGAGTCATGCTGCGTGGGCGGGGGATTCCTCGCCCACCACACCCCCGCCCGCTCGGAATGACAGCGGGGTTTTTCGGCGCGAGGGACCGCTAGTTCACGACGTCGCAGGAGTCGTCGTCGAGGGCTTGTTCGTGCGGCCAGCGGGAGGCCAGGAGGCGCTCGAAGTAGGGGCGGACGATTCGTTCGTAGCGTTGCTGGAAGCCGGGATGAAGCTCCAGGATTGCTTTGCGGGCGCAGCGTACGAGGCATCGCGCTTCGCGGTGCGAGACGGTCATATCGCTGCCGATGAGGTTGAGTGTGAGCTCGACGATCATGCGGATACGGCGAAGTCGGCGACGCTCGAAAATCGGAGAGCGGACTTCTGTCGTCGAATCCATCGCGTACTTGCTCATGCTTGGTTATCGCGCTCAAACGGCGATGCTTCGCGGCACATTCCGCCGAAATCGCTGGCGCGCGATTTTTTGCACGAGGCTGGTCTCACGCGTGCTCGCGATCGCCTTCGGCCCAGATCTCGTCCGCGACGACGGTGTCGATCTGCGATTCGTAAAACTTGATCGCGGCACGGCCGAGGGCCCGGACGGAAACGTAATTGAGCGCACCGCCGGAAACGGCACCGACGAACGGAATCGCTTTGGCTAGACGGTCGCGGAAGAAATTCGCGCCGATCTTTTCGGCGATCATGCCGCCGTCGAGCGTGGCCGATTCGAGCATCACGGCGATGCCCTGCTTGCCGATGCCGACTCCCGAGGCGTATGCGAAACACGACATCGCCTCGGCGAATCGCTCCCGCTGCGTCGGCTCGTGGCCATACACGGTGGCAATGCCGAGGATGAGGCGAAACTGCTGGAAGACGAGAAAGGCCAGCTCCGCGCCGAGCGTACCGATGGCGATCAGACCGCTCGGCAATCCTGAAACCGCGCCTGCGGCGGCGCAGCGGAGGGCGGTGCGCCGCACCAGGAGACGGGCGTGGTCACGGGAATGGAAATCGGGAGTGCTGGCCTGCAGCGCGGCGACGTCGCGGCGGATCTTCTCCGTATCGATCTCTTCGAACAGAGACCGGAAGACCTCCTCAAGCATCGAGTCGGCGCGCAGTTTCAGTTCCCGGGCTTTTCCCATTTCGTTTAGCCGTCGCTTTTCGCCGCCGGCTTCGATTCTGATTTCGTCTCGCTCTTTGATTCCGATTTGGTTTCGGACTTTGTCTCGCTCTTAGTCTCAGACTTCGCTTCGCTCTTCGACTCGGACGATTTGCTCTCGCTCGATCCTTCGCTCTTTCCATCCGACTTCGATTCGGATTTTGAATCGCCCTTCGAATCGCCCTTCGAGTCCGACGCCGCGCCCGCTTTCGAATCCGCTTTCGATGCGGCGCTGGCGTAGTCGGTCTTGTAGAAGCCTGAGCCTTTGAACTGGATGGCCGGCGCGGACATCAGCTTTCGGACGTCACCGCCGCACTTGTCGCAGACCGCGTACGGAGGATCGCTGAACTTCTGGATGACTTCCGTTTTGTCGTTGCACTTCGTGCATTGGTACTCGTAAATGGGCATGCCGGATGTTGAACGAAGGGGGTGGGGGCGCGATTCCGTAGAGTCAGAGATCAGAGACGAGAGATCAGAGATCAGGGGACGCAGTGATTCCTGGGCTGTCCTGATCTCTAATCTCTTGTCTCTGATCTCTGCTTCACATCAACGGCGCCACTTTCGCCTGCGAATTTTCTTCTGCTGCGAAGAGTGCGCCGTCGCGGAAGTAGACGCCGGCGATGCCGCCGTCAACCCGCCGGTAGTACCACGACTCGATCGTCGTGTCGGGACGTTCGGTACGAAGCTGCCAGCCGGGAATGGGCTTGCCGAGGAGCTTGGCGACGTCGTGCTGCGACATCCCTTTCTGCAACGCCAGCAGCTTTTCGCGCGACACGGCGAGGTGATCCATCGCATCGCCGAGGCCGCGCAGCGCCACGGCATTCTGGGGATCGTGCGCCAGGACGGCGCGATAGATTCGAATCGCATCCTGGTAGCGGCCGAGCGACGCCAGCTCGTGCGCGAAGTCGTTCTGGATGTGCTCGTAAACCTCGCGGGCGCGGCTGTGCGTAGGGTGCGTGCGGACGAACGCGCCGAGGGAATCGGCGTAGACCTGCTTGGCCTGCGTGGGCGCATTCGGCGCCTGCGCGGCCTGCTTGTGGCGGAGTACGTGCAGCCATTCGTGGGAGTTGTCGACGGCGTTTCCGCCGCCGCACGAGACGGCGGCGAGACTGACCAGGATGAGGAGGCGTCGCATCGCTACCAAAGTAGCACACGTTCTCGCGCTATAATCCGCGCGTTTTGCAGGGGTTATTCAACGTTCAGCATTTGGAGGAAGCATGGCTGTGAGGGGTGACGAGGTCGCGGGCTCGATCGAGGCGCATGTCCGCGACGCGATGGAGAAGCTGGTGGGCGAGATCCGCTCCTCCATCGAAGACGTCCGCGAGGTCGTTGACTCACAGCTCCGCGCGGCGCTCCAGAGCGTGCAGGCAGACGTCAACGCCGTCTCCTTCCTGCCGCACATTCAGAAGTCGATCGGCGAGCTCGAGGAGAGCATCGTCGCAGCGCAGCCGGCGCCGGTTGTCAGTGCCGCACCGTCGGGCGGCGACGCCTCGCGCGTCAAGCGCGGCGTGCAAGCCGTGGAGAAAGGAAAGTCGCAGGTCGACATCCTCAACGCGCTGCTCGAGCAATGCCTCGCCTTCGGCTCGCGCGCTGCGATGCTGATCCTGCGCGGCGAAACGTTCAGCGGCTGGAAGGGCGTCGGTTTCTCAGCCGCCGGCGGCAACGACGAAACGGTGAAGCGCTTCAACGCCGCTCCCGGTTTGATTCCCGAGCTGGACCGCGTTCTCCGCAACGAAGAGGTCGTCCTCTGGGACGGCGCCAACCTCTCCACCCGCCTCGGCGTCCCCGCCTCTTCGCGCGCCATCCTCGTGCCGATGGTGATCAAGGACAAGGTTGCCGCGGCCGTCTACGTCGATGCCACGGATGCGGACACGGCGAAGTTCGACTCGTCGTCGATCGAGCTGCTCGTCTTCACGACGGGCCTCATGATCGACACGCTCACGATCCGCAAGAAGATCCCGTCGCCAAGCCTCAACGATTCCGAGGCAGGCGCTGATTTGCCGCACACCGCCCCGACCGCACCGCAACGTGCGCTCACACAGCCTCCGCCGGCTGCCCCGAAACCCGCTGCGCCACCGCCGGCACCGACGCCGCGTCCGTCTCCACCCGTACTGGAGCTGGAGTCATCGCCCGACACGACCGTCGCCGTTTCAGCCGCGCAACTGCGCGAGATGATGACGCCGTCGAAACCGGCCTTCTCGATGCCGGAAACCGACTTTGGAACCGGGTCATCGCCATCCACCGCGTCGTTCATGACGACGGCGATTCCCGGAATCGAAGCGCCGCGCCCAGCCGCTCCCCCGCCCCCGCCCCCGCCCGCACCCTCGCCCGCCCACGAGCGCGAGGAACGGCCTAGCACGCAGTACATCCCTCCGGCGAACTTCACCCGCGCCAACGCACCAAACGCCGGCCCCGCCGTGGGCGACTCGAAGAAACACGACGAGGCCCGCCGCTTCGCCCGCCTCCTCGTCTCCGAGATCAAGCTCTACAACGAGCCGAAAGTGGACGCTGGCCGCAAGAACAAAGACCTCTACGAGCGCCTCAAAGAAGACATCGACCGCAGCCGCCAGATGTACGACGAGCGCATCACCGACGATGTGCGCAAATCATCGAACTATTTCTACGATGAGCTGGTGCGGATTCTGGCGGATGGGGACGCGAGCGCGTTGGGGCTGTAGTTCTCCTCTACTCCCAAATCATTAACCACAGAGGCACAAAGAGCACAGAGAAAACCTCTGTATCCTCTGCGCCTCTGTGGTTGATGGTTTTTCTCACGGCCCACTTTTCGCAGCGGACGCCACTTGATGCGGGCTCGACGTCGATGGGTGGTCGTGGTTGCGGCGGTGCTGGTTCCTGTGCTGGCGGTCGTCACGTTTCTGGTGGTGCGGCAGCCACGGGCGAAGAATCGGGAGTTCGTCGTGCCGGCGAAACCGGAGGCTCCGCCAGATCTGGAGAAGCTGCGGCCGGCGTTCGTCGCGGGACTCGAGGCTTTCCGGAAGGGCAACGGCGCGGAGGCGGTGAACCAGCTCTCATCCTTCCACTTCGGACGCCGCGCGGTGGAGGAGTACCGGCTCTTCTATCTCGCTGGCGCATATCAACTAGCAGGAGACCAGCCGCACGCTCGAGCGGCCATGGCCACACTCTGGCGGCGAAATCCGGCCTTCGTTCTTCGCGCCGATGCGGGATCGAGCCTGGGGGCACTGTACAAGTCTGCCGGCGACTGGCGTCATGCGGCCGAGGTCTTTGCGAACGTGGCTGCGAATGCAGGCGATTCGAATGTCGGCGCCACGGCGCGATGGAACGCGATCGAATCGAGTTTCGCACGCGGCGACGTGGCGTCGATGCTCTACGCCGCGCGCAACATCGCCATCAGGAATCCTCGCGCTCCACAGGCCCCGGCGGCGATCGAGCTTTCGCGCGCCATTGCAGGATTGCCGGCGGAATCGCCGCTGAAGCTCACGAGCGCCGAGCGCCTCGATCGCGCGGTCTCGCTTCTTCGCGACGGTGATCCGCAGCATGCGTTCGACGAATTGACCGCACTCCAAACCGCCGATCTGCCGGGCGACTTGCGGCAACCGGTGCAGCTCAATCGCGGGCTGGCGCTCAATCAACTGCATCGATATGACGAGTCCAGCAAGGTTCTCGATCCGCTCGCCTCCGGTGCGTACCGCGTCGCCATCCCGGCGATTTTCACGGCATCGCAGAACTACCGCCTGCTATCGGCGTCGATCAATCCGATGGTCACGAAAACCATCGTCGTCAAGCAGCAGGTGGGCACGATCAACCTGAAGGGCGGCAAGAAGAAACCGCGATTCAAGAACGTCAAGAAGAACGTCCAGCTCGTCGATCTGGCGAAGAAAGCGAAGAAGGACGAATACGACCGGCTGGCCTCGGAGCGGCTCAAGGATCTGCTCTCGCTGCCGCTCGCCGACGAAGTTCGCATCGACGTCCTGAACAGACTCATCGCTGCTGCCGAGGCGAAGAATCAGGATGCGTATGAACAGGAGCTCGTCGTCAAGCTGGTGAAGGTCGATCCATCGCAGGACGCCGGTCTGCAGCATTTCTGGGACAAGGCCTGGGCCGCGTACGAGCGCGGCGATCTCAAGGGCGCGGTCGCGCTGCTGGCGTTCGTCCGCGACTCGTACCGCAGCCCGAACGTGAAGCGGCAGGCGATGTACTGGCTGGCGCGCTGCGACGACCGCCTCGGCAGAAAAGCGAACGCCGCTGCGACGTATCAGAACCTGGCCTCGGCTCCGTACGACGACATCTACGCCATTGAGTCGGAGAAGCGCGGAGCGAAACGGCCGGCGACGAATGTGAATCCGCTGACGACGAACCGGCCGGACTGGCGCGATACCGCCGAGCAGAACATGCCGCAAGCCCTTCGCCTCGGGTACGAGCTGACCGCGCTAACCGACTTTCGCGATGCACAAGCGGAGATCGACCGGAATCGCACTCGCGCCAACCAGCCGTATGCCGACGCCTTACTGGCCGAGATCTACCACGCATCGGGCAACACGAATGACACGCTGAAAACCTTGCGCGCGGCGTTTCCGGCGCTGGCCACCGTCGAGCAGGATTCCGTCCCTTCGTACTTTTTGAAGATGTACTACCCGCTGAAGTACGACGACTGGATCCGCAACTACTCGAAGAAGAACGGCCTCGATCCGTTCACGGTCATGGGGCTGATCCATCAGGAGAGCTACTTCAACGCCAGAGCGAAATCCTCCGTCGGCGCGACGGGCCTGATGCAGCTCATGCCCGCCACCGGCAAGGAGCTGGCCGGCCGCTTTCACATTTCGCCAAAGCTCGACAATCCCGAAACCAACATCCGCCTCGGCACCGCACACTTCAAAGGGCTCGTAAACCTTTTCAACGGGAGCGACGATCTGGCCATCGCGTCGTACAACGCCGGCCAGGGACGCGTGCAGCAGTGGCGCCGCGCCGCGCCATCGAAACCGATGGACGAGTTCATCGAATCGATCCCGTTCCGCGAGACGCGAACGTACGTGAAGCACGTGGTGATGATCGCGTCGTCGTATAGGCGCATGTATCCGTGAGAGCAGAGATCAGGGAGCAGAGACAAGAGATCAGAGATCAGAGATTCACTACTGTCCGGTTAACTTGCATGGTCACAGCCGTAAGTAGAAGTAGGAGTGAGCGTTAGGGGATGGAATCGGTGGTGTCGATTTGAACTTGCGCGTGAAGGGGTTTGGCGTAGGACTCGGGAGCGGCTCCCGAGGAAAACGGATGCATGTCGGCAGGACCTGTTTGCGCAAGTCATGGATTTTCTGCCGTGGACCACGTTTCAGCGGATCGTCGCCAGCTATCAAGGCGATCACCGGGTGCGAACGCTTTCGTGCGCCGACCAGTTTCGCTGCATAGGGACAGTAGTGATCAGAGATCAGAGATCAGAACGGCATTTCTTATCTCTGATCTCTAGTCTCTGATTTCTGACTCAGCACCCTTCGCGCAATCGCCGGATCGCTCCAATCGACCGATTGATCGAAACGATCGATGACGTTCCCATTGGCGTCGAACGCGATCGTGGTGGGAATCACCCGAACGTGATGCTTCCTCCCGAACTGTCCGCGATCGTCCAACAACGTCTCAAGTTGGATGCCGTGTTCGTGGAGGTAATGGTCCGCTGTCGCGAAATCGCGATCCTGGGAGATCGCGACGACGCGCAAATGATGCGCTGCCGCAAACGCAACGAACTGCGGCAATTCTTCGCGGCAGGGACCGCACCAGGCGGCCCAGAAGTGCAACAGCGTCACAGGTGCGCCGCGAAGATCGACATCGACCGGCCTCCCCTCGCGGTCGCGCGGACGCGGGCCAGGCGCGCACGCGATCGCAAGGGCAAGCGCGGCGGCAGCAAGCCGGCGGATCACGGGATGAATCCGCGGATCGTCCGCACCGTCGTATTCGGCCGGCTCACCGTGACATCGATCTTCCGGTAGGCACGATCCTTCTTCGTAGTCTGGGCGTTGTACGCGATCAGGTATTGCGAGCGAAGGTCCTTCTCCAGCTGCGTGTAGGTGTCGCCGAGGTCTTTGATGTCGCGGATGAAGTAGGCGATGCCGCCGGTCTCCGCGGCCAGCGACTTCATCTTCGACGTGCCGCCCACGTCGAAAAGGCCCATGCCGACGCCGATGAAGTAGAGCGGCACGCGAGCGGATCGGGCATACGTCAGCATCTCGTCGTAGCTGGTGCGCGAGGTCGTGTCTTCGCCGTCGGTGAGGATGATCAGCGCCTTGCGCCCCTGCAGCGTGCGGAAGCGGTAAAGGCCAGTGACGATGGCGTCGTACAGCGATGTTCCTCCGCTCGCCTCGGGTATCGCTTTCACCTGCTGTTCGAGTGACGACACGTCGGTGACGAACGGCGCCGATGAGACCGCGTCGAACGCGAATCCGGTGGCGAAGGCTCGGTCGCCGCCTTTCATGATCCGCTTGAAGAACTCCAGCGCGGCTGCCTTCGCCCGGTCCATGCGCGGCTTCATGCTGCCGGAATGGTCGATCAGCACGCCGGCGGCGATCGGCAGGTTCGAGGCATAGTTGAACGTCGTGATCTTCTGCGGCTTGCCGTTTTCCAGCACCGTGAAATCCGGCTGCTTGAGATCCGTGATCGGCAGGCCGGCGTGATCGGTCACCATGACCGGTAGCTCGACGAGATTCACTTCGATCTCTTCCGAGAAGCGGTCGCCGTTGAGAAAAAGGAGATCGCTCGCTTCGTAGTTCGTATCGTCGAGCACCGACGCGCGCACGAACTCAGCGCCCTTCAGCGCTGCCGCCGGCAGGTCCAGCGCGTATGGCGGGCCGCTCCATTCGTGAATCTTTTTCTGTCCAGCGAAGAACACCGCCGACTTGACCACGGTCGCTTTCGGGTTCTGCACGCTCAGTTTGAAATGCGACACGCCGTCAGGCGTGACGGTGCGCGTTATCTTCACTTCGAGCGGCGTCTCGTGCTCGTTGACGACGAACGCATCGGCGTCGACATACCGGCCCTGCGCGTCGTAGCCGATGGCGCGCACTTCAACGCGCTTGGGCAGCGCTCCGAGGTCGAGTTCCGCGCGGTAGGGCGGACCGTTGCGGGCCATGATCTTCTTGCCATCAACCCAAAACTCGACGCGCGTCACCGGCGGAACGACTTCGACTTCGACGATGAAGAGGTTCGGCGCGACGTCGCGGCGCGGCGGAACGATCTTCACCGCGCCGCTTCCCTCCGGCACAACTCCCTCGGCGAGGATCGCCTCGGCGCTGTCGCCTTCGCGAGCAACGTACGGTTTGCCCGTCGCCGCGATCGTGAACGTCTGCGCCGCCTTCGCCAGAATCACAGGAGTCTGTTCTTCGAGCGGCACCATGAGGCGCGCATCGATCTCGGCGGCGCCCGGCTGCAAGGTCTGGATCGATGTGATCGGACTGGTCGTCGACGGCAGAACGGGATAGCGAAAGCGTTTGACGACTGCGCCGTTTTGCGAGATCGAGCCGGTGAGCACCAGCGGCACGCCGGACGGCGCATCGGTCGGGACGGTGAAGCGGTAGCTGATGCGCGTGGCGACGCCGTCTACCGAATCGCCGAGGGGCTCGAGAGCGATGGACACTTTGCCATCGGCGGCAAAAAGAGGAACGGCGAAAAGGAGGAGCGCAGCCAGCGCGAGTTTCATCCGGCCATTCTCCACGTCCGGCCCGAGCGCGGCGATAGAATCCGCCTCCCCGAATGGCCTTGCCACCGCTTCGTTACCGCGCCGTCCTCTTCGACCTCGACGGAACGCTCGTCGATTCGTACGCTGCGCTGGCCGAGGCGGTGAACTTTGCGCGGCGCGAGCATGGCCTCGGCGAGCTGAGCATCTCGCATATTCGCGGCTCCGTTGGCGACGGTCTGGACATGTTGCTGCGGCGCTCGTTCGACACCGAGGATGTGCCGCGGAGCGCACATGACGGGTTCGAGTCCCGATACGACGAGATCTGCTGCGAGAAGTCGACGATCCTGGCCGACGTCGAGTCGACGCTGAAGACGTTGCAGAGCCTTGGCGTCGTCATGGCTGTCTGCACGAACAAGCGGACATCGCTCTCGAAGAAGATCCTGACGTTCCTTCAGCTCGCGCCCTATTTCAGCGCGATCGTCGGGCCCGACCTCGCCGGTGCGAGCAAGCCGGATTCCCGGCACGTGCTTTTTGCGCTGGAGACCACAAGCTGCCCGATCGCCGAGGCGCTCTTCGTCGGCGACATGCCTATCGATGTCCGCGCCGCGCGAAACAGCGGGATGGATGTTGCAGTCATCGCGACGGGATCATCGAGCGGAGAAGAGCTGATTGCTTCGAAGCCCGATTTTGTTCTGGAGAGATTTTCGGATCTTGTGATGGTGGTGAAGAATGTTGAAGCCCCAGCGCTGTCATCCTGAGCCGCCGAAGGACACGAAGTGCCGGAGGACGGTCGAAGGACCCCCTGATTTCGTGCGGGGTCGGGCGGGTGTGAAAAAACCATCGCACAGAATCAGGGG